>JBMORL010000039.1:0-19797 GCA_049322335.1 Bacteroidota bacterium
TCCTTTCAATAATTGTTTTTCTTCCCTGCGCCTTCCCCCAGGGCAAAGACTGCCAGGATATTGAACGGTATATTCCGCGCGATCATTCTTCGGGAGAAGTGTTGATCCATGTGATGATTCATGTGGTAAAAAAATCGGAAAGTGATCCGCAGAATTTTACAGAAAAAGATACTGCCCTCATCCGCGAACAGTTTGATCTCGTTAACCGATTCTACCGTTTTCTGGAGCCACCCACACTGAAAGCCGATCACGAAGTGGAATTTATTCCCGATACCAAAATCCGTTTCGTCATCAAAGGATATAAATTTTATACCGATTCGTTGTTGTGGGACCGCTATTTCACCATTGCCAAAACCGATCACGGCTATCCCCTTCCCGTTGATTCCATCAATTACTCCGCCAATGAAATTATTTTCAAGGGCAATCATTACTCCCTCTTCCGCAAACCTGCCAAAGCAGCCTTGTTCAACACCGAAAAAAATGATGGCTGGCATGAAGTGGATACCTCGTATTTCATCAAGGCAGAAAAAAAAACCGTGGTACGCCTGAAAACAAAACTGGATGCCACCGGGAAAAAAGGAAACATCTCCTATACTTTCATGAACAACCTCAACTGCTCGTCAGACGTATATGAAAAACTTACCGGCAGTGATAAAAATTATTTACACATCATCTACACAGGCGGATCAGAAAATCCCAATTCATTCGGCTGCGGTCCCAACGCCTACTATATGAATTTTTCCAATGCCATCAAAACCAGTTTATGGATACAGGCCCAAACGCTTACACACGAAGTAGGACATTGCCTCGGCCTTTCGCATACCAATCCGCCACAGTTTGACGACATGCCCCGAAAAGACGGTATGGCCTGGGCCGATTGCGATTCCATTGCTCACTCCAATAATTTTATGAATTACAGCAAGTGCAAAAGTTATTTGTCGCCCAAACAAATTGCACATATTCACAAACGCTATAATACCGATCCCAAACTCATTCCCATGACAGGCGCCTGCGGATACGATGAAAATGAAACCAGGATTGTACGCTTTAACGAAACCTGGAACCGCGGGTATGCCCTGCGCGGAGATATAGTGGTAAAGAAAAACAAAAAACTAACGGTCACCTGCCTGCTGTCGTTACCCGAAGGAGCAAAAATTTATCTTGAAAACAATGCCACGCTGACAATAAACGGTACATCCGTTACCAATAGCTGCGGAGGAACCTGGGATGGCGTGGTGTATTGCAAAAAATACAGGCACGATAAAACCAAACTCAAAGCTTCTTCCAAAAGAGGAAAAGTAGTGTTGGAGAACAACGGAAAACTGGAGAATGTGAAGGGATAGCAGCCGTTTTAGGTTTTAGGTTTTAGGTTTTAGGTTTTAGGTTTTAGGTTTTAGGTTTTAGGTTTTAGGTTTTAGGTTTTAGGTTTTAGGTTTTAATTTATTTTTCGGGGAAATAATATCCAAATACAATTGAATAATTTTTTAAATCCTATAAAAAAATAATTAACCGGAATAATTTGGTTAAACCCCGTTCACGAATTTCCGGAATTTGATTCCGGCCTAAAACATAAAACGTAAAATAACAAATGGCTATTTTTCCATGCCCGATTCACAATCTTTAATCCTATTTCTTTTTTTCAGGTAATATATACTAAAAGTGATTGTTTATCGTTCAAGCCTTGTGAAATCAATACTTACCATTTCGTTTATTATGATCTCATTTCCGATTTGGGCAAAAAAGGACTATCCGGTATTTCTGCAGGTGTATGATTATACTGAGTTGGTTATTACCAGGAATAGCGGCTCTCCGGGCATAACTAATTATTACGGGACCCCATTCTATGGATTTGATTCAAATGATACGTTTAAAATTTATGTCCATCCCGGACAAGGAGTGTGTATTACCGGACAACAAAGCGGGTGTTCTTCGCTCTCCTTTTCTGTTAACTATAACGGCACCCCGATAATAGGTTCTGTTCCTTATAATGCTATTGTATACAATGAGGGAGTTTACAAGGCTTATGCCGAGGGTTGCCCTAATTCCAATATTCTAAGCGGAATTTGGGTTTATTTTGAAATAGTATTTGAAGAAGCAGATACTTCAGAAGTAGAATTACCGCAGGATCCGGCCGGAAATAACACACCGGTATTTGAGTCAAGGCCAATAACAGTTATTTCTAATCCATTTTCGGAACAACTACAAATCACCGGCTGTTTTCCGGAAGGTATTTCTGAGATAATCATTAGTATTCACTCACTGGAAGGAAAACTGGTTTATCATCATCTTTTAAAAGAAATTAAAGGTGATTTATTGCATTTTGTTCCCTGCACTAACTGGGAAAGCGGAGTATACTTATTAACCATCATTGAAGAATCGAAAAAAACAACGCTGACGTTAATAAAAAGCGGTTAGAAAAAAGTGTTCACGGAATCATTTGGATTTACATAGTTCACGAATTTCCGGAATTTGATTCCAACCTAAAACATAAAACGTAAAATAACAAACGGTTATTTCTCCACCTTCCACTCCACTCCATCCTTTGTGTCTTTTACTTCGACACCGGCATTTTTCAGTCCATCGCGGATTTTATCGGAAGTAGCATAATCTTTTTTCAGTTTGGCTTCGTTGCGGAGGTCGAGAATTACTTTCATCAGTTTTTCGGTGGTATCGTTGCTGCCGGATGATTCTTCCCTTACAAATCCCAGCACATCAAATACAAAACCGTGCATTGATTTTTTCAGTTCGCTGATGTCGTTCTGCGATAAATATTCTTTTCCATCATGCACCGAATTGATGATCCGTACAGCATCAAACAAATGTGCTACCAGCACCGGGCAATTGAAATCATCATTCATCGCTTCGTAACACTTGTTTTTCCATGCATTCACATCAAAGGAAGAAGAAGAAGCAGGTTTCAGTTTATCTAACGTAGTGAGGCCTGCCATTAATCGTTCATATCCTTTTTCCGCTGCTTTCAATGCCTCGTTCGAAAAATCAAGTGTACTTCCATAATGCGATTGCACCATAAACATACGCGTGGTCATAGGTGAATATCCCTGTTCCAGCATCGGGTGGTCGCCTGCAACCAGTTCCATTGGTAAAAAGGAATTGCCTAACGATTTGCTCATTTTAGCCCCGTTTACGGTAAGCATATTTCCATGCATCCAGTAACGAACGGGGCCGTGACCGGTACAGGCGGTGTTTTGCGCAATTTCGCTTTCGTGATGGGGGAATTTCAAATCCATTCCGCCTCCGTGAATGTCAAATGTATTTCCTAAATATTTTGTGCTCATCGCTGAACATTCCAAATGCCACCCCGGAAATCCTTCGCCCCAGGGAGACGGCCAGCGCATAATGTGTTCGGGAGATGCTTTTTTCCACAAAGCAAAATCGGCAAAAAACTTTTTTTCATTCTGCCCGTCAAGGTCGCGGGTGTTTTCTATCAGCTCTTCTACATTTCTGCCGCTCAGCTCCCCGTAATTATGTTTTGTCTTGTATTTCTGCACATCAAAATAAACCGATCCGTTTACCTCATAGGCAAACCCATTCTCCAGTATTTTTTTAATCATTTCTATCTGCTCGATGATATGAGCCGTGGCAGTCGGCTCAATGGAAGGAGGTAACAGGTTATATGCGCGCATCACATCATGAAAACCATTGGTATACTTCTGAACGATTTCCATGGGCTCTAACTGTTCGAGCCTTGCCTGTGTACCGATGCGGTCAACGCCTTCGTCAAATTCAGCAGTAATGTGTCCCACATCGGTGATATTGCGCACATAACGCACTTTATATCCCAAAAAGGTAAGGTAGCGGTAAACGATGTCGAAAGTGATAAAGGTGCGCAGGTTGCCCATATGCGCATGATTATAAACCGTAGGCCCGCAAACATACAATCCCACAAAAGGGGGATGTGCGGGCTGAAACAATTCTTTTTTCCGGGTGAGGGTATTATAAATGAAAAGCCGGTTTTCCATGCCGCAAAGTTGCGAAAGAAAACCGGCTTTAAAAAATTGTTATGCTTAGTCTATTTGTCCGTCTCCAACGTATTTTCCTTCCTTATACATTTCAATCTTCAAAAGGAGTCCGTTTTTATCGTACTTATAGTGTTTACCATTCCACAGTTTTCCGCCTTTAAATTCACCATCCTGAACAAGGCGCTTCTGATCATCATACAGTTTGTTATAACCGTCTTTTACTTTTACATCGGCTTCATTAGCTTTCAGATTGGGGTCAACGGGTGCTGTTTTTACTTCTTCCTCGAGAACAACGGGAGGATTAACCATTTCTTTTTTCACTACCGTAGCCTCATCTACTTTACCACCATTGAAAGTCATTTCTTCCATTACATCACCATTAGGATACCAGCGGGTAAGTTTTCCCTGCTCAACACCATTGGAGGCGGTAAATTCCATTTCTTTTTTTCCGTTGGGATAAGTGTAGGTAATAGTTCCTTCGGGTTTGCCGGCAGTATTCATTGTTTTTTCCTGGGCAATTACGCCATTGGGGTGCCATCTTTTAAATGATCCGATGTTGGCGTTGTTCTTCCACGTTCCTTCTTCTTCTGTTTTACCGTTTTCGTAGTAGGTTACGTATTTGCCATTAGGCTTATTGTTTTTGTATTCGATCTCACTCTTCTTATTACCATTGGCATAATAAGCTTTCCAAAGACCGTTCTTTTTATCATCAAGATAATTTCCTTCTTCAATCACCTGGTCAGGCTTGAAGCCCGGTGTGGCTTTCATCGAACCGGTTATTACCCAGTAGCCTTGTTTACGGCCCTGTTCGTCTTTCTTATTGGTGTCCTGCAAGCCGGCCGCATTACCCGTAATGAGGCTAAGGCTGAATATCAGGGCTGCAAAAAGTGGTAAAAATTTACGCATATGCAGAGGTTTTGGCAAATCTAGTAGCAATTTACAGTTTTTTCAGGTTTCGTTAAAATTTATTTCGCTTATCCGGTATTTTTCAACGATGAACCTTGCTTTTAAAAAGACGTTGTTTCCCTTGACACAGTTGCCTTCCGCACAGGTATTCAAACGTGAAATGAGGTTCATCAGTTTCATTTAGTTTTGAATGTTTTTTAACATGATTTCAACCATCGTGCCAAGATCAAAATCCGGCTTCCAGCCCCAGTCTCTCATCGCCACCGAATCATCTATACTTTTTGGCCAGCTGTCGGCTATAGTTTGACGAAAATCGGGCTTATAAGTTACAGTGAATGAGGGTATATGCTTTTTGATCTCTGCGGCTATCCCGGCAGGAGTAAAGCTTATGCCTGCCAGGTTATAGGAACTCCATACTGTAAGTTTTGAGGCATCGGCCTGCATTAACTCAATAGTAGCTCTTATCGCATCATCCATATACATCATGGGTAAAGCCGTGTTTTCGCTTAAAAAACATTCGTATTTACCCTGTTTTCTTGCCTGGTGAAAAATATCTACGGCATAATCAGTAGTTCCGCCTCCGGGCAATGATTTATAGCCGATTAATCCGGGATAACGCAATCCACGCACATCCACACCAAATTTTTTATGATAATACTCGCACCAGCGCTCTCCTGCCTGTTTGCTTATTCCATACACCGTTGAAGGTTCCATTATAGTATACTGGGGAGTTTTTTCCCCGGGGGTGGTGGGGCCAAAAACGGCTATGGAACTGGGCCAATAGATTTTTTTTATGACTCCCTCTTTGGCCATATCGAGTACAAAAAACAAACTGTTCATGTTCAGTTCCCAGGCAAAAGCAGGGTTTTTTTCAGCCGTGGCAGATAAAAGTGCAGCCAGCAGGTAAACCTGTGTGATCCCGTTTTTTTTCACGGCATCATACAGGGCGTTTTTGTCCAATACATTCAGTTGGATATACGGTTCGTCATGGCCATCTCTTTCTTTCAGGTCGGAAGAAAAAACATGTTCATTTCCATACATTTTCCTGAGAGCCTCTACCAGTTCGGTTCCGATCTGTCCCCGTGAACCGATCACTAAAATTCTTTCTGCCATGCTTTTGTTTGGGTGCGTAAAAATAAAATAATTCCCGCTACTTCATAATCCAAAATCCTGACAACGGTTGCTCTCCCTGAGCCTGTGATAAATATCATTCCCTGTTTTCCCCGCCATTTCCCTACCTTTGCAGGCTCAACCCTATTCTTGCATAATATGGCGTTGCATAATAAATACGACAAGGCTACCCTCCGCAAGCGCCTTGAAGCGGAACCCTTTACACGTAAAACCGTTTCGTTTTACCGGTATGTGATTATACATGACGCTCACCAAATGCGTGATGATTTATATCGCGATTGGTCGGCTTTGGGGATTTTGGGACGTGTTTATGTGGCCCGCGAAGGAATCAATGCACAAATCAGCATTCCCGAACACAACGTTGAAGCTTTTACACATCAGCTTTATCAACGAAAAGAATTTAACAATATTCCATTTAAATGGGCTGTGGAAGATGATGGAAAATCTTTTCTTAAACTCATTATCCGTGTAAAGAAAAAAATTGTGGCTGACGGGTTGAACGATAATGAATTTGACGTAACCAATGTAGGCAATCATCTAACCGCCCGTGAATTCAATGAAGCACTTGAACTTCCGGATACTATTGTGGTGGACATGCGCAATCATTATGAAAGTGAAGTAGGAAAATTTGTAAATGCCTTTACTCCGCAGGCCGATACTTTTAAGGAAGAATTGCCGATGGTGATAGAGGAACTGAAAGATAAAAAAGATAAAAAAATACTGATGTACTGTACCGGAGGAGTGAGGTGTGAAAAAGCCAGTGCTTACCTCAAACACCATGGATTCAAAGATGTTAACCAGTTGCACGGGGGAATTATAGATTATGTCAGGCAAATCAAAAAAGAAAATCTTCCCTCCAAATTCATAGGGAAAAACTTTGTTTTTGATGCGCGTGTGGGAGAACGGGTTACCGATGATGTGATTGCCCAATGCCACCAGTGCGGACAACCCTGCGACCATCACGTAAACTGCGCCAATGATGATTGCCACCTGTTGTTTATCCAGTGTGATGATTGTGCAAAAAAATTCAACGGATGTTGTACACCCAAATGCCAGCATATTGCGTCTCTTCCTTTGGAGGAACAGAAAAAACTAAGAAAAGGCAGGGAAAAACCTTATGCTCATGCTATTCACAAAAGCCGCATAAGGCCCAACCTGAAAGAAATCCTTAAAAACGATCCTTCACATTTGGGTTGACTCGTATTCTTCCTTTTCGTAATTTTGTAGTGATATGAAAAAATACAGTGCTACCCGTTTTTATATTACCGACCTTAAATCGGTTACCAAACGCAACCCGGAGTGAGTTTGGAAAGTTTGTATTAACTTTCTCAGCTATTTTAACTTTCTCAACTTTTAAACTATGCCATTATATCATAAACTCGGAGATTTTCCGCAAAAACGACATACGGTTTTTCAGCAAACCGATGGACGTCATTACTACGAACAATTATTCGGCACCGAAGGATTTAGCGGAATGTCTTCCTTGCTCTATCATGTTCACCGTCCCACACAAATAAAAGAAATACTTAAATCCTATAGTGTGGAACCGAAAATTGCTGTGGCTAAAAACATAAAGCCGATGCTGCTGAAAGGATTCGGAGTGAAACCGGCTGATGATTTTTTGGAAAGCAGAAAATATATGCTGGTGAATCACGATGTGCTGATCGGGCTGGCTGCGCCAAAAAAATCTGTAAAAGATTATTTTTATAAAAATGCCGATGCTGATGAAATGCTTTTCATTCACAAAGGCAGTGGTATTCTGAAAACTTTTATGGGAAACATTCCTTTTGAATATGGAGATTACCTTATTATACCAAGGGGAATGATCTACCAGATTGAATTCAGCAGCGAAGACAACCGCATTTTCTTTTTGGAAACTTTTTCTCCTTTGTATACTCCCAAACGGTATAAAAATTCCGTTGGGCAACACCTCGAACATTCTCCTTTCTGCGAACGCGATTTTAAACTGCCGCAGGATCTGCAGACGAACGATAAAAAAGGCGACTTTCTTATCAAAATAAAAAAAGAAGGAATGATTCACGAAATGGTGTATGCCACTCATCCGTTTGATGTCATTGGTTGGGACGGATACAATTTCCCGTGGGGATTTTCTATTCATAATTTTGAACCTATAACGGGGCGCGTACATCAGCCGCCACCTGTTCACCAGACTTTTGAGACTCATGCGTTTGTAGTGTGTTCCTTTTGCCCGCGCCTGTTCGATTATCATCCGCGTTCTGTTCCCGCCCCCTATAACCACAGCAATATTGACAGCGATGAAGTATTGTATTATGTAGACGGAGATTTTATGAGCCGCAATAATATTGAACAAGGACACATTACCTTACACCCGAAAGGCATTCCACACGGCCCCGCACCGGGAGCAATGGAAAGAAGCATCGGACAAAAAGAAACCGTAGAGCTGGCTGTAATGGTAGATACTTTCCGCCCGCTGATGATTACCGAAGATGCCCTGGGAATTGATGACGGAAAATATTACAAAAACTGGCTGGAATGATAAAATTCATTTTAGGTTTATCATTTTACGTTCTATGTTGAATTAAATAAACCTAAATCATATAGTAACAAACATAAAAACATTAAAAATGAGTTCAGGATTAAAAAATGTAGATTACGGGGTTGAAAAAATATTTAACGATGCCGAGGATTTTCTCCCGCTCAACGGAACCGATTATGTGGAATTGTATGTAGGCAACGCCAAACAATCGGCACATTTTTATAAAACCGCTTTTGGCTTTCAGTCCTATGCTTATTGCGGACTGGAAACCGGCTCGAAAGATAAAGTATCGTATGTGCTGGCCCAGGACAAAATTCGCCTGGTGTTAACCACTCCGCTGAAACCGGGCGGGCCTGTCAACGAACATATCAATCAACACGGTGATGGTGTAAAAGTGATTGCTCTTTGGGTGGATGACGCTACCAAATCGTGGAAAGAAACCACAGCGCGCGGAGCCAAATCGTATATGGAACCCACCAAAGAAGAAGATCAGCACGGATATGTGATCCGTTCCGGAATTCATACCTATGGCGAAACCGTTCACATTTTTGTAGAGAGAAAAAATTACAACGGTGTTTTTCTTCCCGGGTATAAAAAATGGGAATCGCACTATAATCCCGAGCCGGTAGGATTGAAATTTATCGACCACATGGTAGGAAATGTAGGCTGGGGAGAAATGAACAAGTGGGTGGAATTTTATGCCAAAGTAATGGGCTTTGCTCAACTGGTTTCATTCGATGACAAAGACATCAGCACCGAATATACGGCACTGATGAGTAAAGTGATGACCAATGGAAACGGAAGAATAAAATTCCCGATCAACGAACCCGCTTCCGGAAAAAAGAAATCACAGATAGAAGAATACATTGATTTTTACCAGGGTGCCGGTTGCCAGCACATTGCCATTGCTACCAACAACATTATCGAAACCGTTACACAACTGAGAAACCGCGGAGTGGAATTTTTGTATGTTCCTTCCAATTATTATGAAAATATTCTCGACCGTGTGGGAAAAATAGATGAGGATCTTGCTCCGTTAAAAGAACTGGGCATCCTTATCGACCGCGATGACGAAGGTTACCTGTTGCAGATTTTTACCAAGCCGGTAGAAGACCGTCCTACTCTTTTCTTTGAGATTATCCAGCGAAAAGGCGCCAAATCATTCGGAAAAGGCAACTTCAAAGCTCTTTTTGAAGCCATTGAACGCGAACAGGAGCTGAGAGGAACATTGTAAAATTTCAGAAAAATATATCCGTTTGCGGGAAAGGAGCTTTATGGCTCCTTTTTCTTTTCACACATTATAGAAAATGAGCTATTCCCTCTGCGAAAATTGTATATTTGAATGAAAAATATACAGAATGATTACCCGGCTTTTGATTTTATTTTCAGGATTGCTGATAGCATTTACCGGTTGCAGAAATGACGAAGCTCCCCTGCCGGTAACCGATTGCCTGTTTAACGGGCAAACTCCATTTACAGACACCACTGTTTTTGCTGATGCTTATTTCCGTTTCAGGGTAGGAAATCAATGGACGTATACCGTTAATTTTTACCGGGCAGATACCATTTATGATACGCAGACACAAACCAGCACCATCACTGGCTGGCATTCTGTTTCCGGTGATTACTGGTGGGTGCACAACAATTCTCCCCAGGCGGTGCTGATGACTTCCTCCAACAATACTTTTTATGATCTCTACAACCAGGATGGAGCAGGTTGTGCTGAAAATCACCTTGCCTTTGCAGAAGCCATTACTGATACCATCCGGTCTGATTACACTAACGGTTCGGGGACTACTGTTTACGAATGTTATTTTGTTCCCGTTAACGACACGTTGATTTTTGGCATGGATACATTTTTTACAAAAGTAAAGAAGTATAATTTTCTGTATAACCAGCCTTCTGTCGGCTATTTTGTTCCGCAGGTAGGCCTTGTGTATTCAAAACAGTTTTTTAATACTACTGATACCACTGCCTACAGGGAAGCTATTCTAACCAATTATTATATCCGGTAAAATGCTCTGGTTTCTTATAGCGATAATTGTAATTGGCGGTATTATTATGTACATGGAACATGTGAATAATAAAAAGAAAAAAGAATGAAAAAATATCTGATACTGTTTCTGATTGCAACGGGCGGTGTATATCTGACTTCCTGTGGTGGCGGAGAAAAAGCAAAAAGTGATGAAAAAACAAAGGACTCTGTTGTGCAAAAAGAAGTTGCAGCTGATCCCGATGCCGGCATGACAGAAGGAATGAATGAAATAAAATATCCTGACGGGCAATTGAAAATGAAAGGCGAAATGGTGCAGGGAAAACGACATGGCGAATGGGTTTCGTATTATGAAAACGGAATGAAGTGGAGCGAAGACACCTACAATCTCGGTGCGCGTGACGGGAAATGTGTTTCATTTTATAAAAACGGGCAGGTACGTTACATTGGTTATTATACCAACAATGTAAAAAGCGGAAAATGGAGTTTTTATGATGAACAGGGAAATTTAACCAAAGAAGAAAATTTCAGCGAATAACACCAGGTGATTCCAAAAGAGACGATAGAAAAGATTTTTGAAACCGCACGCGTTGAGGAAGTGATAGGCGATTTTATTACACTGAAAAAACGTGGCGTAAATTTTATTGGTCTTTGCCCGTTTCACAATGAAAAAACACCATCGTTCACCGTTTCCCCCGCAAAAGGAATTTATAAATGTTTTGGTTGCAGCGCAGGAGGCAATGCTGTGAATTTTGTAATGGAACACGAACACATGTCGTATCCTGAAGCATTGCGTTACCTCGCCAAAAAATACAATATCCATATTGAAGAGGAAGCGCTGAGCCCGGAACAAATTCAGCAGGATAATGAACGGGAAAGTTTGTTTGTGGTTTCGTCCTTTGCGCAAAAACATTTTACCCAAAACCTTTTTCATACCGAAGAAGGACAGGCAATAGGGCTGAGTTATTTTAAAGAACGCGGGTTTAACCACGATACCATCGAAAAATTCCAGCTCGGTTATGCCATGGATAAAACCGATGGATTATTAAGCGAAGCCAAAGAAAAAGGCTATAATCCCGAACTGCTGGAAAAAACAGGGCTGATTAAAAACAAAGACGGATGGATGTTCGATTTCTTTCGCGGAAGAGTGATCTTTCCCGTACACAATGTTACCGGTAAAGTAATTGCCTTTGGTGCACGCACGCTGAAAAGTGATAAAAAGGAACCTAAATACCTCAACAGCCCTGAAACTGAAATTTATGTAAAGAGTAAAATCCTGTATGGAATTTTTCATGCTAAAAAATCGATCATACAAAACGATAATTGTTTTTTGGTAGAAGGCTATACGGATGTGATTTCGATGTTCCAGGCCGGAATTGAAAATGTGGTCGCTTCCAGCGGAACTTCGCTTACAACGGAACAGATCCGGTTAATTAAACGATATACTCCCAACATTACTATTCTCTACGATGGCGATGCAGCAGGAATAAAAGCTTCTTTCAGGGGAATTGATATGATTCTGGAAGAAGGGATGAATGTAAAGGTATTATTGTTTCCCGATGGAGAAGACCCTGATTCATTTTCGAAAAAAGTTTCCACCGATGAGCTGAAAAAATTCATTGCTGAAAACACCAAAGATTTTATTTTTTTTAAAACCGGTATTCTCCTCAGTGAAGCACAAAACGATCCGGTGAAAAAAGCGGGGCTGATCAAAGAGCTGGTGCATTCCATTGCCCTTATTCCCGATCCTATAACGCGATCTGTATATACGAAAGAATGCAGCCGTTTATTTGAGATGAACGAGCAGACACTCATCAACGAGCTTAACAAATCGCGCAGGGCCAATTATTCAAAACAATACAAAGAAGACGTTCCCTATTCCGAACCCACGCATACTGTTACCCAAAAAGAAAAAGAGCTGATTAACGAACTCTATCCGCAGGAACAGGAACTTACGCGGATATTATTAAACTATTCTACCGAAGAGCTGATTTTTACCGTAGAAAACGAAAACGGGGAAGAAGAAACACTTTCCACTTCGGTGGCAGAATTTATTTTACACGAATTGCATGCCGATGAACTGGAATTTGAGCATCCCGAATTTGCCGGAATACTGGATGAATTTAAAACCGCCTATCGCGAAGAATTGATTCTCACTCAAAAATATTTTCTTGAAAAAGGACATGACAGTTCGGGAAAAACAGCTATTGATATGATTTTTTCTCCTTACCAGCTCAGCGAAAAATGGGTAGAGAAACATAAAATATTTACCCGCAAAGAAAGCGATCGCACCAGTTATATGGTCCGGAATGCAGTGTATTCGTATAAGCTGAAAAAAGTAATGCAGGTGATTTACAAAATACAGGAGCAGCTGAAAACAGAAACCAACGAGGAAATGATTCAATACCTGCTGGAACAAAACACCATGCTGCTGGAAATAAAAAAACTGCTCTCGGCCGAACTGGGAAGGGTAATGATTAAATAAAAACATAAAATGTCCGACATCATTATTTTTTATTTCAGCACCAAAGCCAGTTTTACACTGGCACATGTTTTTCTTATTTTGCTTATATGGACAGGCGCTTATTTTGCGCGGAAATATTCAAAAAATATCATTCACCATTTTTTCAGAAGAGATCAGATAAAAGTAGGAGGAAAAGAACTGGCAACGCTTTCATTGGTAAGGCAGTTAATTAATATTCTTGCTGTTTTACTTTCCATTCAATCCCTGTCCTTCAACAACGAAGGAGTGGGATTAACCGAGCTGCTGGAGTATAATATTTTTGAAGTAGATTCTTTTCATGTCTCCATTTACAATATTATCCTGCTGTTTATTTTTTATTTTGCTGCACGTATCCTTAATTCCACTACACGCCTCTATCTTATCCGCGCCCTGCAGAAAAACGGAAAAGTGGACGAAGGAAAGCAATATACGGTAGTAACTCTTGCCGAATATTTTATTTATACCATTTTCATTATCATCGCTATTGAAAGTTTTGGCATTGACATTACCATACTTATCGCTTCTTCTGCTGCATTGTTTGTGGGACTCGGACTCGGTATGCAACGGATCTTTGCCGACCTGATTTCAGGATTTATTTTATTGTTTGAAGGAGGAGTAAAAGTAGGCGATATAATAAAAGTAGAAGGTGTGACAGTAAAAGTAGTAAGCATTCATATCCGCACTACGAAGGTAAAAACAAGAGATGGCAACTATCTTATGGTTCCCAATTCCAAACTCACGCTTGAAACTGTCAGCAGCCGTTCGTTGCACAAGCGCTCTACCCGTTATAGTATCAGGATCAATGTAGCTTATGGGTCAGACACAGAACTGGTGAGGCAGACTTTGTATGACTGTGCTCTTGTGCACCACTTAACCGATAAGAAAAAACCCATATTGGTTTTCCTCGAGGATTTTGCAGAATCGGCATTGCATTTTGATCTTTACTTTTATACAGACAACGACTGGGAAGTTCCACGCATAAAAAGCGATCTTCGTTACCTTATTGATAAAGCTTTTCGTGAAAAGGGGATTAAAATACCGGTTCCGCAAAGGGAGGTGTATATTTCGAAAACGGATGGATTGAAAACAGAGG
Source organism: Bacteroidota bacterium (assembly GCA_049322335.1). GTDB lineage: Bacteria > Bacteroidota > Bacteroidia > Flavobacteriales_D > UBA2798 > JBMORL01. Next base: position 14,125 of record JBMORL010000039.1, read on the forward strand.
AAAATCAGTAATTCTATATACTATAATAGTCCTTGCATCGTTGTCCTATCCGTGTATCCCGAAGTGAAATACAAGCCCCTTTTGCTTACCACTCTGCTTATAGTGGGCATCATTCTCACCATACACGCACAGGAAGACACTACAAAAAAACCATTTCGTCCTTTTTACCTGTTCTGCGAAAACCTTGCTATTTCTTATGGAACAGCCACGTGGTACGATCTCAACGGCTCTCTCACACTCAGAAAATCGGGGAATACGCTGACATTGGGAGGCAGCGCAGACAATTTTGTAAAATCAGGCTCGTCTTACAAAGAGCTCCCTCAAACCCAGCCGTTCGAGCATAACTTCGCCTCTTCGGACATATATTCCGGAAAACGAGGAACAAATATTTATAGAACCGGTTACGTTTCTTATTTTTTTGACAACGGTGAAAAACTAAAAATACAGCTGAAATACAGCCGGGATAAAAATGACCAAAAATTTAAAGATACCATCTACCGGAAACACACAGCTATAATTCCGGGCAGTAATTATTTGCGCGGGTCGGATGATATATCATTACTTCACAACAGTCAGGAGTTTTATTTTTCCCTGGCTGCTGATCCCGGAAGAAAAGATAAGAATAAATTTATCATGACCACTAAATTCCTGTTACCCCAAAACATTCATCAAGTAGTATCATCTGCATCCAGTTTCTCAGCAACAGACACAGTGCTCAATACCGTCAGGAATAACTTAAACGATACCACCAGCGGATATGAATTCAATACCATCCTCACTTATTCAAACGACTTTAAAAAATCATGGTTATGGATAAAAATAGAAGTTGATCAGCAGGATAAGAAATATACCTCCGGATTTTTTTCTTTTTATGATTATGCGTTAACCCCCGATACGTTACAAATGACAGTAAAACAGGAATACAGCAACCGCTCCCTTTCAGGCTCCCTCGTTTACGACCCGACAGACGGAAAAATCAACTGGCCTGCTCTTACTCTCATATACGCTTATCGTGAGTCTCATTCCTTCCGCCACCTTGATTCCGGTAATGTGATACAAACAGACCCATTCTTTACCAACAAAACAGATCTTTTCTCTACGTCCCTGAGGCCGGGAATCGATTGGAGAACGAAATACGGAAAAAAAGTACCCGTGTCCATAAAAATGTATTATGATATTCGCCATCATAATAATTTTGAATCTTTCCCTTCACAGGATTTTGTAAAACGCAGTTACAAAAATCTTTTCGCTGAAGCATCTGTAAGTTTTCCGATGGTTAAAAACAAACCATTAGTGAACGTCTCTTATGTGTCTTCATCCGGAAGGCCGGGTATAGAGTTGCTTCAGCCTTACATGGATATTGCTATTCCATTTGTGTGGGGTACAGGGAACAACAGCCTGCAGCAGTCTGTTTCACACAAAGCCAGCATAAGTTATGACGGCAAGGGATCCAAAAAGAAATTTGTATTGAAAACGGCAATGGAATTTGTTTATACCACTAACCCAATAAGGGCATCAGCAGTATGGGCCTCTTTGGATACTCTTTTGCAAAATACGTGGAAAATTCCACAGGGAACGGTTTTTTACGCTTACAAAAATTTCAGTTACGAAAAAAAGGGAAACGCCAATGTAACTCTCGAAATACCTGTGAGAAAACTCAGCAGCAACCTCATTCTCAATCCCCTTTTTAATTACCTCTACCTGCCTGCTTCACTCAACGAAAAAGCTGCCGGAATGGAGCAGACCCGTTACAGCGGGCGTTTCTCCTGGAAAACAACCCTCAAATACGGCCTGTCTTTTAGCCTCCTTTACTGGCAGGATAATAATTATATCCGGTCGGATATTGCTTCTGCTCTTTCCGGAAAATACATCAATCGTACCGGCCAGTTTAATTTTGACTGGATGCCTAAAAATAAAAAACTGGACGACTTTCTCTTTTCTTTGAATTATTCCATTCGCACTTACGAAGGTTTGCCGGGCGCCACTGATCGGGTTATTTCTATTCTTACACCCAAAATCACCTTTTACCGGATTAAAGAAACGCGTCTGCAGTTAGACCTTGAATTTTTTGATTTGTTAAACCAAAATAAATATTTCCAAAGAAGAGTTACTCCCTTTTATACCGAAGACCGTCTTTCAACGGCCATGGGCAGAACTTTGATAGTACGTATGAGATTCCAGCCGGGCTTCCTTAACCGCAAAAGCATTGAACGTAAAAAGGCAAAACACGACTGATCGCATTATCCCTTGCTCTTCGCTATTTAACAGGCATGTAACTTTCTCCCACCCCTGTCCGTCACACCCACTAAAAGGTCTATTTTTGCACAGTAAATGACCACCGAAGAGTACAATAAAACCGTTGATGCGTTTTCTGACAATGTCTTCCGTTTTGCCCTGAAAAACACGGGTGATACGGAGAAAGCGAAAGATATTGTGCAGGAAACCTGGGAACGGCTGTGGATGAAAAAAGAAGATGTTTCCTACGAAAAGGTAAAGTCTTATCTTTTTACCACTGCCTACCACACCATCATCGACCAGGTGCGCAGGGAAAAGAAAAAGGGCGTGTACAACGAAGCCGCGGTGAGAAAAATGAGTTACACCACCGTGCAACCCGACCTGAAGGAAATCCTGGATGAAGCGGTAAAAAAATTGCCGGAGATTCAGCGTACAGTTGTATTGCTGCGCGATTATGAAGGTTACGATTACCAGGAGATCGGTGAAATAACAGGACTCAGTGAATCGCAGGTGAAGGTGTATATTTTCAGGGCGAGAAAATTTTTGAAAGAATATATCGGAAGCATAGAAACAGTAATATGAACATCAGCCTCAACAATTACGAAATATGGTTCATCGACTATGCCGATGGAAAACTTTCTGCACAACAAAAACAGGAGTTGTTCCGCTTTTTGAAAAACAATCCCCATCTGAAAGAAGAATTTGAGCAATTTGAAAATGTATCGCTGAAAAAAGAAAACATCGTTTTTGAAGAAAAAGAATCGCTGAAAAGATCAACACTGGAGATAACCGGGAAAAATTGCGAAGATTATTTTATTGCCTATCACGAACACCTGCTTTCACCTGCCGACAAAAAAGCGGTGGAAGATTTTGTCATGACCTACCCGGGAGTGAAAAAAGATTTTGAAGCATACGGAAAAGTTTATTTTGGTAAGAAAAAAGAAGAATTTGATGAAAAAGAATATATAAAAACTGTTCACTCTTCCATTACTGACAACAACCGCCACTGGTGGATGATCAGCGCGGTGGAACATACGCTTACTGCCAGCGAGCAAAAAATATTTGAGCAGGCGTGCGTTGAAAATGACAGTTTCCGTGCAGAATATGAACAGTACAAAAAAACACTCCTGTCAACACAGGAAGTTGTTTTTACTGATAAAGAATCGCTGAAAAGAAAAGACGGAAAAGTTATTCCGTTGTTCGTGCGGTATGCTTCGTATGCAGCTGCTGCCTGTTTGCTTTTATTTTTTGGATGGAAAGCGCTGGTGCCGGGAAATGAAACCACTTATGCCCAAAACGCTATCACCACAGCAAAACTTATTCTGCCAGACGGTAAAAAAGAAATCTCACCGGTGGAAAATAATTTTATAGCTGAGGAGAAAAAGAAAACAGGTCCTGTAATTATCCGCAAGAAAAATCCTGTTCCGGTAAACGAAAAGCTTTTCCCGGTTAATAATTCCATGGCCATAAATGATGCCCCGGTGGAAAAAACGAATAAAAAAATAAAACCGTTTATTTCTCCTGCTGTCAGCGCAAAAGATATTGTACGCATCAACCCGCAGCCAACAGATTCGTTAAACGACAACGTGGCCGAAAACAAAAATCCTACCGTAACCGAAATGGCATTTAACGAAATCAGGGAAGATTATCTTACGCCAAAAGAATTCCTTGTGCAGCAATTCAATAAAAAAGTATTGAATAAAAACACCATCGAAAATCCCACCACCGAAGAACTGGCATCGGTAGCTTCTGTAAAAGTTTCGGAAGCCACGAATGTGCCCGTTAACTACTCTGCCGGTCAGAAAGAAGATTATGTCACCAAAGGGTTTTCTATTGGGAAGTTTGGGTTTTCGAGGACGAAGAGGGTGCGTTGACCTCACCCCCCGGCCCCCTCTCCGAAAGAGAGGGGGAGAGACATTTTGGTTTCAGTTTTAACTTTTGTTTTGGTTTCGCGTAATTTCTCCGTTTCACATTTTGAAGCACCCCCCGGCCCCCTCTCCGCGAGAGAGGGGGAGATACATTTTGGTTTCAGTTTTAACTTTCGTTTTGGTTTCGCATAATTTCTCCGTTTCACATTTTACGACACACCCTGGCCCCACTAATAAGGCGTGAAAGAAGGAAAATGCGGGCGCTAAATTTAAAAGAATAATTAAAAAAAATGTAACATTATCCAACTCTCTTCGTCCTACAATCAAACAAAACAAAATATTATGATACGCACATTTACTTTTTCATGTCTCTCTGTTTGGGTTTATTTAGCAAGCCACTGTGCAAACGCCCAGGAACTTAGTGTTATTGCCGTTGAACCGGTTATGCCGGAATTAAAAATGGAACAACCACAGGTTCCTGTGGCGTTGAGTGGCGATACCACCCGCCTGAAGTTCGGAACTGTTAAAATTATTATCATCGAAGATCCTTCTGATGAAGGGAATGAAAAAGAAGACAGTGTTGAAAAATATACAGATATTGATATCGACCGCGATGACAAAAAATTCAACAACTGGGCCGGGTTTTATTTCGGGGTAAATGGCTTTCTTACTTACGACAATAAACTGGAACTTGACACTACTTACAGAAATTTTGAACTCGATTATTCCAAATCTATTACACTTGGTTTAAATTTTGGCGATCTCAACATAAATCTTATTCCCAATTATGTTGGATTAAGTACAGGAGTCGGCATTCAATGGAACCGTTATGCCTGGAAAAACAATACCGACCTGGTAGCTAACGCAGATACCATTTATGCAGTTCAAAACACAGTAGCTGATTATTCAAAGAATATTTTAAAAGCTACTTATGTGCAAATCCCGCTTTTGCTGGAGATCAATACCAACAAAGATGAAGACAAAGCTTTTCATATCAGTGCAGGAATTGTTGGCGGATACAAACTCGGTTCACGTATCAAGCAGAAACACGAACTGGACGATAAAAAATACGAAAACAAATCAAAAGGCCATTACCAGTTAAGTCCTTTCCAGGCTTATTTAACCGGTCAAATCGGTTATGGTAACGGAGTATTGTTTGCCAACTACGGCCTCACCCGTGTATTCGAAAAAAGCAAAGGGCCGCAACTCTATCCGTTCACAGTTGGATTTAAATTACTCTTCTAAGCAAACCCCGTTCTTTTCACATACACGTCCGCCCCTGGCGGACTCGCAACAGAAAAACCCCGGAACACTAACCTGTTTCGGGTTTTTTGTTACAGTTGTTTAAAAAAATGCTGACGTTCTGCCCCGCTGGGGCAAGTGGTTTTAAGAGATAAGTTGTTGATAAAAATGCCAGGCACCTCTGGCGCCTCCAATGTAAATAAAACCGTGTTACAAAACTTTGTGTTTCAGATGAACAAAAGATACGTGAAACAAACTTAACCGGTGCCAGCGGCACCAAATATTTTTAAAAAAATTATCTAAAAGTTATCATTGCCCCAGCGGGGCA
>JBMORL010000040.1:0-19792 GCA_049322335.1 Bacteroidota bacterium
GGAGTTATTGGTTATTGGGGGATGGAGTTATTGGTTATTTGGGGATGGAGTTATTGGTTATTGGGGGATGGAGTTATTGGTTATTGGGGGATGGAGTTATTGGTTATTGAGGGATGGAGTTATTCTCCTCCATTCCTAATACCTCAATCACTCCATTCCTGATCACTCAATCACTCCATTCCTGTTCCCTAATTCCTCCATTCCTGATCCCTCAATCACTCCATTCCTGACATACAAACTAAGCCTGCGTTGTTAACCCGCCAAAATTCATTGGTATAGCGTGGCCCTCATTGTCTTTAATTTGTCCGTGTACCTGCTCGAATTTTGAAACATTTTCGGCAAGGGCTCGCATTAAACGTTTTGCGTGCTGGGGCGTGAGTACAATTCTTGATTTTACCTTTGCCTTGGGCACACCGGGCATGATGCGGATAAAATCCACCACAAATTCGGAATTGGAGTGTGTGATAATAGCTAAATTGCTGTACACACCTTCAGCCACATCTTCCGAAAGTTCGATGTTCAGCTGGTTGTTGGGGTTTTCTTTTTCGCTCATAAAATTTAGTTTTAAAAACAAGCCCCGTCTCAGTTTATAACGGGACGGGGCTTTGTGTTATTGAATAATTTCAATTTTAATCTTCCAGTTCCACTTCCTGTATCTTATCTTTAAGAACGCTGGCCTGGTATTCTTCTTTAGAATATACCAATGCTTTCTGGAATGTACGAACACCGCTTCCGCAAGGGATAAGGTGTCCTACAATAACGTTCTCTTTCAATCCGAGAAGGAAATCTTCTTTACCATTTACAGCAGCCTCATTTAAAACTTTTGTTGTTTCCTGGAACGAAGCGGCAGAGATAAAGCTGTCGGTTTGCAGTGATGCACGGGTAATACCCTGCAACATCGGGATAGAAGTAGCGGGCATCGCATCGCGTGATTCCACCAGTTTTTTATCCTTACGTTTCAGCATCGAGTTCTCATCACGCAATTTACGTGCGCTGATGATTTGTCCTGCGCGCAGATTGGCAGATTCACCCGGATCAACTACTACTTTCTTACCGAATACCGAATCATTTTCCTCATTAAAATCAGCTTTATTGGTTGATTGTCCTTCGAGGAATTTGGTATCTCCCGGATCGATAATTTCCACCTTACGCATCATCTGACGCACAATGGTTTCAAAGTGTTTGTCGTTAATCTTCACACCCTGCAAACGATATACTTCCTGTATTTCATTTACAAGATATTCCTGTACTTTGGTTGGACCTTCAATAGCCAGAATATCTCCGGGAGCGATGGATCCGTCTGACAACGTTTGTCCGGCACGGATATAATCGTTTTCCTGAACAAGAATGTGTTTAGAGAGAGGAACAAGGTATCTTCTGATCTCACCGGTTTTGCTTTCGATAGCAATTTCACGGTTACCACGTTTCACTTTTCCGAAAGAAACGATACCATCAATCTCAGCCACAACAGCAGGATTCGATGGATTACGCGCTTCGAATAATTCAGTAACGCGCGGAAGTCCTCCTGTGATGTCGCCACTCTTACCTGAAATACGCGGAATTTTTGCGATGATATCACCGGCTTCCACTTTTGCATTTTCATTGGTAACAAGGTGAGCTCCTACAGGAAGGTTATACATTTTAACTTCTTCCTTGGTTTTCGAATCAAGAATTTTGATAGTAGGGATTTTCTTTTTATCACGGCTCTCAATGATAACTTTCTCACGGAAACCGGTTTGCTCATCCACTTCTTCGCGATAGGTAAATCCTTCTTCAATTCCTTCGTAAGCGAGTGTTCCGTTAATTTCACTAAGGATAACCGCGTTATACGGATCCCAGCGACAGATCACCTGTCCTTTTTCAACTTTATCACCGTTTTTGAAATTAAGGAATGAACCGTAAGGAATATTAGCGGTAGTAAGCAGAATTCCGGTATTGTTATCAAGAATTCTCATTTCACCCGAGCGGCCCAGGACAACATCCACATCAATTCCATCATTATCTTTTTTCTTTACTGTACGTAATTCTTCAAATTCAATTCTTCCTGAGAATTTCGCTTTGATATCTGATTCACCGGCAATATTCGATGCAGTACCACCCACGTGGAAAGTACGCAGCGTTAACTGGGTTCCCGGTTCACCGATGGATTGTGCAGCAATTACACCTACAGCTTCACCCATCTGCACCATTCTTCCGGTGGCAAGGTTTCTTCCGTAGCATTTTGCACACACTCCGCGTTTCAGTTCACAAGTAAGAACAGAACGAATCTCTACTTCTTCTATCGGAGATTCTTCTATCTTTCTTCCAATTTCCTCTGTTACTTCTTCGCCTGCATTAGCTAATAATTCTCCGGTTTGCGGGTGAAAAACATCATGTACGGTTACACGTCCGAGAATTCTGTCGTAGAGAGATTCCACTACTTCATCATTTTTTCTCAGCGCAGTTGCAACCAATCCGCGTAATGTTCCGCAATCTTCTGCATTTATAATTACGTCCTGTGCCACGTCAACAAGACGTCTTGTTAAGTAACCGGCATCCGCAGTTTTAAGAGCGGTATCGGCCAAACCTTTACGGGCACCGTGAGTAGAAATAAAATATTCAAGAATGGAAAGTCCTTCTTTAAAGTTGGAAAGAATAGGGTTTTCAATAATATCCTGTGATGACGCACCTGATTTTTGAGGTTTTGCCATCAGTCCGCGCATACCTGAAAGCTGACGGATCTGTTCTTTCGATCCGCGCGCACCCGAGTCGAACATCATATAGATACTGTTGAATCCCTGGCGGTGATTCTTCAGTTTATCCATAAGTATATGCGTCAACCGTGAGTTGGTATGTGTCCAGATATCGATAATCTGATTGTAACGTTCGTTGTTGGTGATAAGACCCATGTTATAGTTACCCATCACTTCATCCACCTGTTTGGCGGCTTCTTCCACCATTTTAATTTTCTCTACCGGAATCAATACATCTTCCAGGTTAAAAGATAATCCACCGCGGAATGCCATCATAAACCCAAGTTCCTTAATGTCGTCAAGGAATTTTGCAGTTTTTGAAATTCCGGAAGTCTTTAACACTTTACCGATAATATCACGTAATGATTTTTTGGTAAGAAGATCATTGATATACCCTACTTCATCAGGAACGTGTTCATTGAACATTACACGTCCGGCAGTAGATTCAATCATTTTCAACACCACTTCACCTTTTTCGTTGAGGTCTTTGGTGCGTACTTTGATATGAGCATGTAAATCAAGGCGGCCCTCGTTATAAGCGATCACCACTTCTTCGGGAGAATAAAAAGTCATTCCTTCTCCTTTAACAGGAGCTTCTTCAGAACTTTTTCTTCCTTTGGTAATATAATAAAGTCCCAACACCATGTCCTGCGAAGGAACGGTAACGGGCGCACCGTTAGATGGGTTCAATATGTTGTGTGAAGCCAGCATCAGCAATTGTGCTTCGAGGATAGCAGCATTTCCAAGCGGAACGTGCACGGCCATCTGGTCACCGTCAAAGTCAGCGTTAAATGCTGTACAAACGAGCGGGTGAAGCTGAATAGCTTTTCCTTCGATCAGTTTTGGCTGGAAGGCCTGGATACCCAAACGGTGCAGTGTCGGAGCACGGTTAAGGAGGACAGGATGTCCTTTTAATACGTTTTCAAGAATATCCCAAACAACAGGATCTTTTCTGTCAACTATTTTTTTCGCAGATTTAACTGTTTTTACAATTCCGCGTTCAATCATTTTGCGAATGATAAACGGCTTGAAAAGTTCAGCAGCCATATCTTTTGGCAATCCACACTCATGCAATTTCAACTCAGGACCTACAACAATTACCGAACGGGCTGAGTAGTCAACACGTTTTCCGAGGAGGTTCTGACGGAAGCGTCCTTGCTTTCCTTTCAACGAATCGGAAAGAGATTTAAGCGGGCGGTTTGATTCAGTTTTTACTGCGCTTGATTTTCTCGAGTTATCAAAAAGAGAATCTACAGCTTCCTGGAGCATACGTTTTTCGTTACGCAAAATCACTTCGGGAGCTTTGATTTCGATCAAACGCTTTAAGCGGTTGTTACGGATAATTACTCTTCTGTAAAGGTCATTTAAGTCGGAAGTAGCAAAACGTCCGCCATCGAGGGGAACTAACGGGCGCAATTCAGGTGGTATAACGGGCACCACCTTGATGATCATCCATTCCGGCTTATTTACGATTCTTTCATTCGAATCGCGGAAAGCTTCCACCACCTGCAAACGTTTTAAAGCTTCACTCTTACGTTGCTGCGAAGTTTCTGTATTTGCCTTGTGACGGAGATCGTAGGAAAGTTCATCGAGTTTAATTCTTCTGAGCAGATCCTGCAATGCATCAGCGCCCATTTTGGCAATGAATTTATTGGGATCTGAATCATCGAGGTATTGATTTTCTTTCGGAAGCTTATCCAGGATATCGAGATATTCTTCTTCAGTAAGATAATCGAGATAATTTAACGGAGCACCTTCTGCGTTGGTAGCAATACCTGCCTGAACAACAACATAACGCTCATAATAAATAATCTGGTCGAGTTTTTTGGAAGGAAGTCCGAGGAGATAACCGATTTTGTTGGGAAGAGAACGGAAATACCAGATGTGGGCAACAGGAACCACAAGAGAGATGTGTCCCATTCTTTCACGTCTTACTTTTTTCTCGGTAACTTCCACACCGCAACGGTCGCAAACGATTCCTTTGTAACGGATGCGTTTGTATTTTCCGCAGTGGCACTCGTAATCTTTTACGGGCCCGAAAATTCTTTCACAAAACAAACCATCGCGTTCCGGTTTATAGGTACGATAGTTAATTGTTTCGGGTTTCAGCACTTCACCGCTTGAACGCTCGAGGATCAACTCGGGAGAAGCGAGGCTGATTACGATTTTTTCGAAATCGCTTTTTACTTTATTTTCTTTTCTGAAAGCCATTTTTCAGCTGTGTATTTTGTGAAACAATTATTCCATTGAAATATTTAATCCCAGTCCGCGTAATTCGTGCAGCAATACGTTGAATGATTCGGGAATTCCCGGAGTAGGAAGATTTTCTCCCTTCACAATCGATTCATATGCTTTGGCACGTCCTACCACGTCATCCGATTTAACAGTAAGAATTTCCTGGAGAATGTTGGCAGCACCAAATGCTTCGAGTGCCCAAACTTCCATCTCACCAAAACGCTGGCCTCCGAACTGTGCTTTACCACCGAGCGGCTGTTGCGTAATAAGAGAGTATGGACCGATAGAGCGCGCGTGCATTTTGTCATCCACCATGTGACTCAGTTTGATCATGTAAATGATTCCCACTGTAGCAGGTTGGTGGAAACGGTCGCCTGTTCCTCCGTCATACAGGTAAGCGCGGCCATAACGGGGTACACCGGCTTCATCTGTATATTTATTGATCTCATCAATGGTAGCGCCATCAAAAATCGGGGTAGAGAATTTCAATCCGAGTTTAACCCCGGCCCAACCGAGAACAGTTTCGTATATCTGTCCGAGGTTCATACGCGAAGGCACACCTAACGGGTTGAGGACTATGTCTACCGGAGTTCCGTCTTCGAGAAAAGGCATATCTTCTTCACGAACGATACGTGCCACCACACCTTTGTTACCGTGACGTCCGGCCATTTTATCTCCCACTTTCAGTTTACGTTTCTGTGCGAGATAAACTTTTGCCAGCTTCACAATTCCTGCAGGCAATTCATCACCAACTGTTACCTGGAATTTTTTGCGTTTATAAATTCCAAGAAGGTCATTGGCCTTGATGTTGAAATTATGAATAAGGCGGTTGATGCGCTTATTTATTTTTTCTTCGGAAGTCCAGTTGAACGGGCTGATAGTAGAATAGTCAATTCCCACCAGCATTTTCTGGTTGAACTTCACGCCTTTTTTGATGATCTCTTCCTTAAAGTTATTAAATACACCGGCTGATTTTTCTTCACCAATGATCTGGAGTAATTTATCAGCGAGTACATTTTTCAGGTCAGCGATATCTTTTTCGTATTCTTTATCGAGTTGGTCAACGATTGGCTTTTCCTGTGCTTTCATCTTTCTGTCTTTGATAGCACGTGAGAAAAGTTTTTTGTCGATTACCACACCCTTTACGGATGGACCGACACGCAATGATGCATCTTTCACATCACCGGCTTTGTCACCGAAGATCGCGCGGAGAAGTTTTTCTTCGGGTGAAGGATCTGTTTCTCCTTTGGGAGTGATCTTACCGATTAGAATATCTCCTTCTTTCACCTCAGCCCCGATGCGGATCATTCCGTTTTCATCCAGGTCTTTGGTAGCATCTTCACTAACGTTGGGGATATCAGCAGTTAATTCTTCGAGTCCGCGTTTTGTTTCACGTACTTCGAGAATGTATTCATCAATGTGAATAGAAGTGAAAATATCTTCACGAACAACTCTTTCGGAAATTACGATCGCATCTTCAAAGTTGTAACCTTTCCACGGCATGAACGCCACTTTCAGGTTTCTTCCGAGTGCCAATTCTCCGTCTTTTGTTGCATATCCTTCACAGAGCACTTGTCCTTTTGAAACTTTTTCGCCTTTACGGACGATGGGTTTCAAATTGATATTGGTGTTCTGATTTGTTTTCTGGAATTTGATAAGCGAATATGTTTTCACATCACCTTCAAAAGAAACAAAACGCTCATCTTCGGAGCGGTCGTAATGAATGGTAATGCTTTCTGCATCCACATATTCTACTACTCCATCACCTTCAGCGTTGATCAAAACACGCGAGTCGCGCGCCACCAGTTCTTCGATTCCGGTTCCTACAACAGGAGCTTCGGGACGGAGAAGAGGTACAGCCTGGCGTTGCATATTCGATCCCATCAGTGCACGGTTCGCGTCATCATGCTCGAGGAAAGGAATCAATGATGCAGCGATAGAAGCGATCTGGTTGGTTCCAACATCCATCAATGAAAGATCTTTTGGATCAACTACAGGGAAATCGCCCACCAAACGTGCAATTACTTTTTCATTGTCAATAACACCTTTTTCGTCCATAGCAACGTTGGCCTGGGCAATAAGGCGATTATCTTCTTCTTCTGCAGAAATATAAATGGGTTCTTCGTTGAGTTTTACTTTTCCGTTATCTACTCTGCGGTATGGTGTTTCAATAAATCCGAGACGATTTACTTTAGCGAAAACGCAAAGAGACGAAATAAGACCGATGTTAGGTCCTTCCGGAGTTTCGATTGTACAAAGGCGGCCGTAGTGAGTATAGTGAACGTCACGAACCTCGAAACCTGCGCGTTCACGCGAGAGACCACCGGGCCCGAGGGCAGATAATCTTCTTTTGTGAGTGATCTCAGAAAGCGGATTGGTTTGATCCATAAACTGAGAAAGCTGATTGGTTCCGAAGAATGAATTGATAACGGAAGAAAGTGTTTTCGCATTGATCAAATCGATGGGAGTAAACACTTCGTTATCGCGTACGTTCATACGCTCACGGATGGTACGCGCCATACGTGCAAGACCTACTCCAAACTGGTTGTACAATTGTTCACCAACGGTACGAACACGTCTGTTGGAGAGGTGGTCGATATCATCTACATCTGTTTTAGAGTTGATGAGTTCGATGAGGTATTTGATGATGGCAATGATGTCAACCTTTGTCAATACGCGGGTATTTTCATCAATGTTTAATCCGAGTTTTTTGTTGATACGGTAACGTCCTACTTCACCCAAATCATAACGTTGTTCGGAGAAGAAGAGTTTTTCGATGACACTTCTTGCTGTTTCTTCGTCTGGCGGTTCGGCATTTCTAAGCAAGCGGTAGATATATTCCACAGCTTCTTTTTCGGAGTTGGAAGTATCTTTTTGAAGTGTATTGTAAATGATAGAGAAATCGGCAGTATTGATATCCTGTTTATGGAGGATAATGGATTTCACACCTGAATCAACAATCAGGTCAATGTGAGCTTCTTCGATAACGGTTTCGCGTTCGATGAGCACTTCGTTACGTTCAATAGAAACTACTTCACCGGTATCTTCATCCACGAAATCTTCTACCCATGAACGGAGAACGCGGGCAGCGAGTTTTCTTCCTACTACATCTTTAATCGCTTTTTTTGAAACTTTAATTTCATCAGCGAGGTTAAAAATTTCGAGGATGTCGCGGTCGCTTTCGTAACCGATGGCGCGGAAGAGAGTGGTAACGGGTAATTTTTTCTTACGGTCGATATACGCATACATCACATTATTGATGTCGGTAGCGAATTCGATCCATGAGCCTTTGAAAGGAATGATTCGGGCGGAATATAATTTTGTTCCGTTAGCGTGGCGGCTTTGTCCGAAGAACACACCCGGAGAGCGGTGAAGCTGAGATACGATAACGCGCTCGGCACCATTAATTACAAACGACCCTTTGGGAGTCATATAGGGAATTGTACCCAGATACACATCCTGCACGATAGTTTCAAAATCTTCGTGTTCGGGATCGGTACAATACAATTTCAGTTTAGCTTTCAGCGGAACGCTGTAAGTGAGTCCGCGTTCGATACATTCTGTGATGGTATATCGTGGCGGATCGATGAAATAGTCGAGGAATTCCAGTACGAACTGGTTCCTTGTGTCGGTGATGGGAAAGTTTTCGGAGAAAACTTTAAAGAGGCCTTCATCGGCTCTGTTTTCGGGAGTTGTTTCCAGCTGGAAGAACTCCTGAAAGGATTTCAACTGAATTTCCAGGAAATCGGGATAATCGAAAAGGCTTTTGCTTTTCGCGAAACTGATGCGTTTCGATTTTTTATTTGTCGTTGCCAAAGTGCGTAATTTTTAAAATTAGTGAACCAGGAACCAATGGCGTTGAAACCAGTTTAAACTACAAAAAGGTTTAGGCGCAAACCGTTAGTTTGCCCCTAAACCATCAATTCAGATTGAGCGTGTTATTTAATTTCAACTGCTGCTCCGGCTTCCGAAAGTTTTGTTTTCAGTTCTTCGGCTTCAGCTTTGGTAATACCTTCTTTCAAAGGTTTCGGTGCTCCGTCAACAAGGTCTTTCGCTTCTTTGAGTCCAAGTCCTGTGAGGTCTTTCACTAATTTAACAACGGCCAGTTTATTAGCCCCACCGTCTTTAAGGATTACATCGAAAGCAGTTTTTTCTTCAGCTGCTGCTGCACCGCCTCCGCCACCTGCTGCTGCTACTGCAACGGCTGCTGCGGCTGGTTCAATTCCGTACTCGTCTTTAAGGATTTGTGCGAGTTCGTTTACTTCTTTTACAGTTAGATTTACCAACTGTTCTGCTAGAGATTTTACATCTGCCATTTTACTATAGATTTAATTGAGAGTTTAACATTTAATTAATTGGTTGCCCGATTTTCGAGCGTTTTAACGATTCCGGCCAGTTTGTGTTTACCTGATTGAAGAGCACCGATAACATTTTTGGCAGGCGATTGCAACAATGCGATAACGTCTCCGATGAGTTCGTTTTTCGACTTGATGTTGCAAAGCACATCTACCTGGTTGTCGCCAATATAAACCGACTCTTCCACATAAGCACCTTTCAAAACAGGCATGTTGCTTGTTTTGCGGAATTCCTTAATCAGTTTTGCAGGCACGTTTCCGGCTTCTGCGGTTAAAACTGCGGTAGTTCCGTGCAATGTGGTAAAGAGGCCTGAATAATCAACGCCATCCACACGTTCCATAGCTTTTTTCAGCAAAGTGTTTTTCACTACTTTCATTCCTACTTTTCTTTTGAAGCATTCCCTGCGGAGTTTGCTGGTAGCTTCAGCATTCAGGTTGGAAGTGTCGGCAATGTAAAGCACTTTATTGTTCTTCAACAATTCAGTTAATTCAGCAATGGCCTGGTCTTTTAGTTCCCTTTTCATAATTTGAGGGTGATTTAAGCGATTACTGTTTTGGTATCAATTTCCACTCCCGGGCTCATGGTGCTTGACATGAAAATACTTTTCATATAAACTCCTTTTGCCGAGGATGGCTTTAACTTAACAAGAGTTTGAAGCAGTTCATTGGCATTTTCTGCGATCTTTTCAGCATCGAAAGAAACTTTGCCAACAGAAGCGTGAACGATTCCGTTCTTGTCAACTTTAAAGTCTATTTTACCGGCTTTCACCTCGTTCACTGCTTTGGCAATGTCCATAGTTACGGTTCCGGTTTTGGGGTTGGGCATCAATCCACGCGGACCGAGAATTCGTCCGAGAGCACCGACTTTACCCATGATGGAAGGCATAGTAATGATTACATCCACATCTGTCCATCCGCCTTTTATTTTTTCAATGTATTCGTCAAGGCCAACATAGTCGGCACCTGCGTCTTGTGCTTCTTTTTCCTTATCGGCTGTACAAAGCACAAGTACTTTTACTTTTTTACCTGTTCCATGAGGGAGAGAAACAGTTCCTCTAACCATCTGGTTGGCTTTTTTAGGATCCACACCGAGACGAACCGACAAGTCAACCGACTGGTCGAATTTCAATGGTATCAGGTTTTTTACGATCGTTGAAGCTTCAGAAACGGAGTAGGCTTTTGACCTGTCGAATTTCTTTTCTGCTTCTTTTCTTTTTTTAGTGAGTGCCATATTTTGGTAATACTAAATGTTATTAAAACGGTTTGTTTCCGGTTACAGTGATACCGAGGCTTCTTGCTGTTCCTGCCACCATACTCATAGCTGATTCAATGGTGAAGCAGTTGAGATCGGGCATTTTATCTTCAGCAATTTTTTTCACCTGGTCCCACGATACAGATCCCACTTTTTTACGGTTGGATTCTGCTGAACCGGTTTGCACTTTTGCTATCTCCTTGAGCTGAACGGCTGCGGGAGGAGTTTTGATGATAAAGTCGAACGACTTATCATTATATACGGTAATTACAACGGGAAGAACTTTTCCGGCCTTATCCTGGGTTCTCGCATTGAACTGCTTGCAGAATTCCATGATGTTAACACCTTTGGAACCCAGAGCAGGGCCAATGGGGGGAGAAGGATTAGCGGCTCCGCCCTTCACCTGAAGTTTAATAAATCCTGTTATTTCTTTTGCCATTTTCTTAAATTTTTAAATACTAACTTTCTTTTTCTACCTGCATATAGTTAAGTTCGAGCGGAGTCTTACGTCCGAAAATCTTAACCATCACTTTCAGTTTCTTTTTCTCTTCGTTAATCTCTTCGATAACGCCAGAAAAATTATTGAAAGGGCCATCGATTACTTTCACAGTTTCGCCAATGATATAAGGGATATTAATCTCTTCTTCACTGGTGGTGAGTTCATCGTATTTTCCGAGGATACGGCTCACTTCTGCCGAACGCAGGGGAACAGGGTCACCGCCTTTTTCAGCACCGAGGAAGCCGATAACGTTGCTGAGGTTTTTGATGGCGTGCACTATTTCACCGGTTAAAGCTGCTTCGATCAGAACGTATCCGGGGAGATAACTTCTTTCTTTACTTACTTTTTTTCCGTTACGGATCTGGTAAATTTTTTCGGTTGGAATGAGCACCTGTGGCACGAGTCTGGAATAACCGAGGCGGTTCATTTCAAGCTCTACCTGGTCGCGGACTTTTTTTTCTTTTCCGCTGACAGCGCGCACAACATACCATTTTTTTGAAACTTCACTCATAATCCGGGTCTACTTAAACATATCATAAAAGAATCCGAGAATACCTTTCCAGGCAAAACCTTCGCCTGTGGTTTGGCGGATACCAAAAACAAAATCCATTACAAAAACAACAAGAGCAAAGATGACAGAGGTTACCAAAACGATGATAGCGCTGCTTTGAAGCTCTTTTTGGGTAGGCCAACTAACTTTATTTACCAGTTCGTTGACGGTTTCTTCGAAATATGCTCTGATTCCTGCCACGTTTTTTTGTTTTTACTTCTTTACTACTCTTTCTGCACGGGTACCTGGATTCGAACCAAGATCAACGGTTTTGGAGACCGCTATTCTACCGTTGAACTATACCCGTTTATATTGACAGCTAAAGCCGCCCGGGGGCAGCTTTAACCATCATTATAGGGATATTTTTATTTTACGATCTCAATTACCTGGCCGGCACCAACGGTTCTTCCACCTTCGCGGATAGCGAAGCGAAGACCTTTATCCATTGCTACAGGCACGATAAGATCTACTGAGATGGTAACGTTATCTCCTGGCATTACCATTTCACGACCTTCGGGTAACACGATAACTCCTGTTACGTCTGTAGTACGGAAATAGAACTGCGGGCGATAGTTATTATGGAATGGAGTGTGACGTCCACCTTCTTCTTTTTTCAACACATACACTTCAGCTTTGAATTTTGTATGTGGAGTGATAGTGCCGGGTTTTGCCACCACCATACCTCTGCGGATATCTTTTTTATCCACACCACGAAGCAGAAGACCAACGTTGTCACCAGCCTGCCCACGGTCGAGAAGTTTACGGAACATCTCTACACCGGTAATAGTTGATTTCAGTCTTTCTTCCTGCATTCCGAGTATTTCTACCTCATCACCAACGTTAATTACTCCAGTTTCGATACGTCCTGTAGCAACGGTTCCACGACCTGTGATGGTGAAAACGTCTTCAACGGGCATAAGGAAAGGTTTCTCGATATCACGGGGAGGGATTTCGATATAGGTATCTACTGCTTCCATCAGTTTTTCAACTGTTTCCACCCATTTCGGCTCACCGTTAAGTGCACCAAGGGCAGAACCGCGGATGATAGGAGTATTGTCGCCATCATATCCATAGAAAGAAAGCAGTTCGCGAACTTCCATTTCAACGAGGTCGAGGAGTTCTACGTCATCCACCATGTCAACTTTATTCATAAAAACAACGAGGCGCGGAACACCAACCTGGCGGCCAAGAAGGATGTGCTCGCGTGTTTGCGGCATGGGTCCGTCTGTAGCAGCCACCACGAGGATAGCACCGTCCATCTGGGCAGCACCTGTAACCATGTTTTTCACATAGTCAGCGTGTCCCGGGCAGTCAACGTGTGCATAGTGACGGTTGTTGGTTTGATATTCAACGTGGGAAGTATTGATAGTAATACCTCTTTCTTTTTCTTCCGGAGCGTTGTCGATGGAAGCAAAGTCTCTTTTTTCAGCCAGACCTTTGTTAGCAAGAACAGTTGTGATTGCAGCTGTTAAAGTAGTTTTACCGTGGTCAACGTGTCCGATTGTACCGATATTCACGTGTGGCTTGGAACGGTCGAATGTTTCTTTTGCCATTTTCTGTTTGTTTTATGTCGCGCCAGTGGCGGACGGGTTATTTATTTTACTTTTCTGTTTTACTAATTCAAGTTCAGTGAGAGCCGATGAGGGGGATTGAACCCCTGACCTCTTCCTTACCAAGGAAGTGCTCTACCACTGAGCTACATCGGCTTTTCATCAATTACGTGGAAGCTTTCATTGATGAGAAAACCAATTTTTTGAGCGGGAGACGAGGCTCGAACCCGCGACCCTCAGCTTGGAAGGCTGATGCTCTACCAACTGAGCTACTCCCGCTTATAATTTTAATTGCCATTGTGGGGACAGATGGATTCGAACCACCGAAGAAGTTAATCAGCAGATTTACAGTCTGCCCCATTTGGCCACTCTGGTATGTCCCCGATATTTTAAAGAACTTTCGCTGAGCCGGAGAAGGGACTCGAACCCCCGACCAGCTGATTACAAATCAGCTGCTCTACCAGCTGAGCTACTCCGGCATTCCCATTTTATTTCATTGGTAATCAGAGGTTACGGTTAGAAATAAAACAGACCCTTTCGAAAAAGGATTGCAAATGTAGAAAACATTTTCGGGCGAACAAAAAAAATGGAAGAAATTTTTGATAAAGAAAAGCCCCGCACAAGGATTTGAGCGGGGCTAAAAATGAACAGGATTATTTAACGAGTTTTCCCTTATATTTTTTGATTTGGTTTCGGAGTGCATCTACCGATAAGTCGACTGCTTCTTCGAATGATTTACATTGGCGTTTGGCAAAGAGTTCTTTTCCCGGCACATGCAATTTAATTTCTGCTATTTTATTGTCATTGGCGCTTGATTTTTCGAGGCGCAAATACACTTCTCCGACAGTTATCTGGTCATGAATTCCTGCCAGCTTTACTACTTTTTCATTGATGAACTCGATAAGCTTCTTATCGGCATCAAAATGAATGGAATGGACGTTGATTTTCATTGTTTCCTCCTTCTTTTTAGCTGCCCAGCGGATGGGCCTGTTGATAAACTGATTTCAATTTTTCTACTGTATTGTGGGTATAGACCTGTGTAGCAGCAAGATTGGCGTGGCCCAATAGTTCCTTGATTGCGTTTAGGTCGGCACCGTTATTTAACAAGTGAGTGGCAAAAGTATGGCGAATAACATGCGGACTTTTTTTACTTACACTTGTTACTTTTGAAAGGTACTCATTTACCTTTCTATAAACAAATTTTTCATATAGTTTTTCTCCCTTATCGGTGAGTAAAAGATATTCACATTCTGAAGCCGGAAATGTTTCGTTTTTTAAATCGTTATAGTCTTTTACCAGGCAAAGGAGGAATGCATTTACGGGTATAATTCTTTCTTTATTTCTTTTTCCTAAAACTTTAATGTTATTTTTATTTATATCACTGGTTTTCAAATTTATAAGCTCTGACAACCGTATTCCACAGGAATAAAACAGGGTGATAATAAGTTTATCCCGCTGACCGGTGAAACTTTTTTCAAATTCAACTTTCTGAAGTAAATCTTCCATTCTTCCTTTATCAATAAACACAGGAAGTTTTTTATTGTTTTTTGGATGAGTAACTTTCAACAAAGGGTTATTTTTCAGCACCTTGATCTTTCTCAGAAACTTATAAAAGGTGGCTAGTGCGGTCAGTTTTCGGTTCACGGTTTTGGGCGACATTTTAATTTCCATCAAATTAACCACCCACGAACGGATGACAGAATGACCGGCCTCATGAATATGGCCGATCTGATATGATGTTTCGCAGTAAGTTTTGAAATCGTTCAAATCGCCCGCATAGGCTGTTATGGTATGTCGGGAATACCTTTTTTCGGTGGCCAGATATTGCAGGAATTTTTCTGTGAACATAAAAAAAGGGAATTCCGGTGGAATTCCCTTTACGTTATTGGTAAAAAAAAGTTTTTATTGTTCTGAAAGTTGCATTTTGAGGCGGTATTTTGCCCGGATAATTTCCTGTCTGCGGGCTACCGAAGGTTTGGTAAAATTCTGACGTTCGCGTAATTGCTTTACCACACCAACTTTTTCGTACTTCTTTTTGTACTTTTTGAGTGCTTTATCAATTGATTCGCCTTCTTTTACGGGTATAATCAGCATATTTTTCCTTTTTTAGTGGGGTGCAAATTTATACTTTTTTATTGAAAAACAACTCAGTCTTTCAAAATTTCCCTTGAAATAACAAGTTTCTGAATTTCAGAGGTTCCTTCGCCAATGGTGCAGAGTTTAGAATCGCGGTAAAATTTTTCTACCGGGAAATCTTTGGTATAGCCATAGCCTCCGAAAATTTGTACGGCTTCGGTAGAAACGCGAACAGAAACCTCTGAGGCATAATATTTTGCCATTGCCGATTCTTTGGTCATTTTCTCTTTACGGTTCTTTTTATCAGCGGCCTGGTAGAGCAACATTTCGGCTGCAGAAATTTCGGTAGCCATGTCGGCCAGTTTAAAAGCGATGCCCTGAAAATTGGAAATAGGTTGTCCGAATTGCTGACGTTCTTTTGAATATTTAATGGAAGCTTCGAGGGCACCTTTGGCGATACCGAGGGCCAATGCACCGATGGAAATTCTTCCTCCATCCAGAATTTTCATTGCCTGTTTAAATCCTTCTCCGGGTTTTCCGAGCATCTGGCTTTTGTGAATGCGGCAATTATCGAAAATAAGTTCGGCCGTTTCACTGGCGCGCATTCCCAGTTTATTTTCTTTTTTTCCTCCGCTGAAACCGGGCGTATTTCTTTCTACTATAAAAGCGGTAATTCCATGAGAGTCGAGCAAATCACCGGTGCGAACCAACACTACGCACACTTCAGCAGAGATGCCATGAGTGATCCAGTTTTTTGTTCCGTTGATAACATAGTAATCACCATCTTCTTTGGCCACGCATTTCATTCGCATGGCATCAGAACCAGTATTGGCTTCTGTTAATCCCCAGGCTCCCAAAAATTCACCGGTAGCGAGTTTGGGAAGGTATTTTTGTTTTTGTTCTTCGTTTCCGAATTCAAGAATATGATTGGTGCAAAGAGAGTTATGAGCGGCCACGCTTAATCCTATCGATCCGCACACTTTCGAAATTTCTTCGATCACTTTGATGTATTCGAAATAAGATAATCCGGAGCCACCGTATTCCTGTGGCACGAGCACGCCCATGATTCCGTATTCACCGGCTTTGCGAAAAAGGTCGCGCGGAAATTCCTGTGACTCGTCCCATTTCATTACGTTGGGGCGAATTTCTTTTTCTGTAAAATCGCGAACCATTTGTGCGATCATCGTTTGATTTTCGGTTAATGCTACTTCCATAAAGCGTTCAATTTAATAGGAAACGAGGTTAATGATATTATTGGTGTATTTATTCAATTTTTCTTTTCCGTTAAGAAATCCCAGTTCGACCAAAAAAGCGAAAGCAAAAACATCTGCGTGTTGCATTTTTACCAGTTCGGCTGCAGCGGAGGCGGTTCCACCGGTAGCCAGCAGATCATCATGTATGACCACTTTCCATCCCGGTTTAATGCTATCCACGTGCATTTCCACTTCAGCACTTCCGTATTCAAGGTCGTATTTATAGTTAATTGTTTTATAGGGAAGTTTACCTTTTTTGCGTACAGTAATAAAAGGTTTCCCCATTTTAATAGCGATGGGCATTCCGAACAAAAATCCGCGGCTTTCCACACCAACGACAGCATCCACTCCCAGTTTACTGAAGTGATCTGCAAAAAAATCAACTATATCGGCCGAGAGGGAAGCGTCTTCAAGTATAGGTGTAATATCCTTAAATAAAATTCCGGGTTTGGGAAAATCCGGAATATCGCGGATAGTTTTTTTGAGGCGTTCCCCGAGGTTCATTCTACTGACAAATAAGGTGCAAGTTTAGGGTATAAATCCTCATTCACCAAATCAGTTTTTTTAACATCTGAAACGGTTTTATACGCACCGTGCAGCTGGCGATAATTAACAATGGCATTGGCGATATTCCATTTACCGATATAAGGATGCTTTTTCAGTTCTTCTGCGGTGCAGGAATTGATATTGATTTTTTTCACTTCACCGGAAACGGCCAGTTGATGTTTATTGTTTTCAATTACTTCCGGTTTTAGCCCATATACTTCACTTAGCTGACTTATGGAATAAAATCCACCCAGCGCATTGCGAAAAACAATTATTCTTCCGGCCAGTTTGCTTCCTATTCCGGGAAGTGATTTCAGCATAGTGGTATCAGCCGTATTGAGATTGATTATTTCCGGAGATGAGCTGTTTACTTTTTTTTCTGCAATATTCAACTCTTCGGGCAAGGTTATATAATCAATAACTGCTGCATAAACCGAATCGGTGATGCCATAAATTTTTTGGAAATCTTCTTTTTCATAAAATTTCCCTCCTTTGTTTCTGAAATTTACAATTACAGATGAGGTTTTGGAAGAAAATCCCATTTCGAGTAATTCATCGCGTGAAACTGTATTGGGATTGAAGGCATGAAGAACATGCTTTTTTTTCGGGGGAATTTTCGGGGAATTATTTTTTTCAGATTTTTTGTTCTCTGCCAAATCAAGCAGAACACCTTTTTCGAATTCTTCAATATCTTTTTCGAAAGCGGTGAAATCGGCCGGGATATTGTTTTGATAAAACACACCTACCAGCTGATTGGCGGTGAATACAAGCAGGATCAAAGAGAGCAAAACCAAAATTCCCGATCTTTCCCTTCGTGAAAAGGTAAAGAAATCTTTCCAGAGAGGCATAGTTTAGCGCTGTTCGTTGTCGTTTTCTGAAAAAGAATCTTCTTCGGGTTTTGACGGGGTTTTTAACACTTTTATGAAATAATAAAGTGTGAACCCGGTAACCACCACGTAAGTACAAATCATTAATGTTAAAGCAACGGTACTCATATAAATCTCCCTTCTCTTAAGCGTTTTTTATAAGCTATGTAAACGAGGTAACAAATTCCGAGGAAAAGTGCGAGCAGGAATAAACGTGATCCGTTTACAAAAAGCAAAGTATCATTTAGTTTTTGCAATGCATCCGGATCGGTGGTTTCTGCAATTTTTTCGTATAATTCCTTATTGGTAATTTTATTCATGATTGTAGGAATACTTCCGATGAATACCGCCAATAAAAACAACGGTGTAACATATTTGATAATGAATTTGAAAATAGTGGGCACTTTAATATCAGAGCCATCGGTAATTTCTTTCCATCCTTTATTCATTCCGAAAATCCAGGCAAAGAGAATAATTTCGAATAAAGCGAAGACGACTAAGGAGAACGTTCCTGCCCAATAATCGTATTCATCAAAAACGCCATATTCAAAAAAGTAAACGCAGGGCAATCCCAGAATCAGCACCACCAATCCGAAAGACCATGCTGCTTTTTGCCGGCTCCATCCGAATTCGTCCTGCATGAATCCCATACAGGGAGTTCCCATAGCGAGTGAAGATGTAATTCCTGCAAAGAACAGCAACCCGAACCACATTACTCCACATATTACCGACAATGCCGGGCCCCACTGCTCGAAGAGATACGGAAGGGTGCGGAATCCTAATCCGAGTCCGCCATTTTTAGTGAGCTCAACTACCTGTTCAATTCCAAGATACCCGATGGCGATAGGAATAATGATGGCACTTCCCAAAACCACTTCTACAAATTCGTTCATCCAGCCGGCACTCATTGCATTGAGGGCGATATCATCTTTCTTTTTTACATAAGATGCATAACAGTGAATAGACCCCATTCCCAATGAAAGAGTGAAGAAAATCTGTCCGGCAGCTGCCAGCCATACATCAGGATTTAACAATGTATAATATGTTTCTCCTGTCTCGGGATCACTCATAGTCATTTTAGGTTCCCAAAGAAAATTCAGTCCCATCGATCCACTGTTTATAGCGCCATGTTCTCCTGCGGTTAATGTCATAGCAAAATAAGCAAGTACAATTCCGAACATAATCAATAACGGCATTCCTATTTTAGCTACTTTTTCCACTCCACCGCTTAATCCGCGGGAAAGAATCCATGTGTTAAGGAAGAGGCAAACTATCCACCAGAAGATGGGTTCGGAAGGACTTACAAGCGTTACATAATCATCAAAAAAAGAACCTACTTTATCGGGCGACATTCCGTCAAAGGTTCCTACAACAGAATGGTAGGTATAAGAAAGTGTCCATGATTCGAGGTAACAATAATAGGCAGCCACGGCAAGATTGGTAAAAATTCCGAATACGCCTATGTATCTCCAGAAGGCCTGTTTAGACATACTGCCGGTGATGAATGGCGTGGAATGGTGTCCGCGATTTCCACCGAAGCGACCCATACTCCACTCTACCCAAAGCAGTGGAATTCCCATCAGCAAAAAGCAAACGAGATAAGGAATGATAAATGCGCCACCACCATTCTGAATGGCTTGTACAGGAAAACGAAGGAAATTACCGAGGCCGACAGCATTTCCTGCCATAGCAAGAATGAGCCCGACCCTTGATCCCCATGATTCTGAATTTGACATAGAATTTTTTTAAGCGCTTAAAATTAATGAAGTTTTTGAAACGGGAAATTATTTATTTGTTTTGAGCTGATCATCGATAATTTTTAACCCTTCTTCGAAAGAATGTGGATTATATCCTAATTGTCTTATGGATTTATCGAGA
>JBMORL010000041.1:0-2178 GCA_049322335.1 Bacteroidota bacterium
TAAAACACCGGATTTTGCATCTAACCGGCTTTTTCAGAAAAAAACCACCACACCCTCTTAAAACCCCTGATTTTTCAGGGAAAAAGCAATGATGGAAAATCCCCGGCAAAACCAGTCCGTCCCCTTAGGTTAACCGCCACTCCAAATTATCTAACCTGTTTTCCGCTCAGGTAAGCGATTGATTTTATGGCACTCCCGTAGATTTAACAGGAAACCGGATCGCCTTTGGTTGACGGAAGGTGACGTAAATCGAACTGCAACAAAAAATCAGATCGGGTGAATGACCAACAGGTCTGAATATCGAACCATTTTTAATAATTATTTCAGTTCTACGAGAGTTTTGCCGGACTGTTTGCCTGTATGTCAAGAGGGTTAATAAACGGCAGAACAGTAAAAAGTATTACGTAAAAATACGTATGTCAAAATAGCAGGACTAAACTTTAGGAAGAAAAACTTATGAAGACACCGTTGTCAATACAAAAATTACTCTAAATTTAAGCCACTCGAAACGTTTTTAATGAAATTAACTGCCGGTCATAGTTTTATGGTCTGCCTGCTTGTCCTCTCTACGGAAGCAGCCATAGCCGGTACAGGAGATTCAACGAAAACAAAAAACAAATTTTCGTTTTTACCCAGCGGGCAGATCAGCCTGGGCTATGATTACGGCTACATTCCGTTCGCACAAAATCTCACTGTCCCTTCCGGTTATTTCAAAACCGAAGGAAATTTTTCTTTTTTGGTAAAGGAACTTCCATTTAATGCCACGTTCTTTTATACTGACTTAAAAAACATCACCGGGCTGAACAATTATTTCCGCGTGTCATTCGATCTTCAATCATATAAACAACGTCTTCGCGAGCGAGCCACTTCACAAGTAGAAAAATACACAAAAAAAATCAGCGAACTCCAAAAGCATTATCAACTCAACCAACAAAAGCTGGGATATTTTTCTCATGTAAACTCAAATATTGATTCCTATTTCAAAAAATACTACCAACAGAATTTTCTTTCCGCGAAAAATATCAACGTTGATTCATTGCAGCCGGATTTACCGGATTCGATCTCCACTACGTATGTACAAAACCCGTTAGAGATAGATTCCGCGCAATATGAGCAAATCTATTCCCATTACCGTGACAGTATTCAGGGCAGATACTCTGAACTGCAATCCCAAGCAGAAAATATAACCAACGAAATTGATCACTTAAAAAAACTGTCCGGCCAGCTATCCCATCCCGATCCCAACTCATTAATTAATACCGATTCGCTTATTTACCGTAACAAAATCGAAAAATGGTTTTCGCATGTGAGAAAACTCGATGTGGGATTGTGTTATCCATCGTATTCCACTTTTTTAGTCAACAACATCCCGGTAAAAGGAATCAATTTTGAATACGAAAACAACAACCGTTTTTACGCTTTTACTGCCGGAACCACTATCAACAACCTTCTTTTTACCAATAATATCATCCAAAACAACCTGCAAAACACCCAAAACCTCTTTAATTTTTTCGATTTTAATAATTTACAGCAAGGCAGGCGCATCATCAGCGGAAAAGCCGGTATAGGAAAAAAAGAGGGCGATCATATTTTTATCGGAGCCTTATACGCCATCGGCCAGCAATCCTATTACTACGACAGTACGCAGACCGTTATCAACAACCATACGCCTAAAGAACATAATGTAGTGATTGAACTGGATGGAAGTTATCAGGTTAAAAAATGGTTCACTTTAAATCTCGTATACGGAAAATCTTCTATCAGACCACTCCATGATGAATCCGACACTACAAATTCCAACCTGAACCAGCTTTTTTCACCGTTCCGCTCCAATGCCGCGATGGGAAAAGCGATTTTTTCATTGGCAAAAATAAAATCAACGATAACATTCAGTGGTCGCTGGGTTGATCCTTTTTTCAGAAGCTACGGTGTAGGATTTATGCGAAGCGATAATTTTCGTTATGAGATCAAAACCGACCATCAGATCGGCAAAAAAATAAAAGCCGGGCTTTTTTACCGAAAAGACGAAAACAACCTCTTAAACTTGTTCAGCTACACTACCATCCTGCACAGCGGTGGGATTAATCTCCAGTATAAATTAAACAAACATATTTCCCTAAGAGGAAACTTTAATCCGGTTTTTCAATATTCCTATAATGAAAGTAATTCTTCCGTGTA
>JBMORL010000042.1:0-19345 GCA_049322335.1 Bacteroidota bacterium
AGGTGGTCGGTGAAAGCTTTTTTTCCCTGTCGTGTGGCGCGGTAGGTGGTTTGCGGCTTTCTTCCTATGAATTGTTTCTTCACTTCTATATATCCCGATTTTTCCAATGCAGCAATATGGCTCGCCAGGTTTCCATCTGTAAGCTGCAGCACATCTTTTAACGTACTGTACTCCACCCAATCGTTTACCACCAAAACCGACATGATTCCCAGTCTTGCTTTACTTTCGAATGATTTATTAAACCGGTCGAGAAATTCCATTTTTATTCGTGCTTTTCAGTAATCGTTTTTTTCGCTTCGTATTTAAAATACATTACCGATCCGTAAATAATATGCAACACTCCGAAACCAATAGCCCAGAAAATAATTCCGTAACCGATATAAAAACTGGCCACAAGGCCCAGAATGATTTCTGCCACACCAAGAAAACGGATATCATTAAAAGTGTATTTTGAGGCATTGACCAGTGCAAGTCCGTAAAAGATAAGTGTTGCCGGTGCTATAAGCCCAAATACGTTATAATGCATTAACACCATGCAGAAAAATCCACCGGTAATTAAAGGAATAAAAAGATTAAGCAGCAACCTGCGTGCAGAAGCATCCCACAGGCCTGCATTTTCTTTTTTGGCTTTTACCCATGAGAAAATAAACCCGGTAATCAATGCTGCGCCCAGCACCAGCAAGGCAATAGTAATGAGATTACGGTCGAGCTGTTCCGAATTTCTTCCGCATACTTCTCCATAATCAATAGTGGAGATATACAATTTGCTTTCGTAATATTCTTTACAGGAGTTCATCTCACCCCATGCAAAGTAGGCGCCCACCAATGCATAAACTCCGGCAAAGACTCCCGAAAGCCCGCTTAGCGAAAGATAACGCGATGAACGCTCCATGAGATTCCTGATCTCTTTGAGGTCCTGCAAATGTTGTTCCTGTTCACTCATATTAAAAGTACTTTGTGATTCAAAGTTAAACGAAGTTTCCATTCAAAGGTTATCCTGTTGAAAAAATTAGGGATAATTAACAAACCAGTGTGGATTTTACATAAAAAACATAAAATATATCTAATTGTTTATCAATGATTTATATTGAAACAGAAGAATTTGATTGAAACAATTATTGTATATACATTAATTATGTATATCTTTGATCTGAAAATAAAACAAATGGCAGGAGCCTGCCCTAAAAACAAAACAAAATGGAAACACTCGAAAAAAAATCTGTGGCCGTATGGACAGTTGATCCATCGCACAGCGAATTACTTTTTAAAGTAAAGCACCTTATGATCACTAACGTGAAAGGTGAGTTCAGAAAATTTGATATTACTTCAAAAACAGGAGAAACGGATTTCTCTGAATCGGAAATTGTAGCAACAATTGATGCCTCTTCTGTATTTACCAACAACACCGACCGCGACAACCACCTGAAAAGTGCCGATTTCCTGGACGCAGAAAACCACAGGGAAATTATTTTCAAAAGCCACTCGTTTCAAAAAAATGAAGATGGAAATTTTATACTGAAAGGAGACCTTACTATTAAAGGCGTAACACGTGAAGTTTTACTGGATGTGGAATTCGGTGGTATCAATAAAGACCCGTGGGGAAATGAGAAAGCGGGATTTTCTGTGAGTGGAAAAATCAATCGCAAAGACTGGGGCCTCAACTGGAATGCTGCACTGGAAACCGGTGGTGTTTTGGTAAGTGAGGAAGTAAAAATAAATGCCGAAGTGCAGTTGGTAAGGAAAGGATGAAGGCAAAGGGAGTAAATGCTTATAATTACTCCCTTTTCTTTTTCTATATTTGAAATGTATGAACAGAAGAAAATTTATTATTAATTCTTCTTTAACCTGTGTTGCCCTTATGAACCTGAAAACATTTGCCAGCCAATTTTCCGGCCTTCCCGAAGAAGAAAAACTGATGCCGGTGCTATTTGTGGGCCATGGAAATCCCATGAACGCCATCAGGGAAAACGAATACAATAAAAAATGGAAAGAAATAGCTGCAGGAATTACAAAACCAAAAGCCATTCTTTGTGTATCCGCCCACTGGGAAACTAACGGTACGCGGGTAACTGCTATGGCCAAACCTCCCACCATTCACGATTTTGGCGGATTTCCCGAAGAACTTTTTAAAACGGAATACCCGGCTCCCGGTGCTCCCGAACTGGCAGAGGAAACCAAAAAGCTGGTGACAAAAACCTCGGTGATATCCGACCACGAATGGGGACTTGATCACGGCACCTGGTCGGTGTTGCTCCCCATGTTTCCCAAAGCAGATATTCCCGTTTTTCAATTAAGTATCGATTACACCAAAGATGCCCGCTGGCATTATGAATTAGGAAAAGAATTGCTGGCACTCAGAAAAAAAGGAGTGTTGATTATCGGCAGCGGAAATATCGTTCATAATCTCGGGCTTATTCAGTGGGGCGAAAAGGCTTACGATTGGGCGGTAGAATTTGACAACATTATAAAAACCCTGGTGGAAAAAGGCGATCATGATGCGGTGATTCATTATGAAAAACTGGGAAAAAGTGCGCAATTGGCCGTTCCCAGTAATGAACATTACCTTCCCCTGCTCTACTCCCTTTCTTTAAAACAGGTAAACGAAAAAATTTCATGGTTCAATGAAAGAACCAGTATGGGTTCGCTTTCCATGCGTTCGCTGATTATCTCGTAAACCATCTTTTTTTTGCTGTCTTCCTTCCACTGAGTATCTTTAGAAGTTATATTAAAAAAGTGGAACAACAGCTACTCGATGATATTATTCAATGGGATGTAAAAGCCTGGAGCAGGGCATTGCATTTTTGGGAAAACAAAGTGGAGTGGAATGCCATACACAACGCTCTTGAACTGGGGGCGAGAGAAGGAGGGCTTTCATTATGGCTGGCGATGAAAGGAAAAGAAGTAACCTGTTCTGATTTCAAAGACACTCTTATTACCGCTTCCCCGCTTCATCAGAAATACTCCACTCAACAAAAAATCACTTACACAGACATAGACGCCTCAAACATTCCTTTTGAAAATCATTTCGACCTGGTGGTTTTTAAATCCATCATTGGCGGGATCGGGCATGGAGGAAATTATGAGAAACAGAAAAAGGTTTTTCATGAAATCTACAAAGCATTGAAGCCGGGAGGAAAATTATTATTTGCCGAAAATCTTAAAGGATCATCGCTTCACCGGCACCTTAGAAAAAAATATGTGAAATGGGCTTCCGACTGGCGCTATATTTCCCTCCGCGAAACAAGTGAGCTGATGAAGGAATTCAAAAATGTTACGCTAAAAACTTCGGGCATACTCGGCACGATGGGAAGAAATGAAAAACAACGAAACCTGCTTACCACTATCGATCATATCCTGTTGAATACTATTTGTCCACGCACCTGGAAATATTTTTGTTACGGGATAGCTGAAAAATAATTCGCTTTTTCCTGTTCCTTTTTTATCCCGCCTGTATTTACCTGTTGAACCAAGCGCCAAAGCCGGCTTTTCCTGCTTGTTCCAACTAACGGAGTATTCACCCTTCATCCGGAAAATTTCCGAATGAAACAAAACTGAACACCATGGCAGGAGGAAAAGAAACACCCAGGCAGAAGATGATCGGAATGATGTATCTTGTGCTCACCGCCCTACTCGCACTCAATGTGTCGAAAGAAATCATCAATGCCTTTGTAAAACTCGACTCCAAATTAATGGAGAACAACAAAGTGCTTATTGATAAAAGTGATAATATCATGTCAGATTTCGACCAGAGAAGGGCAGCAGAATTGCTGGGAAAGATAAAAGAAAACGATTCGAAAGTTATTCCCTGGCAGAAAAAGGCTATGGAAGTAAGAAAGTTGATTTTTGAAACCGACAAATTCCTGAACATCGACTGCAAAAACAAAATGCTGAATGAAGTGGAAGGAAAAGATTTTGTGACAGCAGACGAAAAGAATATGCGCTTTATTACCTCCAGCCTGATGGATGTTCAGTCGAAAGATGATTATGATGCGGCTACCCGTTTGTTTGGAGGCGAACCCGGTTCGGAAGGATTTAACAATGGGGCGGAAATAAGAAATAAAATCCACTCCCTGCGCGACCAGCTGATGAAAACAGTAGCAGAATACGAATATGCCGGAAAAAAATACAACTATAATCCACAAAACGTTAGTGATTCCGCTTCACTGGAAAAAGAACTTGCTGCAAACGTATATTCAGAAGACCGTGACAGGATGCGCGCCATTTACCGCACGCTTACTCTTCCTGAAAAACTAAAAGACTACGAGGAAGAGGTAGACTGGCAAATAGGAACATTCGACCATTCACCGGTAGTGGCAGCAGCAGCTTTATTTACAGCTTTGTCTAACGATGTACGGATGAGTGAAGTACAGGCACTGGAAATTCTTCTTTCGAGAGTGAAAGTTCAGCCCTACCATGTTAATAAAATAGAACCCATGTCGTTTGCACGTTCGGGCTACCTGAATGTTGGTGATTCGATGGATATAAATATCCTGGTAGCTGCATGGGACACGAATGATGTTCCGAAAATAAGATATGGTGTAAATGATTCCATAAAATCAAACTGGAAAGAAATCACAGGAAAACTCCCCGTGAAAGCAACACAACCGGGAGAATATAATGTATATGGTGAAATTTCGGTAAAAGAAAATGGCATAGAAAAATGGAAACCGTTTCACTACTATTATGAAGTTGGTGCTCCTTCCGGAACTGTTTCGAACGAAGACCTTACCATTATTTATGCCGGTTACGATCATACTTTCTCAGCAGCTGCATCCGGGTTTCCCCAGGAAGACATTTCATTAAATGTATCAGGGGCAATTGTCACCCCGTTAGGAGGAGGAAAATTTAAAGTGCGGATGGATGGACGGCAAATCGGGCAAAAAATTGCTTCATCCATAACAGCACGATCAGAAAAAGGAAATCAAACATTAAAAGGCCCGACCTTCCTGGTTAAAAAATTACCCAAACCTCAGCTTTTTTATGGCGACCTGAGTTCGGATGCAGGAACAGTTACTGTATCACAAATAATATCAGGAAGCCTGGTTGGACTACGTGCCAATTATGACGAATCTATTCCTCTTGACAGAAGTAAAATAAGATTTTCAGTAAGTAACTGTAAAATGAGAATAACTATAAACGGAAACCCCGTAACATTCAATCTCGCCAACGGAAAACCTGATGCATCACAACAACAAACCATGCGTAATCTCCGTTCGGGAATGACAGTAACATTTACGGCTGATGCCACCGGGCCTACCGGGCCAATGAGAGTAGCACCGATTACATTTATTATCAAATAAAGCAAGGTGGTGTGAAGTGGGAAAAGAGTGTCTCCTGAAAATTCGGGAGGCATTTTTTTTCTACGCATTTTTACCTATAACAAAATACGCAAAAACAGGATTTTTTATCTTATATAAAGTGATTTATATCTCTTTCTGAAACAGCATGTAACAAAAAAGAGTATAAATAAACAAATGAAACATATTTTCAAATACCCGGTTTTTCTGTTACTGGCAACTGCCTTTCATGTTGTACTGTTTTCAAAAGCATCGCCAGTGGGACTGAAAATGAAAATAACGGAAGATAATTCATCTGCGAAAAACTGTTCAGTAAAATTTTTTTTCGAAGATAGTTTATGTTTCGATTTCACTTCAGGAAATATTCATTGCTGGCTGGATACAGAAAAAAAATACCGGGTAGAAATCAGCAAACCGGGATTTGTTACCAAAATCATATATATCGACACTCATCTGCACGAAACTCTTACAGGGAGAAAAAAAATTGACATGGAAATTGAAATGGTAAAAAAAGATAAATCATGTTTCGATGAAATTAATATGGGAACTGTACGATTTGATAAAACAAAAGGAGAATTCGTTCATTCTGATTCCTATACCATGAACAGAAAAGCAGAACTGCAGTTTAATTGCAGGGATTGATGGGTAGGGATAGAGTTATTAAGTTATTAAGAAGCTGGGTGTTTATATTTACTCTCCATACCTTAATAACTCCATCCCTTCCTACCTCTATCTCGGCATATTTTTCATCTGGCGCATCATGTTCATCATGTTTTTTTTATCTCCCATCATACGCATCATTTTCCGGGTATCTTCAAATTGCTTCATCAGCTTGTTTACTTCCTGTATAGAAGTTCCGCTTCCGTCTGCAATTCTTTTTCTGCGACTGCCGTTGATGATATCGGGGTTGATTTTTTCCTTTGGCGTCATCGACTGAATAATGGCTTCGATATATTTGAAAGCATCATCGCTGATATCTACATTCTTCATCATTTTTCCCATTCCTGGAATCATTCCCATCAGGTCTTTTACATTTCCCATTTTTTTGATTTGCTGCAACTGTTCAAAAAAATCGTTGAAATCAAACTGATTTTTGGCAATTTTTTTCTGCAGTTTTCTTGCCTGCTCTTCACTGAATTGTTCCTGTGCACGTTCAACAAGAGAAACCACATCTCCCATTCCCAAAATACGGTCGGCCATACGACTGGGGTGAAAAACATCCAGCGCTTCCATCTTTTCACCTGTACCGATAAATTTAATCGGTTTATTCACCACCGATTTAATCGAAAGAGCCGCACCGCCCCGTGTGTCACCATCAAGTTTGGTAAGCACTACTCCGTCAAAATCAATTCGCTCATTGAATGTTTTAGCTGTGTTTACTGCATCCTGTCCCGTCATCGAATCCACTACAAACAATGTTTCTGATGGCTGAACTGATTTTTTCACTGCTTCAATCTCGCGCATCATTTCTTCATCCACTGCCAACCGTCCCGCGGTATCGATGATAACTGTGTTGAAACTATTTGATCGTGCAAATACAATAGCTTTATTGGCAATCTTTACCGGATCTTTTTCATCACGGTCGGAAAAAACATCAATTTCGAGTTGTTTTCCCAATACATGCAACTGGTCGATCGCAGCAGGACGATACACGTCACATGCCACCAGTAAAACTCTTCTTCCCCGTTTTGTTTTTAAAAAATTAGCCAGCTTTCCCGAAAAGGTAGTTTTACCAGAACCCTGCAAGCCCGACATCAGGATAACTGCAGGACTACCTGAAAGATTAATCTCCGACTTCTCCGTCCCCATCAACTCCGCCAGTTCATCATGTGTGATTTTTACGAGCAACTGGTTAGGAGAAATTGAGGTGAGAACATTTTGTCCCAATGCTTTTTCTTTCACACGATCGGTGAATTCTTTTGCAGTTTTAAAGTTTACGTCAGCATCTAACAGGGCGCGCCTTACTTCTTTCAGCGTTTCAGCAACGTTGATCTCGGTGATCTTTCCCTGGCCTTTGAGCACTTTAAATGCCCGGTCGAGTTTTTCGGATAAATTTTCAAACATAATTGTTAAAAAAAACAGGATCAAAATTAAAAATAAAAACGGCTAATCCTTTAAAAAGCTGAACAGGCACTACAATAATTTTTGATGATCAACACAGGCAACTCGTCAGGGTATTTAACCGTTTTAGATAAAAACCACCCTTTTACCGTTTTTGGAAAGATTTTGTATGCAACCAAAGTACCTGAAATGCGTCCATTTAATATAAACTCATCTGCTATGAAAATCAGAACCATTTTTACTTTCCTTCTGCTCTCAGCAGCTTTCGTATTTGCCCCGGTAAATTCGAATGCCCAAACCGATCCGTCAACCTTTACTATCCCACCTTTCACCTATGGCGATCCCATAGAAGAAAAACTTTTTAAAGCAGTTTGTGAAGCCGATATGGATATTTACCGGTTAAGAAACACACGGAGAGTGTTAAATTTCGATAACCAGGGGACTATTATTCTCTATTCTGCTGAAGAGTTAAAGGCACAGGGTAAAAACATTGATCTTTCTCAATATCCTGAATCGCTGCCGGAAGGATATAAAGAACCGGTGTATGTTTTAAGTACAGACGGAAAACTGGTGCAATTATTTTCCCCTCAAACGGCCACAAAATAATTTATGAATCTGAAAAAAATGAATATGAAAAAGATTTTACCAATACTTGCGCTGATTGCCATTCCATTTAGCCCGGTTTTGGCACAACCCGCCAACGACAATTGTAATACCGCCACCAGCCTTGGATCGTTGCCCACACCAGCGGCTTGTCCCAGTGGAAATGGTGCAGTTGTTACACAAGCCGGAACAACAGTAAACGGAACACCCAGTGTTCCCTACCCGTATATGATAGGTTGTTCGGTAGGAACCAATATGCAGGCACCTGCCATTGATGTTTGGTATAGTTTCGTAGCTACCGGAACAGTATTAAATATTAATATCACTTCCACTTTTGCCAACCCCAATGTGGGAGTATGGACCGGAACCTGTGGAGCACTTACGGGAATAGATTGTGGAATAGGAACTGCTGCGGGAAACCTGTCGCTAACCATCGGATCCATTACCCCGGGCGCCACCTACTATATCCAGGTAAGCGGAAACACCACTACCGCAACAGGAACTTTTACTCTTAACGTAGATAATGATGTGGACTGCAACAACTGTTTGCAAACGGCCACTTTTACTGCTACTCCGGCACCTGTAAACGGAACCTATCTTCCGGGACAAACAGTTACATTTTGTTATAATGTTACCAGCTACACAGAAGTGTCGCAAAACTGGCTTCATGGTATACAATATACTTTTGGAGCAGGATGGAACCTTGCATCGTTGGTTGCCACACCACCGGCACAATGTCCTTACGATCCACCCGGACCCGGAAACCCGGCCAACGGAACATGGGGATGGTATAATTCTGTTACCAGTTCTGCAACAGGAAATACCTATGGCCCCGGATTTTTCTTCGAATACCTGGGAGATGCTGATGCCAACCCGGGAAATAATTTCGGAGATGCTACCAACGGAGCATGTACCTGGAATTTTTGTATTACGTTAACTGCAAATGCCGCCTGTGTTCCCGGGCAAAGTCTCGATATAACGATCAACACATTAGCTGACGGAGAATCGGGATCATGGACTTCACCCGCCTGTGCTGGCGATCCCAATTACACTATGAATGCCATTATGAATTGCTGCGGGCCACCCACTATGACTTCCACCAACGTAAGTTGTTTTGGCGCTTCAGACGGAACAGCCACTGCTACTCCTACCAATACTGCAACACCCTGGGATTATGTTTGGGTGAACTCAGGAGGAACAACCGTTTCTTCTACAAATAACGTTGCAGGGCCAAATACCGTAACCGGATTGCCTGCCGACACTTATACGGTGACCGTTACAGACAACAACGGATGTGTTTCTGTTAATACCGTTACCATTACACAACCTGCCGCAATTGTTGTTACTGCCGGATCAAACAGTCCTGTTTGCGAAGGACAGACCATTAATCTTACTGCTAACACTATTCCGGGTGCTACCTATTCGTGGACGGGGCCCGGAGGATACACTTCTTCTGCCGAAGATCCCTCCATTGCAGGCGCTACTACAGCCAATGCAGGAGTTTATACTGTAACAGCAACTGTGGGAGGATGCTCCAGCGCACCTTCATCTGTTACCGTAACTGTAAATACAGCTGCCAATGCCGGAACCAACGGAACGGCTACATTTTGTTCAAACAGTGCATCAGCTAATTTATTCAGCTCACTGGGAGGAACTCCACAAGCAGGCGGAACCTGGACAGGCCCTTCTGCGCTTGGGGGTGGATCGTTAGGAACTTATAATCCTGCCACCTGTGCTCCCGGTGTATATACTTATACCGTTACCGGAACAGCTCCCTGTCCGAATGCAACAGCAACGGTTACTGTAACAGAAAATACAGCGCCCAATGCCGGAACCAACGGAACTATCACCGTTTGTTCCAATGGAGCCGCGGTGAATCTCTTTAGTTCGCTTGGAGGAACTCCAAATGCCGGAGGAACGTGGACCGGCCCTTCTGCTTTAACAGGGGGATCGTCAGGAACCTTTACTCCCGGAACCAATACCGCAGGAACTTATACTTATACTGTTACGGGAACTGCTCCCTGCGCCAATGCAACAGCAACAGTTACTGTAACTGTAAATACCGCACCCAATGCCGGAACCAACGGAACGGCTACATTTTGTTCAAACAGTGCGTCTGCCAATTTATTCAGCTCTCTGGGCGGAACCCCATCAGCCGGTGGAACATGGACAGGCCCTTCTGCGCTTGGGGGCGGATCGTTAGGAACCTATAATCCTGCCACCTGTGCTCCCGGTGTATATACCTATACCGTTACGGGAACAGCTCCTTGCGCCAATGCTACTGCTACTGTAACTGTTACTGAAAATACAGCCCCCAACGCAGGAACCAACGGAACCATTACGGTTTGTTCAAACGGGGCAGCTGTAAATCTTTTCAGTTCACTTGGCGGAACTCCTTCTGCCGGTGGAAGCTGGACCGGCCCATCTGCTTTAACGGGCGGATCGTTAGGAACCTTTACTCCCGGAACCAACACTGCGGGTGTTTATACTTACACTGTTACCGGAACAGCCCCCTGCGCCAATGCCACTGCTACTGTAACTGTTACAGTTAATGCCGCACCAACTGCAACGGCTTCCAGCAACACACCTGTATGTACAGGACAAACCATAAACCTTGATGGAAATAACGTTCCCGGAGCCACATACAGCTGGACCGGCCCGAATGGTTTTACTTCCACCTCAGAAGACCCCACTATTCCCGGAGCAACTGCTGTTAATGCAGGAAACTATTCATTAACCATAACTCTTAACGGATGTACCAGTTCGGTTTCCACAACTAACGTAGTGGTGACTGCTACAACCGATGCTACGATTACTCCTGCAGGGCCATTCTGTTCCACTGATCCGGCCACAATTTTAACAGCCGCCACCGCGGGAGGAAACTGGAGCGCCACCTGTGGGGCATGCATTAATGCGGCTACAGGATCATTCGATCCATCCATAGCAGGAAGCGGAAGCTGGACAGTTACCTATATCATCTCCGGCTCATGCGGAAGCAGTGATACCGAAACAATAGTAGTAAACCCTGCTCCCACCGCAACAGCCGGAAGTAACAGCCCGGTTTGTGAGGGACAAGCGTTAAATCTGACAGCTAATACTGTTGCCGGTGCCACTTATTCGTGGACGGGGCCTAACGGTTTCACCTCTTCAGCAGAAGACCCAACCATCAATCCTGCTACTTCTGCAGAAAGCGGAAACTATACGGTAACTATAACACAGGGAACTTGTTCGGCCAGCAGCACAGTGGCGGTAACCGTTAGTGCTGCACCAATAGCCAATGCCGGTGGAGATGTTTATCTCTGTAACGGGCAGTCAGCTACACTTAATGCTACCGGAACCGGAACACCGGTTTGGGTTCCTGCCACAGGACTGAGCAGCGCTACGGTTTTAAATCCTGTTACCTCTGCTACATCTACTACCAATTACATTCTTACGTTAACTATAGGAAACTGTACGGATGCAGATACTGTAACCGTTAATGTTACCACACCTGGTCCGCTAACCGTTAGTAATGATACTTCTATATGTATTGGTGATTGTGTTACATTCAGTGTAAGCGGTGCCGACTATTATTCATGGAGTCCTTCTACCGGTTTAACGGATACTACGGCTGCCTCTCAAACAGTTTGTCCGAATTCAACTATCACGTATACAGTTACAGGATATACGGTGAGTGTAAATTCAGTGGCCAATGGAGATTTTGAATCAGGCAATACCGGGTTCAGCAGCGATTATACCTTTACACCTCCGCCAAATGGTGGTGAGGGTGAATATTGGGTAGCAACAGGCCCGCAGGTTTCTACCTGGAACGGTGGAATGACATCTGCAGGAGACCACACTACAGGTATAGGAAATTTATTGATCGTAAACGGAGCAGGCACACCCGGTAATGATGTTTGGTGTCAAACTATTGTTGTACAACCCAACACTGATTATGTTTTCTCCACATGGGTAAGTTCATTCAATACGGGAAGTTTGGCTTTATTGCAATTCAGCATAAACGGAAACACACTCAGCACACCGTTTTCTGCTCCCAATACCACGAATACATGGACAGAATTTTTTGCCACATGGAATTCGGGATCAGATACAGTAGCTACCATATGTATTGTGAATCAAAACACCTCGCTGGGCGGAAACGATTTTGGAATAGATGATATTTTCTTCTCGGCAGTTTGTGAAACTACTGAACAAATTACTATAACCGTGAATACCACCACCGATGCCACCATCACTCCTGCAGGCCCATTCTGCGCTAATGCCCCGGCCGTTACATTAACTGCGGCAACCGGAGGAGGAACATGGACAGGAACAGGTATTACCAACGGAACAACAGGAACATTTGATCCTGCAGTTGCCGGTGCGGGAACACATCAAATCATTTATACCATTCCCGGCTCGTGCGGAGATGCAGATACCATTTCAATTGTAGTAAACGCTTTACCCAATGCCGATGCCGGAAATGATGTTACTATTGGTTGCATTCCAAATACAGCCCAGCTGGATGGTACAGGATCGACAGGTGGTGCAACCTATAACTGGACCACTTCCAACGGAAATATTGTAAGTGGCGGAACTTCCACTACTCCCACTGTTGATCAGCCGGGAACGTATATTTTAACCGTTACACAAAACGGATGTTCGGATACAGATACGGTAAATGCGGTAAACTCAACCGCTCCAAATGCATCTTTCTTTATGTCACCCTCATCGGGACTCGTTATCTTTAATACGGCTGCGGTAAACAACTCCACCGGAACAGGATTAACTTACCAATGGAATTCGGGCAATGGAGGAACTTCCACAGGATTTGAGCCGGCATTCCAATATGATTCAGCAGGCACTTATGTGGTAACACTGATTGTAACCGATAGTTTCGGATGTACAGATACTTCTTCAGTAACCATTATTGTGTACGATGAATTCGAGCTCATCATTCCCAATGTATTTTCTCCTAACGGTGACGGGGCAAACGATGAATTTGAGCTGGTGACAAAAGGTGTTTCTGATCTTAAGGCAAGAATTTATAACCGCTGGGGGCAACAGGTAGGAGAATTCAGCGGACTTAGCGGAAAATGGGCCGGAAACAGTGATGGTAAACCCTGTCCGGAGGCCGTCTATTATTATGTAATTGATGTAACCCGCGTCACCGGTGAAACAGAGCAATATTCGGGACATGTTACCCTGGTAAGATAATCGTTCGGGAAAACCTTAAAAAAACCGGGAACAAATCGTTTCCGGTTTTTTTATTACCTTCAATGCCGAAATCATTTCACCGGATATAATGCGAAAACTCCGCGACTGGTTTATTGGCGATTACCTGGCAAAAACCGATGATGTTTTTGTAAAAGCAAAGATCAGGCTCACCTATGATTATTGCCTTTTCTTTTTTCTCCTGGGAGTTACTTTTTATGTAAATCTTATCGCCAACAGCCTGTGGTATCATTTTTCTATTATCACCTTTGCCTGTTTTTCACTTATTCTAATTCCCTTTATTCTAAAATACAGGCAAAATCTCACGATGGCCGCCAACTGGTATGTGATTCAGCAAACCATCACCTCGTGGGTAAGTGTGGTTTTACAGGAATTTAAACCCGATATGTCGGGCGCTTTGTGGACCATTTCATTTATACTTTACATTATTTTTATTTTCGGTGTAAAGCGTGGCCTGGTACGAATCCTTCCGTTTCTTGCCCTTTTCATAACCATTCTGATTATGTCTATACTGGAAATCACTCCCGATTTCGGAATTCCGGATAGCCAGCAATTACCCAATCAACCATTCGTTACCCTTGTTCCCTTTTGTCTTTGTCTTTACCTGGTTATTGTTTTTGTAAGAACCAACTCGGCTGCCGAAAAGCAGATCAGCGATCAGAAACGATGGATGGAACAAAAAAACAAAGACATTACCGACTCTATCAATTATTCAAAAAAGATTCAGTTTGCCGTATTGCCACATGAAGAAACCATTCAGCGCAGCATTCCTCTGTTTTTTATTCTCTATAAACCCAAAGATATTGTGAGTGGCGATTTTTACTGGTTTTATGAAATAAATAGTGACGAATACATTATAATTTGTGCTGATTGCACAGGACATGGCGTGCCGGGTGCATTTATGACGGTTATGTGTTCTACTATTCTCAACCAGGTGGTAGTGGAAAATAAAATTCACCAGCCTGCAGAAATCCTCAGAGAAGTAGATGCTATACTTGCCTTTACACTGAAACAGGAATCGAAAAAAGAAGAAAGGGTGCGTGATGGTATGGATCTTTCATTACTGAAAGTAAATAAGATAAAAAAAGAAGCTACAATAGCAGGAGCCAAACGGCCCGTATTCATTCTTAAAAAGGGTGAACTCAATGATGCCCGGACAAGCAAATTCTCTATTGGCGGATTGGTGGAAAGCCAGAAGGAATTTACCGAACAAAAGCTAAATTTTGAACAGGAAGACATGATTTTCCTGTATACTGACGGCATGACCGACCAGTTTGGGGGTAAGGATAATAAAAAATTTATGACCCGAAGACTTCGTGAAATGATTTCACTTAACTGGAAAAAAAGCCTTCCTGAACAACACCGCAATTACGACAGAGAGATGGAAAACTGGAAAGGCACCAATGAACAAACCGATGATATGCTGATGATCGGTATAAAATTTTGATCCGGGTTTTCGAGAAAAACTGAAAATATTCATTTCCCTTTCATTTTATTTATATCTTAAAACCGGAATTTTAGTTTTCTTCGTAACAATTGTTTAAACAATAAAATTATGTATTCTATAACAGAAAAAGAAGAATTTATAACTATACAATTTTTGCCGGAAAAAACAATATATGAAAAAGGGCTGGATGATCTGCGAAACGATATCATTTCTATGTGCCGGAAAACGGGAAAGATGCGAATACTTATTTATGCGAATCTCACAGAAAGTAAACTTTCACCCATTCAATTATTCAATAATGCAGAAAAACTGAAAGAAAGTAACATGGCCGGAATAAAAATTGCGGTTGTTGGTTCTGCATTTAATAAAACACCTGAATCACGCTTCAATGAAAATGTAAATCAAAACCGGGGAATCATGTTGAATTATTTTGAAGATGAACAACAAGCAATCGGGTGGCTGAAAGAAGGTTTATTAAATGATAAAGAATGAAATCATAAAAAGTGTCACGTTCAGTCATTCTGTTATGGCACTGAACCCGGATGGTATAATACTGGTAAACTGCCTGGATAATTTTTGTTATGACGTTGTACATATAAAAGATATGTTGAAAGGTTATGAAGAGCTGATCGGTAATAACAAAGCGCCCATAATGATTATCGGGCAACGATACACCACTATTTCTGCTGCTGC
Organism: Bacteroidota bacterium; assembly: GCA_049322335.1. Classification (GTDB taxonomy): domain Bacteria; phylum Bacteroidota; class Bacteroidia; order Flavobacteriales_D; family UBA2798; genus JBMORL01. Next base: position 15,316 of record JBMORL010000042.1, read on the forward strand.
CCGTAAATTCAGCGCAACATCCGAAGCCACACGCTTTTCGAAAGCTGAAGCATTTGTCATTCATTCGCTTGCACAGCGTATACTCGCCAATTTTTATCTGAAAATGGACAAGCCTTTAGTACCCACAACTTTTCACACCAGTATTTTATCAGCCGAAAAATGGCTGAAAAAATTCATCTGACTATACTTGTTGTTAAAGTATTACCAACCTGATTTAATAAATAGACCGATAACCCGTAGTATGCCAAATGAAATTCTTCAAAAAAACAGGCCATGATGAATTCCACTTCGGTATAACAATCCGTAATCCGTTATAACTACCTGTGAATTAGCGTTTTTATTTTTTATTGAGAATAATTAAAAAATTCTTTTATTTTTACAGGAATACTATGGAAGAAAAGGAATACGAATTTACAGTACATGAGCAATTCATTGAAGTAGATTTTAAACAGGAGTTTATCTCTGCTCCTCCCGCGATGTATACAATATTGGGAGAAATGCTGAAATACTGTCACAGTACCAACAAGCATAAACTACTCATCAATGCCGTGAATGTTGTCCGCAACAGCAGTTCACTGGATCAGTATAAAGCAGCTGAAATGGCGCAGGAAAAGAAAGCGCTTGGATTCAGAATTGCAGTTATTGCTCCCCAATATACAGGCAACAGCGATACAAAATTTATTGAAAATGTAATGATCAACCGGGGAATTTTTGTGAAGTACTGTAACGACAGGGATTCTGCGGTGAAATGGCTGACAGAGTAAGAATGAATCAGTGGCCAGCCTCCCGCGCGGTCAGGAGCAGTGGTTATTGGTTATTGTTGAAAAGTGAAATAGTTGAAAAAACCTAAAACACCCGATAACTTACTACACTTCCATTCCTTTTTCTGCCCGCCTAACATTTCTCCATTTTATTTTTCTCCAGCCATTTTTCTATTGCGTGTTTAACCCTGGTTTCGATGCTGGAATTATCTCCCCTTTCAAATTTTTTTCCTGAAACTTTTTCGAATAATTCGATATATCGTTCGGTAACCGAGTTTACAAATTCATCTGTCATTTCAGGAATTTTTTGTCCTTCTTTTCCCTGGAAACCATTAGCGATGAGCCACTGCCTTACAAATTCTTTGGATAATTGTTTCTGTTCCTCTCCCCGTGCCTGCCGTTCTTCATACCCGTCAGCATAAAAATAACGGGAAGAATCGGGAGTGTGTATTTCATCAATGAGATAGATTTTTCCATTGGCTTTCCCGAATTCGTATTTGGTATCTACCAATATTAATCCCTTTTCCCTTGCCATTTTTGTTCCGCGTTCAAACAAAGCATGGGTATATGTTTCCATCTGCACATAGTCGCTTTCCGTTACAATTCCCCGCGTAAGAATTTCTTCACGCGAGATATCTTCATCATGTCCTTCATCGGCTTTTGTGGAAGGTGTAATAATGGGTTGAGATAATTTATCATTTTCTTTTAATCCCTCCGGAAGTTTTACTCCGCATAAAATTCTTTTTCCGGCTTTGTATTCGCGCGCTGCGTGTCCGGCCAGGTAACCGCGTATCACCATTTCCACTTTCTGAGGTTCGCATTTTATTCCTATGGTAACATTGGGATCGGGAGAAGCCAGTTTCCAGTTGGGAACAATATCCGAAGTAGCATCCAGGAAATACCCGGCCAGCTGATTCAACACCTGTCCCTTATAAGGAATTCCTTTGGGCAATACCACATCAAAGGCAGAAATGCGGTCACTGGCCACCATCACCAGGTAGTTATTATCAATAGTATACACATCGCGCACTTTTCCCTTGTAAAAAGCAGTTTGTTTCGGAAAATTAAAATTTGTTTTTGTGAGAGAATTCATTTGAGATTTGAAATTTTTGGTTTCGGGTTTCGGGTTATTTTTTTTGCTTTTGTTACATTCGTTTTTTTATTCTTCCTCCATCTATTATCTAACATCTTTTCATCTGACATCTTTCTTTCTTCACCTGTTTTTCTTCTCTTTCGGAGTATCTTTTTTGTCTTCAAAAGCATCGATAATACGTTTCACCAGTTTATGGCGGATAACATCTCTTCCATCAAGAAAAACAAAACCGATATCCTCCACATTTTTCAATACATGGATAGCTGTTACCAAACCACTTGTTTGATGATGCGGAAGATCTACCTGAGTTACATCACCGGTAATGACAAATTTAGCAGTCATTCCCATTCGTGTTAAAAACATTTTCATTTGCGAGCCTGTGGCATTTTGTGCTTCATCGAGAATAACAAAAGCCTTATCCAGCGTACGTCCTCTCATAAAAGCCAGCGGAGCAATCTGAATAATTCCCTGCTCAATATATTCACGCAATTTTTCAGGTGGAATCATTTCGCGCAAGGCGTCATATAATGGCTGAAGGTACGGATCGAGTTTTTCTTTCAGGTCACCGGGCAAAAAACCGAGATTTTCTCCGGCTTCCACAGCGGGACGCGTAAGTACTATTCTTCTTACTTCTTTATTTTTAAGTGCGCGAACGGCCAGTGCAACGGCTGTATAGGTTTTTCCCGTTCCGGCAGGGCCAATAGCAAAGAGCATATCGAATTTACTGTTCATCTCCACCATTTTCCGCTGATTGGGTGTGCGGGCTTTTACCTGTAATCCATGGTTTCCATACACCAGCACATCATCTCCCTCGCTGTTTTTTATATTCTCCGTATCTTCTTCGAGCATCAGTTGTTCTATACTGTTTTCTGAAAGATGATTGAACTTATTGAAATGCCCGATGAGCTGTTCGAGTTTTTTTTCAAATACACCGATTTGTTCGTCATCACCCACTACTTTTAATGAAGTGCCCCTTGCGATGATTTTGAGTTTGGGAAAATACCTTCTTATTTTTTCCAGTTTTCCGTCATTTACGCCAAAAAGGTCAACAGGATTAATTGCTCCGATTTCGAAAATTTTTTCTCTCAATTTTTAAAATTTATTTATTCTGAACAGTTGCCCGTTATTAATTCGGCCCGCCTGCCTTTCAAACGGGTTTCAAAAATAACAATATTCGCTGTTAGTTTGGGATAAATGGCTATCATTACATTAACAACAGATATGGGATACCGCGACTATTATGTAGCCGCGGTGAAGGGGATCATTTACAATATCGTTCCTGATATTATCATTATTGATATCAGTCACCATATCTCCCCTTTTGATATTGCCCAGGCCTCTTTTATCCTGCGCAATACCTATCCCAATTTTCCTCCCGGTACGATACATATCATAGGAGTTAATCCCGAAAAAGTGAAACGAACCGGGGCTTTTGATATGCGTGACGAGGTAAACCATGTGATAATAAAGCATGAAGGGCAGTATTTTATAGGAGCCGACAATGGAATATTTTCCCTTTTATTTGACCAGGTTCCTGAAGATATTTATGAAATCACGCTGGATACCGGTGTGGAACACAGCACTTTTCCCACCCGTGATGTATTTGCCAAAATTGCCTGCCTCATCAGTTCGGGAATGCCTCTTGATGAGATGGGAAAACGGGTAAACTCGGTAAAAGAACGCTCGGTTTTCAGGCCGGTGGCAGAAGAAAATATCATCAGGGGCACCGTAATTTATATCGACAGTTACGGAAATGTAATTACTAATATTACCCAATCACTGTTCAACCACACGGGAAAAGGCCGGCCTTTTACCATCTTTTTCAGAAGGGAAGACTACGATATTACCGAGATAAGCCGAAATTACAGCAATGTACCCGAAGGTGAAAAAGTGGCCCTTTTCGGATCATCCGGTTATCTTGAAATTGCCATCAATAAAGGAGTGGAGGGTTCAGGAGGGGGCGCCTCATCGCTTTTCGGGTTAAAAGTAAACGATACTATCCGGATAGAATTTGGATCGTAACAACAAGTATTGTGGTTATAAAGCCTTTATGATTTTGCATTACCTGTTTCCTTTTTCTTCCTGTTTTTTTTATTAAAATTCTATTTCTTTTGGTGGTCACATTATCAACAAATAATAGTTTCCGGTTTCATATATCAAATAAAATAGCAAAAAA
>JBMORL010000043.1:0-12722 GCA_049322335.1 Bacteroidota bacterium
AACGATTCCGATTGCTATCGGGAGAAGTAAAATGCAGATTGGACGATTGTTGATTACATGATGTTTGATTTTTGATCGGGAAGAAGAAATGCAGATGTTGATTTAAGTACCTTAAATGCGCGTCATTGCGAACCCCGCTTTGGGGGTGAAGCAATCTGCCTGTGCGGAGGGAAAACGAAGCGGGATGTTTTTTTCATTCGCCTATTCACCAATATACCATTTTACCCATCACTCAGTCAAACACTTTCTGGGGCTCCGGCATTCTTTTATATCTTGCTTATCAGTTTTAACGTTTTCAGATCGTAAATATGTATTTCGTTTTTATCTGTCTTGTCGTATTTGTTATTGTTGTTGGTGTCATAATGCCCCGCAATTACAATAGTTCCGGTTAATCTGTTAACTGTCCAGGTTCTGACAAAAAACTTGTTGTCTGTTAATTGTGTTTTTGTTTTACCGTCTGATGATAAAACGACAATTTGTGTCGGATCATTCCAGTCAATACCGTTTTTTCCGTCTAAGTCAACTGTCCGGGCAGAAACAACAATTAAATTAATGCCTAAACTGTCAAGTTTAATTTGTTCAAGATCTCCGATTCCAGCGTCATTTGAAAAATCAACCTGGTTGGTCTCTCCGGTTTTTGTGCTTATGAATAACAGGTATCTGCTTTTCGTTTCAGGCATTTTACCGTAATTCGAAATGGAAGCAATTACATATTCTGTCCCGGCCACTTCTGTCAGTTTATTGAAATGAATATAATTATACTTGTCTTGCCCATAAGTGGTCAGCGTGAAACTTGTCAGAACGATAAATAATATTTTTTTCATTTTCAGTTTTTTTATGGTGTTGTCTTTTAAGCCACTATTATGTGCAGCTTTATTTCGTCTTTCGTTTCCAGTGTGTTAAGATAATTGTTTCCACATTGTTTTTGCGGATACTGATTGCAGCATCTGTGGAAATGGCGCCAAAGATTATTGAGGCAGCTGCAAATAATAATTGCTTGTTGTCGGGATGGGGGTTTGTTGCCTCGTCAATGAGTTGGTAAACTCCGCCTAATGAAATGACTGCTCCAATAATTACGAACTCTCTTGAACACGCGTCCTGGCTGTTAAAGGGACTAAACGTTAAAGACTGAATACTGTCGTAGTAAACGGTCTTTCGGGTTAGATTTGGAAATTTTAAAACACACATTTCTTTTTTCTCAGTGACTTTTACAGTGTCCTGCTTGTGGATGCTTGTCAAAATTGTGTCGCGAAAAAAAATACTGTCGATTTCCGGAAAACCCTTTTTTTGTTTTCTCCAGTCTTTTTGGGCAGAAATATAGGTGTCGTATGAAAGAGTGTCGTAAGTGTATGATGCAATTCTGGAAACAATGAATGAATTGTCTCTTATACTGTTGATTGTCCACAAATTATTTTGTACTACCGAATCGCAGGGTTTACAAATGGTTTTCCAATTATTGAAAATAGATCGTTGTCCTTTAAATGTAATGCCCACTTCGTCTCCTGCTCTAAAAACATGCCTGCCTTGCGGATTAGTCAGGATGAGTTTACGCTGTCCGAACGAGGACATTGTCAGGCCAAGAAAAGCAGTCAATGTGAGAAGAATCCGGGTCAAGTGTTGTTGTTTTAGTGGAACATAACGTTCGGGCGGTGGGCTTGCAGGTGCCAGATTTTGGAACCGTACCGCTTGAAGTAAAGTTAAACAAAAATAATTATGGGTCATTCCTTTGAAATATTTTTGTTTAAAGTGACTGTCTTATAATACAAATAACGTGTCCTGAACTGACCTTGCCCCTGGCACTTGCGGCCACCGTCAAGTTAGGGCTTGTTTATTTAGGGAACGGTGTTATTATATTATTTGATAAATGGTGTTTAATATTTTTTAGCATTTCCAAAACCCCTGTTGTTGCCTCTTCATAAGTAGACATAGTCCGAGCAATGGCTTTATAGTCTTGTCCCTTTACTGCGACTTGGATAACCGCATCCCAATTAGTCACTATGTGCTCGAAGTAATTTTTACAATGAATTCTTATTTCTCTTGAAGGGAATCCTTTGTCAGGTTTGTCAGCACATACAGCAAGAATACGAAGTAAAACTTGATCTTGAATTGTACTTATACCGCTCCAACTTTTGCGAGGCAGTGGATTTGGAAAAACATGATGATTTGGATCCAACGTTTCCTTTATTAATTTTAATCCAGTTTCAACTTCTTCAATCAATGTCGAAATTTGTTCGACACCTAAGCGGCTATAATTTCTTCGGTTTTTATACTCGTCTCTTAAGCCAAATAAATAATATGAAATAGCAGCAACTGCAAAAGGTGCAAAAAAATATTGAACGAACCCTGCAAGCCAAGAGCTATCATTTGTTTGTGTGCAAAGTATTATCATGGTTTTCTATAAATTAGCCCTAACTTGCGTATAGCCGCAACTAATATAAAAAAACTTCACCAATACGCCAAACAGGAGATGTATGGGCGCCACATTTGTAAACGATTGTAAATTGAAATAAGTATTTGTTGTTGGAAATTATTATTTATTGGCTATTTGGACCATTCACTTATTGGCTTTTCCTTTATATTAAGGAATAGAGGGAATTAAAACTGCCACCTGCACCTGCCACTGCGATTTTCCCAATAATAATCTACTTCCGCATTCAAAGTATCACTTCAAAATTCTAAACTCATGTATTCGTCATTCATTTGTTCAGCATTTCAGTATTTCACTTCAAATCTCTAATCTCATATATCATTTGTTCTTACATCCGCATTCAAAGTATTCACTTCAAAATTCTAAACTCATGTATTCGTCATTCATTTGTTCAGCATTTCAGTATTTCACTTCAAATCTCTAATCTCATATATCATTTGTTCTTACATCCGCATTCAAAGTATTCACTTCAAAATTCTAAACTCATGTATTCGTCATTCATTTGTTCAGCATTTCAGTATTTCACTTCAAATCTCTAATCTCTTATATCATTTGTTCTTGCTTCCGCATTTTACATTACTGCCCACCACGCCAGAGTGCGTGGCAAGCTGCTTCCTTCCGCTTCTTCCTCCATTTACTTCCCCGACTTCAAAATCAAATTCACCTGCACTCCCAGCATAATGGCAGCCAGCATTAAATGCACCGGTTGAACCCAGGCCGGCATTCCCAGATAGGCTAATGAAATTCCTGCAGTAGCTTCGAGGATGGTAAGGAGAAAAAGGAGATTGATGCCGTTGATCATTAAATGTTTTTTCCAGCAATGCCAGAACAGCAGGAAATTGATGAGCAGAATTCCCCAGGAGAAGGAACGGTGAATAACGAACTTTACATCCAGCTGGTCTACCCACGTGCTGCGCATTTCAGCAGTTTCGGCAATTACATCAATTTGCTGGCGCACCTGTGTGCCGAGATAAATCTGCACAATAGTCATCAGCATCGACAAAACAACCATCCACGAAAAGAATTTCCCGGCTTTGTATCTGAATTTCGATTTACCCGAACGGTGAATGATCACCACCTGCACGACAACGATCAGCAGAGCTACGAACATGTGCAGGGTGATGGTCCACGGAAGAAGATTGGTGGCTACAACAATAGATCCAAACCAGGCAGTGAAACCGATAAGAAGAAGATTGAGTAACGACAAAAAGAAAAGCTGCGGATTTTTCCGGAAGAGTGCGAAGGAAAAGAAAAATAAAATCAGTACAAGATTCCCCGCAATAAAACCGATGAGGCGGTTGATGTATTCGGTCCACGTTTTGGCGGCATTAAAATTTTCTTCTTCGAGTAGGGATTTGTCGTTTCGTATTTTTTCTCCTTCACCGCTTAACCCGATTTTTTCAAGCAGTTTTGCAAATTCCTCAATTTTTACTGCTCTTTTCTGTGCGTTTACTTCTTTATAATTTTCGGGAAGTTGTGTGCTGTCGGCAGGAGGGATCCATTGACCGAAACATTTGGGCCAGTCAGGGCAACCCATTCCGGAGCCGGTAGTTCTTACGATACTTCCTGCTAAAATAACGAGGTAAATGAATACCAGCGCTACAACGGCCAAACGGGTAAAACGTTTTTCCATTTCGGGTGAAATAAAATTAGAGTCATTTCGTCAGCCAAATGCTGCTTTTTGTAAAAACTATTCACACTTCATTGTGCATGCATACGTTAATCATTTGTAAGTCAAAATCCCTGCAAGGAACGCGACTCACCAATATTTTGTACTTTTAACCACTTAAACACGCCTGTGAAATGAAAAAGATCATTGTAGTTACACTATTGCTTACCTCTGTAAATGGATTTAGCCAGGAAACCGGGGAACTGGTGATGGATAAAAAATCAAAACGTGCATCCACTCCCGGTGGAGAATTGCAACTGGGAATGCGTACTACCGGAAGCCTGTTTTCGCAGGATAGCGGCCCCGGATATGGATTTGGCGGGCAGTTTCGAATTAAACTCGGAAAGCAACTCAATACCGAATGGTTTGCCGATTATATCACTTCAGACATTAAAGGACTTGGAAAAAGAAGTGATGCACACATCGGCTGGTCGGTGATGTTTTACCTGAAAAAATCAGAAGATGCCAGTTATCTCAATAATCGTTTTGTTCCTTACCTGATTGCAGGACATTGTTTTGATTATACACAGGTGAGGCCGTTTAATACGGCATCAGAAAGTAATTCCGACCAGTTGCGCGAACGATGGAGTTCGGCCACACAGGCAGGGTTGGGACTGATGTGGAATTATTCGCAGCATTTTAATCTTACACTTACCTCGCAATACATGATGCACCTCGGAAATGCGCTGGAGTATGATGTGCAAAACATCAACGGAAAAGAAGAACTGGTATTTATCGAGAACGGAGAAAAATCTACGCTCGAAGGACATTTGCTGATAACAATGAGTATGAATGTAAGAATTGCTGATTTATGGTAAACAGGATTATTTTCCCTCTCGTTTTATTTTTCCTGGCGGGAAACACACGTGCAGAAAACAACAACGAATCCGAAACGGGCTCGTCTATGCGGTTGAAACGGGTGGTTATAGTTAGACCCACTGCCGAAAAAGGATTGCTCCGTTTCCAGGGGACGATCGCTTATGGAAGAATGTTTTCGCTGGCGGCCAACAATATTTACCTGCATGGTGATATGGAATATTTTCCCGACAACGGATTTTCGGTGAAGAGTGATATTTATTTTTTCCTGAATTCTTTTTCAGGCGACCAGCCGTTTAAACAACACCACTCGCTTTTTTCGGGAGTAATGTTCCATTCGAAAACGGAAAGCAAATTTGTTCCATTTGCCGGAATACAGGCGGGAATAAATGTAGCCGAAGCAAGTTCCATGTGTCTCGGGCAGCCCTGCATCCAAACTACTCCCCCCGAACCTTTGGAAGTTACCCTCAGTCCGCTGGTTTCTGCCACGGCAGGATTGAATTATTTCAGTCCGCGTTTTTTCCACCTGTTTATGCAGGCGCGCTATGTTGGCGGAGTGTTTGCCGATAATTACAACCGCGTAAAACTCGGGGAATTCAGGCTTTCCTTCGGTTTAGGTTTTCATCTTTACACAAAGGGAATAATCGGAAAACGTAAGGTAAATTAATACAATTGCCTTTCCTTCAGCTTTCCAGTCCTTTTGATAATTATGCACAATATGGCAACCTTTTTGCTGTTACTTTAGTCATGTAAATACGTAAGAGGTAATACAAAGATTAACTTCTGTTAATTGCTGCCGGTTACGAAAAAGCTAAGTTTGTCCCGGGAATGAAAAAAGTTGCGGTTATAGGTATTTTCCTTCTGGTTCTGATGAACCCTTCCGCGGCTACGCATATCGTGGGAGGAGAAATTTATTACAATTGCCTCGGGAATAACAATTACCAGGTAACCCTGAAAGTTTACCGCGACTGCAGTCCCAACAACACCAACGGCACTCAATTTGACGATCCGGCTCCCATCGGTATTTACGAAGGAGGATTTTTATATACCACGCTGTATGTAAATATTCAGAATATCACCAATGTTCCTTTGGTCATCAACGATCCCTGTATGCAGGCGCCCCCCAATGTTTGTGTAGAACAGGCGGTGTATACCACAACGGTAAATCTTCCGGCCAACGCATTGGGCTATGATATCGTGTACCAGCGTTGTTGCCGCAATCCGTCTATTGTAAATATTGTCAATTCGCAGGATTATGGTTCTTCTTATTCAGCATTTATTCCCCCGGCCGGCATTGTAAATTGCAACAGCAGTCCGCGGTTTAATTCACTTCCTCCATTGGTGATATGCAATGGTTCCAATTTTTCTTTTGACCATTCGGCTACTGATCCCGATGGTGATGATCTAGTGTATGAATTTTATACTCCTTTCAATGGCGGTGATCCGTTTAACCCGGCTCCCAACCCTCCTTCTGCGCCTCCTTTCGGAAACGTGGTGTGGAATACCGGTTTTTCACAAAATACGCAGATAGCGGGAAGCACACCTTTCACACTGGATGTAAATACAGGTTTGTTTGAAGGTGTTCCTAACGTAAATGGCCTTTACGTATTTGGTGTTACGGTAAAAGAATACAGGAACGGAATACTTCTTTCACAAACTTACCGCGATTTCCAGACTACGGTCACCACTTGTCCTTCGGTAGTGGTTTCTTCCGTTCCGGTACAAACCAATCTCTGTAACGGGAAGACGGTGAATTTCGGCAACAATAGTCAGAATTCGGTGTATTATCACTGGGATTTTGGAGTAACATCACTTTCCAATGATACGTCTGATCTGTTTGCTCCTTCCTACACTTATCCCGACACCGGTAGTTATACCATTACACTGATCGCCAATCCCGGTTATTCGTGTGCTGATACGGCTTACCAGGTATATGATATCCGTTTGCCGCTGGATGTAAATTTTGCAGCTCCCGATCCGCAGTGCATCAGTAATAATGATTTTAATTTTAATGTTACCGGAAATTTTACCAATGCAGCTTTGATACAATGGGAATTCGGCCCTTTGGCCAACCCTGCAACATCGGCTTTGCAATCGCCCCAACATATTGTGTTCAGTGATTCGGGGCACTTTGCCATTTCTGTAACCGTATCCGAATTTGGATGTACCGGTAGTTTTGATGATACGGTTCACGTTTTTCCCCTTCCGCAGATCGGGTTTGTGTATCCGCCACAGGATGGATGTGTGCCTTATGCCGTTCAGTTTACTGATACTTCCATGAGCTGGGAAGTGTTGCATTATTCGTGGACGTTTGGAGATGGAACAACATCCAATGAACAAAATCCTTCTCACCTGTATAACGTTCCGGGGACATACGACATAACGCTAACCGTGCAGGTGGATTCGATATGTACTTTTTCACAAACACTTGATCTTCCCGGTCTGATTACGGTTCACCCCCGTCCCCAGGCATTGATTACGGCCACACCCGAAGAACAGTCGGCTTTTTTTCCCAATTTCACCTTTTTCGACCAGTCATCGGGAAGTATTTCGGAGATGATGTATTTTGAAAACGGTGATACCAGTTCGCTCAATGTGGTGCCCTATACGTTTTATGCATCGGGATATCATACAGTGATGCTGATAGCAGAAAATGAGTTCGGATGCACGGACACTTCGTATGCTACGGTATATGTAATTCCCGAAACCACCATTTATATTCCCAATGCCTTTACTCCTAACGGAGACGATTTGAATGATGTCTTTGTGCCGGTGGTATATGATGTAAATGCGTATGAATTTCTCATTTTCGATCGTTGGGGGCAGGTGATTTTTCAATCCGGTAAATTGGGTGAGGGTTGGGATGGCACCAGGAAAGGCAAACTTTGTCCCATCGACACCTATGTTTACCAGCTCAATTACAGCGACAGGGAAAACATTGCCCGTGTGGTGAGGGGGCATTTTACGCTTGTGCGTTAAGGTATTTTAACGTTACAGGTCGCACCGGTCAAGCCCCATATCCACTTATCACAATTCTTTTATCCACTTATTTGCTCAAACTAATTTTGAGCCGTAACCTATAACGGGATTTCCGTTTATAAGCAAAACCAAACAGCATGAGAGCCACTATTGCCGGTTTATTTTTTCTTTTTTATGCCTTTTCATCTTCCGCACAGGAATTTTCGGTGAAAGGTGTGATTATGGATAATACCAATAACCCCGTTCCTTTTGCCAATGTATTATTGCTTCGTTCTTCCGATTCGCTGCTGGTGAAGGGAGGAATTACAGATGATAAAGGAGTGTTTACACTGGAAACCACGGAAGCGGGAACTTTCCGTTTGATGTCGTCTTATACCGGAATGAAAAAAACCTATTCTAACGAGTTTAGCCTAAGCGCAGAAAATACTTCGGTAGATCTCGGGTCATTCACTTTGCAGGAGGATGCACTGATGCTGGAAGAAGCGGTGGTGATGGCACAAAAACCTTTTATTGAACATCACCTCGATAAAACGGTGGTAAATGTAGAAAACAGTATTGTAGCAGCCGGTTCAACGGCACTGGAAGTGTTAAAACGATCTCCGGGAGTTATGGTGGATAAAGACGATAATATTTCGCTGAAAGGGAAAAATGGTGTGTCCATTATGATTGATGGAAAACTTACTTATCTCTCTAACCAGGACGTAGCGGCCATGCTGAAATCTCTTCCTGCCGACCAGGTGGAAAAAATAGAACTCATCACCAACCCCTCGGCAAAATTTGATGCGGAAGGAACAGCAGGAATCATCAATATTGTATTAAAGAAAAACCAAAACTACGGGTGGAACGGAAGAGTGAATGCAGGTATGGGACTGGGTTATTATGAGGACGGATATGGATTTGATAAAAACATTTTTATCAAACAAAACGGAGGAATTAACCTGAATTACCGCTCCAAAAGATGGAATTATTTCGGCAGCTACAATTATAATGGGGGAGAAGGATTTAACAAATTTATTATCGAAAGAAAATTCCGTGAGAATGGCGATATCAGTAATATTTTCAACCAAACATCAGACGGACTTAACTTTAATAATACGCATAGCGGAAAAGTAGGCATTGACTTTTTTATAAATAAAAAACATACCATCGGTTTTTTTGCCAATGGAATGATGAATACGGGAGAAGATGAAGGATTAAACTCAACACTAATTTCGGAAGCAGACGGCTCGCTGATGTCTTCTTCCGGCACGTCCAGTTTATCAAACGATAACTGGAAAAATTTAACAGCCAATCTTAATTATAAATTCAATATTGATACCACCGGGAAAGAGCTGACAATAAATGTTGACTATGCGTCTTTCAACAGCCGGACATCTCAAAACTACCGTACCGATTATTTCGACAGTGCCGGTACAAATCTCAATATTCCCTACATTCTCAAAAGCCAGCTTCCCTCTGATGTGATTATTTATTCTGCCAAAGCCGATTATGTGCATCCCATTGGTGAAAAAATGAAAATTGAAGCGGGCGTAAAATCCAGTTATGTTACTACAGATAACAACGCGCAATTCTGGTATGAAGATACCACGGGAACAGATATTGTAGATACGACCAAAACCAACCATTTTATCTATACAGAAAACATCAATGCAGCTTACATTAATTATGCGGTTGAATTAAACGACAAATGGAATATGATGCTGGGATTGCGTACCGAACAAACCAATTCCTTTGGCGACCAGGTAACCACCGATACTTCTTTCGAAAGACATTATATCGGTTTTTTTCCCAGCGGATTTCTTACCTATAAAGCCAGCGATAAACACGAATGGAATTTCACCTACAGCCGCAGGATTGAACGTCCCGATTACCAGTCGCTGAATCCTTTTATTTATTTCCTTGATCCTTACACCTACATGCAGGGAAATACCAACCTCCTTCCGCAATACACCAATTCATTTGAACTTACCCACACTTTTATGGGTTTTATGACCACCACCGCCAGCTATAGCCATACCAGCGGAGTGATTACCGAAATTACCAAACAGGTGGACTCTACTTTTTCTACATTCGCTACCAGCGACAACCTGAGCAGCCAGGATAATATGAGTTTGTCTGTATATGTCCCTATACCGTTAGGAAAATCGTGGACGATGATGAATTATATCAGTGGTTTCAACAACCGTTTTCGCGGGGTAATACAGGATTCTACTTTTGACAAGAGTTATACTTCATTCATGATCAATTCGCAAAATATGTTCCGGTTCAAAAAAGGATGGTCGGCCGAACTGAGTGTGTTTTATATGAGTCCGCAGGTATATGGAATTTTTGTAATGAAGTCAATGGCCAACATTACTCTCGGAATTCAGAAAACATTCTTGAAAGACAGAGGAAACCTGAAAGTAAGTTTCAACGACATTTTCTGGACCAGCCGCTGGAGATCAGCCGTTGAATTCCAGAATATGGATATCAAAATGCATGCTTACAACAGCAGCAGGATGATGAACGTTAGTTTCACCTATAAATTCGGAAATTCAAAAGCTCAGTACCAGCGAAAAGAAAGTGGTGCAAGCGATGAATTGGACAGAGTAAAGAAAGGGGAGTAGGGAGGCAGGAGTCTTCAGTCTTCAGTGGGCAGTGGCAGCAGGCAGTTTAAGGTTGGGTCATTGGTCAGTAGTCATTGGTGGGGTATTTAAATGTAATTTACATTTTCTTCTCAATTCATCATTCGTGTATTCTATTAACCCGATACTCCGATTGGGATGTTGACCGAAACGTCAGCACTCATCATTCCGCATTTCACTTCAAAATTCAAAACTCAACATTCGTTTCGCTCATCATTCCGCATTTTCATAATCCCGGCTTCGTGTCGCGCATTCCCGCCCCGCACATTTCCTCCACGCCAGAGCGCGTGGCGACAGCCGGCATAAATCGTGTAATCATAAACTTTTCTTACGACCAAAAGGAGTAATCGTCCAATCGCATTTTGCATTTCACTTCAAAATTCAAAACTCAACATTCGTTTCGCTCGTCATTCCGCATTTTCCCCCTGTCTCATCACTCATCACAAGTATTTTCGCCTCCATATAGTCCCTTATCGCATATTTCACTCCTTCTCTTCCCAGTCCCGATTCTTTTATTCCTCCATAAGGCATGTGGTCGGCACGAAAAGTGGGAGCGTCATTGATAATTACTCCGCCCACTTCCAGTTCGTTGAATGCTTTTTGAATATATGAATGGTTATGGGTAAACACTCCCGCCTGCAACCCGAATTTTGAATCGTTTATTTTTTCAATGCCGTCATCAAAACTTTTACATTTTTCAACAATCACTACCGGGCCAAACACTTCTTCACTATTTACTTCCATGGAAGTGTTGGTGTTGGTAAGTACTGTAGGGGAATAAAAGTTTCCTTCTCTTTTTCCACCGCAAAGGAGAGTTGCTCCTTTTGAAATGGCATTATTCACCCAATTTTCCACACGTATGGCATTTTCCTCATCGATCATTACAGAAATTTCGGTTTCTTCTTTCAGCGGATCACCATATTTCAGTGCGTTTACTTTTGGAATAAATTGTTCCAGGAATTTTTTGAAAAGCAATTCGTGAACGAAAATGCGTTGTGCGTGAATACAAATTTGGCCGGAATAAGCAAAACCTCCAACAAGACATTTTGAAATGGCTGAAGTGAGATCTGCATCTTCAGCAATAAGTACTCCTGCATTTC
Organism: Bacteroidota bacterium; assembly: GCA_049322335.1. Lineage (GTDB taxonomy): Bacteria > Bacteroidota > Bacteroidia > Flavobacteriales_D > UBA2798 > JBMORL01. The sequence goes on from JBMORL010000043.1 coordinate 11,617, forward strand.
CTCCCAGTTCCAATACTACTTTTTTCTTTCCCGCCTGTTCTTTCATTTTCCAGCCAACAGAAGGTGAACCGGTAAAGGAAAGGATGCTGATTCCTGGATCTGTTACCAGCAGGTTGCCTGTTTTCCGGTTACATACCACAACAGAAAAAGCACCATCCGGCAGTGAAGTTTTCTTTACTATCTCCGATAATGCCAAAGCCGTTAGTGGAGTGGAAGAGGCCGGTTTTAAAACAATGGGACATCCTGCAGCCAGTGCCGGGGCAACTTTGTGTGCTACCAGATTTAGGGGAAAATTAAAAGGGGTAATGCCCGCTACCACACCGGCAGGAAAGTATTTTATTATTCCTTCTTTTCCTTTTCCTGCAGGAGTAGTATCGAGTGAGATATATTCTTTGGGTAACCGTTTACATTCTTCGGCAGCAATGAGGAAAGTTTCAGCTCCCCGTTCTGCTTCAGCTAAAGCATAACGAAAGGGTTTTCCCGATTCGGAAGCAATAATTTCAGCGAATTTTCTTTTTTCTGTTTTTAGTTGGTCTGAAACAGATTTCAGGGCTTCATATTTTTCGAAAGAAGACAGGCTTGCCATTTTTTTACGGCACTGAACAGATTTTTCTATTACAGAAAGTATTTCTGCTTCAGAAGTTTCTTTTACTTCCGAAATTACTTTTTGTGAAAAGGGATTGATAATAGTCATATTTATGCAATGGGATGGTGTTACAAATCTCTTTTTTTGTCACCAAAAATTTTAAAAAGCAATCTTCCGCCAGCAGCAAAGGGAAAGATAAGAAAAAAGAAAACAAAGTGTCCACCGGTGATCAGCCAGAGTGAAACAGTAAGAACTACAGTAGCGGCAAACAAAATCCACCCTGCCCTGATTTCTTTTTTCCGGTTGTCATTTTCATCTTCTGTATTCCAGTTTTCGGGGAGCATTAATTTATCTTAATTAATGTTTTGTAAATTTACATTTTAAAATGTAATCATTCATGAACATCCGCAACGAAATAATGAAGGAGCACTCCAAAGTTCAGGGGCGAAAAATTGCCCGTTACATTGGCAGCGACAAGGCAAAGTTCAGGGAGCTGATGGGTTATTTTATGGGGGATGAT
>JBMORL010000043.1:12822-19086 GCA_049322335.1 Bacteroidota bacterium
ATTCATGAACATCCGCAACGAAATAATGAAGGAGCACTCCAAAGTTCAGGGGCGAAAAATTGCCCGTTACATTGGCAGCGACAAGGCAAAGTTCAGGGAGCTGATGGGTTATTTTATGGGGGATGATTACCGTCTTACCCAGCGGGCGGCCTGTGTGATGAATGAGGTGTTGCTGGTTTATCCCGAAATGATAAAACCTTATATCAAAAAAGCGGTTTTGCTGCTGGATCAACCGGTTCATGATGCGGTAAAACGCAACCTCCTGCGCATCATGCAGGTAATAGATATTCCCGAATCCCTGCAGGGAAAAACCGTGGAAAGTTGTTTCCGGCTGATGCGTTCTTCTTCCGAACCACTGGCTGTAAAGGTATTTTCAATGACGGTTGTTCTGCAGATCGCCAAAAAACACCCTGAACTAAAGGAAGAATTAAAAGCCAGTGTACAGGATATCATGGAAAGAGACCATAGTCCCGCTGTCCAGGCAAGAGGAAGAAATACGCTAAAAGCCCTCGAAAAGATCCATTTTGCCCGTTGAACGGAATTGAATAAATTTGGTAAAAATATATACTATGAAAAAAGGCTTACTATTATTTTTTGTCCTGTGTTTTTCAATATCTGTTTACGCGCAACAGATACTGAATTCCGACTTTGAAACCTGGACCGGAACAGCCGCCAAGGAACGTCCCACCAACTGGAACCAGTTGAATTCTACTTTACCTCCTCCGCTGGACGCTTTTGTTCCGCAAACCTGTTTTAAAACCACACCGGGCTATACCGGCACCTATTGTATCCGCTTAAAAACCGTGAGCACTTTCCAGGGCCCCGCCAACGGAATTGCTACTACAGGAACCATTGATTATAATAACCAAACTGTAATTGGTGGATTGTTTTACAATTTACGTCCCGACAGCCTTACCGGTTATTACAAATGTATTCCTGCATCCGGAGATAATGCCACTATCGAATACACTTTACTCAATACACTCGGAGATACTATCGGAAGGGGATTGTTTGCCACACCCTCCGCCACGGTAAGCAACTGGACACGATTTTCTACCCCTATCGTATACAATCAATCTGTATTGCCTGATACGGCCATTGCGCTCATTTCTTCTTCCAACGGATTCAGTGCTGTGGTGAACAGCGAAGTAACGGTTGACGCACTTCAGCTGATTTTTAATCCTGCTGCCGTTCAGGAAACCAATATTCAGAATATTGATGTGTTGTCGAAAGGAACAGATATCATTATCAATCTTAACCATGTTTCGGTTGAGTCGCCTTATTTTGAATTGTACGACCTTACAGGGAAAGCGGTGTGTTCTTCTCCTTTGCAAAATCAAAGGGTGAATACGATTTCCACCAATGTTCAGAATGGCCTTTACATTTATCGCCTGTTCACCAATGGTTCAACGCGCACCGGAAGATTGTATCTCACACGGTAAATTTCCGAATGTGATAAAACCTGATGAAATTAGTTAAGTATTGTTTTTTATACACCCGGATACTGTTTGTTTTTACATCAGTTTTGTCTTCCTGTTTTTCCTTTTGCCAGTCGGGAATAGTAAAGGGAACTGTAACGGATGCTGAAAGTAAGGAACCGCTCATAGGTGCAAACATTGTATTGCTGAAAGATAAAACATTCGGACATTCCACTGACATTGACGGAAAGTATTCCCTTGAACTAACGGTGGGAGAACATACGCTGATTGCTTCCTACACCGGTTATGTTGCCGACACGTTTACGGTTATCATTAAGGAAAATGAAATTACAGCACATGATGTTCAGCTGGCAGAAGATTCCCGGACACTGGATATGGTGGTGGTAGCAGCCGGAAAATTTGAGCAAAACATAGAAGACCTTACCGTTTCCATGGAAGTGATAAAACCAAAACTGGTGGAAAACAAAAACACTACTTCCATTGAAACCGCTCTCGAACAAACCCCCGGTTTAACTATTCTCGACCAGGAGCCGCAAATTCGCGGGGGGAGCGGTTTTACTTTCGGAGTAGGAAGCCGTGTGGCGATCGTAGTAGACGGAATGCCGATGTTGAGCGGAGATGCAGGAAGGCCGGAATGGGGATTTATTCCCGTGGAAAATCTTGAACAGATTGAAATTATCAAGGGAGCTTCTTCGGTGTTGTATGGTTCGTCAGCATTAAGCGGAGTAATCAATATCCGCACTGCCTATCCCAAACTGGAGCCCGAAACAAAAATTAATTTCACTTCGGGAATATACAGCGAGCCGCAATATGCCGGTGCAAAATGGTGGGACGATCTTCCTTTTTATTCAGGTATTAATTTTTTTCATTCACGTATCATAAAGAAAAATCTTGATCTTGTTGTTGGCGCCAATCTTTTTCACGATCACGGATATATCGGCCCTCCAAAAATTACTGATCCCAATGTGGTGGATACCATTACCAATTTCTCCAATAAAGATGTAGACAAACAACGCGCACGCTTGAATTTCAATCTGCGTTATCGTTCGGAAAAAATGAAAGGGTTGAGTTTCGGATTAAACGGAAATGGAATGGTAACCAAAACCAATTTCGCCCTGGCATGGCTGGATGATTCATTGGGAATTTACCGTGCCTATCCCGGTGCTATCTCATTGCAGGACCAGGTGATTTTTAATTTCGATCCGTTTGTGGAATATTATTCTTCTACGGGCGTAAAACATAATCTTCGCACGAGAATTTTCCGTAACGATAATACCATTACAAACAATCAATCCAACGAAAGCACATTGTATTATGGCGAGTACCAGTTGCAGCGTACATTTTCATTTATTCCCGGATTGAATTTTACTGGCGGAACGGTAGGAACTTTAGCAAAATCAAATGCTCAATTATATGCCGGAAGCGGTTCCCCCAATAATAAGGTAGTGAATATTGCAGGTTATTCGCAGCTCGATAAAAAGTTCTGGGATATACTCAATATTTCTCTCGGTTTGCGTTTCGAATATTTTAAAATGAATGACCAGGAAAGTATTATTAAACCTATTTTTCGTGCAGGATTAAACCTGAAAGTAATGCGCGCCACCTGGCTGCGTTATTCCTATGGACAGGGATTTCGGTTTCCTACCATAACCGAAAGATTTATTCTTACCAATACCGGTACATTTGGTGTGTTTCCCAATCCCGATCTGCAGCCTGAAACCAGCACGAGTACAGAAATAGGAATTAAACAAGCCATCAAAATAAAAAACTTTATGGCTTATTTCGACCTGGCGGGATTTCACCAGGAATATGAAAACACGATTGAATATTTATTCGGTTTGTGGGATCCCACTGTAGCGCCTGTCGGTTTTAAATTTCTGAATACAGGAAATACAAGGGTGCGCGGAGTGGATGTTTCACTGATGGCAAAAGCTGAAGTGAAGAAAGATTTTGAACTTTCTTTTTTAGGTGGTTATACGTATGTGGTTCCGGTTTCTCTGACACCTGATTCTGTTTACACTTATGATAATGCACCGGGTGGTGCACGTCCGATGAGTTATATCAATACCAGTATGGATACCACTGATTATATTTTAAAATACCGTTTCCAGCATACCGGGAAAGGAGACATTGATATCCGCTATAAAAAAATATCAGTGGGATATAGCGGAAGATATTACAGTTCCATGCGCAACATTGATAAAGCATTTGAAGAACTGGAAGTACTCACGCAGTTTGCTGTTGATTTTGCCGATATATACATTACTGAATACTGGAAGAAAAATAACAAAGGCAATTTTATACAGGATGCCCGCATTAGTTATCATGTGAATGATAAAATAAAGATATCAGTGGTGGTAAACAATATTGCCAACAAACAATACATGCTTCGTCCCATGAAAATCGAATCGCCACGGACAGTGGCTGTGCAGTATGTGCATAAATTCTAGCCACAGATTACACAGATTTGCACAGATTAATGCCTGATAAAACACATGTGTTTTATCAGTTTTGAAATTTCTGTGTTCATGTGACTGTATTTATTTTGTGTAGTCTGTGTCCGCATTTAATCTGTGTAAATCTGTGTAATCTGTGGCTTTATTCGTAACTTTATTCTATAATTGCACAATGGCAGTTTCATCCCCTAATAAAAAAGCAATTGGCCCAAACCCGCATCCCATTTTTGGTGCGGCAATGGAATTTCGTAAAGATCCCATCGGGTTTATGGTTTCTACTGCCGGAAAATTTCCGCGGATTTCCCGTTTTCGTTTTGTCTATCTCAGAATGGTGTTATTAACTGATCCGGAATATATCCGTCACGTTTTACAAATCAACAACAAAAACTATAAAAAGGGAATTGAATACGAACACCTGAAACCTGTTTTGGGGGAAGGATTGCTTACCAGCGAAGGCGATTTCTGGTTACGCCAGCGCAGACTTGCTCAACCCGCTTTTCACCGTGAACGTATTGCGGGATTTGTAGAAAAAATGGTGAATTGCACAGATGAAATGCTGAATGAATGGGAGAAAACCAAAAACAATTCATTCGACCTTCATGCGGAAATGATGCACCTCGCTTTGGATATTGTGGGAAGAACATTGCTCAGCACCAATGTAAAATCCAATGCCAGCGATGTGGAACATGCACTGGATAATACCATTGCTGAATCCTATCACCGTATTCAACGACTCGCCAACTGGCCGTTATGGATGCCTGTGCCCCGGGTTCTTCAATATAACCGAAACCGCAGAATTCTTGACGGAGTAGTAAATACAATTATTTCCGAAAGAAGAAAATCAGGAGAAAAATTCAATGATCTGCTGGATATGCTGATGTCGGCCCAGGATGAGGAAACGGGCGAGAAAATGAGCGATCAGCAATTGCGTGATGAAGTGATGACTGTATTTTTAGCCGGACATGAAACTACTGCCAACGCATTGACATGGACATTTTACCTGTTGTCGCAAAATCCTGATAAAGCAAAAAAAATGTATGATGAAGCAGATGCTGTATTGCAGGGAAAAAAACCGGCAGTAGAAGATTTGAAAAACTTGGTATATACACAGCAGGTTATATATGAATCATTGCGGATGTACCCTCCTGCCTGGGCGATGGGAAGAACGGCTTTGAATGACGATGAAATTGACGGATACAAAATAAAAAAAGGTGATAATATTTTGATCATACCATATGTAGTGCATCATGATTCTGCATTGTGGGAAAGTCCTGAGCAGTTTATTCCTGAACGATTCACATCTGAAGCTATGAAAGAGATGCACAAATTCAAATATTTTCCTTTTGGTGGTGGGCCGAGATTTTGTATCGGCAATAATTTTGCGATGATGGAAATGCAGGTGGTTCTTGCCATGGCGGCACAACGCTTCAGGTTGAGACTGAAAGATGGCGCAAAAGTAGAATTGGATCCGTTGGTAACATTGAGGCCGAAATATGGCATGTGGATGGAGAAGAGTAGTGGTTGATAAAAGGAATTTTTCCAGTTGATTTTGTTTCCGTAATAAATAGGATTAGATCAATAAAAAAATCGGTGAGGAGGATAATAATTAATAACAATAGCCATGAAAAAAACCATTAAGATTTTTTTTATGTTTTTGTTTTTCTGTGCGTGCAACGACCAGAATTCTTTTTATTGCGATAAAATAAATGGCACATATGCTGTTGACGAGTTAATCTATGAACAGCAATCGTATAAAAACCAAATGTCAGCAAATATATTAGATTTCAGCAAAGATAAAAAATGTAAATTTCCTCGTTTTATGTTAGTTTCAGAAAGGGGATATGGAACATGGGAAATTGAAATAAAAAATGACTCTCCAGTTCTTCAGATAAAAACAGATTACCTTTTTTTCAGTGGAGAGTACAACATGTATTTTAATAATGATTATTCGAAACTTGAATTAGTTTCAGATAGTGTCGAAATTTACCTATCAAAAATTATGGAGTAGAACCATTTCAAAATATCATATTTCGTATGCAAGCCGCGTTTTTCGGGGCTTTTTGCTTTGTTAAGTATAATATTTTGGGTATGATTTAAGGGAAAAATGTCCCTTAAAACTTAAATTAATGAAAAAAAAGGGATGTAAGCCCTACATTTTAACGATTTTTGAAATGCAGGTTCAACCCCTTCGGGGTTGTACTATTCATTGATGCGATTTTCCCCACGCGGCTGCGTGGGGTTATTCATATTTGACCCGCTACGGGGTCAGGAAAATTTACTTATTTTATTTAGTGGTAATTTTGATGAAATTCAATATGAACAATATTTCAGGAATTTTCATTAAGAAATTATTTCAACAAAAAGAAAAA
>JBMORL010000044.1:0-2117 GCA_049322335.1 Bacteroidota bacterium
CTTTTTTAAAATCCACATAATAAAAATCCGAACGCCAGGGTGATTCCCACGAACGTTCCTTGTCATAACGGAATGAGGATATTCCCAGCATCATATCCATGTCTCCGCCTGACACCAGCCGGTATTCATCCATGTCGGTGTGGCAAAGCTGCACCAGTTTGTTTTCACCAATATGATATACGGCAAGAAAATTTTTCTTTTTTTCACTTTCCAGGTTTTTCAACTGTTCGGGCTGAAGGCGGCTGTCATTCCAGTTCCATATATCCACTTTGTATTTTTCATCTTCTGTAAGTGTATCTTTTATTTCTTTTTCAGGTTTTTTTGCGGTACCGAAGAATAATTTTTTTCCGTTTTCCGAAAAGAAAAGTTTGGAATGTTCGCTTACACACCAGCCGTCCGGAAAAGCAGAATTGCCGGCCTCGGCTATCAGGCTTGAAGTGGTATTCCCGGTATTCCAATACCAGAGATCATACACTTTGCTTTTGGAAGTATCTGTGGAAGAAAGAAAGGCTACCTGCGTTCCCGCATCGTCTGTTTTTGCAGCTTTGCAAAATCCCTGCACGGCATGAATCCGTTTGGGTGGATTTTTCCATGAACCGATTTCAAATGCATACACATAAGCCGAGTCGGTTTTATTTTTTTTGAATTGCTGGATATATACAACAAGATCTCCTTTTTTGGAGATATGATATTCTGTAACGTAAGGAACAGAAAAAGAAAATTTCCCTTTTTTCCTGATAACAGAAGGAATTTCGAGCTGGTGAGTGAGAGTTAATAAGGTGCCATCTGATTTGATCTCGGGTGTTTTTTTCTTTTTCTTTTTTTTCTTTTTGGGAGGAAGTTCTTTCAGCTTGGCATGAAGGAAAACCAGATGTTTCATTTCCTGCCGTGTGGAAAAATCTTTGATATCGGGTTCCGTTCCCACCACTTTTCTTTGTTCCGTATCAAAAACAGCAAGTGAATCTTTGGGAAGCTCATCGTCTTTTTTCTTTGCCAGTTTGGCTTGTCTTGTTTTTTCGTGCTGTGGTTTTATTTTACAGATGATGTACTTTCCGCATATACCTGCATCATATCCGCGGTCAATGGTATCGTATTGATTTTTTTCAGGAATAAAAACAAATAATTTCCCGTCACCCGACTGCGGATTGATTTCAAACGTAACGATCTTTCCGTCATCCGAAACCTGTGCATTTTTCATCGCTTTCCACTGGTCGTAAACAGTGTGATCTATTTTCTTTTTTTCGGTTTGCGCATTCAGTAATAATGCAGAAAACGCAAAGAGGACGATCAGGGGGTGTTTCATGGCAACAAGTTAGTATAATTTTATTACAGTAAAAATATTTTCAATAGCTATTGGCGAAAAGGCACGAGGCCAAAGGGTAAAACTCATTCACCTCATGGCTTTTCATGGCTCCAAATATTATCTATCTTTATCCCCGATGAAATTTTTTCAAAAAAGTCCGCTCTTCTGGCTCAGCCTGTTATCAGGACTGCTACTGTCGGCAGCCTGGCCGCATACCGGGTCGCTTTCCCCGCTTATTTTTGTGGCTTTGGTGCCGTTACTGATTATCGAAGACCACGTGTTCCAAAAAAAATATCGGGGCGGGAAAGTGTTTTTTTCAGCCTGGCTTTCATTTTTTGTTTTTAATGCCTGCACAACCTGGTGGATTTGGTTTAGTACCGATGTCGGTATGGCGCTGGCTATTATTCTCAATTCACTTTTTATGGGAATTGTTTTCTGGCTTTTTCATTTTACCAAAAGAAAAGTGGGGGTAAAAGAAGGGTATATTTCCCTTTTTATTTACTGGCTTAGTTTCGAATACCTGCATTATTCATGGGAGCTTTCATGGCCCTGGCTGACATTCGGAAATGTTTTTGCCAATGATGTGGAATTTATCCAGTGGTATGAATACAGCGGCACCGCAGGCGGAACGTTGTGGATTATTCTTGTTAATGTTTTATGGTTTGTTGTTATAAGAAATATTTACTGGCTGAAAACCGAAACCTGGAAAACGCAGAACCGGAAAACGGTTTTTGCTTTGTCTTTTGTCCTGCTACCGTGTATTTTCAGCTATGTGATGTATTTGAGTTATGAAGAAAAACCCAACCCCGCTGAT
>JBMORL010000045.1:0-2113 GCA_049322335.1 Bacteroidota bacterium
ATCCTGCACCATCTTTCTCACCGCCCAGATCGTAAGCCCCGTTACACCCACTGCCAATGCACCATACAGCACGGTAGACTTCCAGGAATCTTTTTTTTCTTCCTGTGGCGGAACCGGCTGGTAGCCCTGCTCCGTTTGTGCTGACCGGGGTTCTGCCGTCTGTTCCTGCTTTCTTGCTATGGAAACTGCTTTGCTCATTATAGACCCAAAAAGTTTTTAGCGGCTTTAAGTGTACTTCCGTTTTCATCCACTACCTCGGAAATTTTTTTCAGCTCCTTTGCAGTGAGCTTTCGTGCCATCACCGTTAGTGCAGCCATTTTTTCCTGGGCTTGTTTTTCACTCTCGGCCTCCAGGGTGATTTTATAGGTGAACTTTTGCATGACTTTTTTCCTCCTTATTTTTTCTCGGTTTGTAACATCGAAAACACCGTTTCGATTTCATTCTTCTTATGTGCCAGGATCGTTACAATGCCTTTGATAAATTCCAGTTCCTTTTCACTAAAAGCATTCTGCACGTCTTCCCACCACTGGTCTTTTTCATCCTCCACTTTTTCGTAAGTGGCTTCCGTTTCCTTTTGTGGTTCCTTTTTTTCTGCTTCGGCATTGTCGGCAAGAATACCGGCCAGTGTTGCTCCTCCGGGAATGCGTTTTATTTTATCCACGTTGCGCTTTAGAAAACTTTCCACCATCACGCTGACCACTTCCCCTACATGCACATTTCCTAACTTGTTTTTTGAACTTTTTAATTCTTCAACAAGATTTTCAAGGTTCTCAATGTATTCTTCCGCTTCACTGAGGTCTTTCTTTGTTTCAGAAAGTTCCTTTTTGATTTGTTCATGTTCCCACTTTCTTCTTTCTGCTTCCAATGCCTGTGCAATGCGCTCGTCAATTTCCACTCCGCTGAGTCCATTGGATTTTTCACGCTGCATCACATAGGTGACTTCTTCCACCGGTTCGTTTTCATGTCCCCGGTAGTAGGTTACAGTGATCTTTTCGGTGTTGTGGAAAATGAACGACCGTACATTGTCAAACTCCGATGGATTGTTCGTGCGCGAGAGAATGGGTTCACCATCTATCTGCACCGAATAGAAACGGGGCGTTCCCTTTTCGTCCCATACTTCGAGTATCCGTTTTATTTTCTCCAGGGTATTGTCCCTGAATATTTCATTTCTTTTTTCCATCGCTGCATTTTCTTTTTGGTGTTACCTGTAAAAACATCACAAACAGAATCCGTCCTAACTTGTTGGTGATTTCAATTTTCCCGGTGTGTTCGTGTTCCTGCTCATGTACTTTGTTGTCCAATACATCAAACACACCATTGGCAGATTCAATCCGTATGGGGCTTGCCGGAAACTGGTATGTGCCGGTGGCATTTCTCAAATCCTGTTCTTCCATCAAAATCCACAAATCGCTTCCGACATTGAGTGTGGTTTTCACCGAAGGAAGTAACCTGACGTGGCGCAGGTGCATTTCCCCTTTCTTCCAACCCAATTCCTTCACCCGGCTTTCGCTGTGTTTGAGTGCTAATTCCGTCCGCATCTTTTTTTTATTTTCTGTTGTGGTTCGTAGAAGAGGTAGAGGTTAACTTTGTATGCACTTGCCCTTCCCAGGAGTTCATTGAAGCGGTCGCGGTAAAATCCCACCAGGTAATCCGAACAAGGAATCAAATCCAAAAAATATTCTTCCCACTTCGTTCCGACTTTAAACCATTCGTGTTTGAAAAAATCCACTGGCGTTAACGGTGCAGGTCGGTTGTAAAAATCCAGTTCGGCAAAATCGCCATATAGCATTGTGCTGTCGTTGCGGATGACTTCCCCTGCAAAAAACATATCCGATTTTCCGCGTTCTTTAAGGGAAATATCTCCCACCTTTGCCGTTGCATAGAGAAAATCCGCTTTGGTGAACCTTCCTATGGAATCGCCCGTGCCGGGATTGATCGTGTTCTCCGTGAGTACCAATCCCGTTATGCGCCTGGCATCCCTGGGAATCTCCACGCGGAAGCTGATCGTTTCGGACATCTGACTGATGTTGATGGAGTGGATATGTACTTTATCCTTTAGCATTGTTTTAAAAGGGTATGTACATAGAGCGAAACACGGTAAGCTACAAAGGGC
>JBMORL010000046.1:0-18701 GCA_049322335.1 Bacteroidota bacterium
GATTTACCTATGGAAAAACAAAAAAACATGATCAATGAAGCTTTCGAAAAATGGAAGGGCGAACTGGAACAGATCGATGACGTTTGCGTGATAGGAGTGCGTATTTGAAAAAAATTGAAACTAAATGCAAAACCACAGAGGTCACAGAGAAAATACACACGGAGAAGAAGAGAGTTTCTTCCATATAAGTGAACTTTTTACTTCAGCAAAATGCCTCTCCTGCTCCGTGCGAAGTTTAACTCTATGTTCTTCGTGGTTCAATTGCGTTTTGTCTTTTAATTCTTTATCATGATCACAGGATACAATCATCAAAAAAATTGAGGGTTGATAACGCTCTGACAATTTATTAGAAATCGGGGATATATTTTACTTCAGCAAAATTTTTAACAACCAATTCATCCGAAATTTCTTTTCCGGCTTTGAATTTGAGAATTTTTTTTCTCCAGATTTCATTTTGGCGATAGTATTTTTCATTCTTATTTAAGAACCGGTGTTCCTTTTCATAAACATGATAACAGAAATCCAGTTCTTCATTAACCCGTAATTCTCCTTCAATACATTTCTCAGTGAACCAAAAATTGAGTTGAAATGTCCATGGTGTATGATTAGCAAACTGAAAATCGCGGTAGTTATAAAAAACGGTGGCCCCACTGCCAAAAGGCAATATTCTTCCATCATCGGGAAAAGGATCGAATGAATGATGGTGCCGTTCGGTAACAGAAAGCGGACTATGTATCACCAGCCAGTGAATGAGATTGGATAACTGGCAAAGTCCGCCACCGATTCCCGGACGTGCTTTTCCGAATGAGAGTTCCATTCCCTCGCGAAATCCTTTTTTCCGGGTGGGCCGTCCAACGAGCTTGCAAAACGAAAACACTTCACCGGGACGGATTATTATTCCGTTGATCTTTGAAACAGCGATTTTAAGATTGGTAATCTTATTGTATTGCCACTGCATTTCTGTTTCCGCCAGTTTCCTGATCAAAACCGACTGGTGTTTTTTAATTCTGAATGGCAATCTCTCTCCCGTTCTCTTTTTTGAATATTTTTTTCGGCCCAGGTACCAATCATAATAGCGCTGAATCCTTCGTACCCATACTGCGATAAAGTAAAACAGTGGACTATATTGGCTAAAAGATTTTCGTTTCATTACTTTATGTTCTCTTTATTCATAATACTTGAACTACAGAAACCGCAAAGACGCTACGATTGCGCAAAGACGCAAAGAAATATCACAAAAAGAAAAGGGTATTTTCAAATAAGTAAATATTTTTCTTTAACAGATTGTTTCTCAGTTCCGTGCGAAGTTTAACCCCGTGCTCTCTGTGGTTATTTTGCATTTTGTCTTTCATCTTTTGTTTTTCATCTCTACAAGTTTTTTCCCATCCCACTTATAATACTCAGTCGAGTTTGTTTTCACCGATTCGTACTCTCCCTTTTCATCCTGGATTGCATTTCCGTTTTCGTCAAATTTTATTGTAGCTGTTTCTTTTTCAACGATAATTAGCTGTGACACTGGAACGGAAATATTTTTCGGTGGAATTTTTTCGATTATTTTTCCGTTTAAGGAATCATAAGCCGCGTTCACATCACCATTGGACATTAATTTTATTTTATTTTCATTTAATGTAACCGGAAGCCATACGCCCGCTATTTCATACTCACCCATTTCACCAACAGCTTTTCCGGTGATCAATTCGGAAACAGAATCATTTGAAGCAACAAAAAAAACATGGGCCGTACCACCACCACAATAAGGCCAGATTCTTGTAACTGAAAAAACTATGTCTGTGTTTAATAATTTGACTTCGCTTAACTGTTTTACCACACACCCTCCACTCATTCCTTCGTGATGTAAAGTGTCTATATACTTTCTTTTCTTCGTGTCGTATGAATAGATTGTAAATCCATTCCCCGGGTTGTGTTTATCTCCCGGATCGGTTTTAACGAAATACCTGTAATAAGAATTTACAGCAGACAAAGTGTATCTGCAAATATCATCCGCCATCATATAGCCGGAACAATTTCCCGTTTCAATTTTATACCAGGCCTTTGTGATATAATGTGTAACCGAATCTGTTTTTACTGTTTTGGATTGGTAACCCTGTTTAACCAGTAAAATATTTTCATTCTTTCTAAGAAAGGAGATCACTTTTGATGTACTGTCGGGCCACTCATACAATTTTGCGGAATCGGTAAAGACAACAGGATTTAAAACGTTTTCAAGATTTCCTTCATAAATAAAATTCATGAAAGAATATTTTTTGGGAGTCACCTGTGCAAATGATAATTGTAAGTGGAATAAACAACAGAAAAAAAAGGTCATTATTTTCATTGTGGCAGATTTAAATTAATTTCTTAATGTTAAAAAAAAATTCCTGATGAAAAAATAACCAGCCGAAATTCCGGCAAGAAAACCTGCTAAAAACGTAAAAATGATATTGAACAGTCCAGGCTCAGGGTGATATCCGGACGCACCGGTTGCAGGATAAAAAAGATCAGTCAAAAACGCGGGCTCTTCATCTATGTAATGGTAGACACAAGGATCGGGGAATAAAATAGAATAGATCAGATAATTAAGAATAAAAGCAAAGATAATTCCACATATAGTGAAAATAAAAAAGATCGAAAAATAAAAAATAACTTTTACTGGTTTCATTTTTCAGGATTTTTCCTTAACTTTTCAGCAAATATCAGCCACAGGATGGTTTCTTATTATGGTAAAATATTATGTGTAGCTGTTGGGTTATTAGGTGCTCCTTATGAGAATATGGAGGTTTACCAGGCAAAAGAGAAAGATTCATGGAAAGAATGGCCCTGCAATGGTGGAAATGGAATATGTAAAATATACGACCGGTACAATAAACTTCTTCAAACGGGTGAATTCAAAAATGGAAGATTATGGACGGGAGAATGGATAAAATACCAAACCAGCGGACTAGTAGAACGGATTGAAATCTACAAATACGGAAAATATATGGGATATAGATTGATGGAATAATTTCAATATAAATACTGTACAATAAAGTAAATGCAAAACCACAGAGGTCACAGAGAAAATACACACGAAGAAGAAGAGAGTTTCTTCCGGATAAAAGTATTTTCTCATTTAATTAAATGCCTCTCCTACTCCGTGCGAAGTTTAACTCCGTGCTCTCCGCGGTTATTTTGCATTTTGGCTTTTATCTTTTGTCTCTCATCTAATATCTCTTTTTCGCAGGATACAATAAATCGCAAAGATGCATCAGGAAACAGATATGGTTACTGGGTTATATTTGCTTCCCTTAAATCAACACCCGGGTATCATGCTGACCAGATCATTGAAGAAGGTTATTATTCAAAAAATAAAAAAAGCGGGGTGTGGACCAGCTATCATACCAATGGAAAAATAAAAAGCAAAATTTCCTATGTAAACGGAAGGCCGTTGGGCGAATTTATCCTCTATACGGAAAAAGGATGTATACAGGAAAAAGGAAACTGGCAATATAGCCGGTTTGTCGGGGAATATTTCGGAAGGTTTGGCTACCCGGAAATAATACAACATTTCTTTTTTAATCCAGCCGGTAAACGTGTAGGCAAGCAATACTACTATTACCCGGATGGTAAGCTACAGCTATTTGTAATAATGGACGAAAGAGGCAATGAAATATATACAGCACATTATGATAAAGAAGGAAAAAAAATAAAAACAACACCGGATAGCCTAAAGATTATTCATCCCGATTCCTCTAAACTGAAAATTGATGTGGAAAAAATTTTCGGATGCAAACCGGACACAGTTATTTCACGAAAAACCGGAACCATTCCCATTCAACCACCCTATGGTTTTGTCGGTGAAATGAAAAACGGAGTTCCATGGGAGGGAAAATGGTATAAATATGACAAAAATGGATTACTTCTCAGAATTGAGATAATTAAGGAGGGGAAGTATGTTGGTGATGTTCCGATAGAAAACGATGACAAAAAAATAAAAAGTGATTGCGACCGATGTAAAAACACATACACAAAATTATATAATGCTAAAAAACTTCTTGTTGAAGATGGAGAATTCAGATGTTGTAAACTTTATTCCGGAAAAAAATATTACTACGATGAATCAGATAAACCGGTGAAAATTGAAATTTATAAAGAGGGAAAATATGTTGAGGATGCAGAACTGGACTAAAATTAACCACAGAGGTCACAGAGAAAATACACACGAAGAAGAAGAGAGTTTCTTCCGGATAAAAGTATTTTCTTATTTAATTAAATGCCTCTCCCACTCCGTGCGAAGTTTAACTCCGTGCACTCTGTGGTTATAGGCATTTATCTCCAACTCCTCATCTAAAATCTAACATCTTCATTTAAAAATCCCCATCAGCAAAAAATTCAGCGGGCCTTCCGGTTTCAGAAAAGTAGCGATCTCCTTTGCGTTGAAATACATTCTATTTTCAGGCCCATATAATCCCATAGGGCCGGATGATCCGAAATTCCAGACATAGGTCAGCGAGTCATCATCAACAATAAATGAAGAAGCATCTTCTTTTGAAAACTCCCCGCGATCATATTCCATATATTCTTTTACAAGGCCAAGATAATCTGCATTATTATCCTGTAATCCCCATTCTATCTCCTCCTGTGTAGGCAATTGCGAATCGATGAGTTCATTGAGTTTCTTGTTACAGAGAATAAGAAAGTCTTCCTGCTTCTCTTTTCGGATATAATCTTCACAAACAATAAATTTTCTTTTTTGCAGGTCGAATACTTCATTCACATCGTGCAGATAGCCCCTGTACCCTTCAATGATCACTGAATGAACAGAAAGAAGATCAAAATGCTCGCAAATGATTTCATCATCAAAACTGGTCAAACCAGTATATGGCTCACCATTCTTTTCAGCTTCTTTCTCTTCTGCCTTCCATTCTTCCCATGTATTTGTCCATAATACTTCATGCAAAAGGAACTCATCTGTTTTCTTTTGAAAAGAATCTTTAAGTATTATTTTTAATGTCATAATGCCTTGTTCATCCTCCCCTGCACTATCATATACACATTCTTCGGTTGTATAGGAATGAATATCGGTTCTTGGAATAAATTCTTCCGCTTCGAAAGACAGTTCCTTTTTTCCACCGGCATCTTTCCAGTTACCTTTCAATTTCTTTTTTTCTTCGCCTATTTCAAAATCAAACCCACCTGTTTTTTCTTTTTTATTATTTCTCTCTGATAGAACACATTGATTATCCCCGTTAATGCTGCCGGAAACATTTATGGGCTCACAAAAAGAGAGATAGTAGTATTCACCTGATACTTTTTTGTTACCTGAAAAAACAAGTTTCATGATAATTTCATAGTCACCTATTTTTCCCGAATAGTATTTCGTTTCGGATTTTACCTGTTCCGGCTTTTCTTTATCGATAGTTTCATTTCCACAAGACCATAAAACGACACAAAACACCGAAAGAAAAATCTTTCCCGTTAAAATTTTAAAAACCCTTCGATTCATTCTTTATTTTTTTCAAAGACTCCTGTCAGCAAAAAATTCAGCGGGCCTTCCGGTTTCAGAAAAGGAGCAATTTCTTTTATCGAAAATTCCACGCGATCCTCAGGAATATACAATTCCACCGGCATGAAGTATAAACCATAATCATAAATGAAAACCACTTTATCCTCATGCAACTCCAGCGATTTGGTCTTCCAGTCCTCAATTTTTTTATTGTCACGGTCGTAACCGAGGTTTTCGATTACCATATCAATATCATATCCCAACTCGTCCTGGTTTAATGTGTTTTCTTTTTCTTCATTCAATTCTTTAATCATATCATCAATCAGCGCATTCACTTTTTTGATGAAAAGTTTTTCAAACTCACCGAAATTTTCTTTTCGCAAAAAATCATCACCGGTTAAAAATCGTCCCTGTTGTGCATCAAACAATTCGTAATGTTCATTGCAATGTTCGCGGGCAGCAATTTCGCAGGTGGTGGAATAGACCGACAACAGGTCATAAAAGTCGGTGTACACCGTATCCCAGAAATGAGAAAGCCCCTGGTACATTTCATCGGTATTTTCTGCTTCTTTCATCATTTGCTGCCATTCTTCCCAGGTGTGATCATACATTTTATGATGAATAAGCATTCCATCCGCTTTTTTTCCGGATGAATCCATCAGATCGATATTCGTAGTGGAAAAACCATACCCGTATTCGTTGGGCTGGGAATAATTATGACGACTGGATTTGATTTCGTATTTATCTTTTCTTGGCTCAAACGCGTAAGCCATTAGCTTTAATTCCTGATTGCCTGTTAACCCTATCCACTTTCCTTCGGCTGTTTCGTTTTCATTTTTCAGTTGCAGGGATATCTTCCCGATTTTTTTTCCATTTTCACTCTTCTCATCAAAAACAAAAAGATCATTTTCCTTTTTCATTCCTGAAAGTTCAATGAGTTTGCACTGCGACAAATAATAATACGACCCCGAAACCGGTTCATTTCCTTTAAAGTCCAGTTTCATGATGATACCATATTCGCCTATGGTGCCGGAATAATAACTTGATTTTTCCTCAGCCTCCGGTTGATGGCCTGAGTTTTGATCTTCTCCGGTACCAGAACCACAGGAAACAAAAAACACCAAAATACCTGTGTAAAGGAGAAAGAATGGTTTTTTCATGGCACTAAGGTAAAGTAAAAAAGAGGTAAAAACAGGGCAAAATTAACCTCAAAAACATGTGTCAAGTATTTGAAAATCATAATTTTAATCTCTTAACTTGCACAATTTCCCCTAAAACTCTACTTTTGCCCCCCTAATTTTTGGGCTTAGGCCTGATTTAAAAACGAAACAAAAATGGAATTTTTACAAGACAATCTGATGTACCTCGTTCCCGCTATGGGACTTCTCGGACTCCTGGTAATGGCTGTGAAAGGCGCGTGGGTAACCAAACAGGAAACCGGTGACGCCAATATGGTGGAACTTTCCGGATATATCGCCAAAGGCGCCATGGCATTTTTGAAAGCTGAATGGAAGATTCTCAGCTATTTTGTGATCATAGCAGGAATACTCCTGGCCTGGTCGGGAACACTGGTAGAGCACTCCAGTCCCGTAATCGCCCTCGCTTTCGTTATCGGTGCCGTTTTTTCTGCCACTGCAGGATATATCGGTATGCGCATTGCTACAAAAGCCAACGTACGCACTACACAAGCAGCCCGTACCTCGTTAGCTAAAGCGTTAAAAGTTTCCTTCACCGGTGGAACCGTAATGGGACTGGGCGTAGCCGGACTTGCCGTTTTTGGTTTGGGAGGATTATTTATTGTGTTCTACCAGATGTTTGCAGCCGGAAAACCGGTTACCGGAGATGAAATGAGAACTGCCATCGAAGTATTGGCCGGATTTTCTCTCGGGGCAGAATCTATTGCGCTGTTCGCCCGTGTGGGTGGAGGAATTTATACCAAAGCTGCTGACGTTGGTGCCGACCTCGTTGGAAAAGTAGAAGCCGGTATTCCCGAAGATGATGTTCGCAATCCTGCTACCATTGCCGATAATGTAGGTGATAACGTAGGTGACGTTGCCGGAATGGGTGCCGACCTCTTTGGCTCGTATGTGGCTACTATTCTTGCTACCATGGTACTCGGACAGGAAATTGATTCAAAAGATAATTTTGGCGGACTTGCTCCTATTCTTTTACCGATGGTAATTGCAGGCGTAGGATTAATCTTCTCTATTATAGGAACATGGTTTGTGCGCATCAATAAAGAAACAGACAGCGTTCAAAGCGCATTGAATATGGGTAACTGGTCTTCAATTATCCTTACCGGTATATCGTGCTTCGGATTAGTGATGTGGCTGCTTCCCGAAAATCTTTCTTTGCGCGGTGTTGCATTTACCAATATGCAGGTATTTTATGCCATAGTCACCGGTTTGGTTGTGGGCGCGCTGATGAGCATGATCACCGAATATTATACCGCGATGGGAAAACGCCCCGTTAAATCGATCATTAATAAATCAGCCACCGGACATGCCACCAATATTATCGGAGGATTATCAGTGGGAATGGAATCCACTTTTCTTCCTATTCTCGTTTTGGCTGCAGGAATTATGTTCTCCTACGAATTTGCAGGACTTTACGGAGTAGCCATTGCCGCAGCCGGGATGATGGCAACCACAGCTATGCAATTAGCCATCGATGCATTTGGACCCATTGCCGATAACGCTGGAGGAATTGCTGAAATGAGCCAGTTACCCGAAGAAGTTCGTCACCGTACAGATAATTTAGATGCCGTAGGAAATACAACAGCTGCTACCGGAAAAGGATTTGCCATTGCTTCGGCAGCCCTCACCTCGTTAGCTTTATTTGCAGCGTTTGTCGGAGTGGCAGGAATTTCTTCCATCGACATTTATAAAGCACCTGTACTGGCCGCTCTATTTATCGGGGGAATGATTCCATTCATTTTTTCTTCACTGGCTATTGCTGCTGTAGGAAAAGCCGCTATGGATATGGTGAATGAAGTGCGCAGGCAGTTCCGCGAAATTCCGGGCATCATGGAATACAAAGCCAAACCCGAATACGAAAAATGTGTGGCTATTTCTACCAAAGCCTCCATCCGCGAAATGCTCCTTCCCGGAGCCATTGCATTACTTGTTCCGGTAATTATAGGTTTTGGGTTCAAAGATGTTTTTGACAACACTTCTTCACCCGAAATACTCGGAGGATTGTTGGCCGGTGTTACCGTTAGCGGTGTGCTGATGGGAATGTTCCAGAACAACGCAGGTGGCGCCTGGGATAATGCCAAAAAATCGTTTGAAAAAGGTGTGGAAATCAACGGAGAAATGTTCTACAAAAAGTCAGAACCACATAAAGCATCTGTAACCGGAGACACAGTAGGCGACCCGTTTAAAGACACTTCAGGCCCATCGATGAATATTCTTATTAAACTGATGTCTATCGTTGCCCTCATTATTGCTCCGCATATTGCAGTGGATCATAAGGAAAAGAAAGAAAATCATTCTGAGAATAAAAACGAAATCAGGATGCAGGAAACTGTACCTGCCCCGCAGGTTGCTGAAAAGACTTTCGTTATAGAATAACTGCTTTTGATGAATTAAACGCCCCGTGTTGATGGAAAAACACGGGGTATTTTATTTACAGCAAAACTTATTGTATCTTTCGGCATCTTAATCCCTTTTCCCCATGGAAAATTCATATGATTATAATACTGTCCGCGGGCACCTGAATATGCCTGAATATGGACGTAATGTTCAGAAAATGGTGGAATATTGCATGTCGATTGCCGACCGCGATGAACGCAATAAAGTAGCCCAGGCCATTATTGTTGTGATGGGGCAGCTGAATCCTCAATTGCGTGATGTGGAAGATTTCAAGCACAAACTGTGGACACATCTTTTTGTGATCAGCGATTTTAAACTGGATGTGGATTCGCCCTATCCGAAACCTTCGAAAGAAGAATTTACAGAAAAACCGAAACGCGTCAGTTACCCGAGAAAGAATATCAAATTCGGCCACTACGGAAAAACAGTAGAATTGCTCATTGCAAAAGCGGTGGAATATCCCGATGGAGAAGAAAAAACCGCACTTATTCTTGCCATTGCCAACCTGATGAAACGATCGTATCTTACCTGGAACCGCGATACAGTGACCGATGATGTGATCCTTCAGCAATTGTTTGAAATGTCGGGAGGAAAAATAAAAACCGACAATATCACACTCAGTTCAAATATTAAAGCCGATACCCAGCAACAACAACAGGCAGGATTTAAAAAGCAGCACCGCTGGAAAAACAATAATTTCAAAAACAAACACAACAAAAAACGTTACTAACGGGATGGGAACATTCGTTATCAATGGCGGAAAAAAACTCAAAGGCGAGCTGGTTCCGCAGGGAGCAAAAAACGAAGCGCTGCAAATCATCAGCGCGGTTTTACTAACCCCCGAAAAAGTAATTGTCAGGAATGTTCCCGATATTGTTGACGTAAATAAACTCATCAGCCTGTTGCAGGCCATGGGAGTGAAAGTTGAACAACTTGAACAAGGCTCCTACTCTTTCGAAGCCAAAGACATTAATATTGATTATTTAAACTCGGATGATTTCAGAAGCCGTGGCGGAAGTTTGCGCGGATCAATCATGATCGTTGGCCCGCTGCTCGCACGATTCGGAAAAGGATATATTCCCAAACCCGGTGGTGATAAAATTGGAAGAAGAAGGCTGGATACGCATTTTCTCGGTTTTCAGAAACTCGGGGCAAAATTCAATTTCGATTCAAAAGAAGATTTTTACCGGGCCGAAGCCAAAGAATTACATGGCGCTTACATGCTGCTGGATGAAGCTTCTGTTACCGGTACAGCTAACGTAGTGATGGCTGCTGTTCTGGCCAAAGGAAAAACCACCATCTACAATGCCGCCTGCGAACCCTACCTGCAGCAACTCTGCAAAATGCTTAACCGCATGGGCGCAAAAATATCAGGAGTCGGATCCAACTTACTAACTATTGAGGGAGTTGAGCAGTTGCACGGATGCGAACATCGTTTGCTGCCCGATATGATTGAAATAGGAAGTTTTATCGGCCTCGCTGCCATGACACAATCAGAGATCACCATAAAAAATGTTGCCTATAATGAATTAGGAATGATTCCCGAAGTTTTCCGCAGAATGGGAATACAGATGGAATTGCGCGGTGATGACCTTTACATTCCTTCACAGGAAAAATACGAAGTGGAATCATTTATTGACGGTTCTATTCTCACTGTTGCCGATGCGCCCTGGCCCGGGTTTACTCCCGACTTGCTTTCTATCGTTTTGGTAGTGGCCACACAGGCAAAAGGAAGCGTGCTCATTCACCAGAAAATGTTTGAGAGCCGTTTATTTTTCGTAGATAAATTAATTGACATGGGTGCGCAAATTATTTTATGCGACCCGCACCGCGCCACAGTTATTGGTTTAAACCGCCAGTTTCCTTTACGCGCAGTAACCATGACATCTCCCGATATCCGCGCGGGAGTATCGTTGCTCATTGCCGCACTCTCTGCCGAAGGAAAAAGCACTATCCATAACATCGAACAAATAGACCGCGGTTACCAGAATATAGATACCCGCCTGAATAAACTGGGAGCAGAGATAAAGAGGTTGTGATTTTCCGTCACTTTCTTTTTTTCATCCGTCACTTTTACTTTTTATTCCTGTTTTTTTTCTATACCTTGCCTTTTTTCAGGCATGGAAATTCTTCTCATCATACTTACAATCGTCCTTCTTGTTTCGGGATTTTTCCTTTGGAAATATTATGCTGCTTTTTCCAAAACCAAAAGTGAAAATAAAATCCTGAAGGAAGAGCTGGAGAATACGCGCAACTCACTGGTGGAACAGGAACGCTATCTTGCTTATACCAGTCACGAATTGCGAACACCGCTTAATGCTATTTCGGGTGGAACCTACCTGCTTTCCAAAACCCCGATGGATGAAAAACAAAGAAAATATGTCACCACCATCCAGGCATCCGTAGACAGTTCGCTGCTGATCGTAAATGACATTCTCGATCTTGCCAAACTCGACAGCAATATGGTGGAAGTACGCACCGTTGATTTTATCCTGGCAGAAGTGATTGCAGGCATAGAACACATGTTGCGCTTCAGGGCCGAACAAAAAGGAATACAATTTCAAACTGAAATCGAAGAAGGAATTCCACCGGTGATACATGGCGATGCCAAACACCTCAACCAGATTCTCATTAACCTTACCACCAATGCCGTAAAATTTACCGACCTCGGAAAAGTGGAAATAAAAGTGAAAAAAGTAAGCGAAACCGAAGAGAAAGTAAAACTGCGTTTTGATGTAACCGATACAGGAAAAGGAATGCGCAAATCCAGTTTATCCACCATCTTCAATCAATACGAACAGGAAACACGTCATACCATCAAACACAGCGGAGGTACCGGGCTGGGGCTTGCCATTACCAAAAAACTGGTAGAACTGCAAAACGGAGAAATTCTTGTTGACAGCCAATACCTCCAGGGAACTACTTTCAGCGTAATCATCGAATATAAAAAAGCAAATGAAGTAAAGATCACTTCCAAAGAGCAGTATTACGACCTGTTTTCCCAGCTGAGCAGCATAAAAATTCTGGCAGTGGACGACAACCTCATCAACCGCGAAATTTTGCACGACCTGCTGCTGGACGCCAATCCCACTTTTGAAGTTGACATGGCCGAAGACGGTGAAGAAGCTATAAAAAAATTAATGAACAACACCTATGATATTGTTTTGATGGATTTGCAAATGCCGAAAAAAAACGGGTACGAAACGGCTGAATACATCCGCAAAAACATGAAGTATCCGGTGAGCGAAATACCTATCATAGCCATGACCGCCCACGCCCTGGAAAATGTAGCCGAAAGTTGTTTTAAAGCGGGAATGAACGACTACATTTCCAAGCCGCTTGACATGGGATTTCTGGCTACCAAAATGGCTAAACTGCTGGAAAAGAAAACGCGTCTCAGTGAAAAATTCACACGTTTTAAAACAGTAGACCTTGAACATCTTCAGGAATTAACCAAAGACAACAAAGACCGGATTCTTAAATACATAAATATTTTCCTGCAAAATTTACCCGATGAACTGGAAGTGCTGAAAAAACATGCCGAAAATAAAGACCACCGGATGATCCGCGAATCGCTGCACAAAATAAAGGGAATTGTGGCCTACATGGGAATAAAAAGCCTCACCCGTTTGTTTAGTTCGGCAGAATATATTAAACTTGAAGAATTAAATGAAGAAGGCCTCAAAAAGTTCTTTACCGAAATTGAAGAAACCTGTTATAAAGCCATTGAAGAATTGAAATTGGTGCAGAAAGAATTATAGGCAGCAGTTGGCAGTGGCAGTTGGCAGTTTTTTTGAGAAAAAATTTTAAGTTGTGAGATGAGAAAGTTTGTTTCCTGATCCAACGAAAAAAATAAAACGTGAAACATAAAATTTTCAAATATGCGTTGTATAATAGTAGATGACGATGAACTCTCCCGCAACATTATGGAAGATCTTGTTGCTGAAACTGATCTTGAACTGGTAAAAACCTGTTCGAGTGCGATGGAAGCATTTAATGTTTTAAAAGCAGAAGAAATCGATCTGATTTTCCTGGATGTGGATATGCCGAAAATGTCGGGTATTGACCTGATCAAAGCGCTGGAAGTTTTACCACAGATCATTCTCATCACTTCGCATGCCGAATATGCGGTGGAATCGTATGAGTATGATGTTACTGATTTTATTGTAAAACCCATTTCCAATACACGCTTCCTGAAAGCGGTGGAAAAAGCTAAAAAGAACATTGCGCGTCCGAGTGAAATTACCCACGGGGCCACTGCCAAAACACTTTTTATCAAAACCGATTCAAGGTTGGTGCAGGTGCACACCAAAAACATTCTCTATATCGAAGCGCTGGGTAATTATGTAAACGTATATACCACGGCCGGAAAATACATTGTACTTTCTACCATGAAAGATATTGAATCACGTCTTACTCCCCCCGATTTTATGCGCGTGCACCGTTCTTTCATTGTGCGGCTGGATAAAATAGAAAGCATAGAAGATAATTTCATCACCATTAATCAAAAGAATATTCCGATAGGAAAGAACTTTAAGGATGAATTGATGAAGTCGTTGAATATGCTGTGAGAGAGTTATTGGGGGATGGAGTTATTGGGGATAGAGTTATTGAGGGATAGAGTTATTGGGGGATGGAGTTATTGAGGGATGGAGTTATCAGGTAATAGAGGAAAAAGCAACTTTAACCACACCACTAATAACCACCACGCCCTTTGCTTCGCTGAAGCTATGCAAAAGCGAAGAGTGCGCGTGGCAAGCTGACCAATGACTATCCTGCCCGCTCTCATCCACACCATCCTCATTTCACCTAAACTCATCCTAAACATCGGCATACTGGTCATATTTGCCGACTGATCCCCTGTTTTGTACCGTAACTTAGTGCAACAAATACGGGAAGCTATGGAAACATTATTGATTTGGAAGATTGTACTCGTGATAGTACTGGCCATTGTAGCTATTGTGAATTATAACGCATGGGTAAGAAAAGGCGATGAGCAGCCTTGACTTTAAAAAGTTGAATTAGTATCTTTGGTGCCCTTTTATGAGCAAGATTAATATCGGATTATCATTGGCTGCTGTGCTGTTTTTCGTAACCGGCATTTTTCATTTTAACCGCAGCTTTTCCAATTCCTCCGCACTCTATTATCAAAAGTTTCCCGGCATTGGCGATGAAGCGCCTGATATTGATCTGAAAAGCCCATCGGGCAAGAGTATTAAACTCTCTTCATTAAGGGGAAAAATAGTGTTGCTTGACTTCTGGGCTTCCTGGTGTGGCCCCTGCCGTGCCGAAAACCCCAACGTGGTAGACGCCTACAACAAATACAAAAAAGCCACCTTTAAAACCGCCAAAGGCTTTGAAATCTATAGTGTTTCGCTGGATACAGACAAAGACAAGTGGAAAGATGCCATCAAAAAAGACGGGCTCAAATGGAAATACCATGTAAGCGACCTCAAAGGATGGAACAGTTCGGCCGGAAAACTTTATGGCATTAACTCCATTCCCAATAATTTCCTCATCGGCCCCGATGGAAAGATCCTGGCCATAAACCTTCGCGGGCTTGAATTACATACCGCTATTGACGAATACATCGAAAAGCTCTGAAGACTGACCACCCGTCAGTTTTTCTGCCCTTTTTTATCCCTTTTTCACCTACATTTGCCCACCCTCTGACACTATGTCTCTTTTATCCGTATGGTGTTATTTTTGAGAGGGAAAATGCAAAAAATGAAGCCCATGGAACAGGATGAGAAAGTGAACCCCGGTGAACAGGAAACCACTTCCGAAAACCAGGAAAAAAATGATGCCAATACTACCCCCGAAAATAAGGAACAAATACCCGTGCAGGAAAAAAATTACGAGCAGCTTTACAATGAAGTGAATGATAAATTTCTAAGGCTATATTCAGAATTCGAAAACTATAAACGCAGAACTGCCAAAGAACGTATCGATCTGCTGAAAAGTGCAGGCAGTGATATCGCCAAAGCTATATTGCCTGTTATAGATGATTTTGAACGCGCCATGAAGGCCAATGAGCAGGTAACCGATGTGGAAGCCATGAAAGAAGGATTCAGAATGATTTACCATAAAATGAATGTACAGCTGCAATCCAAAGGAATAAAACAGATGGAACTGAAAGGAACGGATTTTAATGCCGACATTTCCGAAGCCATCGCCAATATTCCGGCTGCTGATGAAACACAGAAAAATAAAGTAGTGGATGTGGTGGAAAACGGATATTATATGAATGATGTG
The DNA here is from genome assembly GCA_049322335.1 of Bacteroidota bacterium. Lineage (GTDB taxonomy): Bacteria > Bacteroidota > Bacteroidia > Flavobacteriales_D > UBA2798 > JBMORL01. The sequence continues at coordinate 15,331 of JBMORL010000046.1, forward strand.
ATCATCCGCTATGCAAAAGTGGTGGTTGGAAATTAAAAAACAACAGCAGTGTCAAAAAGAGATTATTACGAAATACTGGGCGTGTCAAAAAATGCCGATGCGGAAGAAATAAAAAAAGCTTACCGCAAACTGGCTATTAAATATCACCCCGACAAAAATCCCGGTGACAAGGCAGCTGAAGAAAAGTTCAAGGAAGCAGCCGAAGCCTATGATGTATTGAGTAATCCCGAAAAGAAAAAACGTTACGACCAGTTTGGACACGCGGGAATGGGTGCCGGTGCACAGGGATTTGGCGGTGGAATGAATATGGATGATATCTTCAGCCAGTTCAGCGATATTTTTGGTGGCGCTTTTGGCGGAGGTTTCGGAGGAGGCTCACGAAAAAGAGTGCAACGCGGTTCCAATCTCCGCATTAAAGTAAAACTTACCCTGGAGGAAATTGCCACCGGAGTAGAGAAAAAAATAAAAGTAAATAAACTGGTTAATTGTAAAACCTGCAGCGGAACAGGTGCCAAAAACGGAAGCTCATACAAAAACTGTAACACCTGTAACGGCAGCGGCCATGTAACACGTGTGCAGCAAACTTTTTTGGGACATATGCAAACCACTTCGGTTTGTCCCACCTGCCACGGACAGGGAACCACCATTACCGATAAATGCACAGCCTGTTATGGCGATGGAGTAACCCGTGAAGAAGAAGTAATTACCATCACTATTCCCGCTGGAGTGGAAGAAGGAATGCAAATGGCTGTTAGCGGAAAGGGCAACTCCGTTAGAAATGGTGTGCCGGGCGACCTGATTGTTGTTTTCGAGGAAATTCCGCATGAGGTATTGCAGCGTGACGGGCACAACCTGCATTACGACCTTCATCTCAACTTTGCATCGGCCACCCTGGGCGATGAAGCAGAAATACCAACACTTGACGGGAAAGCCAAAATAAAAATAGAACCGGGCACTCAAAGCGGAAAAATCGTGAGGCTGCGCAACAAAGGCATTCCTGTACTCGATAGTTATCAGAAAGGCGACCTGCTCGTGACAATCAATGTGTGGACACCACAAAAAGTATCGAAAGAAGAAAAAGAACTGTTGGAAAAACTGAAACAATCTGATAACTTTAACCCGCATCCTTCCAAAAAAGAAAAAAGTATATTTAAACGCTGGAAAGAAATGTTTACAGGCGAACAAGATTAATGGAAATACTGCGCACCGAAAATATCGTTAAACGTTACGCCAATCATACAGCGCTGAGTGGCGTAAGTGTTTCTGTAAAGGAAAAAACCATTTTCGGGTTGCTGGGTCCCAATGGTGCGGGAAAAACTTCGCTGATTCGAATCATCAATCAAATTACAGCTCCCGATGAAGGATATGTGTATTTCAGGGGAGAAAAATTAAGGCAAAACCATATCTCACAAATCGGTTATCTTCCTGAAGAACGCGGATTATATAAAAAAATGAAAGTGGGCGAACAGGCTGTTTACCTTGCACGCCTGAAAGGAATGAATAAACATGAAGCCTATGCAGAATTGAGAAAATGGTTCGAGAAATTTGAGATCTCGGCCTGGTGGGATAAAAAAATTGAAGAGCTGTCGAAAGGAATGGCGCAGAAAGTACAATTCATTACTACTGTAATGCATAAACCTAAACTGCTCATTCTTGATGAACCTTTCAGCGGGTTCGATCCTATTAATGCCAATCTTGTAAAACAGGAAATTTTAAAACTGCGTGACGAAGGCACCACGGTAATTTTTTCCACGCACAATATGGGTTCGGTAGAAGAAATGTGTGACGAGATTGCGCTCATCAATAAATCGGAAGTGATACTGGATGGTTCGGTGCGCGACATCAAAAAGAAATTCCGTTCGTATGTATATGAAGTGGAATTTGGCGGCAACATGATTGCTTTTGCCAACGCACTTTGGGCAGGATATGAACTGGTGGAAAAAACGGTGATTGATCAGAATAACTTCAAAGCCAAAATAAAATTATTGGGTAATAATACACTTAATAATTTATTGCAAACCCTTATCCCGGCCGTTGAAATTCACGCGGTAAACGAACTTATTCCCAATATGAATGATATTTTCATTGAAGTGGTAAACCAGCAAAATGCAGTCTTAAAAAATGGGTAAAATCGGGATGATCATATCACGCGAGTACTGGACGAGAGTCAGGAAAAAGTCGTTTATTATCATGAGCATTCTCGGGCCGTTGCTGATCGGGGGATTTATCACACTTACCATCTGGCTTACCATTAGTGAAAACAAACAATATAACGTGCTGGTAGTAGACGAATTGGGATTAACCGACCGGCAATTTAAAAACAAGGAAGGTGTTCTTAATTTTTCCAGTACAGAAAAAAAAGTTACCAAGGAAGAATTTGCTGAAAACGAGTCGTATGATTTAATGCTGAAAATTGAACAAAATTCACTCAACGGCACTCCGGCTTTAATGTATTATAAAAAGCTGCCCTCTCTTTCAATACAATCTTATATTAATTCAGAACTTGATGCGGTAATGGAGGGATATAGATTGATGAAAGCAAAAACAAATCCTGAAGTAGAAAAATTCATCAATGACGAATATCCAAAAATAAAAAAACATGTTGATATTACTATCAAGGATGTGAACAGCGATGAAAATGCCAAACAAAAACAATATGCTTCTATTATAGGATTTGCTTTTGCCATACTCATCTACATGTTCATTTTCATGTATGGCGTACAGGTAATGCGCGGGGTAATTGAAGAAAAAACAAGCCGCATCGTTGAAATCATTATTTCTTCCGTTCGCCCCATTGAATTAATGATGGGAAAAATTATAGGGATTGCATTGGTAGGATTAACTCAATTCATTCTCTGGGTATTTTTCACTGCCACAATTCTCATTATCAGCCAGCAATTGTTTTTCCCTGATATTTATGACCCGCAAACTCAGGCACAGATCACACAGGTGGCTACAGAAGTGGACGCGAGCCCGATGACCCAGACCGAAAATTTTAATACCAACGAAACATACGACCTTGTATATAACGTTGTGAACTGGCCATTGCTTCTGGGTATGTTTTTGTTTTACTTTATCGGAGGTTACCTGATGTACAGCGCACTATTCGCAGCTATAGGCGCTGCTGTTGATGCAGAATCCGATACCCAGCAATTTTTAATGCCGGTCACCATTCCACTGGTATTCGGATTTATCGTTTCTGAAATGGCTTTGCAAAATCCCGAAAGCGATACCGTTTTCTGGACCTCCATGATTCCCCTTACTTCACCTGTAGTAATGATGGTGAGAGTAGCCATCGGAATTCCGGTTTGGGAATTATTGCTTTCCATGTTTTTCCTTATTGCCGGCTTCCTCTTTTGCACCTGGCTGGC
>JBMORL010000047.1:0-2040 GCA_049322335.1 Bacteroidota bacterium
ACCAAAATGACTGAGTTTAAAAAAGAAATGATTTTAAAATGTGCGCAGTACCGTGTTGATTTGGTGGAAGCCGATATCAATGAAGGATTTGACCATGTGCTGATGCAGTATCTTATCAAAAGATCGAAACTGTATTAGTTTGGCAGAATTAAATACATGAACAATAAATTTCCATTTCTGATTTTTTTATTGTTGCTGTTCTCCTGCGGAGAAAAAAAAGATTTTGGTTATACAACACCTCCTCCATTCGAACTTCCTCAATACAATCCCGAAGCTGATACATTGCTGCTTTATCCTGTAAAGTATCAGCACTCCTATGGTTACATAGACAAAAACGGGAAAATGATAATTGAACCACAATTTGAACAGGCGTATGATTTTGAAGAAGGAATTGCCATGGTTTTCTTTTATGCGGGAAGGACAGCAACCGAAGTGGGATATATTGATAAAAAAGGAAACATTATCTGGAAAGAAGATGATTTAACCGGGTATCAAAGCACAATTGGTGATTTCAGGGATGGTTTGCTGCCCTACATCTATTATGAAAATTATATTCATAAACATGGATACATAAACCGAAAAGGAAAAATCGTTATTCCAGCTTTTTTTGATGGTGCCGGAAATTTTAGTGAGGGAATGGCGCGTGTATGTATGCATTATCCTGAAATCACCAGCGAAGAGGAAAAGAACAACCTGATTACCGGAGTGGAAAAAAAGAAACGTGAACGCTGGGGATTTATCAATACGAAGGGCGAGCTGGTTGTTCCTTTTAAATATAATGAAGTATATGATTTTAAAAACGGATATGCCCATGTATTAAAAATAGAAGAATCAAAAATCACCGATCAATACGTTATTATGAATGGAGGCCGGCATGGATTCATTGACAAAACAGGATGGCCGGTGATTCCTTTGATCTATGAAGATGTGCAGGATTTCTCTGAAGGACTTGCACCTGTAAAATGGAAAGGAAAATGGGGATTTATCAATGAAAAAGGGGAAATGATTATTCCCCCTGCATTTGATATGGCTGCTCCCTTTTTAAACGGAATGGCAATGGTAGGAAAAACTGATGCGGACTTTAATGAAAAATATGGCTACATAAACAAAAAAGGTACGCTTGTTATTCCTTTCCGCTACGATTATGCAATGGATTTTGAAAATGGCATGGCGTGCGTAAGTATGGGAGAAAAAAACGGATGTATAAATACCAATGGTGAATGGGTGATAGAACCACGATTTGACGGATTGATATTTTTTTCGGAAGGAATTGGTTTAACCGGGTTTGACGGCAAATACGGATTCATTGATACTACCGGTCTGTGGATAGCACAACCCATCTTCAGCGATGCGCGTGTATTTAAAAACGGTCTCGCCCCTGTTTTATTTAACGGATATTACGGACATCCTGAAAAGTATACTGAACTGGGTTACATCAATCGTGAAGGAAAATATGTTTGGGAGCCTCAGTGGTAAAAACGTGTGCCTATCTGATTTTTCTGATGCCTGTCACAATTATTCTCTTACCAGGATCAGTTTACAAATAAATAATCCGGTGGATATTTGTGATTAATAAATATGTCCACCATGAAAAAACCTTCCACTCAAAAAGTTAGCCGCAGCGCTAAAACCGGAAAATTCGTTAAGCCAGGATTTGCGAAAAAGCATCCCAGTACAACTGTTACTGAAAAAATGAAGAAGAAAAAATAGTTTACTTTTTCGCACACGACTCTCCAAAACAAAAAAACCTCATTACTGAGAGCTTTTGCGGTTCGGACGGGACTTCCCGATGAAAAATTTCAAAGCCAATTTTTATCGGGATAAACCCTGCCTCCGTGCAGGCAGATTCTCGTTCCCTTTTTCTTTGTTTCAGATTTTCATCAAACAAAAAAAGCCTCTCATTACTGAGAGGCTTTGCGGTCCGGACGGGACTCGAACCCGCGACCCCGTGCGTGACAGGCACGTATTCTAACCAACTGAACTACCGAACCTTACTTTTTAAAGGAATGCAAAGTTAAAGAATTTTTATTTGCCTCCAAA
>JBMORL010000048.1:0-109855 GCA_049322335.1 Bacteroidota bacterium
CCGCTTCGAATTGCTGATGATAATTTCCCTTGCCACTTTGCGGTGACAGCAACATCATCAGTCCGAATAAAAAGTGCATTTATCGTTTCTCTTTTTCCTTGCAGTAAAGATGGTAGGTAAAACGCAACGAAGAATAAAAAAGTTGCCGCGAAATCAACAAAAAAATGAACAACCGAACAAGCGGGTGTGAATTCTGAAGGTGGCAAAATAAATATCGGCAAAACATGAAACTATGAAAAATATAATTCCGGGGGAAAAGAAGGCGGAAAAAAATTCCCGCCTTCCCTGTGTTCAAATTCAAAACAAAACAACAGAAAAAAGATAATAAATTTCACATCAGAAACTGGCTCGCAGGGCAAACCAGATATTTCGTCCGGGGGCATTTATTCCCGATGCAAAAACCCTGTAGTTTTTGTCAAAGATATTATCCACACCTGCCTGTAAACGGAGGTATTTGTTAACCGTAAACGAAGTACGGAAATTCATCGTAAACCAGGCAGGGCTTCCATAAACAGTAGAACTGTTAAAATTATCCTCTCCCACCATATTATAATCCCAGTTATGTTTCCACCCATTGTAGAGGAAAGATAATTCGTTGCGGAATTTTTTTACCTGCAAAACAAATGCAGTTTTTCCGAACATGGGCGGAATATGATCCAATGGATAATCTATGGTATCGGTTTTGATTCTTCCATAGGTGTAATTTAGTGTGGAAGTAATGCTGAAATTTTCGGTTATATCAGCGGCAAGGTTCAGATTGAAACCGGTAACATATCCTTCATCGAAATTTTGCTGGGCGATCACGCGGCTTGGGGTTCCGTCAATTACTATGCTGTCGCTTCCATTCCATGTATATGGTTGCGTAGAGATAAGATTTTTTGCTATAGTATAAAAACCAGTTCCCGACACCACAACTTTATCTGAAAAAGTTTTTTCCACTGTAAAATCTGCATTGTAGGTGTATTCGGGTTTTAGGTTTTTATTTGGAACAATAAGTGTTCCGGGAACGCTTTCAAATACTTTACCCATGTCATCCACATTCGGTGCACGGAATCCTGTTGATCCCACCAGTGATAATTTCCATCCTACACAGGGTTTTATAATAAAGCCGAGGCTGCCCGTAACTGCCATATTCTTCTGATCGATAGACGTAAACGGAAAATGCAGCAGCGAAGTATCAGAAAAATCGGAATGCAAAGCCACATAATTGAAACGTATACCATCGGTAATGATAAATTTTTCATTTGCTTCAAACGTATGTGAAAAATAGGCTGCACCTGTGGTGTATGTGCTTCCGCCATCTGGATAGCGGGTTAACACGGCTGTAGTTACCGTATCCATATCAATATCTTCAGTTTTGGCAGATGACTGCACATCGTTATAGGTAAATTCTGCTCCATAACGCATTTCGTGTTTACCGCTTTCTTTCATCAGATCGAAGTTAGCTGCATAAACACTTACATCTTCCACCTGGGAAGTAAGAAACACTTTTTTAAATCTGCGGTTTACCCGGCTTTCCTGTATATTCTGCATAGAGGCGGAAAACGTTAGTTTATCATACATTTTGGTTTTTTTGATATTATTAAGGTGATAAGCTGCCAGCATTCTTTTTTCAGGTCCGTAATACCATTCGGCAAATTTCAGATTGCTTCCTGAATACTGGGTAAGACGGTCGTAGCGCGGAACTTCTCCTGTATTGGAATATTGAAAATTCAGTGTATGGGTAGTGTATTCGCTTTGTTTAAATGCGGCTTTCTGGAGAAAGTCATATTGATGATATCCTGTTCCCACCTGTAATTTCGGATCAGGGTTGGTAAGCATGGAATCTTTTCCATTTATATTCTCCACATAATTCAGGCGATCCCATCCGTTACTGTAAAAAGGATTTCCGTTTTTACCTGACCAAAGATCACCAAACTGAGAATAAGTGAAAGATGTAAGGAAGGCTACTTTTTTCAATCCGATATTAAAATCAAGATGTCCTGTACTTTCTCCGTTTACTGATCCATAACGATAAAAGGCATTTCCTGCTACATACGTTTGATCGGTTGAAGAAAAAACCGGCTTCCGCGAATGGAAATGCATCACTCCGCCCAGCGCATCGCTTCCATACATGGTGGATCCAGGCCCCATTACCACTTCCAGGCGATCAAGCATATTGTTATCCACCCGCAAAACATTCTGCAGGTGACCGGCACGGTAAATGGCATTGTTCATTCTTATCCCGTCAACAACAATCAATACACGATTGGCTTCAAAACCCCGGATGATGGGGCTGCCTCCGCCCTGCTGGCTTTTTTGAACCAGAACATTTCCTGATTGTTGCAGCACATCAGCTGATGTTTGCGCATTGATATTTTGCAATTCATGGCTTTGAACTACCATTACCCTTTGTGGAACATCTGATTTTTTTTCTTCAGATTTATTAGCGGATACCACTAGCTCATCCAACTTTACCGATTGTGGAAAAAGCATGATCTGGGGATTGGCAGTCAATTCAGAATATGGCATTGTTACAGACGAAAAAAGCGGATGGCTAATTGTTACCTTATCAGCCGCATTTCCGTTTACGGATGCCATTCCTTTTTCATTAGTGGTTACTATAAATTCTCCTGTTTTGATAGTGGCACCACTTACGGGCCGCAGAGTAGTAATGTCAACAACAGTTATTTGTTGTTGCGACATTGCCTGTTGTGAAATCAACACAACAAGAAAAAGTAAAAACTTTGTTTTCATGTTTTTTTTAAAAAATTAATGATGATAATAAAATAAGTCCGGCCCGCTTCTTTTAAAAAACGGGCTTACAAAAAATCAACATTAATTTTTAGGCGGAGGGGAAAGTACGGAACGTTCGTTGCTGTAAAAAAATTGGCGCAGAGCCACAGTGAGTGTTTTTTCCTTTTCGGGGAATTTTAGCTGGTGACTAAAAGAAAAATACAATTGAAAAACCGGTTTATTTTTGAATGAATGGCTTTTTTTATTCCATTCATTTTTTGTCAGCTCATCCAGGTTTTTAAAAAGAACTGTCTCCTGTTTATCATCAATGCAGTAAAAATAAATTCCGTTTTCAGACACTTCTCTTTTTACTACGTCATATTTACTTCCGTTAAACGTAAATTCGCGTTTCCCGTCAGTCCACGAAATATTTCCGCTCAATTCATTCACGCTGAATTTTACCAGATCCTTTTCGGGAACACCCTGTTTGATCCGTTTTTTAATTTCTTTACGGATAGTGGCCTGTTGCCTGGAAAAAATAATATACGGGCCGAAAGAGGAAAAAAGCATCACAGCCAGCAACGCAATAGCTGTTAGCTGAATTACCGGGTATGATTTTCCTTTTTTCATTCGGGCAATAAATATATCAAAATACATTTTCACAGGCAAAAAATTCAGGAAAAAGGTCGTTTTTTACATATGAACGCGTTTTTTATTTAAAAAAACACCTGATATTGAACGATAATAGCACTTTTTCGCCCTGTTGCAGTAATCTCTCCGTTGGTTTGTGCATAAAACACCGGGCGGCTCTGGTAATCCACACTAAGTTTACCATTGTGGCCGTTGATAAGCCAGTTAATACCTGCGTCCCATATCCATACGGGAGCGGCTAATTTTTGCAGCTGTGCATATTGTACAGACAGGTAAGGCATCAGTGTTCCTTTATCTTTCAGCAGATTTTCCCTGCATTTATACCCGGTTTGAAAATAAATATATTGGCCGGTTCCAAACATCGGATATGCATTTCCGGCCCCACTGAAAGAAGCATTAGTCCCTACTCCGTTAGCCGGATTCATGATGCCGTTACTGCGAATGTAATTTTTCCCGTAATCCAGGTTAAAATATCCGATATAGGAAGAGAAAGCCGTCATTTTTTCTTTATTTACCGGCATATCAGCGAATACCGCCACCGACCATTGCTGTAATGGATTAAATACCGTGTCCATATTATTCAGGTTCCATGTAGCATTTTTCTGGTAGATAAATCCTGCTTCAAGATTGAGGATTTTTTTCTTTCCAAGATAAGTACCCGTCATGTAAGGCGTGATGTGCGGTTCGTTTTCTAAAAAATTCCATGCAAAAAATCCCTGGTATTGGTGAGTATGGCCGATAGTTACAAAGGTGGCATCGCTGCTCAACACTGGCTGTGCCGTGCCACTGGATGAAACCGGGAAAGGATCAGACCATGAAATGCGATAATCCAGTTTGTTTACCTGGCCACGTGCATATACACTTAATTTGCGCGAAAATTCATCCGTCTGATCAACTGTGGTTTGTGCAAAAACAGGAACATCCAGTGTCATAATCGAAGAAACAGAAGGTTGTGTAAAACGCGATAACCCGTTGCAGATAGTAAGCCCGGTTCCCAGTTTAAGGAAATTTCTCTCTTTGAAAACAGTATATTCTCCCAATGCGTCATGAAAAAAGGCCTGCCACTTCCTGTTTCCCCCGTTACCAGAGAGGTAATTGAAGTTGTTCATGCCAAACTGGGTATAGAAAAAAACCCGTTCGGAAATTTGCCCGAAAAACTGAATACGGGTTCTGCGCAGGCCGATATCGAATGTTTCATCAGCCGGATTTCCAAGGACAAGTGTAGAAGGGTTACTCTGGTTATAACGGATCCAGGACTGATTGAGAAAAGTGAATTTCAAAAAGCGTGATCCGTCATTGTTCAGGTTTATTTTCAACTCATTTTTTTCCTGGGAAAAAACGGCTGTTGCTGCAATATGCAGGCAAATTACCATGATCGTTTTCATACATCATTCTTCTGCTACAACAATTTCTTTCATTCTTTTCATCGCAGCGGTATGTTCGCGGGCCAGTTTTTTCATTCCTTCGGTGCCAATAATACAAAAGGTTCCTTCGCTTTCACTTTCATATTCATCCTTGATATGAATGATATTTTCCATAAAAGTGTGATCGAGCAATTTTGCTTTTGAAATATCCAGCGTTACTTTTTTTCCTTCAGGAATTTTATTCATCTGCTTTTCAAATGCAATCCAGTTACTAAAGGTTCCTGCCCCGGAAAGGCTGACCCGGTATTCGTTATTATTTTTTTGTTCTACTTTTGTTTGTGGCCGGAATGCATTTTTTAAACTCATCCCGTTATAGATGTTCAGAAGAAACTCCAGTAAAATACCTGTAAAAACACCTATCAATAAATCCGTAAAAAGCGTGATAAAAATAGTAGCTACAAAAATAAACAACTGTCCTGCGCCTGTTTTCAGCGTGTGAGAAAATAATTTTGGTGAGGCCAGCCTGTAACCTACAAAAATAAGCATGGCGGCCAGTGAAGCCACAGGAACGAGACTAATAACAGAAGAAAGCAGCACCACAAAAATGAGCAGAAAACTTCCATGAAAAAAATTAGCCCATTTGGTTCTTCCACCATTATTGATATTGGCAGAGCTACGGGCCACTTCTGAAATCATTGGTAATCCTCCCAACAATCCTGAAATGGTGTTTCCTATTCCCACCGCAGTAAGATCCTGACTCAGTTTTGCTTTTCTTTTCCACGGATCAAGAAGGTCGATAGCTTTTCCGGTAAGAATAGACTCCAGGCTACCGATAATGGTTAGCAGAAAAAAATACTTTACAAACAAATAGGTATTGTCTCCTCCAAGTCCTGAAAAATCAGCATTCAGGCCCAATGTCAGCTCCCCCGGATTAACCAGCGGGTTATATTTTTTAAAAGCCGGGTCGTTGAGATGGAACATGAAATCAAAAGCAATACCAACAAGAAGTACTACTAACGCTGCGGGGATTGCTTTAATTATTTTATTATTAATGGCAGGGAAAACAAATAAAATAATCAGTGAAAGTATGCCTATTAAAGCAATATGCCATTCCAGGTGTGTAAGGCTGTGGGGAACCATTTCAATTAGTTCAACCGGTTCTTTTCCTTTCAGTTCTGATGGTTGAATACCAATGGCAAAATGGATTTGTTTTGAAATGATGATGATACCGATAGCTGCCAGCATACCATGAATGGCCGACAGCGGAAAAAAATTAGCCAACGCTGCAATTCGTGCCCAGCCCAGAATTATCTGAAAAATTCCTGCACAAACTACTACGGCTGCTGTAAGTTTCCATCCCGTATCCATATCACCGCGGCCAAATTCTTCTACTGCCCCGGCAATAATTACAATAAGTCCTGCTGCCGGGCCTTTTATGGTGAGCTCTGATCCTGCAAAAAAAGAAACAATTATTCCTCCTACAATGGCAGTAACCACCCCCATCACCAGCGGAAAATTGCTGGCACCCGCAATTCCAAGACATAATGGTAATGCGATAAGTGAAACGAGAAAACCGGATAACGCATCTTCTTTCCAGTTTTCGGTTAATCCGGCCCACCCGGATTTTGGAATTTTATTTTTAAGTGACATTGTTGATTCTGATTTATCCGGAATACTCCGGGGAGGAAGGCCCAATCATTTGCTGTTACAGCATCACCGGAAAGAACGGTAATTGGGTGATGGATGTACAGACCCGTGATTTATTTGAACCAAAACCAAAAGCCTCCCTCCCGTTAGGAGTATTATTCCGGAATTTTTTATTCCGTTAATTAAAATGAATGAAGTATGCCGGCTGATAATGATAGCCGGGAACAGGGAGGGAAAATAATCAAATCCTCAGGTTACGATAAAGTAGAAAAACCGGAACAGAATAACCGGTTGTAAATGGAGTTGGATTTTCAGAGTAAGTAGTTTGAAATATATTTTTTGCCGTATAATGGCCCAAATGGCAAATCCCGGCAAAGCTGTTTTCTTCATCTTCTTCAACATCTGCCAGGTCTTCCAGTTCACGAACTTCTCCGGAATTATTATCCTGCGAAACAGGGCAAGTAATAACGATCTCTCCTTTTGAGGTTTCTACAGATGAAAAGCTATTGATAAAAGGAACTGCAGTAAATACACATAAAAGGTACACCAGCAGAGAAAAGGCAATATTCTTTTTTGTTTTGCAGTTCATACAGCAAAGTTTCAACTAAAAAAGGAAAAACAAAAATTATTTGAAGAAATACTTCAAGCTGATGCCGGCACCGAGACTGAAATTGTGGGTAGGATCGGCACTTCCTGAAAGGAAAGCGTTCCCTTTATTGATGTTATTTATTCCCGAACTGGCTTTTATTCCGGCAGATAGCTTCAGGTTTTTAGACAAACTGCAGGTGGCCTGGAAAGAAAGTTCTGCTCCGTAAGCCATATCTTTAAAATTCACCTGGCGAAGATTGGCATCACTGGCATCGGTGGTTAAATCCTGTGAGATCATTCTGGACAGATATATTCCGGGCACAAAATGTAGCTGGATATTGTTATCCTTGTGATTCAGCAATAGTCCTGCCTGCAGCGAATAGCGGTTGTATTTGATGGTGGTACATTCGGAAATATAATTTCCTCCCGCAAAATAATTATTACACTGCACCACCGTTTCTACGGGAATAATTTCTGCCTGGAAAAAGTTTTTTCCTTTAGGTGAATAGCCGATCTGTATGGAAGGATTAAAAGTGAAACTGGTTTTGTTGGCTACCAGTGAGTAACGATCCATTCCTTCTTTGGTTTGGTTATTCATCAGCCACGACATGTTTTCGTATGCTCCGAGGCCGATATAAAACGCTTTTTCTCTTTTGTTTTTTGCAGGAATTACATCAACAGGCGCGGGAATTTTTTTTATGGGTTGCCATTTTTTATTCTTTTTCAGTTTTTCCACATCATGCGGTTTCAGCGGGGCAAATGCCAGGAGGTTTTCATTAAGAGATGTTGTGTTTTCAGTTAACACCACTTGTTGATTCTCCGCAACCGGTGAAGTTATTCCTGTTATTCCGGCAGGAAAAACAGTTGCTAAAGTCCTGTTTCCGTTAGATGGGGACGCAACATAGGCAGAAGCATTTTCAACAGCTGCCTTGTTTTTTTGTTCTGCCACAGGCTGCTTATCCTGAACAGGAATTACGGGTGAGAAAAAGGCCGTGAAAATGGTATTGGAAGGGAACTGAACAATACTAAGTACTATAAGTGAAACCAGAACAGGAACGGAGCTGAGGAAAAAATAGATGGTATGATTCCTTTTTCTCTCTTCGGTAACTGCATCATCATGATCTAATTTATCAGCAATATCATTCCACACCTCATCGGGAGGAGCAACATTCATTTTTTCAAATGAATCCTTATACCAGTTCTCCGGAAAGCTCTTCTTCATTTTTTACCGGTACAGTTTTGTAATCGAGGTAATCCCCGATGGTTTTGAGTAATTTTTTCTTTGCTTTGGCCAGTTGCGATTTGGAAGTTCCTACCGAAATTTTCAGTTTCTCGGCAATTTCTTCGTGCGAATATCCTTCCACGACAAAAAGCGTAAGGATAATCTTGTATCCTGCGGGAAGAAATTTTGTAATGGTATAAAAATCTTCCGTGCTGAGTTGTTTTACCGCATCATTTTCCACCTGCACGCTTTCATAATCTGCTTCACTATCGTATTGAACAAAAAAGTATTTATTCTTATCGACACGGATATGGTCAATTGCTGTATTAACGATCACTCTTCTTACCCAGCCTTCGAGACTACCGAGACGATCGTATTTGGAAATATTTTTGAATACTTTGATGAATCCTTCCTGCATCAAATCTTTCGCGTCTTCATAATCTTTGGTAAAGCTCATGCATACGGCAAACATTTTTGGAGCAAATCGTTTGTAAAATTTTTCCTGGCTGGTGCGGTCGTTTTGTATACATCCCTCAACCATTCTTTCCAACTCGTCTACGGTAGTTTGCATAGTATTCATTTTTACGCAATATAAAGAATTTACCTGAATATTGCGGTAATAGAAAAGGGCAATTGATTAACAATTAATGAATAGAGTTGCTGATTGTTGACATCGTCAATAAATACCGGGGCAAAGGGATTCCATCCCTGGTGCTGAGCCGACTGCCAGTCGGAAGCGGTGATCACCGAAAACAAAGTGGCCAGATCAAGTATAAAATCTACATTTTCGGTGTTACCTTCTGCCAGGGAGAAAGAATAAACCCCTGATTTTGAAACATTTTTGCCTAAAACATGGGTTGCATCAATTTTCAGCTGAACCTGGAAAGTAATCATGTTTTGATCTGTATAGTTGCCGAACAGATAGATAGCATTTGAATTGCCATTATTAGCGAGCTCAAACTGTATATTCAACATAGAATAATCCCCCTGCATGAGGTCAAACTGATCTGTAAATACTGTAGAAGGTGCATTAATTACCACCTGCTGGTTGATATCACGGGTAAAAACAATATCATCTCCTTTTTCCCTGTCACCTAAAACACTGTACTGATTGATGAACAAGTGACCGGTGGTAAATTCCAGGTAGCCGGGTTGCCAGTTTGTTCCCGAACTGGTTCCTGTAACATTCAAAGAAATGCCAACAGAAACCGGCTTTTTCTCTTTCCCGCAGGAAGAAAAAGCCAGTATCAGCAGGGTGACAGCTAAAGCAGATGTTATGTGGTGTTTCAAGAGTTCTTGCTATACTACACTAAAACGTATACAATTGTATGTTTAGTTGCCTCTAAAAATAAAAAATAAACGGACAACCCGAATAATGTTAAAAAACGTCTCCTAGTAGCAAGTAGTGTTAATCTGTTGAAAATGAATAAAACGGAGAAAATTGAAAAAATGACTGGGGACGACTCTTCTAAATCGTTTTTTTATTTGGAAATCAGTGACCTGGAGTCATTAAAACTGACCCTGGAAGCCCATGAAATTGAATTTGATGTGGTATCAGAAAATCGTGTGGGCGAACGCACCCATTATATATGCCGGGTCTTTTGCAATGATATGAAAAAGGCTTTTTGGCTCGGTATGGCCTATAATATGAACCGCTCGAAAAAACTGAATTGATATATGAAAACATTGTTTTTTACTGTTATTTTTTGCCTTGCAGCAGGTATTTCGGGTGCTCAGCAATCACAAAGCGCCTCACAGCAACAGGTGGTAAAAGAACCGGAAGATTTTGATGGCACTTACCAGGTAATGTATACTACTTACCGGACTGAGATTTTTCCGAAAGAAGTTCGCCAGATAATTGAATCAAAAAGACACCAAACGGATATGGTATTGTGGGAATATTCTGAATTTACCACCTTCAGAATTCTGCCTTATGATATTATTAATTCATCCGGATTTACTCCATTTAGTAAAGAGGAAACATTTATTTATATCCAGGGAAACAAATAAAATTTATGCGCAGGGTGAAAAAAATTATAATCGGAATATTGTTTTCGTTTTCGGTATCGCTGGGATATGCGCAACCTGCCAATGATAACTGTTCGGGCGCAACTGTTTCGCCCCAGGATGGAACATGCATAGGCGGCACCACCGTTGCTGCTACCGACAGCTGGTCAGGGGCAGTGGGCTGTCAAACTACTGCATCGGCTCCTGATGTTTGGTATACTTTTACAGCAACAGGAACACAGGCAGTTTTTAATGTTACCAATGGAACCATGACAGGAAATGTCGAAATCATATTAGTATTTCCCAATTGTTCTTCCAACAACTGCACCTGCCCTTTTATCCTGGAGGGAACTGACTGCGGCCCTTCTCCCAATGCTGCAACTTTTACCAATCTTGTTGTTGGCCAGGTTTATTATTATACCATTTCCTCTTCTACCGGATCTCAGGGAACATTCACTGCCTGTCTTACAGTAACCAATCCCCCGCCCGCGCCAGGACAAGACTGTGTAACTTCTCAAACCCTTTGTGACGGGCCTGATTTTTCGGTGCCACTTATGAGTTTGGGTGACGGAGCAGTAGAAGAAAATGTGGCTGGTGCGTGGTCGAGTTGTATTGGTGATGAAACTAGTTCTCAATGGTACAGATTTACAGCCGGAACAACAGGAACTTATTCTTTACTTGTAGAACCAAATACCTGGACCCCACCCGGAACTGGAGATGATTATGACTGGGAGTTTTATAATATAACCACAAGTGGGTGTACAAGCAGTGCTACAAGTTTAGCCTGCGACTATGACCCATGCAGGGGAAGTACGGGCTTTTCTGCAACTGGTGCAGCTGGTTTTAGCCAGGTAGGGGGAACCGATTACCAAAATAATGATCCAATAGGGCCCGCCAATTGCACAGGCGGACCGCAATGGAATACCACTTCCATCACTTTAACAGCAGGAAACACTTATGCTTTGATGGTTCAAAATTATACAGGAAGTACTGGTGGCGTTACCGTTTCAAGCGGAGGAACAGCATTATTTGGTCCTCAGGCCGCATTTACTGTTACCAACCAGTGCGGGACTGACAATACAGTGGATGTGGCTGCTACTAATGTTTATACTCAGGCCGGATGGAATTATTCCTGGAACTGGGGAGACGGAAATACAACATCAGGTACAACTTCAACCAGTCATACTTATGCCACAATAGGTACGTACACTATATCGCTTACAATTACTGATCCCTTGGGTTGTACACAAACCGCTCTGGCAAGTACAGTTTGCACCCTTCCTATCGAACTTCTGTCTTTTGATGGAAATTATGATGGGTCAAAAGTGAAATTAACATGGACCACCGCTACTGAAACCGACAATGATTTTTTTACCCTGGAAAGAAGTTTTGACGGGAAAGTTTTCGAAATTATAGGTACTGTTGACGGAGCCGGAAACAGTGTAATCCCTATCAGTTACCGCTTCGATGACGAACGCCCGGTGCAGGGACTAACGTACTACAGGCTTAAGCAAACTGATTTTAACGGAAAATTTGTTTATACCGACCCACTGGCTGTATATATCGATGATGAAACCGGCAACATTGCTGTATATCCCAATCCTGCAAAAGAAAGCCTGAATGTGTTTTTTACCGCTTCTTCCAATGAAGAAACGCATCTTAAAATTACTGATATCACCGGAAAAACGGTTTATCGTACTTCACTGATGCCTTCGGGAAAAACACTGGATCACAAAATAAATTCTTCTGATTTTCCAAAAGGGATTTATTTTGTTACGGTCGTGCAGGGAAATAAACTTTATCATACCAAATTCTCTGTAGAATAGAACAAATGAAGACTCCCTGTTATCCGTTTTTAGTTCTGCTTTTATTTTTAGCTGTACAAAATTCAACTGCCCAAACCTGTGATTCCACACAATGGGCGCAACCCGGCACTTACGAAATCCAGCTGATTCCCGGATCAACAGAAGCAAGTCCGCCAACTTTGGCCGATCAGCCACTTACTTCCGATCAGCTGTGTATGATTGAATGGAACCGGCACCTGTCTAATTTTGTTTTTCTTCCCCTGTCTCCCTATACCCGCGTTAAGATCTATCCCCGTTCATTAATAACCGTTCATGGGCCGCGATGAAAAAAGGAATATTCATATTATTTTTTTCGTTTATAACGGTTTTTGCCTTTGCGCAACCCGCCAATGATAATTGTGCTTCTGCCGTTAATCTCACTATTGATGCCGCCCTTTCCTGCGCACAAACTACACAAAACGCAACCTTACAGGGCGGAGAATGTATTACCAACTATGCGGGAGTTACAGAATATACTTCGTGGTACAGATTCACTGCCAACAACGATTCACTGGTTTTAAATTTTATTCAAACCAATGTTACCAATTGTGCTCCGGAAATTTCTGTTTACGGGCCTTTTGCTCCCGGTGGAGGATGTATTCCCGGTTGTGCCAGTACCCTTTACAATGCATTATTAAACGGTGACCCCGGAAGTCATATTTTACTTACAGGATTAGCTACTTCAGGAAACAACAGTTACCTGATCCAGATTCAGAATAATGATTGTGGCGGAGGTAATTCACGTTTTGTAAATTTTTGCATCAATATGCAGCAACCGGAAGGAAATAATACTGCCGGTACTGCCGATCTTTTAAATGCCTGCGGAACAGCTTTTACCAATTCTACCAATGGTGGTTACTGGCAAACCGGCACGTCTACCGGTTTTAATAATCTTGACGGAAACGGAACCACTACCTGCGGAACGTGTGGAGAAGCAGGTGATGATACTCCTTTTATCATTAATAACGTGTCGTGGACATACTTTTGTTCACTTACTGCGGGCACATGGCAAATTACCGTAAATGGTGTGAGCGGATGTACACTTGCTGCTCCCAACCAGGGAGTACAGGCTTCTGTTTTTACGGGAACTCCCGGTGCTTTATCCAACCAGGGAAACAGCCAGAATCCAATTCCGCCAGGTGGGTCATGGACATCAGGTGTATTAACAGTAAACAGCGGACAATGCGCCTACCTGATGATTGATGGCTTTGCCGGTGATGCCTGTAATTATAATGTTACATTAACCAATCTTACAGGTGGATGTATTGTTTTGCCTATAGAGATGGGTGAGTTTTATGCAGAAACAAAGGGAAACGCAGTAGTACTTAACTGGTCTACCTATACCGAAAAAAACAATAATTATTTTATTATTGAACGATCTTTCGACAATCAATCGTATGAACCGATCGGAGCAGTAAAAGGAGCCGGCCACAGTCAGTCATTGATTCGCTATTCATTTACAGATGTTGATCCGGAAGAAGGGCTTTTGTATTATCGTTTAAAACAGGTGGACAACGATGGCAAGGTAACTGTTTCAGGAATACTGAGCATTACCTTTTCATTCAGTGACCATTTTTCTGTTTCTGTTTTTCCAAATCCTTCTGATGAATCAGAAAGAGTTTCTGTTTTAATAACCGGTGATGCGGGTGAAAATATTGCTACAGAAATCCGGGATGTTGCGGGCAACGTACTGCAGGTAAAAACCATAACAATAGGAGAAACCGGTGAAGTTATTTATCACCCCCGTGAGCTGAACCGTGGAATTTATTTCATCCGTTGCCAGGGTGAAACGGGACAACCGGTAACTCAAAAATTCATTATCAAATAATCTGTCAAAACTCAATCCGGTACTGCATTACAGGCAAAAATCCGGTCTGGTAAGAAGTACTTATCTCACCGGTGGTTGCATTGAATTTTTGCATAAAAATGTTTTTATGATTGATGATGTTTTGGATATCGACCGACCATTCCTGGGTTATTTTTTTTCCGTTATGTTTATAGCCGGCCTTGAAATCGATCCTGAAATAATCGGGATACTTCCCGGAATAGGCATTCGTCCAGTCACGTATTTCTTCTCCGGCCAGGCGGCTTTCATTTAATAAAATGGGGGTATAACGTTGTCCGCCATTCAGCATTACTTTAACGTCTGTGGTGAGAACATTTTTTGAATTTCTTTTCCCGTTTTCATCTTTTTTTCCCAATAAAAATTCTTTTCCCGCCAATGCATTAAAGGTATAATTTCCGTTAAATGCAGTGTGATGTTCTATTCCGTCACTTCCCTTATAAGAGGAATTATATGCCGAAGCGGTAACAAGAAAATACAATCCCTGCGAAAGAAATTTTTCCAGCGTAAGTTCTATCCCGTAGTTGGTGCCCGTTCCCTTATTTGCCATCGTATCCGGAAAACTCATGCGGAAATTGGCTCCCTGGTTAAGCATGGAAAAGGCATTACTGTTTACATCCACCGGCACATTGAAAATAGATTGATAATATGCTTCTGCCTTCAGCCGGATGTTTTCTGCCAGCCTGCGGTCGTATCCCAATATAACGTGATGCGCCTTTGTGAAACCAATACCGGTATTTACGTTAACCAACGATCCGTCACTTAATCTTATTTTATCGAAAAATATTTCGGTGGGTGGCAGCTGGCTGTGTAAACCATATCCCATACTAAATGCCGATGCCGGGCTAACCTGCCATTTTATTCCCAGGCGCGGTTCTACAGCAATGGAATTATTAAAGGTGAAATGCTGGTAATGCAGCCCGGTGTTAATACTTATTTCATTGGTGGGACGATACAGCCAGTTGACATACGGCTGCAAAAGATAAACCGATCCGCTATAATCAGAAAGTACAACAAACTGGTTCAATCCGCCTTCATACACACTGTCCGACAACTGAAAAAACATCCGGTCGGCATAAAATCCGGCCTTCAGTACGTGCCTGGAACTGAATTTTTTATTAATATAACTGTTTAAGGATTGCTTTCCCTGAAGCGAATTGTTACGGTAAAATGCAAATGGCTGCGCATCCACTGTACTGATGGAATCGAGGATAACCCGCAAGTCATGTGCGGTAACGGCAAAAGTTGTTTTAATAAAAGTAGTTGGATTGATAAAATATGTGTTTGAAATTCCCGCTACGCCCACCGTTGAACGAAAACGCAAATCTTCTCCTTCTTCGGCAAAAAGGTTATTGGAAGTATCAAGATCTTTATTAAGCAAATCCACATAGCTTATTCCTCCCAAACCGAAAACAGATATACTGCCTTTTTTATTGGGGAAATTGGCTTTGAAAGAAAGATCCTGGTATTGCGGAACGGAAGCCGAGCCAAATTCTATTCCCAGTAATTTAAATAATTCGAGGGTAGAATAACGGTAGCTGACCAGGTACGAAGCTTGTTTTCCTTTCTTAAACGGTCCTTCGGCCATGAGCTCTGCCCCGTTAAAACCAAATTGCCCGGTAAACTCACGTTGTTCATTATTTCCGTTTCTCAGGCGTAAGTCAAAGACACCCGACATAGCGTTTCCATATTCTGAAGGAAATGCACCTGTCATAAAATCAGAATTCGAAAGCACATTATTATTGAGCATGGAAACCGGCCCGCCAGTTGTGCCGGGTACAGCAAAGTGATTGGGATTGGGAATATCCACTCCTTCGAGGCGATACAAAACTCCCATGGGAGAATTTCCCCTTATCACAATATCATTGCGCGAATCGTCAGCCCCCTGCACACCGGCAAAATTCTGCGCCATACGCGCCACGTCATTGCGGCTGCCCGCAAACCGTTGTGTTTCTTCAATGGAAAACTGTCGCGCACTCACTAACGCCATTTCGTTATTGGGTTTTTCTTTTTCGCGATTGGCAGAAACCACTACTTTGTCTTCCAGTGTTACTATGTCTTCCAGTTCAATCGTCAATACTATTTCTTTTCCCGAAGTGAGCATCAGGTTATTAATGACCATTTCATTATAACCCACATAGGATATGCGCACTCCCTGCCGGCCCACAGGAACGTTTTCTATTTTAAAATTCCCGTCCAGATCACTTACCACTCCCACCAGCGGATCAGAATTAATCAATACAACATTTGCTCCCGGCACCGGCATCTGGGTTGCCTTTTCAATAATTTTTCCGCGAATGGTTTGTGTTTGTGAATAAACCAGTGCCGGAAATAAAACAAGAAAGAAAAAAATAATGTGTTTCATATTGGTTATTTTTTCATAGCGGTTTCCATAAAATCAAAATAATAATCCAGGAATATTTTTTTCTTTATTCCCAGTTGCTGTTCCATCATTACACCTTTGGTGGATAATAATAAGGCCAGCCCGTGTGAAGATGACCATAACAGAAAAGCGGTTTTAAGAGGATCAGTTTTTTTACTCACCGAGCCATCCTCAATTCCTCCCCGGATCACTTCCACAAAAAAACCAATGGTGCTTAACCCCAGTTCCACACAATTTTTTTCGTACGGAGTACAATTTTCATCATCACTGTTTTTCACTGCATAATCCATCAGGAGTTTTGCATATAACGGATACCTGCGGGCGAATTCGAAAAAAGCTTCCCCTATCGCACGGATCTTATCAATTCCTTTTGGTGGTTTTACAATCGCTTTGCGGAACATCTTCATCATGATGTCCATTCCTTTTGCATTGAGTGCACAACAGAGATCTTCTTTATTCTGGTAATAGAGATACAAAGTGCCTTTGGCTAATTCGGCTGCTTCAGCTACATCATTCATGGTAGATGCATCATATCCTTTTTCGCCAAAAATTTTTTCGGCTGCCGCGAGAATGGCCGCCTGACGCTGCGCCCTCTCTCTTTCCTTTCTTTCGGTGACTCCCATATTTTTAGTGACCAATGGTCATTTTTTGTCCAAAGGTAATGGAGTTTTTCCGAAACTTCCAAATTTTTCTGTAAAAAACTGATGTTCAGTGGATTTTTTGTATATTTAGGGGGATGAACATAAAGTTTGTACTAATTTTGGCAGGGTTGTTTTCCATTCCCCTGTTACAGGCACAGGAAACAGATATACAATTTCTTCCTGATCCGGAAACCGGGGAGCTGAAGTTGATGATCAACACGTTTCCGGTAGAATTTCCCATCACCGGTAAAGAAATAATTAAAATCCTGGGAGAACCCGACCTGAAAAAAACCATAAAAAAACACCGTTCAACACCTGTATTTCCCGGCAGATGCGGGCATACCAATCTTATTCCAAAAACAACTCATTGGTATTATAAAAACGGTTTAATTTTTTCTGGTGCCGACTCTAAAAAATTTACTTCACTTTCTGTTGTTACCGACACTTCTTCCGCTTCACTTTCCGGAAAAGTAAATTCTTATTCGGGAAAAATTCATTATAACCTTTCAGAAATTGTAAGTGACAAAACGTTTCTTCCGTTTTTAGATTCTCTGCGTACAGAAAATTCTGGCGGACGATGGATGGCGGCTGATTATGCTTTTAACTTTATGGGTTCGCAATGGAAAGAATCTATTGTTTTTGGAACCTATAATGCTGCTGCTATAGAACAGGTAAAAATAGCGGGAATCAGTTTTACATTTTATATTGATGTAGACACCGGGATGATTAAAAGCATCCATTATCACAAACGGGACTAATTCCGGTTTGTTTGCCGATAATTCTTACTTTTACCAAAATCACTCACAGATGAAAATAGCCGTAATCGGGGGAGGAAGCTGGGGAACCGCATTGGTAAAACTGTTTTGCAATAATTGCGACAAGGTATACTGGTGGATACGAAACAGCGAGCATGCCGAACATGTGAAAAAATTCCACCACAATCCGCGTTATCTGCAATCGGTGGAGTTTGAGGAAGAAAAAATTTCGGTATCAGACAACCTGGAAGAAACGCTTTCGAAAGCGGATTACATTGTAATGGCCACCCCGGCTGCATTTCTCCACCAGGCCGTGGGGCATCTATCTGCAGGTGTATTTAAAAATAAAGTTGTTTTTTCTGCTATCAAGGGAATGATTCCCGAATACGATGAAATTCCTGCGCATTATTTTGAAAGACATTTCGAGATACCTCAATACAATATTGGGATTATCTGCGGCCCCTGTCATGCAGAAGAAGTGGCGCTTGAAAGATTATCCTATCTCACCATTGCCTGCCAGGAAAAAAAACACGCTGAATTTATTGCCGGCAATCTATCCTGCCGCTATATCAAAACCACCACCTCTGATGATCTGTTTGGCACAGAATTATCAGCTGTGCTGAAAAATATATACGCTATCGCTTCGGGAATTTACGGAGGTTTGGGTTATGGAGATAATTTCCAGGCCGTACTTATTTCCAATGCTGTACAGGAAATAGAAACATTTGTTGATGCCGTTCATCCCATTCACCGTGATGTAAAATCATCCGCCTACCTGGGTGACCTGCTGGTAACAGCCTATTCCAAATTCTCACGTAACCGTACTTTTGGCTACATGATCGGAAAAGGTTACTCTGTAAAAGCCGCACAACTGGAAATGGAAATGGTGGCCGAAGGGTATTACGCTGTAAAAAGCATTATGGAAATGAATAAAAAATATAATGCCGAAATTCCTATCGCCCGTGCTGTATACCACATTCTCTATGAGAAAATATCTCCCGCTGTAGAAATGCGCATTCTCACCGACAGGCTTACCTAACGGTATCCGGATAAGCGCATGAAAAAAATAGTTCACATTCTATCAGAACACATCACCTGGCACATTCAAAAAGGATTAAGAGGTTTTTTTTTACTCGCCCTTCTACCCCTTTTACTGCTGGCTTCAGTGTATTACCGCTACAACGTTAACCCGGGAATTTATCATGGCGCTTCACTCACCGGAATGAATCATGCGCTTTTGTTTTATACCGTTCCTTTTTTTACAGCTGTTTTTTTTGCCGGAATGGCAGCCGGTACCTTTTCCTTTTTCGCCAAAACAGAATTCTGGATCATTTGCTTTTTGTCCCTTTTGGTACTTTTTATTAACGATTTTATAGTTGTGTTCAGTGTAAAAAGTTTCCCGGTCGAAACACGCCATTACCTCAGCCAGGTGTTTTTTCATCTTAAGGCCGCCTTGTTTTACGTGTTGATCCCTTTACTTTGCTGGTGGTTATGGTACAGGAAAAAAAATCCTGAGTATTCGCGTTTTGGTTTCAGTTCGAAAAATTTTAAGGCGAAGCCCTATTTTCTGATGTTACTGATGATGGTTCCGCTGATTGTGGCCGCATCCTTCCGTCAATCTTTCCAATGGGATTATCCGCGGTATATACCCGGGGCAGCCGAACATTACTGGAATGTTTCTCCTCTGCTAACGGTATCCGGATTTGAGTCGGCTTATTCGCTTCAGTTTATCGGACTGGAATGGTTTTTCCGCGGATTTATGGTTCTTGCTTTATCAAAGTTCCTCGGGCCGGCAGCCGTTTGGCCTATGGTAAGTGTATATGTTTTTCTCCACTTCGGAAAACCCATGGGCGAAACCATCGGATCATTGTTTGGAAGCTATATCCTGGGAACCATTTCCCTGCATACCAAAAGCATTACTGGCGGAATTATTATCCACCTGGGCATCGCCCTGCTGATGGAACTTATGGCATGGGTAGTGTGAGAATCCGTTTTATGTTTGTTATTTTATGTGTTATGTTGGATATGTTCCAAATGCCTGCTGAGTTAATCTGCATTAAACTTAGAGCATAGGCAGACTCAAATTTTTCTCATCACCCATCACTCACCACTCATCCCTTTTATTACCTTTACAAAAAATCACGGGCATGAACTTCACCGAAGAATTACGCTGGAGAGGGATGTTGCAGGATATTATGCCGGGCACAGAAGAATTGCTGAATTCGGGAGAAGTAGTTTCAGGTTATATTGGTTTTGATCCCACTGCCGACTCGCTGGGAGTAGGAAATCTTGTACAGGTAATGACACTGGTTCATTTTCAGCGGTGCGGGCACAAACCCCTTGCGCTTGTAGGCGGAGCAACAGGAATGGTGGGTGATCCTTCGGGAAAAAGCCAGGAAAGAAATCTGCTGGATGAAACCACGCTTCAGCATAATCTCGCCTGCCAGAAAAAACAACTCGAAAAATTTCTTGATTTTCATTCCGGGAAAAATGCGGCTGAGATTGTAAATAATTACGACTGGTTTAAAAACTTTTCATTCCTGGAATTCATCCGCGACATAGGTAAACACATTACCGTGAATTATATGCTCGCCAAAGATTCTGTGAAAAACAGGATTTCCGGTGAAGAGCGGGAAGGTATGTCGTTTACCGAATTCACCTACCAGCTGGTGCAGGGATATGATTTTCTTTACCTGTGGAAAAACAAAAACGTAAAATTGCAGATGGGTGGAAGCGACCAGTGGGGAAATATAACAACAGGAACAGAGCTCATCCGCAGGAAAGAACAGGGAGAAGCTTTTGCTTTAACCACTCCGCTCATCAAAAAAGCCGATGGTACGAAATTCGGGAAAACGGAAAGCGGAAATATATGGCTCGACAAAAAGAAAACCAGCGCGTATAAGTTCTACCAGTTCTGGCTGAACGCTGCGGACAGTGATGCGGAAAATTATATTAAAATCTTTTCTATAAAATCAAAAGAGGAAATCGAATCCATTATCTCACAACATCATTCTGCTCCCCATGAACGGAAACTGCAAAAAGCACTGGCGGAAGAAATAACGGTTCGCGTACATTCGCGGGAAGATTTTGAAATGGCCGTAGAAGCTTCTGAAATTTTGTTTGGCAAAGCTACTTCCGAAAGCCTGAAAAAATTATCCGAAGAAGATTTTCTTTCGGTGTTCGAAGGCGTGCCACAAAAACATGTTCAAAAAAATATAATCGAAAATGGAATCCCGGTAATTGAATTGCTGAGCGAACATTCAGGGTTTCTTAAATCGAAAGGAGAAGCCAAACGTGCGCTGGAAGAACATTCTGTTTCGGTGAATAAGGAAAAAACCGGTGCTGATGCGGTCATTCAGTCATCACAACTCATCAACGGAAAATACCTGTTGCTGCAGCGCGGAAAGAAAAATTATTTTTTGGTGATTGCAGAATGAGAAAATTTTTATTTCTCATATCTTTTTTCCTGCTCTTCCTTCCCGGAAACTCCCAGCACGTTACCAAACCCTATCCCATTCACAGTTGGGCGATGCCGGTGGATTCTGTTGATTATTCCCCTTTATTTATCAACCCGGGATTTTCGGCAGTGGTTTATCCCGAATCAAGGGCATTTGGTGAAGTAAAACAATTCGAAAAACTCGAACTGGGTGTTCAGCTTAATGAAGAGCTTACCGAAGCGGTGAATATTTACCTGAGAAACGGAACCAAAAAACCCAACATCAACCCGTTCGACCCGGAACAAATTTCGGTGGAAGCTACTTTTTCCTGTAACGGAAAAGAAAAAAAAGTATACGCGTTTTATTACAAAGAATATGTGCGTGACTTTAGTACACTTACGTGGAAAGAAGATACCACATCCTTTCCGTGGCGGATACGTTTTTCCCCCGCAGATACCGGGGTATGGAAATGTGTTATCAATATCCACGCCCTCAGTAACCAGTGGCAATCACACCCGTTTTTCTTTCAGTGCACTGAATCAGGAAAAAAAGGATTCGTAACGGTGCGTAAAAAAGACAAGGAAACACTTAACGGGCGTTATCTTACTTTTTCAAAAACAGGTGAAACATTTTTCCCATTGGGAATAAATATGGACTGGCCGGGATATGTGGATAATAATTCTCCCAAAGAGTTTATTGAATATTATCATCAGAAAAATAAAATACCGCTCAGCACGGTTTGGGGTTCGTTGCAGGCACATCAATATCAATACTACAACCTGTGGATGAAAAAACTGAAGGAAAGCGGTGGAAATTTTATTGCAGTGGCTTTTGTTCCGTGGGGACACATGATAGAAGAAAAAAAGATGAATGATTATTCTGCCGAAATGACTGATGCCTGGGAGATTGACCATATTATCAATAAATCACGCGAGCTGGATATTTACGTTTCTTTTTTATTTTCTATTCACCCGTATTTTCAGAAAACAGGCGACTGGTTGAAAAATCCCTATCATTCATCCAATCAAAAAGTCATCCCCGGAATCACAGAACCCATCGATTTTTTTAAAAACCAGGAAGCACGGAAATACTACAAAAAACAATTACGCTATTTCATTGCACGCTGGGGATATTCTACCCAGGTTTTGCTTTGGGAAATTTTAAGCGAAATTGATGCTGCTTTGGCCGATCACCACTACCTGGAAAACAAGGAAACAAGAAAAATTCTTTTGTCGTGGTTCGATGAAATGTATGCTTATATAAAAAACGACCTGGATGACCCACACCTTATCTCCGGAAGTTATGCTGTTGGTGAAACCAGGAATATTGATGAAAAAATATTCGTCACCGCAGATGTAAGTATGCTTCACCGCTACGGAAAAGACAAAGATTATAATTACAATGTACGTTTTGCCGATGCTGAAAAACTGCTGAAAAATAAAAAAACAAAAAATAAACCTGTTATTCACGATGAAATGGGGTTGGGCGGGCCTTGTCCTGATTTTTGTACCGATATCGGTTTTCACACCAACATCTGGGCTACATCATTTATGGGAACATTCGGTTGCGGGTTGAACTGGTGGTGGGACAACGCTATTTTTATCAACGGGTATGAAAAACATTTCCTGGCGTTATCTGAATTTATAAGAGGTGAAGACTTTGCTTCAGAAAATTATTCGGCCTGCCGCTATAAAAATGCAACCCGCATGAAACGCGCAGAAGTGGAAGCCTATTATCTTACTAACGGTAATGGCACTAAAGCCATCGGCTGGCTGCACAATACCACTTATAACTGGTATAATGTCTCCAATTCATGTATTGATTCGATGCTCATTAACAACAACGGCAAACACATCGATAAACCCGACAACACTCCTTATAAAAAAGAATATGAAAAAAATAATGGTGAGGGGCATTTTACCGATTACGATGATTTAACAATAAAAATTGAAGGGTTATTAAAAAAGAGATCTTACACCGTGGAATGGTTCTTCACTACCGGTAAGGGAGGAACCACGGGAGTCACGGTTAACGTTAAAGCCAATAGCCGCGGAATAGCCAGAATAAAAATTCCTGAAAAACTATCAGAATACGGTGATGCCGCATTTAAAATGAAACAGGTTCCTGCAGCTTTTTAATTACCTCCGGCTTCGGATCGCACTATCCGCCCTGCTTCCTCCTCAGCCATCGGTTACATTAATTTGAAAATTCAGATTTGGAAAATTTGAAATTGATTTACACTTCTCAAAATTTCAAATCATTCGGGTCTCGTTTGGCTCATCCCATTATTTTTTTTAATGGAATTCGTGAATGCGGCCAATATATATCAAACAATAAATTATTTATTCTCCTCCGGCCGCATTTAGCTCATCCCATTATTTGTTTTTTAATGGAATTCGTGAATGCGGCCAATATATATCAAACAATAAATTATTTATTCTCCTCCGGCCGCATTTAGCTCATCCCATTATTTGTTTTTTTAATGGAATTCGTGAATGCGGCCAATATATATCAGACAATAAATTATTTATTCTCCTCCGGCCGCATTTGAGGGAAAAACAAAACTTCCTGAATACTCACCTGGTTGGTCATCATCATGGTTAAACGATCTATTCCAATTCCCAGCCCTGATGTAGGGGGCATTCCATATTCGAGCGCCCGCAGAAAATCGTGATCGATACGCATAGCTTCGTCATCTCCGCGTTCGGCCAGTTTCATCTGTTCTTCAAATCGTTCTTTCTGATCAATCGGATCGTTTAATTCAGAATACGCATTGGCAATTTCTTTTCCATTGACAAATAATTCAAATCGCTCCACCAGCCCTTCTTTGGAACGGTGCTTTTTTGTCAATGGCGACATTTCAACCGGGTAGTCGGTGATAAAAGTCGGTTGCACATAATGTTGTTCGCATTTGTTTCCGAAAACTTCATCTACCAGTTTTCCCTTACCCATAGAAGGTTCTGTTTCAATATGTAGTTTTTTGCAGACTTCGCGTATCTCTTCTTCACTCATATTGCTTATATCAAAGCCGGTATGTTCTTTTATCGCATCATACATAGTGATACGTTTAAAGGGACGTTTGAAACTGATGTTTTTTTCTCCCACCTGCACATCGGTTGTTCCGTTTACATCCAGCGCCACTTTTTCCAGCATCTCTTCGGTGAAGTTCATCATCCAGTTATAATCTTTATACGCCACATAAATTTCCAGCGCAGTGAATTCAGGATTATGCGTACGGTCGATCCCTTCATTGCGGAAATTTTTTGAAAACTCGTATACTCCTTCAAATCCCCCTACAATTAATCTTTTCAGGTATAATTCATTGGCAATTCTCAGGTACAAAGGAATATCCAAAGCATTATGATGTGTGGTAAATGGCCGTGCAGCCGCTCCCCCGTGAACAGGTTGCAGCACCGGGGTTTCCACTTCCACATATCCTTTGTTGTTGAATGTATTCCGGAGAGAATTAAAAACTTTTGTTCGCTTAATAAAAACTTCCTTCACACCATCATTCACCACCAGGTCTACATAACGCATCCTGTATCTTTTTTCGGGATCGGTAAACGCATCATGCACATTTCCCTGTTCATCTGTTTTAACAATGGGAAGCGGGCGCAACGCTTTGCAGAGCAATTTAATTTCTTTCACACGAACCGTGGTTTCTCCTGTTTTGGTTTTAAAAATCTCTCCTTTCACACCCACAAAATCACCAATGTCAAGCAGGTGAAGCACCATGCGGTTATAAAGCGTTTTATCTTCTCCGGGACAGATATTATCAATACCCACATACAGCTGTATTTTTCCAAAAGAATCCTGTATTTTGGCAAAAGTTACTTTTCCTTTGGGCTGAATGCTCATAATCCTTCCGGCCATCACCACATTTTCAAATCCCGGTTTTTCAGGCTCAAAAGCCGCCAGTACATCTGCCGAATGATGGGTTACCGGGAATTCTTCGGCAGGATAGGGATCTATTCCCATCTGACGGAGCTCGGCCAGTTTATTTCTGCGTATAATTTCCTGATCATTGAGTTCCTGCACCATAGTTTAACATTTTTTGCAAAGATAAAGATAATCAGCTTCGTGTTTACGCGTTTTTTTATTCATAAATCGCGGCTATTTTGTACCTTCGTCCTCCCTCATTGAAAAAATGAAAACACTCATCGAAAATTTTCCGAAACAGCTGCGTGAAGCCGTTTCGATTGCACAAAGCACTGCTACCCGTAAACAAAAGATAAAACAGGTGCTCATTACCGGACTGGGTGGCTCGGGAATCGGGGGCACCATTGCTTCTGAACTGGTATCGGGCCACTGCAAAGTGCCGGTTACCGTAAGCAAAGGTTATTTTATTCCCGCTTTTGTAAATGAAAAAACACTGGTGGTGGTGTCTTCCTATTCGGGAAATACCGAAGAAACCATCAGCGCGATGAAACAGGCACTCGAAAAAAAAGCACAGGTCACTGTAATTACTTCCGGGGGATGGATTGCTGAAGAAGCCCGAAAACAGGGCCTTGATATATTTCATGTCCCCGGGGGATTTCCTCCCCGCGCCTGTTTAGGTTATTCACTGGTGATACTCATGCACATTTTTCACGCCCATAAACTTATCCGCAAAACACCACTGAAGGACTTTATCAAAGCGGCTGCATTGCTGGAAAAACAATCGGGAAAAATCGTTAAAGAAGCACAGAAAATTTCTGATTTCCTGAAAGGAAAACTGCCTGTTATTTATGCCACTACCGGCAACGAAGGTATTGCCATACGTTTTCGCCAGCAGCTGAATGAAAATTCGAAAATGCTGTGCTGGCATCACGTGGTGCCCGAAATGAATCACAATGAACTGGTGGGATGGCGCAATAAAAATGAAAACCTGGCCGTCATCTTCCTCCGGCACGAAGATGAATTTGAAAGAAATGTAAAACGGATAGAAATTAACCGGGAAATTATTTCACACTATACTCCGCATATCCTCCCTGTTTTTTCAAAAGGAAAGTCGGCTATTGAAAAATGCATCTATCTCATCCATCTCACCGACTGGGTTTCGTGGTTCCTTTCGGTAGAAAACCAGGTAGACGCCAATGAAATTGATGCTATCAACCACCTGAAAAACGAATTAAGTAAATTCTGAAATGCGGCAGGTAATCTATCGCGACCTTGGGCTTATCGACTACAAAAAAGCCTGGGATGAACAGGAAAAATTGTTCAACAGTGTAGTGTCCGTTAAACTCAATAACCGCGAAAAAGAAATTACACAACAGGAAAAAACCAAAAACTATCTTTTATTTTGTGAGCATCCGCATGTTTTTACGTTGGGAAAAAGCGGCTCGGAAGAAAACCTGCTGGCCAATGAAGAACAGTTAAAAAAAAACAACGCCACTTTTTATAAAATCAACAGGGGGGGAGATATCACCTATCACGGCCCCGGACAACTGGTAGTTTATCCCATTTTCGACCTCGACCATTTTTTTACAGATATTCATAAATACCTTCGTTTCCTCGAAGAAGCCGTGATCCTTACACTAAAAGAATATGGAATTTCAACCGGGAGAATTGAAG
This sequence comes from Bacteroidota bacterium, assembly GCA_049322335.1. GTDB lineage: Bacteria > Bacteroidota > Bacteroidia > Flavobacteriales_D > UBA2798 > JBMORL01. The sequence goes on from JBMORL010000048.1 coordinate 26,651, forward strand.
GTCTTACCGGTGTGTGGCTGGATGTGAATGATCCCGCAAAAGCCCGAAAAATCTGTGCAATGGGGGTAAAATGCAGCCGGTGGGTGACTATGCACGGCATTGGTTTTAATATCAATACCCAGCTGGAATATTTCAATCATATCATTCCCTGTGGCATCAGCGACAAACAGGTAACTTCGCTGAGCCGGGAACTGGGGGGTGAAGTAAATATGAATGAACTGAAAGAAAAATTAAAGCTCCACATGGCAAACATTTTCGATTATGATTACGTTTCAGAATAAGCAGCCATGAAGAAATTCCTCCATATCATCCGTAAGTTTTTCAAATGGTTTTTTATCACGCTGGTTTCGCTGATCGTAATCGGATGCCTGGTAATTATTATTTCGGGGCGCTGGTATATTTTTAAAGCAGTGGCCTGTACTTACCTTGTGGGGCAAACCGGACCGGGAATTCTCGACCGCAACTTTTTCCCGGAAAGGGAAATAAAAAATTCATTGACACCCCAGCCCTGGGAAGAACACGGCCATTTCGGCAAACTATCGCTCAATGATGTGCAAACCGAAAAGCTGGAAACTTACAAAACCACTTCCTACATGGTTTTTAAAGATGACAAAATAATTTTTGAAAAATATTTTGAGGAATTTGACGAATCTACCGTATCCAATTCCTTTTCCATGGCTAAATCGTTTGTGAGTTTGCTTATTGGTATTGCCATAGAAGAAGGAAAAATAAAAAGTGTTGACCAGCCGGTGGGTGATTTTGTGGAATCGTTTCGTGAAGGGAAAAAAGGCGAACTAACGTTGCGCCACCTGCTTACGATGAGCGCTGCGCTAAACTGGAGTGAAAGTGGCGGAAACCCGTTTTCGGATAATGCCGAAGCTTATTATGGCAGCGACCTGGAAGGAATGATTAATGATATGGAAGTGGAAGGAGAACCCGGAAAAACATTCAATTATCAAAGTGGCGCAACACTTGTGCTGGGCTATATCATTGAAAAAGCTACGGGTAAAAAACTCAGCGAATATGCCTCTGAAAAATTATGGCAGCCGCTTGGTGCCGAACATCCTGCTTTCTGGAGCCTGGATAAAGAAGATGGAATTGAAAAGTCGTATTGCTGCTGGTATGCCACCGGAAGAGACTTTGCCCGTATAGGAAAAATGATGCTGCATAACGGAAAATGGAACGACACACCAATTGTACCGGAAGAATACGTAAAACAAAGTATAACGCCAGCCCCCTTGCTGAAGGAAGATGGAAGTCCAAATGACAAATATGGTTTTTCGTGGTGGCTGCTGAAATATAAAAACATGGAGGTTTTTTATGCCCGGGGAATATTGGGACAATACATTATCTGCCTTCCCGAAAAAAACACCATTGTGGTGCGCACGGGCCACAAACGGGGCGTGAAAAAAATCAACGATCATCCTGCTGATGTTTTTGACTACATTGATATTGCACTGGAGCTTACGGCTGCAGTGCCTGATATGGAAAAAAATGAAAAAAGATATTGATATCCCGGTAGTAAAAGATGTAGCGGTGGCCATCGTAAAAGAAACCAACGAACTGGAGCAGTCTGAATGGAATGTCTACCTGGTGAATCTTAAGGAAAATCCTATTGAGGGAGTTTTGGTTTCTTCAAGAGGATATGGCGAAATTAACCGTGAGAAAAGAAACACTTCCGAATTGCGGCACTTCCTGGATGTGGTGGAAGCAAAAAGTTTTGTGAAGATAGAACCCATCATCGAAGATGTTTTTCCCCTCAACAACGAATATTGGGTAAGTTTTTACATGGATAAAAAAATGTATGACAAAAAATACATTTTCCTGGCAGAATCCATCAGGGAAGAAAACCTCACCAAAGTGCCGCTTATTAATAAAAAAGGTGTACTTATCGTGTAACCGGAATTTTTCCCCGCCCTGTTTTTTTTAAGCCGGGACCCGTTTTCAGGTAAAGAATGGTAATGCGTGTGCCATGTACTCCAAAGGGATACTATCATAGAGTCTTCTTCACCACATCATTTCGAAATAATCTGCTTACTAAAATATCTGCTGTTTTCCCGGGATCAATTTCTTCTAATGGAATCGTAATAATTTTTTTCTTTTCTCTTTTGCTGAGATTATACAAATAGGTTTTGTCATAATATTTCAAACTGGGTTCAATTCCTTTTTCCAGTTCGCCTTTTTGTAAATGTTCTATGGCAACGCGGCATTGTTCATCACCCAAACGTTTTTTTATTCTTTCAGTAGCTTCCATCAGCTGGTTAACCGGGTAAGTACCGTAAGTAGAACAAATGTTTTTCAATCTCACTTCAAAAGGAATATCCAGAAAAACAATTTCTGCCTCACGTACCTGGTTCCATAATTTTTCGGGAACGGCCTTATTGCCTATCATGCGGCTTTCATCTTCCAGCCAAAGTGGTTTTTCTTTATCTGTATTCAGTAACTCAAAAAACAAGTTGTTTTCAAATTCTTCCTGTGTGGGTTGAGGGCTTTCTCCAATAGAACCAAAAGAAGAACCTTTATGATGCGCCAGTTTTTCGAGATCAATCACCTGTTCTCCTCTTTTTTTCAGTTCGTGTAATACAAATGTTTTTCCCGACCCGGTTTTTCCGCCAAGAACAATAATATTCCTTTTTTCATCCAGCTCATTCAATACTTTTCTGCGGAAAGTTTTGTAGCCGCCTTTCAGAAGATACACTTTGTATCCATACAATTCCAGCAGCCAGGCCACTGCCCCGCTGCGCATTCCCCCGCGCCAGCAGTGAACAAGAAAAGTATCGTTTACGTTGTGCTTTTTCACTCTTTTGATCAGATCTTTGAAACGGGGCGAAGAAAATTGTAATGCTTTTAAAATAGCGGGCTGCCTTCCTTCTTTTTTATAAACGGTTCCTACGATAGCCCGTTCAACGTTAGTAAACAACTCCACGTTTTTTGCACCTGGAAAATGCCCCTGCTCAAATTCGGCAGGAGTGCGTACATCAATCACCGGGTGGAGTGACGAGAGTCGTATGAATTCGTCAATATCAATGGTAACAGCCATTATTCTGCGTCCACTTTCACTTCACCCGCAATGGCGATGGCGCGGTTTTTTACTTCCGTAATATTGGCGTCAGGCGAATCCCACGTTACTACCACTCCCATTCTTCTATACGGACGCGTAGTAGGTTTTCCGAAAATGCGGATATCGGTTTTTTTGTTGGCGGTTGCTTTTTCAATACCTGAAAATTTGGGTTTTGTTCCGGTTTTTGATGCGAGAATCACCGCGCTGGCTCCTGCTCTTTCCAAAGTAATTTCAGGAATGGGTAATCCCAGCACTGCGCGTGCATGTAATTCGAATTCTGAAAAATTGAGTGTTCCGGCAAGTGTCACCATCCCCGTGTCATGCGGGCGCGGGGAAAGTTCGGAAAAATAAACTCCGTCTTTTTCTGAAATAAAAAATTCAACTCCCCAAATTCCGGCTCCCGTCAGTGCACGTGTTACTTTATCCGCCATTTGCTGTGCGGTTTTAATATGTTCTTCTTTCATGGGACAAGGTTGCCAGCTTTCCTGGTAATCTCCGCGTTCTTGTCGGTGGCCAATAGGCGGACAAAATAGTGTCGGGCCATTTTTTTGTGTAACGGTAAGCAATGTTATTTCATAATCAAAGGAAATAAATTCTTCCACGATCACTTCCACAATATCACCGCGCGAGCCTTCCACAGCATAGTTCCAGGATTTTTCGGTATCGGTGTCACTTTTTATAACGGATTGCCCCTTGCCTGAAGAAGACATCAGCGGCTTCACTACGCAGGGAGTTCCGAGTTGTGCAACGGCTGCTTTCAGTTCATCCAGGTTTTTTGCATAAGCGTATCTGGCGGTTTTTAATCCCAGTTCTTTCGCAGCAAGGTCACGGATCGCTTTTCTGTTCATAGTGAAATTGGCTGCACGTGCAGATGGAACCACCTGTATTCCTTTTTTTTCGTATTCATAAAACCGCTCGGTGCGGATCGCTTCGATTTCCGGGACGATAATATCAGGTTGATGCCGCTCAACAATTTCATCCAGTTGTTCGCCATCCAGCATGCTGATGACCTCACGTTTATCGGCTACCTGCATGGCGGGAGCATCATTGTAGGAATCAACGGCAATTACGTATTGTCCTAATCGTTTTACCGCGATTACAAATTCTTTTCCGAGTTCACCGGAGCCGAGCAGCATTATTTTTTTCATGGTATCGATGTATTTATTTCAATCAAAGTTTCCGTATAGGATAAAATCATTATCATGCTCATCATTTGCATATAGGGCCGTTCAAAATCTTCTTTTCTATACACCTCTGCAAATTTTTTTGAGGCATTTTTAAATTCCTGCATATCATCTCCCGTAAGCGGTTCGGGATTTTTCATGTAATTGCTGAAAGTCCTGTGTTTGGTGTGATCAAGATATTCATCATTCATGAAATTCTCAACGCACTTTTGGAAATCGTTATTCATAACCAAATCTTCGAGCCGGGATTTTCTGTATGGAATCTGTATGATTTCGTTTTCACTACCCAGCCTGACAAATAAATTTTCCAGTTCTGCGGCAGACTCATCTTTCAAAATCTTTTCATTCACTAAAAACTGATGATATTCTTTTACTTCGCTATCAACATCTATTCCCATTTCTTCTGCAACACCATCAATACATTTACAAACCTTTTCTTCCATGTATTCCATCCGGTCGGTTTCGCTGGCGAGACAACCAAATAGCGAAAGAGAAATAAATATGAAAAAATATTTTTTCATCACAAACTCACACAAACATTCTTGGGTTCGGTAAAGAATTTCATGGCTTCAAATCCGCCTTCCCGGCCCATGCCTGAGCTTTTTACTCCCCCAAACGGTGTACGCAGGTCGCGCACCAGCCAGCAGTTGATCCACACAATACCGCTTTCCAGTTTAGCTGCCACGCGGTGAGCTTTACTAACGTCCTGCGTCCATACGGTGGAAGCGAGTCCGTATTGAGTACAATTGGCGTATTTTAACACTTCTTCTTCGGTATCAAAAGGCATGATGGTGACTACGGGGCCGAATATTTCCTCGAGGTTGGTGCGGCAGTTATAAGCTAATCCTTCGATGATGGTTGGCGCAAGATAATACCCGTCTTTCCATTCTCCTTCCATTTTCAATTGTTGTCCGCCACACAAAACGGTTCCGCCTTCCTGTTTGGCCAGTTCAATATACGACAACACTTTCTCCATGTGCGGTTTTGACACCACGGCTCCCATTTTGCTGTTTTCATCAAAGGGATTTCCCACTTTCAGCGCTTTGGTTTTTTCCACAAATGCTGTTTTGAATTTTTCGTAAATGGGGCGTTCCACAAAAATTCTCGACCCGCATAAACATATTTGTCCCTGGTTGGCGAAAGAAGAATGCATGGTGGTGTTCAGCATTTTTTCGAAATCGCAGTCGGCAAAAATGATATTGGGATTTTTTCCTCCCAGTTCGAGCGACATTTTTTTGAACATGGGTGCAGCAACAGAAGCAATCTGCGCACCGGTAGATGTTCCTCCTGTAAATGAAATGGCTTTTATTTCGGGATCTTTGGTAATAGCAACTCCCACTTTCGGCCCGAGGCCGTGAATGATATTCAGTACTCCTTTCGGTAATCCGGCTTCGATACAAATTTTTGAAAAAAGATACGCTGTCATCGGTGTTATTTCCGAAGGTTTGGCTACCACGCAATTTCCGGTGGCAAGAGCTGGCGCTATTTTCCACGTAAAAAGATACAGCGGAAGATTCCAGGGAGAAATACATCCCACCACGCCTACCGGCTGACGCAACGTATAATTAAACCCTTTGTCTTCCATGCTGTGTGATTCGCTGGCGAAATGCATCAGTGCCGTTGCAAAAAAACGCATATTGCTGGAAGCGCGCGGAATGTCAACTGTCTTCGAAAGTTTTAATGGTTTTCCGTTGTCGGTAGATTCTGCTTTTGCCAGTTCATCCAGATTTTTTTCGATGAGTTCGGCTATTTTATTCAGAACACGAAAACGTTCTTCTTTGGGTGTGTTTGCCCAGGCCGGTTGTGCGTGGCGGGCAGCGCGAATGGCCAGGTGCACATCTTCCTCATCCGAATCGGGAATAAGCGAATACACTTTTCCTGTGGAGGGATTATAATTATCGAGGTAATTTTTTCTTAAAGGTTCTGCCAGTTCTCCGTCAATATAATTCGCTATTTTTTCCATAGTGGGGAATTTGGGATAAAATTAATGAATCGGGAGGAGATTTGGGGAAGAAAAAGGAAGATATTACAAATGAAAGCGGGTCAGATGATTTGAAATTCATCCGCGTCTCTCCATGCGGGAAATTTTTCACGGAATTCTGCCAGTTGCCGGTATGAAAGTGAAGCGGTAACTACTGTTGTTTCACCCGGATTTGCTTCAGCAATAATTTCTCCTTTAAAATCTACTACCCTGCTGTCGCCCGAGTGATCAACGGGACGGGCATCTTCACCAATGCGGTTTACGCCAGCAACGAAGCACTGGTTTTCAATAGCACGTGCTTCCAATAATGTTTTCCATGGTTTGTTTCGCGCAGCAGGCCAGTTGGCCACATAAAGCAACAGATCATACACGGTAGAATCAGGGGAAGAAACGGAGCAATGGTTTTCGTCTGTTTTTAGTTTGCGGTTACGGCTCCAGGCGGGAAAACGAAGATCGTAGCATACCAGCGGACAAATTCTCCAGCCTTTGTATTCCACGATCAGCCTTTTTGTTCCGGGCGAATAGGTTTTATCTTCTTCTGCCATCCGGAACAAATGGCGTTTATCGTATGAAAAAACTTTTCCATCGGGCTGCACCCAGAATAAACGGTTGAAATATTTTCCGTTTTCTTCAACAATTATACTGCCGCAGATGGCTGATTTTTTTTTGTGCGACATGATTTTCATCCACTCCACCACCATGCCGTCATTTTTTTCTGAAAGCGCCAGCGCATTCATCGTAAAGCCGGTAGTAAACATTTCGGGCAACAGAATAATATCTGTTTCGCTGCATGAAAAAATCATTTCATCAAACAGGTCGAGGTTGGCGGTGGGATGTTCCCAGTGCAGCGAGGTTTGCAGCAGTGTGATATGTAATTTTTCTTTCAAACTTTATTCAGAATTTCTATGGCGTTATCAAGCGTTTCTTTTTTCTTGGCAAAACAAAAACGCAACACTTTGTTGTCAACCGTTTTGTTATAAAACACCGAAACGGGAATGCCGGCTATTTTATTTTCTTTGGTGAGCCGCACAGCATAATCGGTATCTTTTTCCTTTGTTATTCCCGAATAATCGAGCAGCTGGAAATAAGTTCCGTAAGAAGGAATGATTTTAAAACGGCTGTTTTTTATTCCGTTTACAAAGTAATCGCGTTTTTCCTGGTAGAATTTTCCCAGCGATAAATAATTTTCACTGTTCTTCAGGTAATCGTTGATGGCATATTGTAAAGGCGTATTGCATGAAAACACCACAAACTGGTGAGCTTTTCTGAATTCAGCCATCAGTTCGGCAGGGCCAACGGCATATCCTGTTTTCCACCCGGTAACGTGAAATGTTTTTCCAAAAGAATACACCGCAATAGAACGCCCGGCCAGCGAATTATAACGGCATACGGACTGGTGTTCGGAGCCATCAAAAATCAGGTGTTCGTATACTTCGTCACTTAAAACTATGATATCGGTATCTTTTGTTATTTTTTCGAGTTCTTTAAGATCCTGTTTTTTTAGGATGGCACCGGTAGGATTATGCGGATTATTGATAATAATCATTTTGGTTTTTCGCGTCACGATTTTGCGCACTTCTTCCCAGTCAATAAAATACCCGGGAGTTTTCAATTGAACAAATTTTGTTTTTCCCCCGTTGAGTTCAATAGCCGGTTCGTAACAATCGTAGGCGGGAGTAAAAATGATCACTTCATCTCCTTCACCCACAAATGCCGCAATAGCCGAAAAAATAGCTTCGGTTCCTCCTGCCGTAACCGTAATTTCAGTATCCGGATTATATTTTACCCCGTAGGCCGCCTGCATTTTTTCGCTGATGGTTTCGCGCAACGGAAGAAGTCCCTGCATCGGGGCATATTGGTTTTTTCCTTCAGCCATGTGCTTTGTTACAAGAGCCATCAATTCTTCCGAAACATCAAAATCGGGAAATCCCTGTGAGAGGTTGATGGCATGGTGTTCCATAGCCAGTTTACTCATCACGGTGAAAATAGTGGTTCCCGTTGCCGGAAGTTTGGAATGAATATTTCCCCTGAATTTGGGCATAGCAAAAATTGGAAGCAGCAAAGTAAGCAGAAAGTCTGTGATCCTATTTATAGTGGTGAAACGAAATTTATATCTTAGCAAAAAATAGACGGAATGAGAAGGATCTGTTGGGTTTTGCCCCTTTTTGTTTTGGCTTCCTGCGGTGGTGTTACCCAGGATGCGAGAGAGATCTGTAAATGTTATCACGAAGTGGTGAATACCAAAGGCCCGGAAGCTGATGAGAAGATGAAGGAATGTATGGAACTTCTTGACCGTTATGACAAAAAATACAAGGGAACCGGAGACTATGATGCATTCGTGGAAGAATACAATAAGTGCCGTTAGCCTGGCTGTTTTTCTCCTTTCATGCGGAGGGAAAGAACCCTCTGATTATGCAGAAGAATGGTGCGAGCTGAACAGTAAAATAGAGCTGACAGAAGACGAACAGGAACTGAAAGCCCTTACACGTCAAATGGAAGTGCTTGAAAATGAGATAAAAAAGGTGTTTGAAGAGGATCCTGAAAGTATACGCGAAATTAAAAAAATGACCCGTGCCTGTGATTAGAAACATATTGATTTTAAGCGTTTTATGCCTTTTTTCCTGCGGCACTGATAGTCCGAAGGAAATGGCTCATGAGTATTGCAAATGCTTTTATGAAGGCATGGAAGACGGGGAAAAGATGAAGGAATGTGCTGAATTGGCAAAGGAACACAAGGAAAAACTAGCCAAAGACCCCGAAAAAATGAAGAAATACAGTGATGAGGTGATGAGGTGTGTCGTTTTTGAGAACATTCCATGAAAAAAAATTTTGTTTGGAATAAAATAATCTGTTTATATTTACCCAAGAATAAAATAACCAAATCAAAAACCTAGAATTATGAAAAAAGTTTTCTTATCTGTAGCAGTTGTTGCTGCATTTGCACTTGCATCTTGTGGTGGTGGAGCTTCTGGCGATGCTAAAAAGCTTTGCGACTGTATGAAAGGCGCTGTTAAAGACATGTCTAAAATGGACGAGTGTATGAAACAAGCCGAAGAAATGGAGAAAAAGTACAAAGGCAACGCAGATGCTGAAAAAGAGATTGAAAAAGTAATGGATGAGTGTGAGAAAGAAATGACCAAGTAATCACACCTTCACTTTGATCTTATAAAAAGGGCTGTCAGATTTGACAGCCCTTTTTATTTGGCGTACCTTTATCCTAATTAAAATCCTGCTATGAAAAGAGTTTTGATTTTTTTCGGACTATTATTTTCAATCGGTTTGTCCGCACAATCACCCAACCAGAATATTTCGAATTACACGTTTTCCGATTGCGAACCATTTATTGCGGTGAATCCTGCTAACCCGAATAATGTTATAGCGGCATGGATAAAAGTTACAGGATTTACCCAGGCAGCAATAGCTGTTTCGTATTCAAATAACGCTGGACAGACATGGAGTTCACCGCAAAACATGGGGCATTTGTCAGCTTCATGGACTTCTGCCGATCCTTCCATTACTTTCAATTCATCGGGCACTGCTTTTTTAGCTTATGTAGATTATGAATATCCCTCTCTCGATTCGGGCGCTGTGGCTGTTGTAAGTTCTGCCAATGGAGGAATGACATGGTCGTCTCCCGTTCAGGCTATAGATGGATTAATAAATTCAGACAAACCCGTAGACCGCCCCTGGATTGTAGCAGACAATTCAGGAGGAACATATAATGGCCGGTTGTATATTACCAGCAAAAATTATGAAAACGGTTCAACTACCAATCATGTATATTATTGCTATTCTTCAGATAATGGAATGACATGGAGTCCACTGGCAATTCTCGATGATGTGATTCCCTGCGACCTGGTTTCTTCCATGGGTTGCCTTACAGTAGGTGCAGATGGAACAGTTTACATTGCCTATTTCTCTTACAATCTTGCTTCCAGTCTTTTCCCGAGAGTGATTCTGAGTAAATCCATTGACGGTGGTGCAAATTTTTCTGAATCGGTGATCACTAACATAACGGGGGCTTCAGTAATAAACGATACGCTACAGGGAAGTATGAATCTTTCCGCCAATCCCATTGATCCGAATAATCTTATTTTAACGGTTACTGATGGAAGAAACGGAGATGCCGATATTCTCTGTATCCGCTCCACCAACGGAGGAACCACATGGAACAATACAACTCCTGTAAGAATTAACGATGATGCTTTAGGCAATGGCAATGAGCAGGATATGTGCTGGGCTTCTTTTGCTCCCGATGGAACGTTTGCAGCCGCATGGCGCGACAGAAGAAACGGAGGAACTTCGGTTACTTCTCCCTTTGAGATATGGATCGCTGCTTCAGTTGACGGAGGAGCTGCATTTTCAGTGAATAAAAATGTAAGCACCGCTCTTTCACCGGATATTCCATTACAAAAAGGAAATGATTTTATCGGCATTGCCCTGAGCAACGATTTTGTTTTTACCGACTGGAGCGACTTCCGCGGTCCTAATTATGAAATTTACACAAACCGTGATTCATTGTCATCGCTGGTAAGTGTTTATGCCCATTCTGCAAAAGAGATCGGGTTGATTTGTTATCCGAATCCATTTACTGATGAAATCACTTTTTCGTTTGAGCTGAAAGAAAATGTAAGTAAATGCAGTATCTCTGTATTTGACATGAATGGGAAAAAAATAAAAACCATTCACCAGGGGCCACTGACAAAAGGAAAACATGAATTCAATTACAACGGAAAAAACCTGAAAGCCGGGAATTATGTTTTTGTGATGGAAACAGTGGCAGAGAGCTACAGGAAAGTATTTGTGAAGGAATAGCATCGCTGACCTCATCCCCCGGCCCCTTCTCCGCGAGAGAAGGGGAGAAATTTTACTGAAAATCAGTTTTCTGTTATTGGCAATTTTATATCATCAAAAAATCCACCATCGGTCATTTTCGATGATTTATAAATTTTTAACTCTCCATATTTTTCATCCGATTTTTTGGCGAGATTTGGATATTTTGAAACATTAATGCTCAGGATTTCCATCGAGTCATAACTAATAAATAATAATTCTGATTTATCTTCAATGCAAAAATGAGTCATATCGTAAATTATATTTGTCTTTTCCTTGTCGAGGACTTCTAAAAATATTTTTTTTACGTCTTCAGATAACGGAATAATATATTTATTGATATTTTTTCTTTCAGCTACATCTTTAAAATTAAAAATTCGTTGAAATGATTCATCGGTGATAAAATCTAAGTTGAAGCCATATACTTTTAATAAAGAAGTTAGCGGGGATTCATTTATTAAACTTCCTAAAAAATCTATTTTAAGATCGGGAAGATTATTGTTTTTATTGGGATCAGTCATCCTTTTCGGGGCAAAATGTTTTTATCGGGAATTGCCTATTGTTTCATTAGCAACAAGAAACCATAAACCACAAACGAAAAACCCGAAAAAATAAACGGCTACTTCTCGCTCTTGATTGCTGCCTTCAAAAACTCGCGGTTCATTCTTGCGATGTTCTCCAGCGAAATTCCTTTGGGACATTCTACTTCACAGGCTCCGGTGTTGGTGCAGTTTCCGAATCCTTCTTCGTCCATTTGTTTCACCATATTCAGCACACGATCTTCGGCTTCTACCTGTCCCTGTGGCAATAATGCCAGTTGTGAAACTTTTGCAGAAACAAACAACATAGCTGATGCGTTTTTACAGGTAGCCACACAAGCTCCGCAACCAATGCAAGTAGCAGCAGAAAATGCTTTGTCGGCATCTGCTTTGGCAACAGGAATACAATTGGCATCCTGTGCCTGCCCGGTATTTACGGAAATATATCCTCCGGCCTGTATCACGCGATCAAATGCAGAACGATCAACTACCAGGTCTTTTATAACGGGAAAGGCCTTAGCTCTCCATGGTTCTATGTAAATGGTGTCGCCATCTTTAAACGAACGCATGTGCAGCTGACAAGTAGTTACTCCCGTTTGCGGGCCATGTGCACGGCCATTGATGAACAGCGAACACATTCCGCAAATTCCCTCCCGGCAATCGTGATCGAAAGCAACGGGTTCGTCTCCTTTTTCCACGAGGGATTCGTTGAGAACGTCCAACATCTCGAGGAAAGACATATCGGGGGAGATATTATCTATGGGGTAGTCAACAAGTTTTCCGGAATCGGAATTGTTTTTTTGTCTCCAGATTTTGAGTGTGAGTTTCATATTTTCTTTACTCATGGATGCAAGAATTGGTGATGAGTGATAAGTGATGAGTGACGAGAAAAATTCCAGTTGTGAAAAATATTATTATAGATCGCATGTTCATATTCTAGTTATTTTTTGTTCTTTTTTCCAACACCCCGATCAATGAACGCAGCATTTTTCCTGTTTCTTCCGATAATTTTTTTGCTTTTTCCAGTTTTATTCCTTCCAACAGTTCCAACATTTCTATGAGAATCAATTGCGTTTCTACTTCACATATTGATCCATTTGCTATTCTAAGATATTGAATAAAATTTCCGCTACTATCTCTCCCCCAACCCTCCGCAATATTACATGGAACAGAAACCGCAGATCTTCGTATTTGTGCAGTTAATCCAAACCTTTCTTCTTCGGGCATGTATCGTGTTGCGATATAAACCTGCCTTACCAACTCCATACCTCTTTTCCACACCAAAAGATCTTTAAAAGTGTTGATCTTACCGTATTTTCCAGCTTCCTCTTCAACTAAAAATTGTTCTTTAACTTGTTCCATCTTCATTTCATTTCATTTTATTATTTCCTTTCCTTCTCATCATTCTTCACTCATCACTCATGGCCCCTGCCTTTCTTCCTCTACTTGTAACTACGTTGAACCATTTTAATATTTTCGAAAACCAATGCTTCCTTGTGTAATTCAGAACTCTTCACATCTCCTTTATTTTCCCAGGCGCCCACATAAGCAAAATTATTATCATCCCGTTTTGCTTCTCCGTCTTCGGTTTGATATTCTTCACGAAAATGTCCTCCGCAGGACTCGTTTCTATGCAATGCATCCATACACATTAATTCTCCCAATTCAAGAAAATCAGCTACCCGGCCGGCTTTGTCGAGTTCGGGATTAAATTCTGAATCGGAACCGGGAACGCGTACATCTTTCCAGAATTCATCACGGATCTTTCTGATTTCTTCTATTGCTTTTTTCAGGCCTTTTTCGTTTCGGGCCATTCCGCATTCATCCCACATAATTTTTCCGAGACGTTTGTGGAAATGATCAACAGATTTGGTACCCTTATTACTGATGAAGAAACTTATTTTCTCTTTTACGTTTTTTTCTGCTTCATCAAATTCAGGAGAATTGGTGGGAATTTTTCCCGTGCGGATATCTCCTGAAAGATATTCTCCGATAGTATAAGGAATTACAAAATAACCATCAGCCAATCCCTGCATAAGTGCTGAAGCCCCCAGACGGTTAGCTCCATGATCACTGAAGTTAGCTTCTCCCAGTGCGTATAATCCCGGAACGGTAGTCATTAAATTATAATCCACCCACAAACCGCCCATGGTGTAGTGAACAGCGGGATAAATTTTCATTGGCGTTTCATACGGATTATCTCCCGTGATCTGCATATACATATCAAACAGGTTGCCGTATTTTTCCTTCACCACTTCTTTTCCAAGGGCAATGATCTGCTCAGGAGTTGGGTTATGAATATTTTGTTTGTTGGCTGCAATTTTTCCGTAACGTTCTATCGCGGAAGCATAATCAAGATACACCGCCTGACCCGTAGAATTCACTCCAAAACCCGCATCACATCTTTCTTTAGCAGCACGCGAAGCAACGTCTCTCGGAACCAGGTTTCCGAATGCGGGATATCTTCTCTCGAGGTAATAATCGCGTTGTTCTTCGGTGAGATCGGTAGGTTTCTTTTTTCCTGTGCGAATGGCTTCGGCATCTTCTTTTGTTTTGGGCACCCAGATGCGTCCGTCATTTCTGAGTGATTCGGACATTAATGTAAGTTTCGACTGGTGATCTCCCGATACCGGAATACATGTCGGGTGAATTTGAGTGTAACAGGGATTTCCGAAGAATGCTCCTTTTTTATGTGCTTTCCATGCTGCGCTTACATTGCTTCCCATAGCGTTGGTGGAAAGGAAAAACACATTTCCGTATCCTCCTGTGCAAAGCAAAACAGCGTGCGCTGAATGCCTTTCAATTTTTCCTGACACCAGATCACGGGCAATAATTCCTCTTGCTTTTCCACCCACCACCACCACATCCATCATCTCATGGCGATTATACATTTTCACCGAGCCCTTTGCTATTTCTTTAGACAATGCTGAATACGCTCCAAGCAATAATTGCTGCCCGGTTTGCCCGGCTGCATAAAAAGTTCGTTGCACCTGCGTTCCACCGAATGAACGGTTATCAAGCAGTCCGCCATATTCGCGGGCAAAAGGAACACCCTGTGCCACACACTGGTCGATGATATTGGCCGAAACTTCGGCAAGCCGGTGAACGTTAGCTTCACGCGCACGGTAGTCGCCACCTTTTATGGTATCGTAAAACAAACGATAAGTGCTGTCGCCATCGTTTTTATAATTCTTCGCGGCATTTATTCCACCCTGTGCGGCAATGGAATGTGCGCGTCTTGGTGAATCCTGGAAACAAAAACATTTTACGCTGTATCCCATTTCTGCCAGTGTGGCTGCGGCTGAAGAGCCGGCAAGGCCCGAACCCACCACAATGATGTCGATAGAACGTTTGTTGGCCGGGTTCACCAGCGCAACATGGTCTTTGTATTCTGTCCATTTTTTGTCAATGGCACCGTGTGGTATTTTTGAATCGAGCTTACTCATAGCCGATATTTTTTAATTAAATTTTATCGAGAACAAAGTGCATATAAAAAGGAATAAGCGCAAAAAGCAGGCAAATGACAATGGCAAATCCCCAGCCTGTTTTTTTAATCACAGGAGTGTATTTCGGATGTCGCAATCCCAGTGACTGAAATGCGCTTTGAAATCCGTGTGAAAGATGTGAAGAAAGGGCCAGCAACCCGATAAGATAAACAAAACACCAGATCAATCCCATATCGGCATCCTGGTAAAATTTGCCAACTACAGTATACAGGTCTTTCACTTCTTTTCCATCGAGCTGGTAAACGGCCAGTTCACCAAAATGCATTTTTCCCCAGAACTGCGCCATGTGCATGATAATAAATGCAAGAACTAACGTGCCGAGCATTGCCATATTTCGCGAAGCCCAGCCCGAATTGGCAGAAGGGTCGGAAAAAGCATATTTCTGCGGACGCGCTTTCCGGTTTTGAAACGTAAGCATAAATCCATCCACCGCGTGAAAAAGTATGCTTATGTAAGTGACATAACTGAGTAGTTTTATAAAAATATTATGCGTCATAAAATACGCATAGGCATTGAATGCATCTTTGGCATAAATGGTATCGGTATATAATAACTGCAGGTTTCCCGCCAGGTGGCCAACGAGAAAAGTGCAAAGAAAAAGCCCCGTAAGGGCCATCCAGTATTTTTTAACCAACGAAGATTTGAGGATAGCAGAGTTGCTCATGTAACAATGGTGTTTTTGTTGACCTGACAAATGTAAGCCCCGGTGAGAAAAAGTACAACAGAAAAGATTATTTAGAATGATTCCATATAAGAAAATTGCCTTAGATTTGCTCTCATTCTTTTAATTGGCTAAAATTTCTTTCATTTGATAAAAATCCATTGTATGCGTTACGAGTCTGTTAATCCAAAATTATTCATTGACAATCGCAAGCGGCTGGCGGCCATGATGAAGCCGGGATCGCTGGCCGTTTTTAATTCCAATGATAGCATGCCCACCAATGCCGATGGGCACATGCCTTTTCGCCAGAACAACGACCTGTTTTATCTTTCGGGCATCGACCAGGAAGAAAGCATTCTGGTTATTTTTCCCCATGCTCACGACCCGGCCCACCGTGAAGTATTATTTCTGAAAGAAACCAGCGAAGAAATAGCTATCTGGGAAGGCGCCAAACACACCAAAAAAAGTGCACACGAAACATCGGGAATTAAAACCGTTTACTGGCTCAATAGTTTTCAGAAAGTATTTAATACCCTCGTTTGCGAAGCCGAAACGGTTTACCTCAACACCAACGAACATCTGCGTGCTGTAATTGAAGTGGAGACCCGCGATGCCCGTTTCAATAAATGGATGAAAGAACACTATCCCCTTCACCGTTATGAACGTATTGCCCCGATGATGCATGAATTACGTTCAGTGAAATCGATGCTGGAGGTGGAACTGCTGCAACGCGCCATGGATATAACGGAGAAAGGATTCAGGAGGTTGTTGAAGTTTATTAAACCGGGAGTGATGGAATATGAGATAGAAGCCGAATTATCGCACGAATTTTTGCGTAACCGTTCCCGTGGTTTTGCCTATCAGCCCATTATCGCCAGCGGATTCAACGCCTGTGTTTTGCATTATATTGAAAATGATAAACCGTGTAAAGACGGTGATGTGATTTTACTTGATGTGGGTGCCGAATATGCCAACTACAATGCCGATCTCACCCGCTGTGTTCCTGTGAATGGAAAATTTACGGCACGTCAGCGTGAAGTATATAATGCTGTACTTACTGTAATGAAAGGTGCCACAAATATGTTGCGTCCGGGAACGATGCTGGCCGATTATCACCGTGAAGTGGGAAAATTAATGGAAACTGAATTACTGAAACTGGATCTCCTCACCAAAGAAGACATTAAAAATCAAAATCCGGAATGGCCGGCCTATAAAAAATATTTTATGCACGGCACTTCACATTTTCTTGGGTTAGATGTACATGATGTGGGATTGTGGCACAAGCCCATTCAGCCGGGAATGGTGTTTACCTGCGAGCCGGGTATTTATATCCGTGAAGAAAGCCTGGGTATTCGTTTGGAAAACGATATATTGGTTACAGACAGTAATCCCAAAGACCTGATGGCTACTATTCCCCTTGAGGCGAATGATATTGAGGATTTGATGCATTCGAAATAAAGATTTTGTTGGTGAGGATTATAAATCCTCAGTGACCTGGTGCGGGATTACAAATCCCGCACAACAAAGCCGGGCGGAATTGCAAATTCCGCATAACGAAGCGGAGCGGGATTTGCAATCCCGCTCGAAATAACCCGGGATTTGCAATCCCGCACAACGAGATGACCGAGAAAAAAACCGAAACATTCAACGGTAAAAAAATTTCCTACACTATTGCAGGAAAAGGAAATGGAATTGTTTTTCTTCACGGATTTTTTGAATCGAAAAAGATATGGGAAGATTTTTCGGATCAGCTTTCAAAAAACTTTTGTGTTATATGTATCGATCTTCCGGGCCACGGAGAAACGGATGTTTTCGGTGAAGTGCACACTATGAGCCTTATGGCCGATTGTATAAATGCTATTCTTAAAAAAGAAAATGTAAGTAATATTTTTCTTGTTGGTCATTCTATGGGCGGATATGCTGCGCTGAGTTTTGCAGAGCGATATAGTGAGAAAATAAAAGGGTTGTGTATGTTTAACAGCACTGCTTATGCCGATAGTGAAATAAAAAAAGCCGACCGCGACAGGGCTATTAAGGTATTGAAGAAAAATCCGATGGTTTTTTTCAATGAAGCTATTCCCAATTTATTCGGAAAGGAAAACCTGGAAAAATTCAGGAATGAAATTGAAGCAGCCAAACAACTGGCTGTTGCCACTTCCATTGACGGAGCCTGCGCCTGTTTACGCGGAATGAAGGTAAGAGAAGATAAAACCGAATTGCTGGGAAAAATAAAATTTCCTGTTTTGTATATTGCCGGAGACATGGACAATGTGAATCCGGTGGACAAAACAATAGAACAAAGCAGGCTTTCCGAAAAAATAAAGCTGGTGGTGCTTCCTCATTGCGGACACATGGGATTTCTGGAGGCGAAAGAAGAATCGCTTGAAGCAGTAAAAAAATTTGCCGGAGAAGTTTTTAACGGTTAACCGTAAAGTTGAATTTCAGCAGATCAGCGCCATCCACTACCCACAATGAATACGATCCGTTTTTCAATTCGGAGATATTGATTGCTGATGTCAGGTTTTCGAGCTCTCCTTTTTTAATGATATTTCCGCTGAAATCACACAGGTCGTACAATGCTCTCCAGGTTTTAGGCTGATAGGTGACTGTAAGTTCTGATTTTCCGACAATAACTTTCAGGTCGGGAGAAATGATCCCGGTTCGTTGTTTGGCCCAGTCGGTGGCCTTTGATGTGCTTTTATCCTCCACTTTTCGTTCTGCTATATGTACAAAAGACGCAAACTTTATTTATTTGTAGTGTTACATAAGTTAAAATTAGCCGAAACCCCAAAAATGCTCTACAAAACGAAGCAACGTTCGACCAAAACCGTGATTTTATCCCCTCAAATAAAAGCCCCCTGTATTCGGGGGCGGATAAAGTGAATTGGTGGTGTATTTTGGGTTAAACTAACGTTGTGCGAGTTCTTTTAATTTATCCCCGATAGCCTGTTTTTCCATTTCAATAGCTCTTTCCAGGGGAATACGGCCATTACCGGCATCAAAGGAAATGATCAGAATTTCGGAAATTCCTTCGCGGATAAACAACTGCTCCACCTGGCGGGCATCATCGGATGAATAGAATTTTCCGAAAATATACCGGTTTTTTCCGCCCGAGTTAAAATATACCTGTATGCCGCGTACAGAGGCATAAATATCTTCCACTGTTTTTCCTTCGGGAAGTGAAAACTCAAGTGAAAAATAAAAATCATCTTTTCGCAGAGAGGCAATAATGCTGTCGGTGGCTTCGGGCGACAATTCTGCCGTATATTCTTCTTCCATTGCATTCCTGTTGTTCATAAGAGAAAAAGCATCTTCCATTGAAATACGCGAATGATTGAAATAAGCTATTATTTCTGCTTCTATAAGACCGTTTTTCTTAACAGAGTTCAGTTCCTTAAGTGCCAGCATATAATCAGTAAAATTTCCCGCTTCGGTGGTTTGTGTAAGCCCGGTAACAGGCGCATACTGCTTAAGCAGGCTGTCCGTTAGTACAACAGTTTTAGGTGCAGAAATCCGGAACACCAACCCGCTGGACAATGAAGAAATATGGGCAAAAAGAATATTGTTGGTTACTATAAATACAACAACAATAAAATGGCGGTTAATCGTTTTCATGGCAATTGTTTTTCAGGGTTAAACAATAGATACTCGGTAAAAGGCAAGAAAAGAGTCCATGAAGCTTCATCCGGACAGAACCAAGGCAAAGAATATTATTTTGTTTTCTTTACGTTTGTTTCATGTTAACAAAATATTTAACTGAAAAAAACCGTAATTGGTTTCATTTTTCGCTAAACTTTTGACTAAACTTTTTAACACTGAATTGTTATGCGCGCATAACTAACTGGAAGAAAAATGGTTAGGAAAAGAAAAGGAGAAGGAAAAAAATGGAGGAAAAGTTAATGATCTTCACAAACCCTGCCTTTTTTCTTGCCTTCATTAAAAAGATGTTCTTCATCTGTCATCTGCTGCTGGGCTTCTTCGCTGAGTTTTTTTCCTTTATATTTATTCAAATCGGGTTTCCCGGCATTTACCCAGGCGGTATACCACAAGCTACCCACAGCAACAATCGACTGCCGCATTCTTCGTTCTACCATGCCGTTGAGCATTTCACTATAGGCTTTTGTAAATTCCTGCGAATACACTTTTACCAAAACATTACCACGGTTTTCGTAACTGTATTTTTTGTCTTCAGGAAATTTTTCGGTAAGTTCTTTTTCAAAACGCAAAACAGAATCCACCGCGCGGTTACTTTCCTGCACTACTTCCCATGCATAATCAACAGGTGATTCGATATACTTTGCTTTCCCTGTAAAATAATCATACTCTTCAGCCTGCAATTCGGGCACGCGCGATTCCCAAAAACCGTGAATGCCTTTTTGGTTGGTGAGTTGGCCGTTATAATTTTCGGTAGTATGCAACGGAACATGTGCATCTCCGATATAATGCCCGAGATCGGCAGAAAGTTTTAACACCTGGTCGTAATTTTCTTCTTTAAATGCTTTTGTCAAACGAAACATCATCACCTCAATGTGCCAGGGAACAATTCCATAGGTTTGCAATGTATCTTCCGTGAATTTTTCCACCGCATCTTTCCATTTTCGCGGAACATTTTTAAAAGGATCTTCCCCGCTTTTGGCATAATGGTCGATATCGATATAATGCCGTTGTGCCTCGCCTTCCACTGCATATCTTCTTTTATCAGGATCTACAGCATGTTCGGTAATAAAATCGATGTTGTCTTTGTAAAATGTAAACATTTCGGGTGGTAACGTAAACACCGCCATCCGGTTGATGCGTTTGTGTCCGTAAAATCCCCATGCCTGCGCACGCTCACGGGAAAAAAAAGAAAAAGTAATGATGGAAAGCAGGAAAAAAGCAACCGTTATTTTAAGAAAGAATTTCATGCGCACATATTTTTTTTAAACCCCACATACCTGCCTGTGGACAGATAGTGAATATTCATCATCGGCTGATCTTTCTTATTTGGAATGATGAATAGTTCATAGTTCATTCTTTTATTTTACTGCTGATGTAATTTCCGGATGTGCAACAGGATCGTTCCATTTGAGTTTTACCAGCGCTTCGCCTTCCATCACGGGAATAACGCGGGTGAGGTTGGGTTGTAAACAATATTTAATATCGTCTTTCAAACCCAGTCGCGCGAGCCTTTCCTTATGCGAAGCATTGCGTAAAAATTTATACGGATCGTTCTGTGAATCCTGGAACAAAAATTTAAGTGCCATAGCCGCATCGCCCAGCTTAAAAATTTCATGGTGTTTGGAAAGTTCAACAGTAACCGCACCGGCAAACAATGCATCTTCGAGATTGAATTTATTTTTCCATCCCGAACACAACATCAGTACTTTTCTTTTTTCGCTGATAAGGTATTCACACAGTGCCCCGATATTTAAAAATGAACCGATAACAATTTTATAGGCGCCTTTTGCTGCTTCAATAGCTTGTGTGCCGTTAGTGGTGGTAATTACCAGTGTCTGACCTTTAATTTTTTCGCTCATGTAGCTATAGGGAGAATTCCCGAATTCAAACCCTTCAACAGGAACGCCTTCACGTTCTGCTCCTACAATAAATCCTTTGTCGCGATATAATTTCGCTTCTTCAACCGTTGCCACAGGAATTATTTTTTCGGCTCCGTGCTGAAAAGCCGTACACATAGCTGAAGTGGCCCGAAGAATATCAATGATCACCACAATACTGTCATCGTCTTTGTATACGGGATACAAGTAAGGCGAAAAACAGGCGTCAATGATGAGTTTACTCATAACGGGGTGAGGATTTACTTTTTCAAAAAAGGAATTTTCACCACTTTTGCTTTCAGTAATTTATCACGGACTTTTACAAAAATTTCGGAATCAGGTTTTGAAAGTGGCGCGGGAACGTAACCGAGGCCTATTGCTTTCTGCAAAGTGGGTGATTGTGTTCCTGAAGTAACTTTTCCTATTGTGTTTCCTGTTGCATCAGTAATTTCATAATCGTGCCGCGGAATGCCACGGTCAATCATTTCAAATCCCACCAGTTTTTTAGAAACGCCATTTGTTTTATGCGCTTCAATAGCTGCCCTGTTGGTAAAATCTTTGGTGAATTTTGTAATCCACCCCAGGCCCGCTTCGATGGGAGAAGTAGTATCATCAATATCATTTCCATATAAACAAAATCCCATTTCCAGGCGAAGCGTATCACGTGCGCCCAGCCCGACAGGTTTTATTCCGAATTCTTTTCCAGCTTCCATAATAGCATCCCACATTTTTACAGCATGTGCATTGGGAAAATAAATTTCAAATCCTCCTGCACCGGTATATCCCGTATTGGAAATGGTAACATGATCCACCCCGTTGAATTTACCAATACAAAAAGAATAATAAGGAATGGAAGAAAGATTAACCCCGGTTAACTTTTGCAGTGTGGCTATTGCATTGGGGCCCTGGATGGCCAGCAGAGAGGTTTCGTCAGACAGGTTGGTCATTTTCACTCCACCGGTATTGTATTTTGAAACCCAGTTCCAGTCTTTTTCAATATTACTGGCATTTACCACCAGCATATAACGGTTTTCGGATATACGATACACCAGCAGATCATCCACTATTCCGCCTTTTTCATTAGGCAGGCAGGAATACTGTGCTTTCCCGTCCGTCAGCACCGAAGCATCATTGGAAGTAACCCGCTGGATGAGATCCAGCGCAGCAGGGCCCTCGAGGAGAAATTCACCCATGTGAGAAACATCAAACATTCCCACGGCATTTCTTACGGTGGCGTGTTCGTCATTGAGGCCACTATAGGAAACCGGCATGTTGTACCCGGCAAAGGGCACCATTTTAGCTCCCAGGGAAATGTGTTTTTCGGTAAGTGCGGTAGATTTGATGGCTTCGGCTGTTGTTTCCATTGCAGGTTGTTTTATACAAATATAGGTTATTGGATCAATTTATTAAAAGTATCCAGGTAAACCGGTTGCCATGCAAAAACCGAGTATTTTTCTATCACAGTTTGACGGGCTTTTTCTCCCATTTTTACCCGCAATTCCGTACTATCAATCAACTGTTTGAGTTTTTTCTGCCATTCCTCGTCACCCGAAGCGAGAAATCCATTCTCACCATCGGTAATAATATCTGTATTTACTCCTACGGGCGACATGATAGTGGGAATCCCCATCGCCATGTACTGTAATCCTTTCAGTCCACATTTTCCTTTAGCCCACTCGTCATCGGGCAACGGCATAATACCAATATCAAATTGCTGCAGATCGGAAATTTCGGTAGCGCTGCTCCAGGCAATTCCTTTTATGCCAAGTTCTTCGTTTATATATTCTTTATCACCAATTACTTTTATTTCCACCCCCGAACCGTATTCTGCTTTAATCTTTTTCAGAAAAGGGATGGCGTACTGAAAATGTTTCATAGTAGTAAGGCTGCCGGTCCAACCGATGCACACCGTACCATTTTTATTTTCTTGTTTTGGAATATATTTTTCGGTTTCGATAGTGGTAGGAATAACCTGTACACCGGGGTTGTATTTCAGTGCATATTCCGCCAAATAGGGATTTCCGGCAAATACAAGATGGGAAAGCTGAATGATTTGTGAAGTTTTAGACGGGTTTTTTAGAAAATGCAGTTTTTTATTGGCATCCGATATATCAAGATTCCAGATAGCATCATCAAAATCGAAAATAATCTTTGCCCGGCTTTTCCGAAATTGTTTTTCAAAAAAAACAGAACCGGTCATGAATGCTTCGCGCTGAATGAAAATGATATCGTATTTATTTTTTCCGGCCAGGTCGCGGAAACGTTTCACCACGCTTTTCAAAAAAATTATTGCTTTAAGAAAATACCTTCCTTCCTGGTAAAAAAACTTATCATCTTTTTCGGAAAGCAAAAAAGAAAGCGTGCACTGCCATCCGTTTTTTTCAAGAAAATTAAAATACTGTTCGAACCGGAAGCGCTGGCTGGGGGAACGGTCGGGCCGGTGAGCTGCTATGAATAATACGCGGGGCATGATTAATCTTCCAGCCACACCGGGGGAAGTTTTTCCGTGATCTCTATGTCCGAAAATCTACTGCTTTTTTTCACCCCTTCATTTTTCGCCCAGGCCGCCATTTTTTTTAACCCTTCTTTCAGTGATGTGCTGTTGTATTCACCAAACACCGATTTACTGAGCGTGTGGTCGGCATAAGCGTGCTTTACTTCGTTACGCGGATCAAGATGACGTACTTCACCGGTAATTCCCATAGACTGCATCACTTCGGCAGCCAGTTCCTTTACCGTATATTCTTTATCAGCACCGATATTAAAAATTTTATTCCATGATTTTTCATTGGTAGTACAGGAAGCAAGAGCGGGAGCAATGTCTCCCACATAGCTAAAAGCGCGTGTTTGCAATCCATCGCCAAAGACCGTGAGTGATTTTCCCTGCATCAGCTGGTTCATAAAAATTCCCACCACATTGCGATAACGGTCGCCCAGGTTCTGGTACTCTCCATAAACATTATGAGGGCGAAACACCACATAGTTCAACCCGAACATTTCATGCGAAACGCGGAGTTCCATTTCCACTGCATATTTGGCAATACCATAGGGATCTTCGGGAACAGGAACTATTTCTTCCTTCAGCGGGGGATGTTGAGAACCATAAACGGCAATGGAAGAAGTGAATACAAAACATTTTATCTTATGCTTAATACTTTCGTTAATGAGATTGACGCTGCCTACCA
Organism: Bacteroidota bacterium; assembly: GCA_049322335.1. Taxonomy (GTDB): domain Bacteria; phylum Bacteroidota; class Bacteroidia; order Flavobacteriales_D; family UBA2798; genus JBMORL01. The sequence continues at coordinate 51,135 of JBMORL010000048.1, forward strand.
GGTTATTATTATAATTGAACCGTTTGATAAAATGGCTCAATCCTTCGGCTGCATATGCGGCCAGGTGATATACATAATCAAAATGATATTCATTGAAAATTTTCTCAATGAGTTTTTCATCGGTAATACTTCCCCGGATGAACACTGCTTCTTTGGGGATATTGTGTTCAAATCCTCCGCTAAGATCATCCAGCACGATTACGCGATGATCCATTTTCAGAAGCTGGCGGACAAGGTGCGAACCGATAAATCCGGCCCCTCCCGTTACCAGGGAAACAGGTGTATGGGTGTGGTTGGTCATGAATGTTGGCAAAAGTAGTGATTGTGCCGGAATAGCCTTACCCGGAAATTTTTTTAACCATTACCGCCACGGGACCTTTTTTAGCTTCCTGGATTTCAAATTCCACCCGGTCATCGTTTTTTACCGGTTCGGTTAGACCGCTGGCAGCCACGTAGATTTCCTGCCCGGTATCATCCACTTTGATGAAACCGAATTTGTTTTTTTCATTGTAAAATTTCACTGTTCCTGTTGGCATACGGCCTCCTTTCTGAGAATGGATTCCAAGATACTGATTTTTTCCGGTACTGTTCTATATTTGCATATAGAAAGCCATGAAAAAATCCTTTTTCCTGTTTATTCCCTTTTTATTTCCTCCTTTTGTTTCGGGAGGCGAATACTCTTTATTGAAAAAAGCAGATACAGAAAACCGTTTTTATCTTACCTGGGGATACAACCGTTCGCAGTTCTCTAAAAGTGATATTGAAATACAGGGCGATGGCTATCAGTTTACATTGCATGATGTGGTGGCTAAAGACCGGCCATCACCTTTCGAAGCCAAGGTCTATTTCAACCCTTCAAAACTTTCTATCCCCCAGTTTAATATCCGGGGAGGTTACTTCATCAACAAAAACTTTTCGGTTTCAGCCGGCTACGACCATATGAAATATGTATTGGTAAACGACCAGCAGGCTCTTATCAGCGGCAGCATCGACAGCTCTGCTTCCGCCACCTATGCCGGGGTATATGATCAATCTCCGGTAAATATCACACGCGATTTTCTGTTATACGAACATACCAACGGATGTAATTATATCAGTACAGAAGCTGATTTTTATGCCTATCCCTGGATATCTCCCAATAAAAAACATTCTCTTTCACTGCATGCGGGATGGGGAATCGGGATTATGATTCCCCGCAGTGATGTTTCGGTGTTTGGAGTACAGGGAGCGAATCTTTTTCACCTGGCCGGATATGGAACAGCTGTATCGGCAGGAATAAAATTTGTTTTTTTCCGTAATTTCTTTTTCCAGGTGATAGCAAAAGGCGGATACATTTCTCTTCCCGATGTGCTCACCTACAAAAGTGAAAACACCAAAGCTTCGCAAAAATTCTGGTTCACCCAGGAGATTTGTAATTTAGGTTTTCATTTTAACCTTTTCAGCAGGTCGACTAACGGTACGCGAACTGATGCAGAAAAATAATACCGTTATTAGAAAAGCTGTTGCGTCAGATGCAGGGGAAATTCACCGGTTAACCCAAGAACTGGAACAAACTTCTGTCCCGGTTGAAATATTCACGGAGGTGTTTTTTACCAACCTGGGGAACAAAAGCATCTTTTATTTTGTTTCCGAAGAAAACGGGGTTATTACCGGTTTTGTCAGTCTGCATATCCAGGTGCTGCTGCATCATTGGGGCCGCGTGGCTGAAATACAGGAACTGGTGGTTCATCCCGGGTTCCGCAACCGCGAAACAGGAAAGCGGTTACTGGAAACAGCTGTACAAACTGCACGCGATCAGCATTGCGAACTGATAGAACTGGCTGCCAATATACGAAGGGAAAAAGCACATGCCTTTTACCTGAAAAACGGATTTTTCAAAACGCATTTTAAATTCACTTTCGCTTTGAAATAAGGCTGATTTCCCGGTACGGGTTATAAAAATATTCCTACTTTCGTTTATCTAAAATCAAGATCATGAATACCTATGACGTTGTTGTTATTGGCTCGGGCCCCGGTGGTTACGTTGCTGCTATCCGTTGTGCCCAACTGGGAATGAAAACCGCCATCATCGAACGCTACAAAAGCCTGGGAGGAACCTGTTTGAACGTAGGGTGCATTCCTTCAAAAGCCCTGCTCGATTCTTCCGAACATTTTCATAATGCCACACATAATTTTAAAGAACACGGAATCCTTGCAAAAGACCTGAAAGTGGATCTTCCGCAAATGATCAAAAGAAAAAATGATGTGGTTACACAAACTGTGGCTGGCATCAATTTCCTGATGAAAAAAAATAAAATTGGTGTGTATACCGGCCATGGCTCATTCCAAACCAAAAACCTCATCGATATAAAAGATGAAAAAGGAAATACAACCACTATCGAAACCAAAAGAACAATCATCGCCACCGGTTCGAAACCTTCCACATTGCCGGGAATTGAAATCGATAAAAAAAGAATCATTACTTCCACCGAAGCATTAAACCTAACTGAGGTTCCCAAACACCTTATCGTTATCGGTGGCGGAGTGATCGGCCTGGAATTAGGTTCTGTGTATGCGCGTCTTGGCGCAAAAGTTTCAGTGGTCGAGTATTCCAATGCCATTATCGGGATGATGGACAGCACCCTCGGAAAAGAATTACAGAAATGCCTTACCAAACTCGGATTTGAATTTTTTCTCTCGCATAAAGTAAAGGGCGCCAAAAACAACGGAAAAGAAGTGGTGGTAAAAGCTGATAACGCTAAAGGAGAAGAAGTAGAATTTAAAGGTGATTACTGCCTGGTTGCTGTAGGAAGAAAACCTTATACCGATGGGCTTGGATTGGATAAAGCCGGAGTAAAAACCGATGAGCGCGGAAGAGTGATTACAGACGACCACCTGAAAACTAACGTAGAGGGGATTTACGCTATTGGTGATGTGGTGAAAGGAGCCATGCTGGCCCACAAAGCCGAAGAAGAGGGTGTTTATGTAGCCGAACAAATGGCCGGTCAAAAACCACACATGAATTACCTGCTCATTCCGGGAGTGGTGTACACGTGGCCCGAAGTGGCTGCTGTGGGATATACCGAAGAAGAACTGAAAAAAGCAGGACGCGAATATAAAACAGGACAATTCCCCTTTAAAGCCAGTGGACGCGCAAGAGCCAGTATGGATATTGACGGATTAATAAAAGTAATTGCTGATAAATCTACCGATGAAGTATTGGGAGTACACATGATCGGCCCGCGTGCAGCCGACATGATTGCCGAAGCGGTAGTGGCTATGGAATTCCGTGCATCAGCAGAAGACATAGGAAGAATCTGTCATGCCCACCCTACTTTTACTGAAGCGATTAAAGAAGCTGCTCTGGATGCTACCGGTAAGAGAGCGTTGCATATTTAGGAATGGGGTTATTGAGTAATTAAGCCTGTAAGATTATTTGGTTTTTAGTGAACAGGATTAAGATTTTTTGGATGAACAAACTTGAAGAATTAATCGCCCGGCAAAAGCCGGAGAAATCATAAAACTACTCCAACCCCTCTTTACTAAATAACTTAATATACTCAATAACTTGCCACAAAAAACCGCCATCCTCCTCATCAATCTCGGAACGCCAAAGTCTCCGTCTGTAAAGCATGTGCGTCAATACCTGACAGAATTTCTCAATGATCCGAGAGTGATAGACATTCATCCGCTGAAAAGATTTTTTCTTGTTAATGGAATTATTATTCCGTTCCGCGCATCCAAATCAGCAAAAATTTATAAAAAACTGTGGACAAAAGAAGGTTCTCCGTTACTTCTCTATGGCGAAAAAGTAAAGACACTGCTGCAGCAATCCCTGGGTAGTGAGTTTCATGTGGAGCTGGCCATGCGTTACCAGGAACCTTCGCTCAACAATGTGCTGGAGAAAATGAGAAAAATGAATTTTACAAAAATCGTTCTGCTCCCGTTATTTCCGCAATATGCTTCTTCTTCCACCGGTTCTGCCGTAGAAAAAGCCATGAGCATTATCAAAAAATGGTGGGTGATACCGGAAATAGAAATCATTTCACAGTTTTATGATCATCCTTTGTTTTCGAAAACATTTGCTGAAATTGCAAAAAAATATTCTCCCGAAAGTTTTGATCATGTATTGTTCAGCTTTCATGGTTTGCCGGTAAGGCAACTGGATAAGGTGTATTTTGACAACAAACCCTGTAGCGACCATAATTGCGAAAAGGAAGTAAACGAAGAAAACAAATTTTGCTACAAAGCTACCTGTTATGCTACGGCAAGAATGATTGCGGCTGAATTAAATCTGTCACCGGAAAAATATTCGGTAGCTTTTCAATCGCGGCTGGGAAAAGATCCCTGGGTGGAGCCGTTTAGCGACATCGTGATTGCAGATATGCCGAAAAAAGGAATTAAAAAACTCCTGGTTTTTTCTCCCGCTTTTATAGCCGATTGCCTGGAAACAACCATAGAAATAGGTGACGAATACACACACCTCTTTAAAGAAAACGGAGGGGAAAAATTACAATTGGTAGAAAGTCTCAACGATCATCCCGGGTTTGTACAAATGCTCCGGGAGTTAGTTCTTCATTAACGCCTGTGCACTGATCAGTTTCCCCGATTTATCCTTCACATTCACAAAATAAACTCCTTTTTCCAGAACTTCTGTTTTCAGAACGTGTTTGTTAATTCCTTCGGCAATACTGATTTGTTCGGAAGAAACTTTTTTACCGGTTACATCCACCACTTCAATCATTACCTTTTCATTTTCCTCGCTGAAAATTTCAAGCATAAAGTTATCGGAAGACGGATTGGGATAAGCGGCACCGGCATAAATAGCCTGCGGTTTGAATTCAACGGCTATAGTTTTACTGGTAGTGGTTCTGCCATCAATGTCTGTTTGACGAAGGCGATAGTAATTGGTGCCCGGCAAAGGAAGTTCATCAAAATATTCGTATTCGAGCAATGTAGTGCTGTTCATTGCTCCGTCAATTACAGCAATATCATAAAAATGTTCTCCGTCAGCAGATTTTTCAATGGTAAAAAAATCATTGTCTTTTTCAGATAACGTGGCCCACTGCAATACATTTTTTGTTTCCAGTGAGTTTCCGCGGAATTCCAGCAGTTCAATGGGAAGCGGAGTACAATCAAGAGAGGCACCACCACTAAGTGTCCAGCTTAATGTGAATGGAGAACCTGATACCGCAAAATTATCCACCAGCAGAACATAAATTTCACCGGCCAATACATTAACGTGATTGATCCATCTGTCACCAAAAGCATTTTCAGAATTATCTCCTGATGCATTATATGAGCCCGTGTTTCCTCCACCGGCAGCATACGAACAGCGAATAGGCGCAGTTGTGGGAGGACAGGTTATTGTAACCATTGGTCCCCACAATGCAAAATCATAATCATCGGTACCATTGGCAGGAGAAATAATAAACTCAAGTGTTCCATTGGAAGAAGGAGAAAAATAATACCAGGATGACTGGTTTTCACCACCCAAACATCCCTGGTTACCGGCATTCAGGTCTGCTGTTGCTCCTGCACCGGAACTATTACCTGCAAATGAATTACTATTACAAACTGTCGGGGCACCGGTACAATCTTCAGAAGATGATCCCGGGGCCGCTGGTGTTGCACAAGCTGCACATGAAATATTTGCTGACCAGCCAGCGCGTACAGTAGTACCATCTGAACGGAAACGAAATGTCAGGCAGCCGGTGGTATTGGCAGTAGTAGCTGTTATTGCATTGGGTAAAGTAGTGTTATGTAACACCTGCATTTGTGTGGAATTGATGGTGGGGCCATCATACACATATAAAAAATCGTATTCTGCTTCTGTATTAAACGAAGTAAATGAAGCAGTGATACACTGGCCTGCTACAGAAGGACAATAGGTGGTAACACGGTTTTCATTATTGGCATAGTTTCCACCTGCTCCGCCTGAGTCGGTGAATACTGATGCGCAGGTAGTAATTGTTGCATCAACCACACAAATATTTCCCGTCATATTCGCACCACCTCCATTAATTCTTGTTACACGGATATAATACAATGAGCCGGGTGTGGTTTGAAAAGTGACTGTTTCTCCCACTCCGGCTCCTCCTGCATTTACACAAGCTACCTGTGCGCCTCCGCAGGCAGTATATACCGAAAGGCCAAGATTGGCATTAGTGGTAGCAGTTATTGTTGTTGCATTGGAAGTAGCTACGAATGAAAACCAACCGTCACGGGTTACACCGTGGCATGAAGGAGCCGCCACTTCCGTTCCCCACGCTCCGTTTACGTTATAGGCGGTGTTGATACAAGCCGCATTTACTGCAAGAGGCGGTGCGGTCCCACATAAATCGGTTTGTGCACGCGAAATATTGGCAGTAAAAAACGCCAAAAACAAAAAAACAGGTGAGTAAAGTTTTTTCATATTTATTCGTCTTTGGCTATTTGATACGGTGTTTTGAAAAGTAATTCATCCCTGGAAAGTAATACAAGCCTGAAACCATATTTTTCAAATGTATGATCGAAGCGTTCGGATTTTTTTCTCAAATCTTCATACTTTGAAACATCAAAAGTGGTGAGATCGGCAGGAACACAATCAACGCAACTTACAGGGATCAACTGGTAGGATTGTGTATAATAATACTCAATGGAGGTGAATTTTTGTGGGTCGGAAGCCTTAATATCCAGCAATTCCTGTTCTGTATAATGGTTCAGCAATCTTTTATCAAACCCGGAACCCAATGTTTCGTCAGTTTTTACTGCACCGGACTGCGAATACACCGAACCGGAAATAAATAATCCCGAAAAAATAATTAGTAAAATTTTCTTCATAGCGTCTTAAAGTTGTGCTTTTGACGTATTAAATGTAAAAAAAGTTGCTATTACAACGAAATTAATTTTGACAAACTTTAGGTTTCCTTATGTAAAAGGATGATTTAAAAGTGATTATATTTTTCCGGTGAATTATAAATAGTTGAAAATCAAATATTTAAAAGTGTGCTGGGAATTTTAATGAAAATACGAAAATTTGTGAGTTAATTGTCTCCGAATTGCCATGCTGCCTTTTTACGACTTTTTTGCCGGTGCCTGCTTTATCCATAACGGCCATTCCAATGGGTGGAAAAAGCCTGTTGTGTTGGCTGGCAATGAGTCGTGTCGTCCCGGTTTTCTTCAGGATGAATACTGTTTTGGATTTATCACTTACGATTTCAAAAACCAGGCAGAATCACTGGTTTCAAAAAATCCCGATTACCTGTCATTCGGTGAACCATTGAAATTTTTTAAAGCTGAATTTGCTTCCCAATATAACGGAGATTTTATTCTTCCGCAAACTCCTCCTTCATTATCCCTTTCTTCCATTCAATGCCGGACTTCCCGTGAAGAATATATTTTTCGTGTGAATGAATTGAAAAAGCATATTCAGCTGGGCAATACTTATGAATTGAATTATTGTGTGGAATTTTTTGCCGAAGAGGCAGAAATTGATCCTGTATCCGTTTTCGGAAAACTGAATGCTATGGCTAAAGCTCCCTGGTCGTGCCTGCTGAAATACGGTGAACGTTATTTGATTTCAGCCAGTCCCGAATGTTTCCTTAAAAAAAGAGGAGATAAAATCAGCAGCCATCCTATCAAAGGCACCGCTCCAAGAGGAATAGCTGCTATTGAAGACGAAAAATTAAAACGATACCTGGAAAATGATCCCAAGGAAAAAAGTGAAAATATCATGATCACCGACCTGGTAAGAAACGACCTTTCCAAAATAGCGGAAAAAGGCACGGTGAAAGTGGAAGAATTATGTAAAGTATATTCTTTTGAAACGGTTCACCAGCTTATTTCAGAAGTGAGTTGCCGGTTAAAGCCGGGCGTTTCATTTGAAGAAATCATCCGTTCCACTTTCCCTATGGGATCAATGACCGGTGCGCCCAAAATCCGCAGTATGCAGCTGATCGATGAGCACGAAAACTTTTCACGGGGAATGTATTCCGGAACCTGCGGATATTTTTCTCCTGATGGAGATTTTGACTTTAATGTGATTATCAGAAGTATTTTGTATAATCGTGAAAAAAAATACCTGTCGTTTCCGGTTGGCAGCGCTATTACTGCCAAAAGCGACCCGGGAAAAGAATATGAAGAATGTATGCTGAAAGCCAAAGCCATGATTAATGCATTAACCACATGAAAGAAAAATTCAGGGAAATAGTAGACGTGGGAATTCCCGAGCTGGAGGAAAAAAAATTTTTACTGGCAGTAAGCGGAGGGATTGATTCGGTGGTATTGGCCCACTTGTTTTATGAATCGCGGTTGAATTTTTCTATTGCCCATTTTAATTTTTCATTGCGGGGTGAAGAGTCTGATCGCGATGAACAGTTGGTTCAGCATCTGGCAGAAAACTATGATGCCAGGTTCTTCATCCGGAAAGCGGATACTGTTGTTTATGCTGAAGAAAAAGGAATTTCCATACAAATGGCTGCGCGTGAATTGCGTTATGAATGGTTTTATGAATTATGCCGTCAAAACAAACTGGATTATATCGTAACCGCCCATCACCGCAACGACCAGGTGGAAACATTTTTCATTAACCTGGCCAGGGGCACCGGGATAGAAGGCCTTACCGGTATGAAAACCACCGATGGAAAATTATTCAGGCCCTTACTCGGATTTTCAAAACAGGAACTTGAAAACTATGCGCAAACCCATCATTTATCCTGGCGTGACGATGAAAGCAATAATTCTGTAAAATACCAGCGCAATAAAATAAGGCTTGATATTATTCCAAAACTGGAAGAGCTGAATTCCGCATTTATTCAAAATACGGCTGAATGTATGGAACGCCTTAATGCTGTTAATATCATCTACAAACAATTTGTAGAAGAAAAACGGCAGCAATTCGTGGTGAAAAATGATTTTGGCTGGGAAATCGACCTGCAACAACTGAAAAAGGAAAAAATTGCCATCCACCTGCTGTATGAAATGCTACGGCCCTACAACTTCCATTCAAAAACCGTAAAAGATATTTTTGAAGAAAGAAAAAAAGAAACCGGGAAAAAATTCTTCTCCACCACCCACCGGGTAGTTAATCATAGAGGCATTTTGCTTATCACCAAACTGATTGCCGAAGACCTTGAAACTTTCCAGATTCACGAAAATGATGAAGAAGTGTTGTTCCCTGTAAAAATGAAAATTGAAAAATTGCCTAAGGGAGAAATTATCAAATCAGACAAAATTGTTCAGCTGGACTACGACAAGATCAGGTTCCCGGTAATGATACGTAAGTGGTACCGGGGCGACAGTTTTTTTCCGCTGGGTATGAAAGGAAGAAAAAAACTGAGTGATTTTTTTATCGACAATAAATATTCGCTGGTGGAAAAAGAAAATATTTATGTATTGGTTTCGGGCGACCAGGTGATTTGGGTAATAGGAAAACGGCTGGATGATCGTTTTAAAATTACTGAACAAACCTCCAACATTCTTCAACTTACTTTGCTTTAACCATTTAGCCTTCTTTCCAGGTTTAAAATTCAACTTATTACCTTCTTTTTACTGATGTGCAAATTTTCACGGAAAATTGAAATAAATGCGCACCCGGGGAACCCTTTATCCGGAAAATTCGTATATTTATAGTATTCTCTCCTGCACCTATTTCACACCAAAAACCAGAAGCATATGGAAAAAACCATTACCCCTGTTCTTATTGCCAAAGAACAAGTAGCTACGCTGCGCTTCCCTGCAGACGAGATCTACTCCACCAAAGAGGAAAAGGCCGAATTACTCATTAAACTGAAGCGCGCCACCGCTTTGGGAAATATTGAGCACAATAAATGCCGCATCACTTTCAGGGATGACAAGGAAGTGAAACAGGTGGAAACCACGATCTGGGCCACCGGTGAGAAAAATATCATTCTCAAACACGGAATGACTATTCCCATTCACAGAATTATTGATGTTAACTTTTTTTAAGGGAAATAGAAATCCAAGAATCTTTTTTACTTTAAGGCCCCTTTACATACCAAAAGGCGGTATTTTTGGTTGAGTTTAAAAAAGATTACGCGTGTTGAACACTATTGCCCGAATTGGCGCTGCCATTATCATTTATTGTTGCCTTATCCAGGCCTCATCTGTCCTGGTAAATGAGCAAAACCCTGTAAAGTGGGACTTTTCATCTTCCCTTTCGGGGAAAGAATACCAGTTGGTTTTTAAAGCCACTATTTCAAAAGGCTGGCACATCTATTCGCAAAACATGAATGGTGACGGCCCGGTACCTACCAGCATTACCATTACCAAAAGCAAACATTTTTCGCTGGTAGGAAAAACCGAAGAACCACAGCCCTTCGAAAAATACGATCCTAATTTTGATATGAAGGTGAAATGGTTTGACAACGAGGTAAAATTCACCCAAAAAATAAAACCTCTTGTAAAAACCGATTTTAAAGTGGAAGGATTCGTTACTTTCATGACCTGTGACGACACCAAATGTCTTCCTCCTGTTGACGTTCCTTTTTCCATTTCCATTAAACAAACGGCTGCAAAAGTCAGCGCCACCCAAACAAAATGAAACGATTGCTTTCCATTATTCCTTTACTTGTATTTCTACTGCCGTTTGGCAATAGCAATGCACAAAAATTTGATAATGTTACCTGGTCCTATTCCGTAAATCAAAAAGGTTGTGAAGCTGAACTGGTATTTACTGCCACCATTGAAGAAGGGTGGTATATCTATTCCCAGTTTCAACCCAATGCTGACGGGCCTATTCCTACTTCTTTTGTTTTTACCGAAACAAAAGAATACAACCGGATTGGAAAAGTTTCTGAAGGAAAATCAAAAGCCAAATTCATGGAAGGGTTTGGCGGAGAGTATAACATCTTTCAGCACAAAGCTGTTTTTAAACAAAAAATAAAAGTTTTAAGCAAAAATGATTTTGAACTCAAAGGAGAAATTGAATTCATGCAGTGCGATGAATCCAAGTGCCTTCCTCCCCAATATCCTCCATTCTCTTTTAAAATTAAAGGATGTGCTGAGGGCGAAAATGTTGAAGTAACTCCCGAAGACACCTCCTCAGCATCAGAAGTGATTTCCCCTGATACTTCTAACGATTCTGGCACTTTAGCACCAGTGGGCGTAAAAATTTATTCCCGCAAATACAGCGCAAACGACTATGAAGTATTTGTAAAATTCCAGCCTGATTCGGGATGGACAGTGAATACCGGAAACGCTTCCTTTACCCTGCGACTCCCGGAAGGAATCTCTGCCAATGGCGGATTGATAAAAACAAAAGATATTCTCTCGCAAAAACTTACTGTAAACTCCCAGGATTCTGTTACGCTGGCCGGGTGCAAAATAGCCGTAAACTTTTCGGCACAAAACGGAAAGAAAAACGCTGCGCTGAAAGAAAAACTGGAAGAGAATGTTAACCTCAACGATGCCGAAGAAATAGAAAATGCAGACGCCAATCTTTCCTACTGGGCTATTTTTCTTGAAGCTTTCCTGTGGGGATTTGTAGCCCTTCTCACTCCCTGTGTCTTCCCTATGATTCCCATGACGGTGAGTTTCTTTATGAAATCGAGCAAAAACCGAAAGAGAGGAATTATCAATGCCATTACTTACGGAGTGGCCATTATCGTAATTTATGTTTTTGTGGGATTGCTTATCACCTGGGCTTCGGGTGATGCTACAGCACTGAATAAAATGTCGACCAGTATTTTCTTTAATCTTTTGTTTTTTATCGTACTGATGGTGTTTGCCATTTCTTTTCTCGGTGCCTTTGAAATTGTGTTACCCAGCAAATGGGTTAATGCTGCCGACAAAAATGCCGACCGCGGAGGATTGATAGGCATATTTTTTATGGCTTTTACCCTGGCCCTGGTTTCTTTTTCCTGCACCGGCCCTATTATCGGCACGCTGCTGGTACGTTCGGTTTCAGAAGGATTGATGGGCCCCGCTATTGGCATGTTCGGGTTTTCGCTTGCTATAGCAATCCCATTCACGTTATTCGCTGTTTTCCCCGGCTGGCTGAATTCCATGCCGCAATCGGGCGGATGGCTCAATACGGTGAAAGTGAGTCTCGGTTTCCTGGAGCTGGCACTTGCGCTTAAATTTCTTTCGAAAGCCGACCTGGTTAATCAATCGCACCTGCTGGAACGCGAATTGTTTCTTGCTCTTTTTATTGGTGTATTTTTCCTCTGGGGATTATACCTGCTGGGCGTTTTTATGACTTCCCACGATTCGGAAAACAAACGCCTGGGCACAGGAAGGATTCTTACCGCTACCCTTGTTTTTGGTTTTGTTATTTATCTTATTCCCGGGCTGTGGGGCGCGCCACTCAACTGGATTGCGGGCTTTCCGCCACCTATCGAATACAGCGAATGGAGGCACGATATCAATAAAGACCGCGAATTACCCGAGCATGCTTCGTATGGCCCTCACGGGTTAGTTACCTTCCACGATTATTATCACGGCATGGAATACGCCCGAAAAACCGGAAAACCCGCCATGATTGATTTTACCGGTTATGGTTGTGAAAACTGCCGCAAAATGGAACAGGGCGCATGGAGTTATGCCGAAGCCATGAAAATACTTGAAGATTCTGTTGTTATTATTTCTTTGCACGTTGACGAAAGAACTCCTTTAGCCGCCAATGATCCCGATAAAGGAAAATTCAGGAATGTGGGACAAAAATGGGCTGATATGGAAGTGCGTTTATATAAAGAAAGCTCGCAGCCGCTGTATGTGTTGCTCGACCACAATGAAGAATCACTCAACGGAAAAGCCAGCTTCCAGACACACAGCAACGGAGAAGATTTTCACCAGTGGCTTTCCAAAGGATTGCGCACATTTAAAAAACGCAAAGGAATAAAAGTATTACATCCTGAAATGGTAATTTCAAATGAAATATCCGGAAATGTAACAGGAGAAACGCTGGGGAATATTCCGGTTTATACTGATTTTGATGCCGGAATAAATTTTGCGAAAACAAAAAACAAACCTGTATTGTTGTATTTTACCGCCTATGCCGATGTTAATTCACGCAAGTTTGAAAATGAAGTAATAATCAAAGATTATATAAGGGAATATATCCTGGAAGAATTGGTATTTATTAAACTTTATGTTGATGACCGGGCTTCCTTTTCGGATGAATCTCCCTATGCTAAAAATTATACAAGCCGGGGTAAAAAATGGAGTGAGCTGGAAAAAGAAATCTGCAATGAAATTATTCAACCCCTTTTTGTAGTCATTACCAGTGAGAAAAAAACATTAAATAATCCTTCGGGTTATCACGATGTTTCAAAAGATGAGTCGTTTTATTACTGGATGAAAGAAGGAGTAGACAAGTTTAAAATGTCCTGATTATTTTATCAGCAAAATTCATCAAAAGCCACTTTCAGGTTTTCTGCAATCATTTCGGCAGAGCGCCCTTCGATGTGATGTCGTTCAAGGAAATGCACCAGCTTACCATCTTTAAATAAAGCCATAGCCGGAGAAGAAGGCGGATAAGGCAAAAAGTATTTTCTCGCCTGCGAAACCGCTTCCACATCCACACCTGCAAAAACGGTGGTGAGCTGTGAAGGAACTTTTGCATTTTTGAGCGCCATTTTCAGTCCGGGGCGGGCTGCTCCTGCTGCACATCCGCAAACAGAATTCACCATAACGAATACCGTTCCGCTTTTGGAGCCCAAGAGCTGGTCTACATCAGAAGCATTTATCAATTCTTTAAAACCCACATCTGTGAGTTCTTTTTTCATGGGGGCTACTAATTGTGGAGGATACATAGTAAAGATATTTTAGGTTTGATCCCGATAACTATCGGGACGGGGTTTAAAATTTTTATTTAACCGGGTCTTTAGTCCCCGCAAAATGTTTTATGCAAATTTACACATAATTTAAGCGAAATGAATAACAATCCGACAGATGAATTTGTTCGCAGGCAACTACCCGAAAACAGGAAAATCATTGTACATCTCAGGGAAATATTAATGAATGCTGCCCCGGGCATGAAAGAGGAATGGAAGTTTGGCAGTAACCCGTTTTATGTTCTTAACAGATGGGTGGCTTTCATCGCTGTAAAAGACGGGAAAGTGCAGCTGGGGTTTTGTGAAGGCGCTCACCTGGATGACGGGTTGAATAAGCTGGAGCGGAAAGAACTTAAACAGGTGCGCTATATTACACTTTCTCAATGGGACGGAGAATCAGAAGATACCGTAAGATATTACCTTTTACAGGCCATAGATTTCGACCTTAACCGGGCCCTTAAAAAAAAGAAAGGATAATGAGGCCTTTATGCCTGCTTTTGCATTATTTTCTATATTTGGTACCTCAAAACTTGTAATTCTATGAAAAAGCAACTGGTTTCCATTCTCACTCTGGGTGTTTTGCTGTTGGCATCCTGCGGTGGCGAAAGCAATAACGCCACCACCAAAGTGGACAGCACTGCCGAAGACACGGTAAACAACCGTATCGAAGAAGCGCAAAAGATCTATGAGTTCATTCCTTCACCCAAAATCATGGCCGAACTGCTGATGAACGCCAATGTTCCCTACCAGTCGAAAATCATGCATGATGTGCAAAGTGTGGATAAATACACTTCCTCCAAACAAAAGGCTTTAAACCTGGGAATTTACGGGGCCGATCTGAATTATTGCAATGTATATGAAAAGACCCACGAAACCATGCTTTACCTGCGTTGCACACAGTCGCTTTCTGAAGATATGGGAATAGAAAATGCCATCAGTGAAAATACAATTACCCGTGCAGAAGAGAATGCCGATAACCGTGATTCCATGTCGCAGATTATTTCTGACATGTTCTATGAGCTGGAGGATTATTTGCAGGAAAACGATAAGGAAGATATTTCAGCTCTGGTGATCGCAGGCGGATGGGTTGAAGGTTTATACCTGGCGGTGATGAGTGTGGATGAAAAAAATCCGAACCAGGCCATCATGAATAATATTGCCGAACAAAAGTATTCACTCGAACACCTCATTCATTTGCTGGAGTCCTACAAAGAAGTTCCTACCGTAACCGATGCGCATACAGAGATTGTCAAACTTAAACCGATATATGACGGGATTAACATTACAAAAGAAGCCAATACAGTAACCACAGCTGAAGATGGCGTTACTACCATTGGCGGAAACAGCAAAATAGAATTCTCTATGGATCAGCTTAAGCAGATCAAAACTACTGTTACTGAAATCCGCGAATCATTCATAAAAATCTAACGGACATGAAAAAAATATTCTTTTTACTTTTTTGTGCTTTATTGGCTAACCCGCTGATGAATGATGCGGATGCACAATGTAAAAGTTACGCCAAACGCCAGTGCCGGCCCGTACTATCTCCCTATGTACATGACGGAAAAGTGAACAATGCCGTTCTGGTTCCCGGTGACAAAGCCGAATTACTGCTTACTTTTTTCAGTGGCATCAATTACCGGCTGATGGTATGCGCTATGCCTGTATTGGGCGAAGTTTCCTATAAAATACTTGACAGCGACCGTAATGTGATTTTTGAAAGCAAAAAAAATCCCGATAAAAAATACTTTGATTTCAAAGTAGGTTCCACGCAACAATTAATTGTAGAAATAGTAGTGCCTGAATCAAAAAAAGGGGCGGATATTGTTCCCGAAGGTTGTGTAGCAGTGTTGATCGGAACCAAACAGGAAGAAAAATAAAGAATCAGTTTTTCGTTGAAAACCTGCTGAATCAACGGCAGGTTTTTTTTATTTGGTAAAAGACAATAGTGGTCACTGATGCAATCGTTACCTATCGGTAAACAGTGCAAAAACTTTGTATACAAAACTTATTGCTTCATGCATGTAAAACAGGAATCAAGCTGTCTTCAGGGCAATTTTTTTACATTGTATTGACAGAATAATTATTGGATAATAATTGTTTCTGTTAACAGTATTCCCGGCCGTTCGCCACCGGACTTTCAGAACATTTTTTACTGCCTGCTGATAACGATTTTTTTCGTTACTGTTTCTTTTCCGATAAGCATGCGGATGAAATATACACCTGCAGGAAATTCGCTGAGGCTGATCTGTGAGATATGATCGCCTGCTATTACATCCGGATAGCGATAAGCGCTCACCTGTTTGCCGATCACATCCACCAGTTCAAAAGTTACATCCGTTTTCCCCGAGGTATAATACACCAGTGTAAGCACATCATCAGCCGGGTTGGGATATACATTAAGGCGAACAAATTCATCTGCTTCCTGAATACCGGTAATTGTTGAATAAATATTAATATCATCAATGTAAATATTATTTCCTCCGTCACTCTGAAAATCAAACTTGAAACGGAAATTAGGGACATAATATTCTGAAGTGGTGTTTTGCACCAGCGCTTCTTTCCACTCCAGCTGAGAGGCGGGAGTAAACGCAGACGTTGTATTGGCAGAAGTAGAAAGTGTGAGCCCGTTGAGTTGTTTGCGTGGCGACCATGTCTCACCACAATTATCTGAAATGGAAAAAATCAATTTATCATTATCTCCCGTTGCTTTCATGGCATATGCATATTTAAATGAAACGGTAACATTCGTGTCATTGGAAAGATCGATGGTTGTAGAAATTAACTCATCTGTATTTCCGGCTATATAACTATAGTTATTTAGTTTCACGCTTTTGTTTCCGGTATAAGCCACACCCGACTGCAATTGCCAGGTAGTTAGTCCGTCAGGGTTATTAATTGACCACTCCGACCCGGGAATTGCGGTTACTGTTTCAAAACTTTCGCTGTAAGGAAGGGGCAATCCGGTAGCAGGCAACACTCTTACGTATTGTGTTTTGGTATTGCTCAGCGTAGTGGATCCGTCTCCTGCCAGAAGGGTAACATCATACAATCCCGGGGTGTTATAATAAACCACGGGGTTCTGAACTGTATTATCCGCAGTTGTTCCTCCGGTGAAAGTCCAGTTCCAGGTGCTGGCCCCGTGATACGATAAGTCGTAGAACGTTATAGAGTCGCCCGCACATATAATATAATCATCGGCTTCAAAATCCACACCACAAAATATATTGGTTCCGTTAGTACCGCTATTATTCAGATTGGTGGTGGTCCACAACTGGTTTCTTTGCCCTGTAGATGATGTGGCCGCTGTACGTAATCTTGTTTTTTGTCCGTTGGTGAACATGCGTGAGCAATAGGAATATTCCATAAAATTCTGCACATTGTCAATCGGACTTCCGCAGGTAGCTCCATTCAGGTTACAGGAAGTCCAGCCAATGGTGTTGGGAGTATCTGTTACATTATCATCGGTAGTACAATTATCGTCTCCGTTACAGGGAGGAGTAGGTTGGCCGGTACAACCGGGATTATTGGTATTTCCCCATGTGTGGCGAAGATTAAACCAATGCCCTACTTCGTGTGTGAGCGCGCGGCTTCTTTGTAAATTACTGGTTCCGATAGAGCCAATGTAATTATGTAAAATCCATATTCCGTCATATTTGGCGGGCGTCCAGTTATTGGGAGTATTGGTATAACCCGCTGCCCCGCCTGCATAGGCACAAACCCAAATATTGAGGTATTTATTTCTGGGAAAATGGGTATTGGCAGTAGAAGTATTTCCGTTGATAGTTTGATTTACTTTGTCTACCATTCCGTTATCACCATCAAACGTAGTAGCAGAATAGATGCGGTTAATTCCTCTTACACAGGCGCCCAAAGCATCTTTTTGTGCGAGTCTGAATTCAAACCCTACATCCGCTACATTATTTTCAAATGCAGCTACTACATCAGTGGTATCAGGATTCAACCTGTTAAAATCTTCATTGAGAATACGGATCGCATCAAAAACCTGCAGGTCGGAAATATTTTCCTGTCCGCCTACATGCACAATATTAAAAACAATAGGAATTACATAAATAGTCTGTCCGCCTCTCTGGTAAGATTCATATCCTTCCACCTGCGCCTGTTGCATGAGGTCTTCGTAAGCAGCATCTTCGGCTTCATTGAGCGCATTATACCCATAGAGTTGTTTCATGTTCTCCATATGCTTCACTGTTCCGCAATAAATTTCGGGTTCAGTTTGGCGTTGTGAAAAAACAACGATGGTAAAAAGTAGAAAGCCAGCGGTAAAAATGTTCTTCATAGCATAGGTTTTAAAAATCCCTTATGTCCAGTATAGTTTGATGCGGGAGTTCAGGGGTGTTAAATTTACCAATAATTCGCTCTGCTACCAAACCAGCCGTCATCAAAGAACCCTCATTCTTGTAGTTCCTGAACCGCTCAACCGAAGAGAAATCAGAGGGGTCGGTTTTCCGGATGTGTACCTGCATGGCAGTATCTACTATACCGGGGTGAACCGAAAACGCCCTGATGTTATGCTTCCCGGTTTCTTTCAACTCTTCTGAAAGAGTATCTGTAAACCGGTCGAGAGCTGATTTGGTGGCGCAATAGGTGGCCCAGGATGCAATGGATTTAACTGCTGCACCAGAACTTATATTGATAATTACAGCTTTTTTTTCTGCAGGTATTCCTGCACGAAGGAAAGAATTGCAAAGTAAAACCGGGGCAGAAAGATTAAGGTGAATGGTTTTTAATACTAATTCACTGTCCAGGCCTCCCACACGTTTTATTTCCCCGGTCATTCCGGCATTATTGATGAGAATATATTCGTCTGCATTTTTATCTATTGAAAATTGTATTCCTGAAACTGCTTTTTCGTCTGATAAATCGATGGTGATATGGGAATAATTCCGGTGACTGAAAAAAGTATTCCGCGAATAGCCGGTAACTTTGTGGTGAGGAATAAGCTGTTCGGCCAGCGCTTTTCCAATACCCGAACTGGTTCCTGTGATGAAATATTGCTTCATGATGCAGTATATTAAAATGAAAGTGAAATATACGAATATCAGTGAAATGTAAAAAAGAAGAGATGACAACTGTTTTGTCCCTCTGGGACAAATGAATAATACCGGAAGTTTTTGTTAAAAATGTCAGGTGCCGCTGGCACCTGGAAAATATTTTAAACCAGATTAGTCTATATACCGGCACCAGAGGTGCCAAACATTTTTAACAATCTGCACTTCCCATATTAGAATTGTCCCAGAGGGACAAAACAAACTTTTTCCTTACAGGAAGTTTCGCAGACAAATTATACGTTCCAAAAAAACTCCGGTGGAGTACTATTATAAAAAAACGGGAGGCCTTTCCGTCTCCCGTTCCGTTTCGCTAAAAAAATTTCTTATCACTTATTGGCATTATACCTCGTCTTCATATCCCGTATGAAAGCGATTTTTGCCTTTCCGTCTTTTTCGTATTTGTTTACGCCCACGTTTATTGCTTTGTTAGCCATCACTTCCGCCTGTGCAAAATCATTGAGCCAGATGTACGCTTCTGACAAATTAATATACGCGGCTGCTGTTACGTTTTTATCAACACGTGCTTTTTTATCATTTACATTGGATTCTTTTAACACAGTGGTCCAGATGCCAATGGCTTTATTAATTTCATTCTGCGCGTCATTTATTTTTTCGGGGTAAGCAAGATTCAGCAATCCCGATTCCATAGCGGTATATGCATTTTGCATATCAGAATAATCAAAATCTTTATTGGTTTTTACAGAGTACACTTCCACCGCTCTTCCCACCACAGGATATCCGAATTTATTGGTGAGATACGAATTGATGGCAGATACATTATCCATCACCGCCTGCGACTGACGCTCATTCCAAAAGCCTTCCTCGTTGTCCATCCACCATAATTCAAATTCGCTTTTCGATTTGTATTCTTTGGTGCGGTGTGTACGAAATCCTTCGAGGTCGGGAATTCTTTCATTCACCACCAAACCTTTTCCGGGCATTTCAATTTTCAGTGTCACCGGGCTGCGGTATTGCATAGTCCAGAAATAGGTTTGCGCGGGAGCTGTTCCCTTGGTTTCCATTTTCATCATTCCTTTTTCAAAACCTTCAAACACCAAAGTAATTTTCACAGCGGCTGAGGAATTTTGAGTCATGCCCTGGATATTGATTCCTGCAATAATGGAAGAAGTTTGCACTTCCTGCAGAAGGAATGGTTTTTTGGGACGTCCCGGGCAATTGATGGGCGGATAGGGTTGTTTTACCGGTGCCACCGCTGCTGTATTTCCGGCTGCTACCTGCTGTTCCCATTGCACCATGGCAGCGAGATAGGCTTTATCTATACGTTTTTTATCCTGTTCCCAAAGATCCATACAGGCATCCAATTGGTTGGCATAGGCTATTTTTCGTTGTTCATACGCTGCAGTGGAGTCAGCATTCCGCTGCGCAACATTAGCTTCTACCTGCACACTGTATTCTTTGGTGCCATCCAGTTTCACCAGGGGAAGCTGGGTATATTTAAAAGTGACTTTTTCGTCAAGAATATTCTGTGCTGATATTGATGCCACAGAAAAAGCTCCGAGTAAAAAGAGTAATGATCGTTTCATGATGGGTTTGTTTTGGTTTTGGGATGAGCTATGCACATATTATGCCAGCCGGGGATGAAAATAGTGGTTTTTCAATTAAAATCAACAGAAATTCCCGAAAAACAGGGTTTTGCCACCGCGCAATGCAGATTGCTTCACCTTCAGGGCGGGGTTCGCAATGACCCGCACTCTTAATTGATTTGGCGCATCATTGCGAGGCCTGAGTATCTATGTTTTCGCGTAACTTCAGCCAAGCAAGAGCGGGCCGTGGCAAAATACGATCACAAACGAACACACCATTACATGCTTTTCCTACTTTTACAGTTCTAATCCTTCAACCATGACCACAACTACCGAATCCTATTACTCCTCGATCCAAAACGAGTTGAAAAACATAGAATCCAACGGACTTTTTAAACGCGAACGTATTATCACCACTCCGCAGGGAGCCAGCGTGAAAGTGAGTACCGGTGAAGAAGTGCTGATCTTCTGCGCCAATAATTACCTCGGACTTTCCTCTCACCCGCGCGTGATCGAAGCCGCTCACAAAACGCTGGATGAACATGGATATGGAATGTCGTCTGTACGTTTTATTTGCGGAACACAGGACATTCATAAAGAGCTGGAACAAAAGATCGCAAAATTCCTGGGAACAGAAGATACTATTCTTTATGCCGCTTGTTTTGATGCCAACGGTGGAGTGTTTGAACCATTGTTTGGTGAAGAAGATGCCATTATTTCGGATGAACTGAATCACGCTTCCATTATTGACGGGGTTCGTTTATGTAAATCGGTTCGCTATCGTTACAAAAACTGCGATATGGCCGACCTCGAGGAAAAATTGAAAGAGGCACAAGCGCAACGTTACAGAATAATTGTAACGGATGGTGTTTTTTCTATGGATGGATTTGTTGCGCCACTCGATAAAATCTGTGAACTGGCAAAAAAATATAATGCGCTGGTGATGGTGGATGAAAGTCACGCCACAGGTTTCATTGGAAAAACAGGAAGAGGAACGGTAGAATTAAAAAATGTAATCGGAAAAGTTGATATCATTACCGGCACACTCGGAAAAGCTTTAGGCGGAGCAATGGGGGGATTTACCACCGGGAAAAAAGAAGTGATTGAAATGTTGCGCCAGCGTTCGCGTCCGTATTTGTTTTCAAATTCTCTCGCACCTCATATTGTCGGGGCTTCCATTGCGGTTTTTGATATGCTGAGTGAAACCACCGAACTTCGCGATAAACTGGAATGGAATATCAATTACTTTAAAAAAGGAATGAAAGCAGCCGGTTTTGATTATAAAGACGGTGAATCTGCTATAGTCCCCATCATGTTATATGATGCCAAACTTTCACAAACTTTTGCCAATAAATTGTTGGCAGAAGGAATTTATGTAATAGGGTTTTTCTATCCCGTGGTTCCGAAAGACAAGGCGAGAATACGCGTTCAGCTTTCTGCCGCACACGAGAAAGAGCATTTGGATAAAGCTATTGCTGCGTTTACGAAGATTGGAAAAGAGTTAGGCGTCATTAAATAAATTTTCATCAGGAAACGAAAGACCGGAAGATGTTAGACTAAGAGATGACAGATGTTATACAATGAGATATCAGATGTACGGGTGAAAGATATTAGACTGGTCATGAAAAAGCACGCGGTTCCTCACTATTTAAAATCTTTTTGTCTGATATCTATCATCTTTCCATCTAAAATCTAACATCTCAAAAATGCCGGTCAGGAAAAAATATATTTCAGTTTTTACCTCTCTCATGATCATGGCGATCATCTCCTGCAACAACAACAAACCCGACTCGTCCTCCGAAGGCTTTGCGAAGGAGGAAACAACAAACCCTGCCCCCGGAAAATGGCGCGACACCAAAGACACTTCCCACACCATCATCCTCACCGAAACCCAGTGGCTGGATTATTATAACGGAGAACAGGTTTCAGCAAATAAAATAGTTTACGAAACAAAAAACTATACCGGTCACAACGGCAGAAATATGGGACAAAGAAAATTCATCCGGCTGGAGGAGAGCGAAGGCAATTTTTACAATTATCAGATTGTGGAATGCGATTCTTTCCGTTTGCATCTGCTTCACCTGGAGCCGGGGAGAGAAATGTTTTTTGTGAGAATGGATTAGTAGGCAGTGTGCCGCTCTCAGAAGTATATCAAATGTAAATGAATTCCGGGCAGTTTTGAGTTTCTGTTTATCTGCCGCTACAAGCCCGGTAACTGTTTTATAGTTTAAATTTTCTCTTCGATTTTGTAGTGTAAGTTAAGCACCCGTTGATGCCAAAGTGTTAACTTTTGTTCGGCAAAAAGAAATTCATTTTCTGTTCCAATGGTTAATTTGTCACGAAATGATCTCACAAATTGCGACCAGTAGCGTCCACGGGAATCATTTAATAAAAAGTAAAAACCGGCATCACCAAATTTTTTTCCGGATGACTCTAACGAGAGGGCTCCATTTTTTTGGACACCGGGAGTCATAATGACAGTTGCATTACCGTTAGGCAATGGAAACACCGCTTTTACACATGTTTTTCCCGATGGCAAAGTACAGGTACTATACACTCCCGAATATATTACCTGGCCGGTGGTTTTAAATGTTCTGAACCAGATGGTATATTTTACTTCATTTGAAACGGGATCTGAAAGAGTGATAATTTCACTTTTCAACTCTTCCGGATTTTTTAAATTCTTTGTCGGAATATTTAGTTGATTTAATCTGTCGCTGAATAATTTGATGACCAAAATCCCGAATATTTTAAAAAACGGATTCCATTTAACAGTGAAGTCTAATTTATAATTTGAAGTTTTTTCATAAAACCCTATTACTTTTTTGGATAAAGCAGATAATTCTGCTTCTGTAAAATGGAGTTCATTGATTGACGGGAGCAATCCTTTTGCTTTAGCGTTCCGTTCAATTATTAAATTTTCTTTTTCAGCCAGCTGAACTATAAATTCTTCGCCAATTCCATTTAAATTTCCAAATGGCCCGATTAACCAGGGAACATTTTTCGGGTCAATTTTTCTCCCCCAAAGAATAACCCACTGTTGGGTAAACCAATCCTGAAACTTTTGCCGCGAATAAGCTAAACTCATTTTTTATTATTAAGAAAAGGGATAAAATTTGTTTTTCCTTTCCATTCGCCAAATTCTGATAGTGGTTTAAACCGCAACGTTGTAAATTCAAAATGAAAATCTTTACGGTTTCTTTCTTTCATTGCATGGATATGTCTTTTAGGTTGTGGAACCGGGCTATGTCCATGCACCATATCCGTCATTTCTTTTTGTGTTTTCCAGATGGAAAAGGTAGAAACAGTGCGCGGAAATCTTATTGATGCCAACGACAGGGTTGTTCCGGGATGATCACGCACTAATTTTTCTACCGGTCTTCCCCATTTAATAAATCTTGGCACCTGGAGCAATTTCATCCGGGCAATGGTTACAGCAACTACCGGTGAATCGGGTTCATCAGGAAGAAGAATTTCTGTGGGAAATTTAAATTCAGAAAGTTTTCCCCATTGTCTTAAAAAAGTTAAGCGTATGTGCCAACCCCCGGAAAGAATTTTACCCAAACGATCTTGTTTTAAAAAATTATCTGCGGCTGCCTCGTTTTCCCACTGGGCAAATACAGCAACTTGCCTCACCAACATTCGCTTCGCAGAAAAAACGGGGGAACCTAACGTCATTGCAGTCATACATTCTGCATGAATCAAACCCGGAACGTTTTTGGGTTTAATGGATGAAAAAACAAACCTGAGAGCTTTAATATAAGATGTTTTTGCCAGGTGGTAGGTGAATAGACTCATAGCAGACAATATTAATGATAATATTTTTTTATTGGTTTTTAATTTGGATAATGTTCCGCAAGTTTGCGCTGTGCGGGTTTTCGGAGAAGGATTTGTCTGCCAAGACAAATGGTTCTTTGGAAATTTGCACATGAATGTACATGAATCCTCAATTCAATTTGCTTTATTGATCCATCAATAACAGGCTGTCCAATTAGTGAATTGAATAGTAGAACAAATAATATCGAAATTTTATATTTCATATAATAACCACTAACTTATTTATAGCCGCATATTTATTGCACCAATACACCAAAATTCGCTGGCTTGCTGCAATAAAACCGCTTTTTCAAACTTACTGAATTCGCAGAATTTTCGCCAATGAACTGTTTGGTTTTGTTACAAGCATAAATAAACATTCCGGATAAAAGCCACCCGCAACGCGGATTGCCTCACCCCTGATTACAGGAGTTCGCAATGACCCCGCACATCATTTTCGGCACTTTTAAAAATCTTCGTCCTCTGAAGCCCTGGCAAAAGAGGACAACTTCCCCAACTATTTAACCATCAAGCACTACTATTCATCCACCTTTTGTCCCCTGTCCCACTTATCCCATTTGTCCCCTGTCCCCTTGTCCCTTCTCCCGCCTGCCTTTTTCCCACATTCCCCTGTGAATAAATTTGGACGAACAAAAAATAGTTGTATTTTTGCAGCCCCATTTTAGGGAACGAACATTAAAAACTTATCAAAGTGGACGCTCTTAGTTATAAAACCACACAGGCCAACAAACAA
This sequence comes from Bacteroidota bacterium, assembly GCA_049322335.1. GTDB lineage: Bacteria > Bacteroidota > Bacteroidia > Flavobacteriales_D > UBA2798 > JBMORL01. The sequence goes on from JBMORL010000048.1 coordinate 76,075, forward strand.
ACCGTTAAAAAAGACTGGTTGTTGGTAGACGCTGAAAACCAGCCACTTGGCCGTTTAACCAGCCGCATTGCCGCTCTTTTGAGAGGGAAACACAAAACCTGTTTCACTCCTCACGTTGATTGCGGTGATCATGTAGTAGTAATCAATGCCGAAAAAGTAAAATTTACCGGTAAAAAAATGACCGATAAACAATATATCCGCTACACAGGTTATCCCGGTGGTCAGCGTTTCTCTTCCCCCGAATCGGTATTGGCAAAACATCCTGTTAAAGTCATTGAAATGGCCATCAAAGGAATGTTGCCAAAAAATTCACTCGGGCGTGAGGCTTTCCGTAACCTGCATGTGGTAAGCGGAGCTACTCACAAATTCGAAGCACAAACACCAAAAGCAGTTAACCTTAACGAAATATTCTGATCATGGAAGTTATCAACGCATTAGGAAGAAGAAAAGCCGCAGTAGCAAGAGTATATGTGAAAAGCGGAAAAGGAAATGTAACCATCAATAATGTTGATTATAAAAAGTACTTCCCTGTACCCACATTACAATACAAAATCAACCAGGCTTTCGCACTCACCGGAACAGAAGGTAAATATGATGTTACCGTGAATGTAGAAGGTGGCGGAATCAACGGACAAGCCGAAGCGGTTCGTCTCGGGATCTCGCGCGCACTGGTTAAAGTGGATGCTTCTATGAAACCTGCTTTGAAAAAAGAAGGACTCACCACACGCGATCCGAGAATGGTTGAACGTAAAAAACCAGGACGCAAAAAGGCGAGAAGAAGATTCCAGTTCAGCAAACGTTAAACCTTTCCCGGAAATTCTTTTCCGGAGATTGTTTAGCATCCAAACTTCCAGGACTCATTTTCCGATTCATTTCGGAACTGGCTACCGGGAAGTTGCTTAGAAGAGTAAGTAAACGGAACGTAAACAAAATAAAATGTCAAAAGTAACATTCAACGACCTGCTCGATGCCGGAGTGCATTTCGGGCACCTTTCACGCAAGTGGAATCCACACATGGCTCCTTATATTTTCGATGAGAAAAAAGGAATCCATATTATTGACCTTAACAAAACCCTTGTTAAACTCGAAGAAGCTTCTGCCGCAATAAAACAAATTGCCAAATCAGGAAAGAAAATTCTTTTTGTTGCCACTAAAAAACAAGCGAAAGACGTTATTGCCGACCGCGTGAAAAACGTGAATATGCCATTCGTAATTGAACGCTGGCCCGGTGGAATGCTCACCAACTTTGCTACTATCCGTAAATCGGTGCGCAAAATGGCTTCTATTGATAAAATGGGAGTTGACGGAACACTTAATACGCTTTCAAAAAGAGAACGTCTCCAGGTTTCACGTTCGCGTGCAAAACTGGAAAAAAACTTAGGTTCTATTGCTGATATGTCGCGTCTTCCTGCAGCTTTATTTGTGGTGGATGTAAATAAAGAACACATCGCAGTGGCCGAAGCAAAACGACTGAACATTCCCGTTTTTGCCATGGTAGATACCAATTCCGATCCCAATAAAGTGGATTTCGCTATTCCATCCAATGATGATGCTTCAAAATCCATTGCCAAAATTGTGGATATTCTTGTAGATGCTATCAGCGAAGGATTGATGGAAAGAAAAGCGGATAAAACGCTTGCTGAAAAAGAAAAAGAAGAAGAAACTGCAGAAGAAATCCTGGAAAACAAACGTGTAGCCAATATTGATGAAGAAGAAACAGGTGGTGGTAAAAAAGCTATCAAAAAAGGCGCTACCAAAGTGAAAAAAGGAGAATAATTAATTTTTAATATCGAAGAAATATGTCAACTGTAACTATTTCCGCATCTGATGTGAACAAACTGCGCCAGCAAACCGGTGCGGGGATGATGGATTGCAAAAAAGCCCTTATCGAAGCCAACGGAGATTTTGAAGCCGCTGTGGATATTCTCCGCAAAAAAGGACAAAAAGTGGCCGCCAACCGTGCCGACCGTGCTGCTGCCGAAGGATGTGTATTGGCAAAAGTAAGTGCCGATAAAAAATTCGCTGTTGTACTTTCATTAAACTGCGAAACCGATTTCGTTGCCAAAAACGAAGGATTCGTTGCCATGGCACAGGGATTTTTAGATATCGCTGTAGAGAAAAAAATTAAATCGAACGAAGATTTGCAAAAGGAGTCGTATAACGGACTTGCCATTAGTGAAAAGCTGATAGAGCAAACCGGTGTGATTGGCGAGAAACTGGAGATCGGTGCTTTTGAATGCCTCGAGGGAGATTTCATTGGTTCCTATATCCATGCCGGAAACCGTTTGGCTACTATCGTTGCATTCAACAAAGCCACTACCGATGACACCGGCAAACAGGTAGCTATGCAGATTGCCGCCATGTCGCCCATTGCTGTGGATGAAAAATCTGTTCCACAGGATGTGATTGCCCGTGAGATCGAGATCGGCAAAGAACTCGCCATCCAGGAAGGCAAACCCGCTGAAATGGCCGAAAAAATCGCCATGGGACGCCTCAATAAATTTTACAAGGAAGCCACCCTGCTCAACCAGGAATTTATCCGCGACCAGAAAATGACTGTAAAACAATTTCTCGCCAGCGTTGATAAAGACCTTACAGCATCCGCTTTCAAAAGAGTTTCATTAAGCTAAACCACAAAAAAGAGAGAAGTTAACTTCTCTCTTTTTTTTATACCTACATTTACACTATGCGCTACAAACGAATACTTTTAAAACTCAGCGGTGAGTCGCTGATGGGTGAAAAACAATTCGGCATCGACAACAACCGTCTTGCACAATATTCAAAAGAAATAAAAGAACTGCATGACGCAGGAGTGCAGGTAGCAATAGTAATCGGTGGAGGAAACATTTTCCGCGGTGTACAGGCCGAACAGGGAGGGATGGACCGCACCCACGGTGATTATATGGGAATGCTGGCCACCATGATCAACAGCATGGCATTACAAGCAGCCCTCGAACAGTTAGGTGTGAGCACACGCCTGCAATCCGCCATAAAAATGGAGCAAATCGCTGAGCCGTTTATCCGCAGAAGGGCTATCCGCCACCTCGAAAAAGGACGCGTAGTAATTTTTGGTGCCGGAACAGGAAACCCGTTTTTTACTACCGATACAGCCGCCAGTTTGCGTGCCGTTGAAATTGAAGCAGAAGTGATTCTGAAAGGCACCCGCGTAGACGGCATCTATACGGCCGACCCCGAAAAAGACCCGAAAGCCAAAAAATACGACCGGATTTCGTTTACCGAAGTCTACGAAAAAGGACTGAATGTGATGGATATGACCGCTTTCACGCTGTGCAACGAGAATAAACTCCCCATCATTGTATTCGACATGAATAAGCCCGGCAACCTTAAAAAAGTAGTAACCGGTGAACCACTGGGAACGTTGGTAGAATTCTGATTTATTTTTACTTTTAATCCGAATAAAATTTTCAGCTATGAGCGAAGATGTAAAAATGGTTTTGGACGAAACCAAATCAACCATGCAAACTGCAATTGGGCACCTTGATACGGAATTATCAAAAGTGCGGGCGGGAAAAGCCAATCCTTCTATGCTCGAATCTATCATGGTGGATTATTATGGATCAATGATGCCTATCGGCCAGGTGAGTAATATCACCACCACCGATGCGCGTACCCTGAAAATACAACCCTGGGAAAAAGCAATGGTGCAACCTATTGCCGATTCCATTATGAATTCCAACCTCAGCCTCAATCCCCAAAACCTGGGCGATCTGTTAATTATTACACTCCCTCCGCTTACGGAAGAAAGAAGAAAAGACCTGGTGAAGCGCGCCAAATCAGAAGGCGAACATGCCAAGGTAAGTATTCGCAATCACCGCAAAGAGGCTAATGACATGATCAAATCACTCGTAAAAGACGGACTGCCCGAAGACGAGGGCAAAGATGCTGAAGCAAAAATCCAGGAACTCACCAATCAATTCATCGCCAAAGTAGAAGCCATCGTAGACGCCAAGGAAAAAGATATTATGACGGTTTAAATACAAAAACCGCAAAGACGCAAAGGTTTCGCAAAGACGCAAAGAATTCACTTAAGAAATTTGAATGACAGAAAACGAAATTGCTAATAAAGTAATCGGAATTGCTATTGATGTACACCGCTCATTAGGTCCGGGATTGCTGGAAAGCGCCTATAAAGAATGTTTATTTTATAAACTCAGGAAAGAAAACCTGAAAGTTGAAAAGGAAAAATCCATGCCACTTGTTTTCGAAGAAGTGAAGCTGGAATGCGGATACCGGATAGATCTTTTGATAGAAAACCAGCTTGTAATTGAAATCAAAAGTGTAGATGCGTTGAATGATGTTCATCTTGCACAAACACTCACCTATTTAAAACTTGGCAACTACAAATTAGGATTATTGATCAACTTTAACTCCTTCCCTCTAAAAAACGGAATACGAAGAGTTGTAAATCACCTTTGATTCCCTGTATTTTCTTCACCCCTTTGCGGTTACGCATTTCTTACGTAAAATATTCTTCTTATATTTTCTTTGCGCCCTTTGCGCGCATTTCTCTCTGCGCCTTTGCGGTTATGAATTTCTACTCCTTGACAATTTTAACACGTTTTGTCATTCCTTTTTTGTCGGTGATCTCCACGAGATAAATGGCCGGAGGAAGAGTGGATAACGGGATTACAGAAGAATTTCGCACATCTATTACCTGCCTTCCCGAGAGGTCAAAAATCCTTACCTGTTCAATGCCATTTTCGGCTACTATCTGCAGGTTTTCCTTTGCCGGGTTGGGGTAGGTTTTTACATTTAAACTCCCTGACTCTTCGGCAATTCCGTTGAAATAGATGACAAAAATATCAAAGGTCAGCGAATCCACTGCAGGCGAGCTTCCGCTTACGGGCCAGATGACCACGGTATTATTGCCTTCTTTAAAATAGGTGGTGTCGATGGTATGCGAAACCAGTTGCGTATCTGTTGCACCCACCACGATCTGGGTGGTTCCCACATTATGAATATAAGCTGTGGTGGGAATAAAACTCCCGGAATCCAAAACCCCTATATAAATATCATAGGTGTCGGAAAAAACAACATTTCCTGTATTTTGTACACTTACCAGGTAGGTAACACTCGATTCTGCAATAACGGTATCGGATAGTCCGGGGGTTCCGGGCAATACGGTAAGTTGTGGTTGGGCTATCAGCTTTATTCCCGCCAACAGCAGCACTATTGAAATCATAAGTCGTCTCATACCCATTTATTTTGATACAATATTACGGCATTCCTTCGGCAAAGTTTACCTAAATTTGTCATAATCTTACTTATTCAACTATATGGAATTTAACCTCAACCTGCTCATTCAAAGTCTCGGGAAAGAAGAACAGCGACACTTTAAACTCTCCTCCAACAAATACGGAGCTTTGGCCGGTGAACGAAAAGACATAGAGCTGTTTGATTATATACGTACATCCGGTGACCGTTATGATGAAGATAAAGCATTCAGGATGCTGTATAAAAATGAAAAAAATAAAAACAGTTTTTATCGCCTGCGCAACCGTCTTTTTTCCGAGATCAACAAAAGTTTGCTGATGTTACATTATGATGAAAGCGACCTGAATATTATTCTTCATTTTATTATCCTTTCAAGATTATTTCAGCAGAAAAGAAATTTTAAACTGGCTTATCATTTTTTAAAAAAAGCTGAAAAAAAAGCGATCGGTGCCCAAACCAATGAATTGCTCGACCTCATTTACAGCGAATGCATCCGCCTTTCCAACGAATCGCTGGAAATTAATCCTGAAGAATATATTGAGAAACGAAAAGAAAACCGAAACGTATTATTAAGGCTTCAGCAGATTGATGACATCCTTTCTGTTTTGATCTACAGGATAAAAGTCTCCCAAAACTTTTCGGCAGGGAATATTGAAGTCCTGACACTGCTTAACAACACCATCAAACAATACTCTGATGAAAAAGATATCCAGGAAAGTCCCGCTTTTCGTATGCGTGTGTATCATGCCTTGAGCCGTATTCTTTTGCAGCAGCACGATTACAAATCTCTGGAAAAATACCTGGTGAAAACCTTTACCGATTTTTCACGTGAAAAATTGTTTAACCGCAACAATCACGACACCAAAACACAGATGCTGACTTACATCGCCAACTCACTTTTTAAAAACGGAAAGTTTGCACAATCGCTGGAATACGCAGAAAAATTACATGATGCCATCAACGATTTCGGGGGAATGGTGCGTGATAAATACATTTTCTACTACTATAACATTCTTGTAAATAATTATGGTGAAACGGATAAAAGAAAATGTGTGGATGTATTGCTGGAAGCGCAGCAAAATAATTCTATAAAGAAAAACAAATTCAATTTATCGTTCATTCACCTGCAGCTGGCCCTGCAGTATTTCGATCTTGCTGAATTCAAAAACGCCAACAAAAGCCTGGTTAAAATTAAACTGGAAGAAAATTTTGAAATATTCGATGCCGCATTCCAGTTAAAAATACTGATTGTTGAATTGCTGGTGCGTTTTGAGCTGGAAGACACCGATTATATAGAAACACAGGTGCCGAAAATAAAACGCAACTACAAAGAATTACTGAATAAAGAAGAGTATCACCGGCAGCAACTCATGCTCGACATATTATTTAAACTCATCACCACTTCAAATCCATCAGCAGATAAACCACTGATGAAAAAAGCAGCACAATTGCTCGATGTGGAAGAGGATAAAGCCACCGCAGACAGCGACCTGTTGAATTATAACTGGTGGATAAGGAAACGGTTCGGGACAATGTAAAGATCACTTTAGCCTCCACACTATGCAGATTGCCGCGGTCGAAGACTCCCTCGCAATGACGCGCGTATTGTTGTTCCAAAACAAGGCTCTGTGTGCTGTCATTGCGAGGCCTGGCTCTGCAGGGCGAAGCAATCCGGGCCTGCGGACGGGTTTTTATAAAAATAATATCCTTATTTTAATCTGAATTAGATGAAAAAACGCATACAATTCTGCACCTTAACAGGTAATTATAAGACAAATATTTTCATTCTTATTTAATAATTTATATTTATTTTGAACAGGTAAGAATATGGTAAAATTGACTATTGGGAACCGATAATCCGGAAGATATTTGTACCGAACAAAAATTATAAACTATAAAAAACATGAAACGCTTAATTCTACCCTTCGTTGCGCTGGTGATGTCTACCTCGCTGTTTGCGCAAAACTTTACGGTTACCGGAACGGTTACCGAAACCGGCTCGGGAAATCCTGTAGCCAATCACGCAGTTTACATTTCGGCTGATTCAACTGTATTCAACTACTGGAATGTGGTGTATACAGATGTAAACGGAAATTATTCGGATGTTATTCCCAATGGAGCACAGACGGGGCCCAACATCGATTTTTACATTTCAACTGATGAATGTAATTTTATGTGGCAATCATTTACTGTTTCCAATCAGCAGGGAACTGTACAAAGCGCTACAGTAGATTTCCAGATCTGTGTAAACGGACAAGGCGGGGGCGGATGTAACGCTACGTTTGGCTACATTGATTCTGCCGGAACAGGTTCCATTTATTTCTGGCCGGTAACTACTTCAGGTTATGACTACGCCTGGGATTTTGGTGACGGAAACACTTCCACACAAATGTACCCCGTTCACACCTATGCAGCGCAGGGAATTTATACCGTATGTTTGACGCTCATCGACCAATCTACCGGAAATCCCGTTTGCACTTATTGTTTGAACGTTAGCGCCATGTACAACTGCGATGCTACTTTCAGCTGGTACCAGGATTCTACCAACAACGCCATTTGGCTCATCAACAACTCATGGAATCAATCGGCCTTCTACAGCTGGGATTTTGGTGACGGAAACACAGCAACAGGAATGTATCCCACCCACGTATATGCCAACACCGGTAGTTACCTCGTGTGCTTAACCGTTGCTGATAATTTCATGGGCTGTACCGATACGTATTGCGATACCATCACTTATGTATTGTTCCAGGGCGAGCAAAACAGAAGCGGGTTTACGCTCAACGTAGTTGCACCGGGCGGAACGCCATCAGGTGTGGAAGAAATACAAACCATCAGTGAAATGAATGTGTATCCCAATCCTGTAAACGAAGTGCTGAACATCGAATTTGAAAGTGCAAAAGCCGCTACCATCACTTACGAAATTGCTGACATGCTAGGAAAAGTGGTAACCACACAAAACGTAAATGTAACAGCCGGAATGAACCGCATCAACCTCAGCGCTGCTTCTTTTGACAATGGTTTCTATACGGTAACTCTTATCGAAAACAACCACCGTACTACTGTAAAACTAATTAAACAATAGTTCTTTTCCCTTCCCGTTTTCAACATCTCGTTAATCAAAAACGTCCCGGAGTTTCCGGGACGTTTTTTTTTGTATATTTGATCTGCTGATTCTGTAATAGCGTTATTGATGAAAATATTCGTATATATATTATTACCGGCCTTCTTTTTTACTTCCTGCCGGAAAAACTACGAAGATCACTCCGTTTCAAAAAGAAACGATTCTGCAATACTACATGCGCCATCCGACCGTGAAAAAGCCGGGCTAAAAGGTGAAGTGAAGGAAGTGCATGAACTGTTTTCATTTCCCGAAACAAGTCCTGACGGGTTCGTTCCCGGTAAAACGATCGGGGAAAACAGATTCATATATGACGAAACCGGAAAACTGATACATGCAGATTCTTCAGGAAGCAAAAACGTTTCTACGCACTTTGCTGCATGGAATCACAAACACAATAACGCGTCAAATGCTGTTGGGCCGGTTCCGGGTGAGAAGCAAGAAAAGGAAAAAATCACTTACAAATATTCATGGAAAGATCATAAAGGAAACTGGAGGAAAAAATATGAATACCGGGACGGGGCTTTGGTGATGATAATTACAAGAAAGATTACGTTTCATGAATAATTTTTTTTCAGTCCGTCAATTCCCGTTACCAATCTTGTTCAAACCAATTTTTCTCTCACCCGGATATTTTTCGGATATCTTCGAACCATTACGAACCAAACCTGCCAAAAAGTCCGCTTGTTACATTATCATCGATTAAAATAATCCCTGATCACTCCCGCCCTCACCTCTCCCACCACTTCCGCCAGCTGTTCTTTGGTAGCTTCTTTGATGCGTTTCACTGATTTGAACTTTTTCAGCAACGTTTCCATCGTCTTTTCCCCTATTCCTTCAATCTGCATCAGTTCCGATTTTATCGCGCCCTTACTTCTTCGGTTGCGGTGATGCGTTATTCCAAAACGGTGTGCTTCGTTGCGGAGATGCTGAATGATCTTTAATGTTTCCGATCTTTTATCAATATACAAAGGAAAATTATCTCCGGGATAATAAATTTCTTCGAGCTTTTTTGCTATTCCTATTACAGCTATTTTTCCTTTGAGCCCGAGTTTTTCGAGACTGTTCATCGCTGCACTTAACTGGCCTTTTCCTCCATCAATGATTATCAATTGCGGTAATTCCTGTTTCTCTTCGATGAGGCGGCTGTATCTCCTGTAAATCACTTCTTCCATCGTGGCAAAATCATCGGGACCTTCTACGGTTTTAACATTGAAGTGTCGGTAATCTTTTTTACTCGGTTTTCCGTCTTTAAAAACTACGCATGCCGACACCGCGTTAGTCCCCTGGAAATTAGAATTGTCGAAGCATTCGATATGGCGCGGTTGTTCGGTGAGGCGCAAATCTTTTTTCATGGTTTCCATGATGCGTTCGGTATTGCGCTCAGGATTTTTAATGCTTTCCTGCCGGTGTTTGTCGAGCATATAGAATCTCGCGTTCTTCTCCGACATTTCCAGCAATTGTTTTTTATCCCCGCGCTGGGGAACAATAATTTCTATATCGCCATAATGAATTTCCACCGGTACAATAATTTCTTTTGCCTCACTGTTGAATCGTTGCCGTAATTCCGTTACGGCCAGTTCCAGTAATTCCTTTTCGGTTTCATCGAGCATGCGTTTCATTTCGAGCGTGTAGGCCTGTATCAACAATCCTTCTTTTACCTGGAGATAATTCACATACGTGCATTTATCATCTGAAGCCATGGCAAAAACATCCACAGTGCCTACCGAAGAAGAAACCACGGTAGAGCGCGACTGGAATTTTTCGAGCAGGGCAATTTTGTTTTTCAGTTTTTGCGCGCGTTCAAATTCCATATTCTCCGAACAGGTTTTCATTCTTTCCCTCATATCACTCAGCACAAAACCAATATTTCCGCGTATCAGTTGTTTTATTTCCGCCATCTGCGACAAATAACTTTCTTCCGTTTGTTTTCCTTCACAGGGGCCGAGGCAATTCCCGATATGATATTCGAGACAGACTTTGAATTTTTTCTTTTGAATATTTTCTTCGCTCAACAAATAATTACAGGTTCGAAGCGGATAGATCTGACGGATCACATCCAACAGTTCATTCATCATTTTTACCGAGGCATAAGGACCAAAATATTCCGATCCGTCTTTGATAAGTTTTCGCGTAGAAAACACTCTTGGAAATTCTTCGTTTTTTATACAGATGGAAGGATAGCTTTTGTCATCACGAAGAGCAATATTATAACGCGGATGATGCGCTTTGATGAGTGTATTCTCCAGCAATAAAGCATCGAGTTCGGATTTTGTGACAATGTATTTTATGTCCGATATTTTTCGCACGAGCACTTCTATTCTTGCGCTGTCGTGTTCTTTATGAAAATAGGAAGAAACTCTTTTCTTAAGGTTTTTTGCCTTGCCCACATAGAGCAAAACATTTTCTTTATCAAAATACTGGTAAACTCCCGGTGAATCGGGAAGGGAGCGGAGGATGTCATTTATTTTTTCATCATCCCGCATACATCATTATTTTTTCCCCGTACTTCCAAATCCGCCCGCACCGCGTTCGGTGGAAGATAATTCTTCTGTTACTTCCCATTCCGCACGTTCATGTCTGGCTATCACCATTTGTGCAACGCGTTCGCCATTCTGAATTTCGAAATCTTCATTGGAAAGATTTACGAGTATCACTCCTACTTCGCCACGGTAATCAGCATCAATGGTTCCTGGAGAATTTAATACGGTGATTCCCTTTTTAAAAGCCAGTCCGCTGCGTGGCCGAACCTGCGCTTCGAATCCTACCGGCAGTTCAATGAACAACCCGGTTGGAATTAATTTTCTTTCCAGCGGCTTAAGGATTACGGGTGAAGAAAGATTGGCCCGGAGATCCATTCCTGCCGAAGCAATGGTTTCATACGCAGGCAACGGATGCGAAGATTTATTAATTATTCTGATTTTCATTTTTTGAAAATTTTGGTTTTTCAATGAACCAGAGCATGGCTACATAAGTTAAAAATATCAATGAATTTATTCCCAGGTTTTGTGCCATGCTTTCTGATTGAAAAAATGTTGACACATAATAAAACCCAAAAGCGAAGCCGAGATATAAAAATAATTTCACAAAGTTATAGGGAACGGGGTAATGTTTATGTCCAAGTATAAAAGACACCAGCATCATAAACACATAGCAGATGAGTGTTGCCCACGCGCATCCCGTATATCCATAAACCGGTATCCAGATGACGTTTAATATAATGGTAAGAATAGCTCCCGCAATAGCAATCCATGCTCCGTATTTTGTTTTGTTGGTGAGTTTATACCAGATAGACTGATTATAATAAATGCCGAGGAAAATATTGGCAAAAAGAAGAACAGGAACTACGTGCAATCCTACCCAATAATCTCTGTCGATAAAATAACGAATGATATCAAGATACATCATTACTCCAAGGAAAATAACGGCACAAACCATTACAAAATAATTCATCACTTTTGCATACTTTTCCTTTGCATCCACATTTTTTACCTGTGAGAAGAAGAAAGGATCGGCAGCGTAGCGAAAAGCCTGAATGAAAAGAGTGATAATAATAGAAATTTTATAAACTGCGCCATATACTCCCAGCTGGGCCATGGTAGTTTCTTCGCCTAAATCTCCTATAAGCATTCTTTTGTATATAGCCCGGTCGAACATTTCATTTATAATTCCTGCCATACCTCCGATGAGAAGCGGAAATCCGAACCACAGCATTTGTTTGAGAAGTGAAGAGCTTAATCCTTTGAAAATTCCACCCATTTCGGGAATAAGAATTACAAATTTAAAAATACTGGCCGCAAGATTGGAAATGAAAACATACCCGACACCGATCTCAGGATTATAAAGATGTTGTACGATCCAGTTATGGTTTCCGTTTTCGTATGCCGAACGACAATATCCGAGAAAAAACAAATTGAGAAGAATGTTAATGATAATATTGGCATAATTGGCAACAGCAAATTTCATTGCTTTATTTTCCTGCCGCAATTTGGCCAATGGGATAGAAGTGACCGCGTCTAGCCCGACAATGATTGCAAACCATGTGACGTATTCAGCATTCCTCGGATATTCCAGCCAATTGGCAATAGGAACAGAAAACGCAAAACAAACTGAAATAAATATGGCGGATGTGGTGAGAACAGAAATGAGTGTTGTAGAATAAACTTTTGCCGGTTCATTACCCGGAAGGTTCACGTAACGGAAATAGGCAGTCTCCATTCCATAAGTAAGAAAAATGACGAGAAAAGCCACGTAGGCATACATTTCAGTAACGATACCGTATTGATGTTCTGAAAAAACATAGGTGTGGAGAGGCACCAGAAAATAATTGAGCAAACGTCCCACAATACTGCTAAGCCCGTAGACTGCAGTTTGTGATGCGAGTTGTTTGATGCTGCTCATTTATTTAATTCTAATTTATTTCGTCTTCGTGCACGGTCCCGATACGTCACGCCAGGGCGCGTGACACTCGACCTGACAATTTCTTTTTATTTTCTTTACAAAATTTTGTCAGTTCGAGTAGTCATGTGCATTCAACATGACGTATCGAGAACCAACCCCCGCTCATTCATTTTCCTGTAAAAACCGGTTTTCTTTTTTCCAAAAATGCCGTTGTCCCTTCCTTAAAATCATTGGTGCCGAAACATTTTCCGAATTCTTCTATTTCTTTTTCGTAACCATTCACACATTCATCATATCCTGCATTTACTGCTCTTATTCCGCTGGCAATGGCTGATGGGGAATTTCTTAAAATTTTATTGGCTATCTCTTCGCATTTGGCCATCAGTTCGGCTTGTGGCACCACGTAATTAACAAGGTGGTATTTTTCTGCTTCAGCTGCTGTCATCATTCCGGCAGTAAAAATCATTTCCATGGCTTTTCCTTTTCCAACTAACTGGGCAAGCCTTTGCGTACCTCCGTAACCGGGAATCACCCCGAGTGATACTTCAGGCAATCCCATTTTTGCATTGTCGGAAGCAACGCGGATGTGACAACTCATGGCCAGTTCCAGTCCACCGCCCAATGCAAAACCATTTACGGCAGCAATTACGGGTTTGTTGAGTTGTTCAACAAACGTGAATAATTTTTTATGTCCGTCTGCGCTCAGCGCTTTTCCTTCTTCCACACTGAAGCTGGCGAATTCAGAAATATCGGCACCTGCCACAAATGACTTTTCTCCGGCACCGGTTAAAATAATCACATTTACCGCTTCATCCTTTTCTGCAGCAGCAAATGCTTTGTTCAGTTCATCGATGGTTTGGCGATTCAGCGCATTCAGCTTATCGGGACGATTGATAGTAATGTGCTGAATTTTGTTTTCTGTTTTTACGAGCAAATTGGCGTAACTCATATTATTTATTTTAATGCAAAATTATTTTATTTCTTCATATTCGGGCAGGGAAACAAAGAAAGAAGTTCCTGATTGGGTGGACGTCTCAAACCAGATCTTACCTCCTGCATTTTCCACTATATTTTTCACCATGGCCAGTCCCAGTCCCATGCCGGTTGATTTGGTAGTGAAATTAGGAACAAAAATCTTATCCATTTTATCAGGAGTAATTCCTACACCGTTATCTTTTACCTCTACCAGGAAATTTTTCCCTTGTTTTTTTAAAATCACATCTACTTTTCCGGGTTTCCCTTCGGGAATGGCCTGGAATGCGTTTTTAATGAGATTGCTGAATACACGCAACACCTGGTCTTTGTCGCAAAATACATTTGCATTTTCTGCTTTAACGGAAGAAAATCTCAACTGAATTCCGGGTGTATTCTCGTACAATTCCACTGTACTTTTTAATACAGAATACAGGTTTATTTTTTCTTCTGCTGCTTTGGGCATTTTGGCGAAATTCGAAAACTCATTCGCAATATTGGTAAGTGCATCAATCTGCTCGATGAGTGTATTGGCCAGGCGATTTACTTTTTCCTGGAAATCCACATCATCCGGATGAAGTGACCTCTGCATATGCTGAATGCTCAGCCGCATGGGTGTTAACGGATTTTTAATTTCATGCGCTACCTGTTTGGCCATTTCGCGCCATGCACTTTCCCTTTCTGTTTTAGCCAGTTCGCGGGTGTATTTTTCAAGCTCTTCTACTTTGCGGTTGTATTCACTTACCAGCGCACCAATTTCATCACTTCCTGAATATTGAATGGGTTCGTTCATTTTTCCAAGCTGTACGGATGCGATACTTTTTTGAACGAGTCTCAATGGTTTGGTGATCCAGCTCGAAACAAATAATGCGCCCAACAGTGATAACGCAAACAATAAAACAAAAATATTAATGATGGCCACAAGGAATCCCGATAACTCCGTTTCAAGTGCGTTTTGTTTGGCAAAGTAGGGAAGGTTAAGATAACCCAGCAACTGGTGATCATGATTGAACAGAGGGACGTATGCTGACAAATATTCCATGTTCCCGATTTTTTCCACGTGCACAAATTCTCCCATATTGTCGTACCTCATTTTCATATAGGCATCGGGGTTTACCTGCTCCGATAATAATCCTGCCTGGAAAATTTTGGGCCGTGAGGAAGAAAATAATTTACCATTGGGTTTATAAATGTTGATATCGGTAAGAAATACCATTGACAGTTTTGTAAGAATATAACTTGTAAAATTTTTCAAATCCTCGTTCAGTTCTTTTTCCTGCCCGATTTTATGTGTTACTTCCAGTTTTACTGATTGAATTTTTTCGCTGATAATGCGGTAATTTTTTTCATTATACTGATCGGTGATAAAATATCGCGTTCCGATTACAAACAATACCAGGGATACCAGCAGAACTCCGGCCAGCAGGAACTGAATTTTTCCCTGCATGGTGAGATGGAGGGTAGTTTTTCCGAGCGATAATTGTCTTAATACAAATCCCGCGATGAGAACGAGACAATACAGTGTAAACAAATAAGAAAAGGAAGTAGCTTTCGAAATAAATTCTTCCAGCGGTTTACTTAAAACCAAAATGGTTCTTTCGTCTACTTTATACACCAGATGATTATACCCGTTTTCATTCACATAGGAATATTTTCCGGGTGTGTCTGAATACATTTTTCCATTGAGGCTGTACCGGTAGTTTCCGAAGTGATTCACCTGGATATTATCTACATATCGTGCGTATGAGTATTGATAGATAAAATCTGATTTGGTGTTGTTTTTGTCAATAAGCAATTCGGGAAAACCAATGTCTTCGGGAACTTTTTTGGAGCGAAGTTCACAAAACAAAAAACCTTTTATGTTTTCGTTTTCATATACGGGCAGCTTGATAACGTAACTGAGTTTGTCTTTGGAATTATATATAAAATACAGGTTGCCGCTGAACTGCGAAGGAGTGCCGTCACGCAAAACAATATTATCTATTTCATCAAAATCTTTTATCGGTGCAAATCCTTCCACGCCCAATGCCGAACTGTCGGCACCAAACAGGTAAACACGTATATCAAATTTATTCCAGTCGCCTTTAAAAAATTCTTCATCCAGTTTCTCCTCGAAAGTTGCTTTGGAAAACGCACCGGTGGAATCGAAAACACTTTTCAGTAATTTACTCATCAGCAGTTTCGATTCCATTCCCGAATAGCTGGTTTCAAGATTAAGGTCCTGGTCGGTGGCCAGCCGTAATTCGGCAATTTCAAGTCGCTTTACCGCTTCTTTTGCCGAAGAGAATTTAGAGAGCACGTGGGCGGAGTAAAATGAAAAAATAAGAAGTATAAGAATGGTGTGATTAAACGAAATTCCCTGTTTTTTAAAATAAAAGGCGTGAAACAATACCAGGAAAATAGCTGTTGGCCATAACACGATGATCAGGTCTTTTACACCGTTGATATGGTTCCACAGGATCACCAGGGACATCAATCCCAAAACCATTCCCAAGAAATACCACCGGAAAGGAAATATCCGGTGAGCGATCTTTAAAAAATATTCGCAAAACAAATAATAGGAGAAAAATAATATTCCCACAATAATAAAACCGACAAAACTATATCCTGAAAGAATAAAAATATTATTTACATTAAATTCGATGGAAGAGTTGACGATGAGTTCTTCAATCAGTGTGCCGATATACCCGGCATAAACAGCTGAAGCCAGAAAGACAAATGCAATCACCACGGCCGACAGCCATTTATTTTTTTCGAGCCTGAAATAATAACGGCTGCTTCGGGATGATAAATAATAGAAAAGATAGAGAAATAAAATCGAGTTGATCAGGAAATCTCCTAATGAAGGAAGGATAAACGAAGAACCAAAAAGAGCAGGATCGAACAATTCCATTTCATGATATACAGAAGGAAACTCCACATCCAGTGTCCAGTATCGTAAAACGAGAATGGTAATTACGTGCAGGAATGAAGCATAAAAAGGCCCTGCATAACGCGATATCTGGTCGCATTCGGCTTTCAGGAAATAGATCAGTAAAATAAAACCTGTTGTTACCAGCACAGCCAGTATCCAGAGAGAACTTTTCGATTTTTCTGATTTTTCTCCCAGCTGAACAGTAAACAGGTATTGTCCGTTATGCCCGGTTATTTTTATTCCTTCTTTCGATTCATCCATTACCATTTTGGCTTCATCGGGTAAATCAAAATCGGGAGCAAAAGAATTTACAAGGTATTTGTTCCGGTTCTGGTATTCGTGTTTAATAAGAATCAGTGAAACGATGAGAAAATCGTTTTTCAGTTTCTTTTTATCCAGTTCATACCATCCGTTTTCCAGCAAAACCACCGATTCGTTTTTATACCTGTCGGCAAAACATGAATCGCAGGGAGTGGCATTATCCGACCACGAAACAGGAATATTGTTTTTGAAAATGATAAAAGAAACCGGGGCATCACTCCTCAGGCTTTTAAACAACAGGTTGGTTTTTTTAAACTTATCGGTTTCTTTTTCATCCAGGAGAATTTCTTCCAGGCCTCCTCTTATTTCTTCCGTCAGTTTATGTCTTTCATCCAGCACCGATTCTATTTTTCCTGAGATTATTTCAGGATTGGTTTTCACAAAACCGGTGTTGAACAGCCATTCGGAAAAAAAGATGCAAAGCAGTGCAAAAGCTAAAACCACATAACGGTTGGCAAGAAGGGGAAGTATCCGGTTAAAAAAGTTGTTCATTTTTCCCGCGGCCTGAAAATTTCTTTTTGGGTAAATCCTTCATTTTCGATATAGGCCAGCCAGTCTTTTAAAATTAAACTGGCCTGTAGGAATTTTACATCTTCCACAGAAGTTTTTTTAATTCCTTTCATTTTTTTTACCTTATCTTTTTCTTTCTCTGTGTCAATGTATCGTAAATTCAGTGCATTATTTTCATAGTCCCGCTCAAATAAAATAATTTCCCATTGTCCCGATGGGTGCTGAAGATTAATCATCATTTTATCGTCTGCCATTTTTGCCGCATGAGTAGAATCAAAACGAAAAAAAGTATACGACTGAATCATCCAGAAATACACGGTATCACTTTTCCGGATTACTTCAATCGGTTCTTTCCCCAATCCGTGAATATAATTTTCTTTCACTTCCAGGTTCAGTTCTTTTGCCTGTGCCAGCGAAATAATATACAGGCTCGAAATATTGGTATACACCGAATCTCCATCTATGTGAAGTGATTTCAGGCTGTCGCGCTGGCTGACAAAAACCCCGTGAAAAGCAGCCGGAATTTGCGTCAGCTCTTCTTCTTTTTCAGGCTGCGGTGATTTAAAATAAAGTGGCAGATCTTCGGCTTGCGACCACAGCAGTGTAGGTAAAACTACGGATAGCACAAAAAATATTTTCCGCATCAATGGTTCCGTTTTATACATTTACAGCCAAAGGCATGCCTAAAGTTATGGAAAAAAGATGGGTAATTAAAGAAGCGCCCGAAAAGGAGAAAGTGAAGGAACTGGCCATTACGCTTCAAATGGACGAAAAACTGGCTTATTTGCTGGTTCAGAGAGGGATTTTGGATTATGAAAATGCCCGCAGGTTTTTCCGGCCCTCTCTCAGCGATCTTCACCACCCGATGCTGATGCAGGACATGGATAAAGCCGTTAACCGCATAACCCGGGCCATTGAGCAGGGAGAAAACATTCTTGTTTATGGCGATTACGATGTGGACGGCACTACGGCCGTTGCCGTGATGTATACTTTTTTATCGGGGTTTTATGATAAAGTGGCCTACTATATTCCCGACCGTTACAAGGAAGGGTATGGTATTTCCACTACGGGTATTGATTTTGCAAACGACAATGGTTTCTCCCTCATCATCGCTCTCGATTGCGGAATAAAATCAAATGACAAAGTGGATTATGCCCTCGAAAAAAACATTGATTTTATTATCTGCGACCATCACCTGCCGGGAGAAAAAATTCCTGCTGCAGCTGCCGTACTTGATCCGAAAAGAAAAGATTGTGCTTATCCCTATAAAGAATTGTCAGGTTGTGGTATCGGGTTTAAACTTTGCCAGGCTCTTTGCTATCAACTTAACCGTCAACCGGAGGAAATTTTTTCACTTATCGACCTTGCCGCTATCAGCATCGCTGCCGATATCGTTCCCATAACAGGTGAAAACCGTACTTTGTGCTACCTCGGACTGGAAAAGATCAATGAAAAACCTTCACCCGGAATTGCAGCTATACTGAAAGTAGCTTCCAAACAACCGCCACTAACGGTGTCAGACTTAGTGTTCATCATTGCTCCCCGCATCAACGCAGCAGGGAGAATGGAATCGGGACGAAATGCTGTTGACCTGATGATTTCCAGTGATGACCACCTTGCTTTTGAAAGCGGAAAATTACTCGATTCACACAATGCCGACCGCAAAAACCTGGATAAGGAAATTACCCGCGAAGCGCTGCAAATAATCAGCAGCGATGAAAAAATGATGAAGGCAAAAACCACCGTGCTGTGGAGCGAAAACTGGCATAAAGGTGTGATCGGTATCGTAGCTTCACGCCTCACTGAAACGTATTACCGTCCCACTATTTTGTTCACCCTTTCCAACGGTGTACTTACCGGCTCTGCGCGATCGGTACGTGAATTTGATGTGCATGAAGCTATCAGCAGCTGCAGCGAATTTCTGATACAATTCGGTGGACATAAATATGCAGCAGGAATCACTTTGCATCCTGAAAATTTTGATTCCTTCAGAAACAGGTTTGAAGAAGTGGTAGCCTCTACTATTACCGAAGAATTATTGATTCCTTCTGTGGAAATAGATGAAGAAATAAAACTTACCGACATAAAATCCAATCCCGCAGAAGACCTGCCGAAATTTGCAAGAATTTTAAAACAATTCGGCCCCTTCGGGCCGGGAAATATGAATCCTGTTTTTCTTATACGCAATGTAAAAGACACCGGTTATGTAAAAATTGTAGGAGAAAATCACCTGAAGTTTACCGTTTTCAGTGATGAAAATCCCGCTATAAAAATTCCCTGTATCGGTTTCGGGCTGGGAGAATATTTACCCGGGATTACCAATGGAAAAATATTTGATATTGCCTGTTGCCTGGAAGAAAATACATGGAATGACCGGACGACTGTACAATTGGTGGTAAAAGACATTAAACTGCATTAAAGGCAGGAAGAGCAAAGCCCTCTCTTTAGCCGCGCAGGATTTGCAATCCTGCGCAATATCACCGGGGATTTGTAATCCCCGGAAACAACAAAGTTTATTGGAGAACGAAAAAAATCACCCGATCCACTCTCCTTTTATGGAATCCGGTTCGCATTCCAGTTCCATTGCCCTGTTTTTTCCATCGGCCAGTGTGGTTCCATCAGCATGCTGATTACCAAGAGCGGAAAATAATTTTTCGATAATAAATGATTTGTCCTGGAAATAACTGTGCCCTACCAAACCCGCACCGCCTTTTCTTGAGAGTTGAATGAGATCAACATTTTTGGGAAGCATTTTTTTGATGTCGGTTTCGGTTCTTCCCAATCGTTGCTTTTTGGTTCCGAAAATATTATTCGACATCCAGAGGGCAAAATCATTTTTGTTGTGAAAAAGAACAACACGATGGGCCAGCTGATGAATGAAATAATCATCCTCCGCATCACTGTAACTGAGTCCGTCTTCATCGATATCAGCACCTGTTAAGATGAGCCGGTGAAAAAAATTATTGAGGATATCGGCCTTTATTTTTCCGGCATTTTCAAGATCGTTTAATGTTTTTACTGCCTGTTTCAATATGCGGCAACCCATCGACTGGGTATGCATAACGATCTTCGGATTCCAGTCGCTGAAGAGCGGATTGTTTTTGTTGTTTACGTAATGAAAAAGTTTGAGTAATAAAACCGCTACCGATTTTCCCATTTTTTCCACGTCATTCAGTTCTCCTTTTTTGTACTGTAGTTTTCCCTGTGAGGGCCATGAGATGAGCAGGATTTTTCCCACAGGTGAATTCAATCCCCAGTCATCGAGAAAATAATGGCTGTGCAGTGGTGATAGTTGTTTTTTCATTTCCTGGTTAACGGTATTGCCGAAACCAAATAAATAGATATAGAGTTGTTTTTCCCTTTCCTTTTTCAGTTCAGTAAAAATTTCGTTAAACCACGGTTCTGATTCTTCTCCCGGTAAATAAAAATCGCCTTCGTGAGTGTGGAAATGATTGGTTTCTGAAGAATCGCCATTTCGTTTAAAAACGGGAGGATCAATGTCGTTTTTTTCCACTAAATAATGTCCGAAATTGAGAAAAGTATTCGCATTATCCATTCCGGGTGTGAGAGGAATAAGTCCGCGTTTGTATTTAAAATGATCCCCGTCTTTAACAAGTGGGCGCGAAGAAACAACGTGGTGAATGATCATACTGAAGTTTTTATTTTTTTTCCATACAAAGTTCCACCAGCACCCCGTTGGTGCTTTTAGGGTGAAGAAATGCGATCATTTTATTATCAGCTCCTTCTTTTGCCGTTTTATGGATCAGCTCAAACCCGTTATCCGTTAGTCGCTGTATTTCCACATTGATATCATCAACGGCAAAAGCAATGTGATGCACCCCTTCTCCTTTTTTCTCAATGAATTTTGCAATGGCACTGCCGGGTTTTACAGATTCCAGCAACTCCACTTTGGTTTCGCCTACCATAAAGAATTGTGTGTTTACCCCCTCGCTTTCTACCTTTTCGGTTTTATACGGGGTTTTATTCAGCAAAAGGCTGAAGAGTTTTTCGGATTCAGCGATGCTTTTTACAGCAATGCCTATGTGTTCTATTTTGTTCATGCTATAAAAATAAAAAAGCCCCGTGGAAAATCACAGGGCTTTTATTATAAATGTCTTTTTATTATTGTTTGATGAATTGTGAGTCTTTGTTATCAAAGTTAATATAATAGGCCGCAGGCTTCATGCTGGAGCAATCTACCTGGTCGCCATATCCTTTTTTAACGATGTTACCGTAGGAGTCATAAATCTCATAGCGTGTTTTCACCGACTTATCGGTACCTGCTTCCACAAATTTGATAGGTGTTGATTTTACTTTTTTGGGAACAAAATCCACTTCTTTCACAGAAGGGTCGCTGAATGTTTTGGGCTGGGAGTAGCGCGGCTTATTGGTATAATCGAGCTGTTTGATTCTGACTTTATTTTCTCCGAAGTGTGGAGTAAGCTGAAATTCGTAGGAATGTTCTTCGGGAGTACCTTCTCCGTTTACCTCTCCCACGGGAATCCATTTGTTCCAGATAAATTGTTCGATGATGAAAGGAAGTTTTCCGTTTTCGTTTTTGGTTTTCCAGGTGAGTTTCCCGGTATTGGAAATATTCATGGAACCTTCAACCACTTCAAATGTGCTTTTAGGTTTTAAAACTTCTGCGTTAAGCACTTTTGGGGTACAACCTTCTTTGTGTTCAATTTTAATTACAACGGCATCTCCCACTTTCAGCTGGTGGAGGCTCAGGTCAATTTCAAACGCACTGGATTCCCACGTATCGGTGGTAACTTTATCGTTTACCAAAACTTTAATGGTACAAAAACCCACCCCGCTTGATGCGAACGGATTCTGAACATACAGGTTCTTTCCCTGGTAATTTCCTTCCAGCACCAAAAATGCGCTGAATCCGCTGAAAGCTGTCAGGAAGAAGGTAATAGAGAGTATAATGTTTTTCATTTCCGTGTACTCAGTCTTTTTAATGATGCGCAATATTATGATCAATTTTCAAAATATCAAAGTTTAATCCTCTATTTTTTTGCCATTTATCTGCTGTTTTTCGCGATGAACAGGTAAAATTGCAGCATTAATCTTATTAACCATTTAAATTTTGCATTTTTGCGGCTTTAGTGCTAAAATTGTAAAATTCGACAAATTCCATACAGAATGAATAAGGCATTGATTTATGCAGCGTTAACAAGCCTTTTATTGGCTTCATGTTCGGGCGGAAACGGGGACAAAAGCGATCCGGATGGCAAGGAACAGCCCAAGAAGCGGGAAGCCAAAGGTGGTGAAGTGGTTTACGGAGGTACTTTTCATGTTTCCAATAACGAAAAGCACAAAACTCTTTTTCCCTATGATATAAAGGAAATAGGAACCGCACATATTGCCTGGCAGGTATACGAAGGCCTTGTTCGCCTGAGCCAGAAAGACCTTTCTATTCAGCCTTCACTGGCCGAAAAATGGGAGGTAAGTGATGATATGCTGGAATACACCTTTCATCTTAAAAAAGGCGTATTTTTTCATGATGATCCTTGTTTCACCGGGGGAAAAGGCCGCGAATTAAAGGCTTCTGACGTTAAATTTTCATTCGAATTGCTGGCCACCAAAGGAGTTAGCGATGAGGCTTTCGGCAACTCCATCAAAGAACGTATTGAGGGCGCCAATGATTTTTATAACGGGAAAGCAAAGGAAATAAGCGGGATAAGCATTTCTGATGACTATACCGTTAAAATCCGCACTATAACTCCCAGCTCTTCTTTCCTCTACATTCTGGCCAATCCTGTTACAGCTATCCTGCCAAAAGAAGCCTGGGACAAGTACGGAAAAGAAATAGCAGTGGGTACTGGAGCATTTATGGTTACCAAAGGCGGAGACCCTAATAAGGAACTTATTTTAGCTGCCCATCCGAAGTATCACCGTAAGGATAAATGGGAAAATCAGCTACCTTATTTAGATACGGTTCATTTCCATTTTGTGGCAGAAAATACCGAAGAACTGGAAATGTTCAGGGCCAACAAGCTTTCTATGATCTATGGCCTGCCGGCAGAAAAAATAACGGAAGTAGTTCAGAAAAATATTCCCGATTTCACCAACAAACCGCCCAAATACATTCTTTTGCGTGAACCCGAAATGTCGGTTCAGTTTTATGAAATCAATATGAAAGAGCCCCATTTTCAGAATGTGAAAGTGCGCCAGGCTCTTGCCTATGCCATTGACCGCACAAAGATTATGGAAGACATTCTGAACAACCAGGCCGCAGCCAACGGGCCCAGCCAACAGAATACAGGAAACTACGGCCTCACACCACCCCTTTACCAGTTTTCCAAATACGACACATCCAAAATCAAAGGATATAACTATAATCCCGACCTGGCCCGAAAACTAATGAGAGAAGCCGGATATCCCGAAGGAAAGGGCTTCCCCACCATAACACTGGAAGTGAACTACGGGGCAAAAAATATCCGCGTAGCCAATGAAATAATCAGTCAGTGGAAAGAAGTATTGGGAATAAATGTAGAACTCGAACAGGTTTCTCTTGCCCAAAAAATTGAAGATTCTGAATATGGCCGGGCAGATATTTTCCGCTCTGCCTGGGTAGCTGATTATCCCAGTCCCGAAACATTCCTCTCTATCTGCTATGGTAAAAATGTTCCTGAATCAATGGATAAGCCCTCGCATCCTAATACCATGCGCTATAAAAGTGCTGAATTCGATAAGAATTTTGAATTGGGTATGAGCGCTAAAACAGAAGAAGAACGCTACCAATACTTTGCAGAAGCAGAAAGAATTATGATGGAGGATTGCCCCGTAATCATCATCTGGTATGTGGAAAATTACAGGCTTATACAGTCATCTGTACACAACTACTTTAACAACCCGATGAACTACTATGACCTTTCTGACATTTATATTAAACCTTTGAAAGCAGAGAAAGAGAAGAAAGCAGAATAAAAATTTTTACTTTATTATTTCCTGTTTTTCCCTGCTTTGCCCAAGTGTTTTTTCTCCTTAAGTGCTTTTTACTTTTAGTGCTTTCCCTTCAAGTGCTTTTTTCTTCAAGTACTTTCTCCTTAAGTGCTTTTTACTTTAAGTATTTCCCTCTTCAAGTGCTTTCTCTTCAAGTGCTTTCTCTTCAAGTACCAAGTACTTTCTCTTCAAATGCTTTTTTCTATTGTCCGTTGACTGAAGTCAACGGCAAGGGAGGGATGAAAACAAAAAGCCCCGGGAGTTTCTCCCGGGGCTTTTTGTTTGTTGACTAAAAATTTTTAAGCTGGCATTGCTATGAGAGAGCAGATGGACTTATACATATCCATTGCCTGGACTTCAGAAAATTCTCCCATATCAAAACTCTTTACGATATACTCTACATTATTGATTTTTACCACACCGAATGCATGATAATAGTCGCGGGGGCCGGCTTCATTGGGCAGGCTGGCTTTATACACCATTTTATTGGCGTCTTCTTTAATATATTCCACCACAAAAACACCGTCATTTTTCAACCGGTCTTTTTCTCTTTGCAGGTAGTTTCCTTCTCCATCTACTTCCTCAATGATGAGATGATATTCTGTGCCAATAGTGATTTCCCAGGTGAGGAGATCTTCGTTTTTGGCAATGTCTACAGGAAGTTTTTCGCCTGTGGGTGACAATAATTCGGGCACCATAATTTTTGTATTCAACCCGTTTGACGACAGATCGTGTTCATGCATCCCGGTATAATCCACCTCTTCGGTACCGACAGTGGAATCACCGTCTTTGCCGTCTGATTTTGTTTCGCCTCCGCAGCTGTTGAACATTACAGCCGGAGCCATCAGGAAAAGGAATAACAACTTTTTCATAGTCGTGAATTTTGTTCAAATATATGATTTTTCGGGAAGTTGGGTGATTTGCCGGTAAAAAGCAACGGGGTAATGGGGCGTGCCATGGGATAAATCCGGGATATTTGTATGGCCCTTCTGTAATATCCGTTTTTTAGTAAATAAATACCTTCAGGGTTTTAAAACCCTTAAAGGTGTGTGCAAGACTAAAGTATTTCATCTGTTATCTTCCCGTCTAAAATCTCTTCTACTTCCCTTCCACTTTCACACGAATACCCTCACTGTGTGAAGTAAATTCAGGAGCGTACATGCACTGAATAGTAGTGATTCCGTTGGAGAAATCACCGGCATGCGAAACGAAAAGGTCATATTCAAAAACATGCGTTCCTTTTGGCAGGTAATCGAAAAAGAAATTGGTAGCCGCGTCTTTGGTGGATTCGTAGTAACCGAGTCCGTCCTGCCACTTGTATCGTGAGAATACATTCACGGGTTCGAAACAGGAGGCACGCATATCTTTCATGTGAACATATTCCATTCCACGATCAACGCGCAATTCGATGCGAACGCGTACTTTATCTCCGGGAGCAAGTTTTACCGTTTCGTCAATGGGCGCAATCACCGGACCGGCAAATGTATTTTTCACCAGGAATAATTTTTTGGAAAGTTTAAGCGGTGTTTCGTGTGTTGTGATTTTGTCCAGCTGTTCGAAATACTGCCAGTACAATGCGCCCCATGCTACACCATCATTTTTTTTGGTAACGGTTACATCGCCCATTTCGGGTTTAATATCGTTTCCGCTCCACGATGTTTTGAAATATCCTGTTCCCGCTTCTACTTTCACATCGGGTTGCTGGCGGGGATCTACTACCATATCGCCCAGTTTTACTTCCACCAGTTCGTCATTGGCCAGCACATCTGTCCCGCGCAATAATAACGCGTAGCAGGCTTCAGCAGTTGCTTTGGTGGTTTTCCAGTCGTGGGTTTGTTTATTTTTAAGCAGCCAGACTTTTAGTTCTTCCACGGCTTCCATATCGTTGGCCACTTCATCAAACATTTCTATCATCAGTGCGTGGGTTTCAATCGGAGATTCATACCATGAATAACCGGCTACATTATCTTTCCAATACATTCCCAGTTCTTCGTGTGTGATTGATTTTTCCTTTATGGATTTTGTAATATCAAAAGCAAGTTTATCGATTTCCAGGCGATGAGCAGCCAGGGCGAGCATTCCCTGTGCATAGATGTTGAAGTTGAGCCAGTATTTTTTCGCCTGTGCGGAATAGTATTCCATCGCTTCTTTCAATCCTTTGCCCATTGGCAGATCTTTGAAATAACTGCGGGCATACATAAACTGAATCACATCATACGAAATGTGTTGCGTGGTTTTGTACTCGGGATAATGGCGTTTGAGGTATTCGTAATCTTCCACCACGCGGGCATCGAGATAACGAACGGCATTTACCACCATATTCCACACTCTTCTGTCGTCACGCACATTTTTCACTCCCATTTTATCAAGGTGACCCATACCGGTAACGATATGTTGTGTGATATACCGGCTTTCTTCCATTCCGGGAAACCATGGCCATCCACCGTTAGACGATTGCGATTGTTCGAGTTTTCGCAAGGCAGAACTTAATTCGTTGCTCATCCGGTTGAGGTCGAACAACAGCGCCACCCGCTTTTTACGTTCGCTTTCATCTTTTGCTTCGAGCACCCACGGAGTTTCCTGGAGAATGAGTTCTTTCAACTCCTGATTTTTTTGCAGGTTGGATAAAAAGGCTTCGGGCGATTTTTGCTGCCAGCTTTGGAACACTGCTTTAATTTTCGGAGAAGAATTAACCACGTGCGTAGCAATGGAATTGGCATAGAAGCGTGAAAAAGTTTGTTCGGCACACTCATACGGATACTCCATCATGTAGGGCAATGCCTGGATAGCATACCATGCGGGGTTAGAAGTATATTCCAGTGTAAGTTTGTGGTTTCTGAGCGTGGCAGACGATTTTGAATTTACTAACTTGGTGAGGCTATACGTTTTTGTTCCTTTTTTGCGGATAGGAAGTGGTAATGATTCGGTTACCATCATGCGGTTGGTGAGTACAGGAACAGGCACTTCTTCACCATCAGAAAAAGTTCCGGCTTTGGCCACCACTTTATAAGTAACGGCATCTACTCCTTCGGGAATCGAAATTTCCCATGCAACAGAAGTACTCTGCCCCTTTTTCACGCTGAATTTTTTCTGTGCGTTGTTATTTTTGAATTTATCATCGAGCGCTTTTGTAGTAATGGCATCCGAAAGAAATAACTGTGCTGTACCTTCAAGGTCTTTGTCGCTTAGGTTGGAAATTTTGGATACAAAAACGATTTTATCATTCTCGCGGAAGAAACGCGGTGCATTGGGCATTACCATTAATTCCTTTTGTGTTTGCAGCGTCTCCGTAATTTGTCCGATTTTTAAATCTTTCGTATGGCCAATTCCCATTACTTTCCATTTGGTGAGTGCTTCGGGAGCGGTGAATTTTACAATCACATTTCCATCCTGGTCGGTTTGCAGGTGAGGAAAAAAGAACGCTGTTTCACTCATATTTTTTCTGGCGGCTACTTTTGTCATGTCCTTCGGCTCTCCTGCTTTTCCACCGATAAATCCATCAGCAGGAACCGGGCTGTTGATATTTGCCAGGTTAGCATCTTTGGTGCCAAAATCAAATTTTCCGTCAACTATAGCGGTTGAGCCTGCAACCGCCTGCTTGTTTACTCTAAAACTACCATTTCCTGCTTCTTTTTTATCTACACTTTCATCTGCTGATTTTTCAAATTCTGCAATTTCCGCTCCTGACTCCTCACGCACACCGCGTACAGCATAATTCCCGTCCATATCATCATAATAGTAGCGGTTATATCCGTAGTAATAGGTTTGATATCCGAACCAGTTGAGATAATCGTAATATTTTCCGGGTGCGGAATAGTAAGTATACCATTCATCCTGGTACACGGATGCATTCCGTGCGTTGAAACCGAAGCTGGTGTTCCAGCTTTTGGTAGCGTAATACGACTGCCAGGGATAGAAGGAAAAATAATTGGATGCAAATTCATCGAGTGAAGCATCGTACATGGTCATGAGCATTTCAGCTGCAATTTTTTCTCCTTTTTTACCTTTTAGTTTCAGCTTCCATTCTTCATTCGATCCGGGAAGAATTTTGTTCCGGAACGTTTCAAATTCAACGTCAAATTCTTTATTGGTGAAGGGAACGTAAACGTTAAACGTTTCCCTGTAGTTGCGGTTGTTTTTGGTGAAGGCCACATGAACGGAATATCCTCCGCGGTGCGATTCATCTACCGGAAGCTCAATCAGTTTTTGTTCGTTGTTCAGCGTCAGCCATTTTTTCTCCACAATTTTTCCTTTGTGTTCTACTTCGTAAAGGGCTTTTACGTTAGTTAATTTGGTACCTATCATAAACCGGGCTTTTTCACCGGGCTCGCAATTGACATCAATGATATCACTCCAATAAGGTTTGTTAAGCGACATCGGGCCCGACTGGTCGGAATACACGGTAAAATATTTTATATCTTTTACTTCTACGCCAAATGAATCTTTAGAGATAGCTTCAAGAATATAGTCTCCGGGCTGCCAGGAAGATATATTTTTAAGTTCAAGGGAGTCCTTTTTTTCTGTATCAAAACTCATTTCAAAAACTTTATTCCCTTTTGCCCATAATGTCCGGTCATTTTCATTTTCATATAATTCACCGGGGAAAGCGGCATAATGTTCTTCTTTGGTAAGGGCATGCCGGTCGGGTTGCTCCCATCTTCTTTCAATAAAAGTGGTTTCGGGAGATTTTAATTTATGAATGACAATGTTTCCTTTTGCATTTACAGGTGTGTAATTAAGATTGGTGGCAGAAATGACAAATTTTTCTTTTTCCGAAAACGCAATATTAGCAGGAACACCAATGGAAAGCACCATGGAAACGGGGCCGACATTTACGGTGGTGGCAGCGGTATGTGTTTCGCCATTGATATCGGTTACATCTGCGGTAATGGTGTAGGAGAAATTCGGCTTCATGGTTCCCCTGCCTGCTTTTTTATCTTCCAGTGCGGTGAATTCAATCATAAAATTTCCGTTTTCATCGGTTACCAGTTCACCGTTTTTCAGTTCGGTGGCCGCATAGTTGTTATACCCATAGTAATAGGAATTATTGTAATAAGAATATCGGTCGTAATACCAGTAAGGATAATACATATTTCTTGTAATTCTGTATTTTACGGAAGCTCCATCAACGTTAGATCCGGCAAAGGCTTTGGCATTTCCCTGTACTTTTACAGTTTGATTTAATTTATAGGAACCTTTTACCGGTTCAAATACCACTTCAAATTTTGGCCGTTTGTATTCTTCTACCGAAAAATAATGTGTGCCATATCCGTCAGTAATATGCATCTGGCCATTTATAACACCGGTAGGTGCAGTGAATGTTCCGCTAAATGTTCCGTATTCGTTGGTAGTGAGATTGAGATCGGCAATTTTCTGGTAATTATAATCATACAAAATCACATTGGCTGATTCGTTGGTAGCCAGCGTATGTTTGTTGTCATCAGCCGTATGCAAACGAATTCCTTTAAAATGAACGGTCTGCCCGGGGCGATAAATGGCGCGGTCGGTAAAAAAATAAGTAACGGTTTGCGCCTTTGAGTAGTTGTAGGGACGATACTGGTAGTAACTCTGGTCAGAATTCAGGCGGTCATCACCGTAAGTGAAATCAATATAAAAATAACGGTAATCCCTGTTTCCCCGTTTCACCTGGAAAAAGCCATTTTCATCGGTAGTATAGCTTTCGGCTTTTTTCACCTGGTATTTGCGAAGAGTATAGTTATATTCTTTTTCATATATCTGTGCCTTTACCCCCTGTAACGGCTCACCGGTTTCGCGGTGAAGAACAGTGATGTCGTAATTTTCTTCAGTATAGCTTCTGCGTTCAATATAACTTATATTGGTAACCCCCACACCGGTATAAGCCACTGCCTGGTTTTTAGTTTTAAAATCTTTATCCGTAGCGGCAAGAATAACATAATATCCTTTTTCGAGGTTGGGGATTTTAATTTCAAGATTATGCGAATTAAAATCCTTGTCGTCTTTCATGTCCTGTTCCCAGGTGTGAACCGGTTTAAACTCTTTGTATTTTTTAATGAGTTGATCCTGGTCGTATGATTCACTCATATTAAAATCCCATCCCGGTTTAATGACGCGGAAATATAATTTATCAATATTTTTTGAAGTGATGATAACTTTAGACGGCTCATTGGGAACAAAAGCATCTTCGGCACGGAAACTAAGTGTTTTTTGTTCGATGTTTGTTTTAAGCTGCTTACACAAAAATGATCCGTAAGCATCTTTATATTTTTTCATTGTTTCTTCACAGATGCGTATGGCGGTTTTATTTTCCCACTTAAAATCATCCGATATAACCGGATTGTATCGCACAGCGCGGTCGTTGTGCCATTTGGCAATTTCGTAACTGATTTCTGCTGCCGAATGATGTTTTGCGTATTTATTGAAAAGGTTTTGCAAGGCCTGGTAATACAGTGTATCTTTTTCTTCCACTACCGAATAGTTTCTTACGAAACGGAGGCGTTTTAATTCCAGGTCAACAATTACAGAGGTGTCTTTATCGTTTTCATGGAATTTTGAAAGATTTTGTAATGTTTTTATGGCATGAAATTTAGTGGAAAGTGTGTCGGTAGTAGAAAGGTTCAGTGTGTTGAATGTTTTCAGATCAGTGAACAGCGCGGGGTTTTCTAATTTAAAAGTAACGGCTGGCCGGGTGACATCAAATTCTGTTCCTGAAAAAAAATCGATGGCGCGATGAGCGAGAAAATCGTAGACAGATGGGCGAAGATGGCGCGTATTGGTATAGGAAACCAGAATATCATCATATGATTTGATAGAAACTGTTTTTGTAAGATCGCTGTTTGTTAATGAGAGGAGATAATGTTTGGTGATTTGTTGTGAAATGGTTTTTAAATCCCATGTCCGGATATCTTCGTTTTTGAAATTTACTGTTTGGGTACGGTTCATGAATTTCCAGCGGTTGGAGGAATAGTATCCCCAGTATACTTCGGCAATAATGGAATGGATCATTTGTTTTTGCGGAGCCTGTGATTCGGCTGCCATTTTTTCGAGGCCGGCAATAGCGGTTACATAATCATCTTCCTGCAGGTAAGAATTGTATTTCATGACATAGATCATGGATTTGATCACCTGCGGGCCATTGTTTTCCTTTTGGGCGGAAGTATAGATTTTCATTACTTCTTCGAGTGCCGATTTGGGCAATCCCTTGCGGTCGAGCGAATCGATTTTCGCCCATTGTTTATCGTAGTCGCCTCCTTCGGGCAATAACGTATAGGGGCCTGCTTTTTCGGTAATAACAGGTTTTCCTTTTTTTACAATAGTGGTAATGGCACTGGTGGTAAAAGCCAATAAAATAGCCCCGAAAAATAATTTAATGCGATTCATGATGTTGGGATTGATGAATAAATGTAAGGTTTTTTGCTTTATCTGTGAGTCTGTACACCCCGGCCGTTCAGCCGTTCGAAAAGGAATGTTAAGAAATGTAAAAACGGGCAATGTCTGCCTCTTTTTCTACCGGGCTTTTCTGTAGTAAATGGTCGGCCAGCTGGCTGGCAAAATAAGGTGCAAGAATCACTCCTTTGGTACCCAAACCATTGAAAATACTGAGTTGCGGATGATGCGGATGGGTGCCAATAACGGGTTTGCGGTCGTAGCTGGCGGGACGAACACCAGCTTTCTGGGCTGTAATTTCAAAGGGAACTTTTACCAGGTCTTTTACCTTTTCCTCTAAATCGTTTTTTGCTTTTTGGGTGATCGTTTCGTTGAGTTCATTCCATTCGAACGTAGAACCAGCGATGAAAGTGTTGTTGCCTTTGGGAAGAATAAAGCAGCCTTTGTGGAGAATAATATTTTCGGGCAGGCCGCTGGCTTTAAAATAAATAATCTCGCCTTTTGCGGGCACCATTTTTACGTTCTTAAAACAGGGATTGTCTTTTATCAGCCAACCTTCGCAAAATATCATTTTTTGTGTTTGAATTTCGTTTATGCTCACCCCGTTATTTTCCAAACGAATATCATTATAATTTATTTTCCGGTATATGATTTTATTTTCCTTTTCCAGTTGTGCTGTAACGGCAGATATAAATGCTTCCAGGTCGATGTAACCGGCATTTTTTACAATACCGTATCCAAACGGGGTGTTTATATTTCTTAAATACTCTTCTGTAATGGTATTTTCCGCAGAGATATATTTTCCTGCAAAATGGCTTTCGGTTTTTGACATCCAGTTATTTTGTTCTTCGACAGACGGGAAAATGCGGGCCATTTTTAGGGGAAAAAAGAATTGTTTTCCGAAATATGTTTCGGCTTCGCGATAAAATTTTCCGGCAAAAGGGAAAAGCTCATCTGTTTTCCATCCCAGGGTGAGTCGTTTAAAAACAACCGGGTTAAAAATTCCGGCTGCCACGCGTGAGGAAGAAGAAAGAGAGGGATCGGATATAACAATAAAGTCTGTTTTTCTTTTCAGAAATTCATAAGCGAGGGTGATGCCCGCTATGCCATTGCCGGTGATGATAAACTGAGGCGTAGGGACAAATATTTGAGTTAGGCGGGAAGGCCGTGTTTGTTAAGAAACGTATTAACTTTTCTTGTTTTTTTAATAAAAACTTCCGGAATAACATTTTTATCAAGCCCTGCATCAACTGACATATGTTTTGAGCCTGCAGATCTCTTTTTAATTATGTTTTTATTTTTTGCCTGATTTTTTTTGTTTCGGTTCATATACAAATATACTGATTATTTCTTTTTCCTGATTAAAAATATGTAATATTCGTTTTTCCTTTCAAATTTTTCCCACACCCCTTTGTTAAATCCAAATATCTCCAGGTCACCGGTTATTTGTGACAGGTTTGCAGAAATATATATTTTAAACAGTCTCTTTCGTGAAAGGGTATTGCCCTGGATGATCACACTATTTAGTTTCCCGTGTCGAAGAAACTCCAAAACAATCATGTGAATAGTATTTAGTACTTTATGGGTATCCCCATTATTGGTAATTGTAGTATCAAATACGTTGCCCGATTCATCGACATCACCCAGCCCGAGATTGAAAACATAAGGCCGGTCTGTTGAAATAAACCCAACCCTTTTAAGGATCATGCCGTTTTTGCCTTTGCTGATGAACTCAAATGTCTTAAAATCGGGGGACACGGTAAACGGATAAAATTTATATTTCACCCCGCAAACATAACAAAATTATTTTCCAATGTATAACGTGATGTGAATATACGTAGTTTTACGTAATCAGGTTAATCTCCATACATCATTTCGTCCAGTACATTCATAAAAAATTCCAGATTGGAATAAGAATATTTATCCGATCCATCGGGATTTTTTACTCCATATTTATCTTTATTCAGTTTTAAATACTGGTACCGTTCTTC
>JBMORL010000048.1:109955-132379 GCA_049322335.1 Bacteroidota bacterium
CATACATCATTTCGTCCAGTACATTCATAAAAAATTCCAGATTGGAATAAGAATATTTATCCGATCCATCGGGATTTTTTACTCCATATTTATCTTTATTCAGTTTTAAATACTGGTACCGTTCTTCCCGGGTAACCATAGAAACCGAATCATATTCGTTAATGATCAGGCCATCATCAGCAATGACCATCATTTTTGTAAACCCGCTTTTGTCTTTATATGAGACTTCTTTTTCTATTTCCCCGGGGACAGAATTTTTGAAAACAGAAGAAAATGTTCCCTCCAGCAAAACAGCAATGGCCTTTTCAGGATAAACAGCGTTATCAAAAACATTCTCCATAATTGCCATTTTTGTATTAATTCTTACCGGTGCCCTGTATACTTTGTGCTTTTTTCCTGTGCTGAGTAATACAGTCGGTTTTACCTGTTTTTCATCACCCGTAAAATCAACAGTGCCGGGATAATTTAATTTTACGTCTCCCACACTCCTGGTTGCTTTAAAACCTGTATCCGGTTTTATGAGTGGATAAAAATACCATTTGTAAATATTTATTTTGGGATCTGCAAAAGCAATGGGAGCACAATTTTCAGCAACAATTACTTCAGCATTTAATTTTACTCCATAGGAAAAAAGCCAATTGTTTATCTCATTTCCGGCAGCCAGTCCGATGGTTTCTCCGCTTTCTGAAAGTTCTTTTTCGTCAACATAAACAGGATCCGTCAGCCATATTATTTTTCCGCCATTCATCAAAAACTGGTCGATGATAAACTTTTCCCGGTTGTCGAAAGGTTGTGTGGGGCCACAAATAATCAGGCCGTCCAACTCATCGAGGCAATGAAGGTCGTATTTCCCTTCATTGTTTTTTATGTTTATTCTTTTTACTTCATAAAATATTTTCATTTCCTGTGCAATGCTGAATGTCTGATGCTCATTCGCTTCTCCGTGACCCCCGAGAAAGGCAACAACCGGTTTTTGGGGTGCCATGGCTTTTTTAATAAGAGAAAGAAATTTAAAGTTTAGCCCACCGGATATGTTTTCATGTAATGTTTTATAATTAAAATTTTTACCCAGCTGCGGAATATCAAACAATGAAACGGGAAATTCTTTACCCCGACAGGAAACCACACCACCCGGAAAAATAATTTTCAATTCCGGCCTTCCGTCTTTTATCATTTCCAGTTCCGAATACGGCACTCCTTGTTTATACAATTCTTCCATCTTCTGTGCCACCCGTTCCTGGTTTTTATCCTGGTGAAGATTTTTAAAACTGAAATTTATTTTAGAATTATGGAACTGAAAATCTATCAGTAATTTTTTTGTTTCCTCTTCAATTTTTTTCAGCCCATCAGGTAAGTCACCGGTAAGATAGATCGTGAAATATATATTTTCTTTTACTCCTTCAATAAATTTAATTTCTTCATTGGAAAACCTGCAGGTTTTTTCATGCGGGGGCACTTGTCCGGCTTCCGTATTTCCGCACGAAAACCATACTAATAAAGCAGACGAAAGAAATAAATTATTTTTTTTCATATTTCAGTAAACAAAAAACCCCGCTATCTCTAACGGGGTTTGGGTTTAATTATTTTAAAGTGTTGCTTTTACTTCCACTTCTTCGAAAGCTTCCACAATATCGCCTTCTTTGATGTCATTGAATTTATCAATGTTCAATCCGCATTCGAAACCATGTGTCACTTCTTTTACGTCATCTTTGAATCGTTTGAGTGATCCGAGGTTTCCGGTATAAATTACAATTCCATCGCGGATAATGCGCACCTGGCTTTGACGGGTGATCTTTCCATCGGTAACATAACATCCCGCCACTGTTCCCACTTTTGTAATTTTGAAAGCCTGGCGTATTTCTGCCGTACCGATGATTTTTTCCTGCTTTTCGGGAGACAACATTCCTTCCATAGCATCCTTTACTTCTTCGATGGCTTTGTAAATAATCGAATATAGGCGGATATCGATCTCTTCGGTTTCGGCCAGTTTTCTTGCATTTACCGAAGGACGAACCTGGAATCCGATAATAATAGCGTTGGAAGCTGAGGCCAGCAATACATCCGATTCGGTGATAGCTCCCACACCTTTGTGTACGATTCTTACCTGTACGCGGTCGGTAGAAAGTTTCATCAATGAATCGGAAATTGCTTCCACAGAACCATCAAAATCTCCTTTTACGATAATGTTCAGTTCTTTGAAATCACCTATAGCCAGGCGTCTTCCGATTTCATCGAGTGTAATATGTTTGTGTGTACGAATTCCCTGCTCACGTAATAACTGTTCGCGCCTTGTAGCAATGTTCCGCGCTTCGCGTTCGTCATCCATCACGTTAAAAAGATCTCCTGCGTTGGGAGCGCCACTTAATCCGAGTATGGTTACGGGAGTTGCGGGCCCGGCTTCTTTCACCTGTGCCCCGCGCTCGTTATACATGGCTTTCACTCTTCCGCTATGTGTTCCGGCCAATACAACATCACCGATTCTTAACGTTCCTGTGGAAACGAGAATGGTGGAAACGTATCCTTTTCCTTTGTCAAGTGAAGCTTCAATGATAGTTCCTTTGGCAAGGCGATTGGGGTTAGCTTTCAGGTCGAGCAGTTCTGCTTCGAGCAATACTTTTTCCAATAGTTCATTTACACCTAATCCTTTTTTTGCAGAAATTTCCTGGCATTGGAATTTTCCTCCCCATTCTTCCACGAGAATATTCATTTGTGAAAGGTCTTCGCGGATTTTATCGGGTTTGGCTTCGGGTTTATCAATTTTGTTGATAGCAAATACCATGGGAACACCTGCTGCCTGTGCATGCGAGATGGCTTCTTTGGTTTGCGGCATCACACTGTCGTCTGCCGCAATTACAATAATGGCAATGTCGGTTACTTTTGCTCCGCGGGCACGCATAGCAGTAAACGCTTCGTGGCCCGGAGTATCGAGGAATGTTATTTTTTTCCCGTTTTCGAGCACCACACCATAGGCACCAATGTGCTGTGTAATACCACCCGCTTCACCGGCAATAACATTAGCTTTACGAATATAATCGAGCAAAGATGTTTTACCGTGGTCAACGTGTCCCATCACCGTTACAATCGGAGAACGATTGATGAGTTCATCCGGTTCATCCAGTTCTTCCACGATAGCTTCCTGGATGTCGGCTGTAACAAACTGTACTTTGTATCCGAATTCTTCTGCGATAATGGAAATGGTTTCTGCATCAAGTCGCTGATTGATGGATGCAAAAATTCCGAGGCTCATGCAGGCACCAATGATTTGGGTAGCTTGAGCATCCATCATTTTTGCCAGGTCGCTTACCGTTACAAATTCCGAAAGCTTGAGTACTTTTTCTTCTTCCTGTGCGCGGATGGCTTCTTCTTCGCGTTTTGCACTGAGCAATTCGCGTTTTTCCTTACGGAGTTTGGACGATTTTGATTTTCCTCCTCCGCTCAAACGAGCCAAAGTTTCTTTAATCTCTTTCTGAATTTCTTCTTCAGTAACCTCTGGTTTGCTGAATTTTCCGCCTTTTCCTTTTTGTTGTTCTTTTTTCTTTTCCTGGAGTGCGGTTTGTTCAACGTTTACTTTTTTAATGCGTTTGCGTTTCCGCTTTTTGTGATCGTGGTCATCCTGTTTTCCGCTGGATTCTTTTTGCACGGGAAGATCAATCTTACCCAGTACTTTCGGGCCGCTTAGTTTTTCTACTTCTGCTTTAATGGTTTCAATTTCCTGCGGAGCTTCGGGCCGGGGAGTTTCTTTTGCTACCGGTTCGCTTGTTTTTGTTTTCCCTTCTTTTTTATCTTCTTTTTGTTTCTTATCCCCGGTTTTTGTTTTTTTCAGTGAATCAAGATCAATTTTTCCCACTACCGAAACTTTTACATCGTTATCTAGTTTGGGTTTGATAAGTTCCGGTTCGGCCTGTAAATTTTTAATCAGTATCTCTTCGGGTTCGGTGTCCGAATCGTCATGGGGCCTTTTAGTTGTGGTATCAAGTGTGATGGTTTCGCGTTTTTCGCGGTTAATGACTTTACGCGATTTTTCTTTTTCCGATTTTTCGGTTTGAAACTCTTCCAGCAGAAGGTTATATACTTCTTCGTCAATCTTGGCATTGGGATTGGCGTCAATCTTATGGCCTTTCTTATTCAGAAAATCCACAATGGTGGATATGCCCACGTTGAGTTCGCGGGCCACTTTGTTCAATCGCAATGCTTTGACTTCTGACATTTATTTCCTTCCTTTAATTAATTACGTTTATTCGCAAGCCGTTATTCAAATTCCGATTTCAGAATACGGATTACTTCGTTTACAGTTTCTTCTTCGAGGTCGGTACGTTTTACAAGTTCATCTTTATCGATATTCAGCACACTGCGGGCGCTGTCGCAACCAATGGATTTAAGTTCATCAATGATCCATGTGTCAATTTCATCTGAAAATTCATCGAGGTCAACGTCATCAATGTCTTCTGCTCCTTCGCGATAAACATCAATTTCATAGCCTGTAAGTTTTCCGGCCAGTTTAATGTTATGTCCTCCTTTACCAATAGCCAGGGAAACCTGGTCGGGTTTCAGGTACACCTCAGCGCGTTTATTTTCTTCATCGAGACTAATGGAAGTAATTTTGGCGGGGCTGAGTGCACGGGAAATGAGCAACTGGTTATTGCTGGTGTAGTTGATCACGTCAATATTTTCATTGCGTAATTCGCGAACGATACCATGAATGCGCGAACCTTTCATTCCCACACAGGCACCAACAGGATCGATGCGGTCGTCATACGACTCAACGGCCACTTTGGCTCTTTCACCCGGTTCGCGAACAATTTTTTTGATGGTAATAAGTCCGTCAAAAACTTCCGGCACTTCGAGTTCAAATAATCTTTCGAGGAATACAGGAGAAGTACGGGATAAAATTACCACGGGGCTTCCGTTGCGCATATCCACTTTTATCACCACAGCACGCATCGAGTCTCCTTTTTTGAAAAAGTCGGTGGGAATTTGTTCTGACTTGGGAAGAATAAGTTCATTTCCTTCGTCATCCAGAACAAGAATTTCTTTTTTCCATATCTGGTATACTTCACCGGTAACGATTTCACCAATGCGGTCTTTGTATTTTTTGTAAACGTTATCTTTTTCGAGTTCAAGAATTCGTGAGATAAGGTTTTGGCGCAGGGCAAGGATATTTCTTCTTCCGAAATCATCAATCTCAATTTTTTCCGACACTTCTTCACCGATTTCGAAGTCGGGTTCGATTTTTTTAGCTTCGGAAATAGCAATCTGTGTAGCTTCATTCTCTACTTCTTCGTCACGTACTATTTCGCGGTTCGACCAGATTTCGAGGTCGCCTTTTTCTACGTTAAGAATGATGTCGATGTGTTCGTCTGTTCCGTATTTTTTACGAAGCATTCCCCTGAAAACATCCTCAAGGATGCTCATCATAGTTACACGGTCGATGTTTTTGAATTCTTTAAATTCTGAAAAGGATTCGATCAGGTTTAAGGTTTCCATGGTTATTTATTTAAATGAAACCACCACGCGGGTTTGTTTGATTTCATTAAGGTTATACAAATGGTTTTTTGTTATTACTTCTTTTTTATTTCCGGTTTTCTCTTTTATTTTTGTTTCCAGTTCTACTTTTTCGTTGCCAAAGTTTTTCAAAACGCCTTTTACCTGTGTGCCGTTGAGCAGGTCAACCACCACGCTGCGGCCGATATTTTTGGCATATTGCTGCGGCACACGAAACGGATTTTCCAGCCCGGGGGATGAAACATTCAGTTCGAAATCTTCCTTTTCACGATCAAGCTGACTTTCGATCTGACGGCTGATCTTCACACAATCACTAATGGTCACCCCGTTAGTACTATCCACTTCCACCATGATGCGGTTGTTTCCGCCCACAGAAACATGCACCAGGAAAATTTCTGTTCCGGCAATAGCCTCATTAACGAGGTGGATGATATGGTTTTTATCGGTCATAGTGGTCAAATAAAAGAGGGGACGCTGTCCCCTCTTCTTTCAATTCTATGTTTTAACGGTGCAAATATACACCAAATCCGGATAAAAGTCAAAAACTCTTTTAAAATTACTGATTTACAGTGTTTTACTTGCCTTTAAGGGCATCTTTTACTTTACGGCCGTCTTTATAAATGATGTGTTGCACCAGTTTACCCTGGTCGTTATAGGTTTTATGATCGCCATGGAAGACGCCTTCTTTATAGTTGATTTCTGAAATAATTCTTCCTTTTTTATCGTAGCTGATGCATTTGCCGTGAGGTTCTCCGTTTTTGTAATTCATTTCCTGCGACAGAATTTTTTCTCCCGGCTGGTAAAACAACCATTTCCCTTCCATTTTCCCATCGGTATACGAACCTTCTGCCGCTTTTTGTCCCTGTTCGTTATAGGAAATCCATTTGCCGTGACGCACACTTTCTTCTACTACGGGGGCATTGGGATTTACTTCTTTTTCGAGGCTTTTGGTGCGTTTAAGCACTTTAAATTCTCCTTCATCGCGTAAATTTCCATTGGAAAACCATAAGGTCCATTTTCCTGATTTCAACCCATTGGTATAACTTCCCTGGTAGTTCATTTTTCCATTGGGAAACCAACCTTTCCACCCACCTGTCATTATGCCATTGGTATACGAACCTTCATCTTTGGTGAAACCGTTTTCAAACCACGTTGTCCAAACCCCGTCTTCTTTTCCTTCTTTATAACTTCCTTTTGAAAGTTCCTGTCCTTTTTCATACCAGGTGATCCATTCTCCGTGTTTGAGATCGTTTTGAAAATTTCCGGTCATATAATTTTCTCCTTCGGGGTAGAAAAATTCCCATGTGCCTTCGCGTTTTCCTTTTACAAAATTTCCTTTAAAATTTACTTTCCCGTTGTTGTATCCGAAAATCCATTCTCCTTCCTGCAGGTCGTTTTCAAATTTTCCTTTCATGTCCAGGGTGCTGTTATCAAAATACCATTGCCACATACCTTCTTTTTTCCCCTGTTTGAAATTTCCTTTTATGTAGAGTGAGTCGTTATCAAAAAATTCCACATACGGGCCATCGGGAAGGCCATCGGCAAATTGCTGTTCTTTTTTTATTTTTCCGTATGCATCCCGGGTGATCCATTTGCCTGATTTTTTTCCGTTTTTATATTCTCCCGACACAATTACTTTTCCATTGGCATTACGTTCGTAAAATGTTCCGTTTTTCAGTCCGTCTGTATAATTGTATTCTTCGCGGATCTGCCCGTTGGTAAAATAAAAATGCATTTTACCATTTCCGTCTTTAATCAGTTGTTTGTCTTTGTCCCAAAAAGTGATGATATATTCCAGCCCGTTTTCATGCTTTTCCTCGAGCATCAGTTTTCCTTCTTCGTTATAGTATTTCCAGGTGCCGGTTTTATTTCCCATAGTATAATAGCCGGTTTCTTTCAGTTGCCCGTTATCGTACCATGAGTTTTGGAGGCTGTCCTGCACATTCATTTTAAACCAGCCTTCGTGCATTTTTTTTCCGTTTTCATAATAATTCACCACCCGGCCGTTGAATTTTCCTTTGGAATACATAATGGTTCCCTGCATGTTTCCGTTTTCGTACCAGTATTTCCATTCGCCTTCTTCTTCACCGATACCTGAAAATCCGGTAGTGTTGTAACGGCCCTCGCTGCGGATTTTTTTCTTGTCTTTATCCCAATACGTTCTTTCTATGGGCGATTTGGGGTCGTCTTTTTTATTTCCCTGCGAAAAAGCGGGCAGGAAAAAATTCATGATAAGGGCGATAATAACAAAACGGTTCATAGGGTGTGTGTATTCAAATACCATGCAAATTGAAGGTAATTTTTATAAGCTGAGATGCTGATGGGTATAAAAATATAAACAGTTCCGGTTTATAAGTAAAACCGGCCGTAAAGGTTACATTATTCGAGGAAACCGAAACCTTTTACGATCATAAAAAGCCCGAAAATGGACATAATAACGCCCACCACCCAGTTGAATTTCTGAAGAAGTTCGGGGGTTACTATTTTCCTGATCTGTCCTGCACCAAAAATTTTCACTGTATCAATCCCGAAAAAAACCACCAGGATACACACCAGGTAAACGGTAATTTGCTGGTCGTCATATTTATTTTTGGTGTAGCCGAGGGCCATCACCCCAAACCAGTAAAAAAGGATGCCTATGTTTACGAGGGTAAGAATAAAACCTTTGAGGAAATTGCGCAGGTATTTCTGTCCGGCCTGGATAGGTTCATTTTCACTATGTTTTTTTGTTCCTCCTTTGGCGAATGTATAGGCTCCAAAGAGGATAAAGATCACTCCACCGGCAAAAGCGAGAGTGTTTTCATGTTTTTCGAGAAGTGGAATTTCGCGGAAGAAGGTGAACGCGATGATGATAAAGATGATGTCGGCCACCAATACTCCGAGATCGAGAAAAAGTGCAGATTTGATTCCGTGTTTGATGCTGGTTTCAATGATGAGAAAAAACGTGGGGCCCAGCAGGAGGCTGAGTACAAATCCCATAAAAAATCCTTCGAGAATCGGGTCTAACACGTTGTTCTGATATTGATGCGCCTAAGATAAAACTAAATTGTTAATGGAGAAAAAACGCAGGTCACTTCACGGGAATCCGTTCGGGGAGGGCGGGGAAAGAAAATCCGATGGAAGAATAATGCGACAATACTTTTGGCAATGCATATAACATTTTATCAGCCGCTTTGATGCTGTCGTGAAAAACGATAATCGATCCGGGGCTGGCCGATTGAATGACATTTTGCAGGCATTTTTCCTTTGTGGCAGACCGATCGAAGTCTCCGCTTAACACATCCCACATTATAATGGAAAAACGGTTTTTGAGTTTAGCTGACTGTGAACGGGTTATTTTTCCATAGGGCGGGCGAAACAATGCAGAATTTACTTCTTCGGAACATTTAAAAATATTGCGGTAATACACCGCGTTTTTTGTTTTCCAGCCATTAAGGTGGTTAAAGCTGTGATTACCGGTGCGGTGTCCTTCTTCCAGTATCTGCCGGTAAATTTCAGGATGTTTTTTTACGTTATCGCCTATGCAGAAAAAAGTGGCTTTGGCGTTGTATTGTTTGAGAATTTCCAAAACTTTTGGAGTAACTTCTGGCACCGGGCCATCATCGAAAGTGAGAAAAAGTACCGGATCGGGAGTGGAGATTTTCCACACCAGGTCGCGGTACAGTGCTTTTACAATTCGCGGTGTTTTGGCGGTATACAATTTTTATCGTCCGAAGTCGAAACGGAAATATGTTTGCAGTTTCACATCAGCGTTTTTCTTATCGTATTTTCTGATGTCTTCCACCCATTTTCTGAATTGGGTATCGTGCTCCATGAAAACCGATTCGATTTGTGCTGCCACCTTCGATTTCGATTTCACTTTTTCATCCATGTGCACGGCCTGGTAGATAGTCATCAGGGTATAACGCGATTCGCTGACAGCATTCATCATGTTATAGGAGAAACGCGGCTCCACGCTGAAATAATATTCGAGGTTGGCGGTGTGCGTTTCGATTATTTTCTGTGAAAGCATGTCTCCTGTTTCCACATCGCCCATCTGGTAACTGGCTCCTGCCATGGAAGTAATGTGTTCGTCATAGGGAACATTTTCTTCGGGCATTACTTTAAGGCAATGTGCAATGAGTTTTTTCGCTTTATCAAAATTTTCATTTTTCATTTTTTCGATTACAGGCATTTGCTTTTGCATCGAATCGAGAGATCTTCTTAGTGGTGCCAGTTGCGCCTCCATTTGCGGATTGGCTTCATACTTTTTTATCGTATCTGTCAATCGCTGAATATTTCTGCCGGTGTTGAGTTCCATGTTCAAGGGTTCTTCCACCAATGCATCCACGAGATTGGCAAACTGCTGGCGATACTGGTCGGTAAGTGAGCGTGAATAATAATCTACGTTTACTCCCGGGGTTTCCATATTTCCCCACTGGTATTTATTCATCAGGTTGTCGTACATTTTGTCTGTATCAACATATCCCATCATATTCGGCACTTTTTTACCGAATCTAACGGGCACCAGCTTATAGCTGAGTCCTTCTGCCGAGAAGAATTCGGATAATCCCACATAAGCATCCGATTCCCCGCGCGCACCGAAATATACCGGGCGTGTCCAGTTGAAATTCGCAAGAAGGTCGAGGATCATTACATCATTTTTCATGATGTAGGATTTGGGTACAGTAAAACGTATGGTATCAAACACCTTGTTCATGTGTTTTTCGGGAACAATGCCGTATTTTTTTACATTTTCCTTGTTTACGGGAAGTAAAAATTTATTCGACACCATTTCAGGGAATTTTCTTCCGCGAATGGATTTATGATTGTCTTCGTTCCTGATGGAATCCACTGCAAATTTCAGGTCTACATATGTCATATTGCCGGTGTTCAACAATACCTGGTCCATAGATCCTGACTGGCGATACAAATCTTCTGAAATAGTAAACGGTACCGGTTCGCTTTCATACGCTTTTCGGATCATCTGGTCGATGTACCAGTCGGTTCCCAATAAACTTAAATTTACAACGCGCACATCTCTGCGGATGCCTTCCACTTCCTGGGCATACCACAACGGGAATGTATCATTATCACCATGAGTAAACAGAATAGCGTTTTTATCGCAGGCTTCCAGATAATTTCTTGCCAGGTCGAGCGCAATAGAACGATTGCTCCGGTCGTGATCATCCCATCCCTGGCTGGCCATGAGATAAGGAATAGGTAAACAAATCACTGTAGCCACCAGTGCCAGAATTTTTTCTGATTGTTTTTGAATAGCAATCATTAACGCTATCAGTGCA
This sequence comes from Bacteroidota bacterium, assembly GCA_049322335.1. GTDB lineage: Bacteria > Bacteroidota > Bacteroidia > Flavobacteriales_D > UBA2798 > JBMORL01. Next base: position 120,740 of record JBMORL010000048.1, read on the forward strand.
AGCGCCACTACGCCACAATAGAAAATAACGTGAGAAAAAGTATGTGAGTCGGAATTCATTGCTTCAATTCCATACAACACAACACCGAAACCAAACACACCACCGGCAATTTGTCCGAATTGTTTCCACTGAAGGTTTTTTGCCATATCATAAAGAGCATACACCCCGATTCCGATCCACATAGCAAAAGCATAGAAAGATGCCGCATAAGCATAATCGCGTTCGCGTGGTTCGAAAGGTTTTGGATTGAGGTAAATGATAATGGCAATGCCGGTGAAGAAAAACAGGAGCATAATGATAAACCAGTTTTTGGTATCGCGCACCAGTTGCCAGAACATTCCAATGAGACCGAGAATGAGTGGCAACATAAAAAACCTGTTGTAGGCACGGTTGCGTTGCATACTTTCAGGAAGTTTCGATTGATCGCCCAACATCTGGCTATCCACAAAATTTACTCCGCTCAGCCAGTTTCCTCTCAGCGGATTTCCGTCCAGTCCCTGTTCGTCATTTTGTCTTCCGGCAAAATTCCACATGAAATACCGCCAATACATCCAACCCATCTGGTATTCGAAAAAGTAAGTGAGATTTTGTCCGAAGGAAGGAAGTTTGATTCCGTTTTTCTGCATTTCAGAAAGTTCCTGTTCAATCATTTTCATCTCCTGGATTTCCTGTGGAGAAGCTTGTCCTGCCTTTGCTTTTTCTTCTACCATTTGGTAGTATCGAACCATTCCTTCAAACTGTTCTTTGAGATCTTCATTGTATTTTCCGGGATTCTCGTCCGGATTTTCAGAATATCCCGACCACATTTTATATCCGTGAATATGGCGTGGATCGGGACTAAACATGCGCGGGAAGAAAGTACTGTGTTCGGGTTTATATACCAACTCACCATGTTTGCGGTCATCGGCTACAAAATATTCTTCCACTACTTCTACTCCGCGTAATTTGCTGTTATTCTTTTTTACATACGCATCCGCTTCAGCCTGTGTACGGAATCCTTTTATGAATTTATCTCCTTTTTTCACAGAGAAGCCGCGCATATACACCGGGTTTCCTGCATCATACTTATAACTATCGCCATCTCTCATGGGTGAAGAATTCCAGTAAGGCCCGTAGGCAATAGGCCATGTTCCGTATTGTTCACGTAAAAGATAAGACAATAATCCCACCGGGTTTTCCGGATTGTTTTCGTCAATGGGTGGATTTGCATTGGAGCGGATAACAATCATCATAAAACAGGAATACCCGATCAATAGAGTAGTAAAAGAAAGAATAGCTACGCTGGTTCCTCTTTTTATTCGTGCGAATAATGCTTCTTTATCCTGTTCTTTTTTGAAAAACAGTTCCCAGATGATCCATCCCGGAATAATTCCGAACATTCCCAATAAAAATCTTAGTGTAAGATTTTGTGTGAAGAAGGAAATGATGAAATAAACACTCACCATAATGATCGCCCAGATATAACCCCCGATAAGAAGGCTGAACAGAAAAATGATAGCAATAAATGTAAAATTGATAGCCTTATCGGTATTTCCTTTTTTGGAGAGGTTATAAAGAGAATAAACAATAACGGAAATCACCAGCAGCGAAAAGAAAACCGTTCCGCTTCCGAAAGGCATTCCAAAAGAATTTCTGAATAACAATTCGGAATTAGCGATCTGTTCGGGGAATTTGGGAATAACTACACCCTGCACAATACCAAGAATAACTATGCCGAAAAAACCGGTAGAGAAAAATCCGAGTGTAGTGGGTTTGTATTTTCTGAAATAATATACATACGCCATAGCCGGAATAGCCAAAAGGTTTAAGAGGTGAACCCCGATGGAAAGTCCGATCATGAACATGTTGAAAATAATCCATCGATCGGGATTTTTTCCGTTGTTATCGCCACCTGCTTCCAACACTCCCTGTTCATCATCCCATTTAAAAATGGCCCAGACAACAAGTGCAGTGAAGAAAGAAGACATGGCATATACCTCACCTTCTACAGCCGAAAACCAGAATGAATCGGAGAAGGTATAGGCCAAAGCGCCCACCGCACCACTACCGAGAATAGCATAGATTTTTCCTTCATTCAGTTCTTCGCCATTGCGGGTAGCAAATTTTTTGACGATGAATGTAATGGTCCAAAACATGAACAAAATGGTAAACGAGCTGCATAATGCAGAAACCATATTTACCATATAGGCCACCATATTATCGGGGACAAAGGCAGAAAAGAGGCGGCCGATCATATTGAAAAGTGGTGCTCCGGGAGGGTGTCCCACCTGAAGTCCATCGGCTGTTGAGATGTATTCACCGCAGTCCCAAAGGCTAACCGTGCGTTCCACCGTCATTGCATAAACCAAAGTGGCGATGGCAAAAACGGCCCACCCGGTGAGATTGTTGAGTTTTTTGTAATCCATTTCGTTGAAATTGAAGAGTTGCGAAATTAGGAAAATAACCACTGGAAGGGAGGCCGTAGTATTGAAGAAATGATAAAATATTTTAAAAAAGCGAAATTTTCATAATTTTGCAGCCCCTTTTGCCCGATCGTCTAATGGCAGGACTTCAGATTTTGGTTCTGACTGTGTTGGTTCGAATCCAGCTCGGGCAACCTCTCCCCCTGGCCCCCTCTCTTATGGAGAGGGGGATTTTTTTACTATCATTTTTTCGATCTGTTTCCGGGGTTTTTCGCTTCAGGGGGTTACCGTTTCTCCCCGCTTAGCCGGGCATTTCGCCTGCAATGCCCGTTGATTGTACTATAGAAATCGGTTTAGTGTATCTGTTTGAAGGATAAATGTTTAAAAAATAGTTAATTTTTACGTGGTTAGTTATCAGGAGTTTATCGATTATTCATATTTTTGCGCCCATCAGTATGGTAGACAGCCCGATTAAGAACGATAAAATAAAGATCACCGAACCGGTGATTTTGCCAGCCGCCAGGGGAAATTTTGGAGAACTGGCGTATAGCGATGGTTTTGTTTACTGGAAAAATTCTGCTGAAAAAATTCTTGTAGACCTGCTGATGATCCATGAAGTGATAGCGGCTGCGAATAAGGTGACCAAAAATACAAAATCACCTATGCTTATTGACTTTACCTCTGCAAAAGAACTGGTTTATACTCCCACTGCCCGTACTATGATAACGGGCTCGGACTTTGCGAAGATGCGAACTGCTATTGCCGTTTTGAATTCCCCCGCCATAAAAAATGCCAACCTGTTGCTTACCGGCATAAATAAATTCAATGTCCCCCTGAAAATATTCAACAACCAGGAGGAAGCACTGGATTGGTTGCGTACTTTTATTCTCAATTAATTTTTCTTTTTTGTAACGATATCCTTACATGAGCAGAAAAAAGCTGGCTTACCTTATTTTATTTGCTGCTGCAGCTTTGTCTATCATAGTGCTGCTTATCAACCGCGAAAAAAAGCTGGAAGAAAAACTACAGGAGAAAAAACTACGTCATGTTTCTTTCCTGGATGTTGACCCAAAATGGGCCGATTCGGTGTTGTCGAAAATGAGTATGCCGGAAAAAATTGCCCAGTTGTTTGTTGTTGAACTGAGTGTAAACCTGGTTGATTCTGCTGTGATATCTGCTGAAATCCCCAAACCGGGAGGATTTATTTTTTCTGATATTAATGCGGAAGAAATGACAAAAATGGCTGAAAAAATAAGGCAGGAGGAAAAAATTCCTTTTTTCATGGGAGCGGCCGATCCTTCTTACTTTTATAAAAAATCAGCTGTTTCAGACAGTGCAATGATTACTTATATCAATGAAGATAGTTTGATAAATGAATTTTTGCATTATGTTTCTCTTTCGGGAAAACAAAACGGGCTTAATTTTTTCAGTGAGCCATTTATCACCGCATTAAAAAGCGATCCCGGAATTTTTGCTGCAGGATTTCATTATGGAAATAAAAAATACGCACGTCTCGCCACTTTATTTTCCCGGCAAAACGCTTCTCATCACCTGTTGAGTTCGGCTTATATTCCTTTTGAAATAAAAGATTCCCTGAAATCGAAAACCACTACTTCTTACCTGCAGGCACTGGTTGACAGCGGTGTGGCTGTATTGGAAACCGATCCGCGGTGGATGAGTGACGCCACACAAAAAACCGATGTGGGATATTATCTTACCTCCAAATTAAAATTCAAAGGAATAATTCTCGCTTCGGCCGATGAAAAAAAAGATATAAAACCACAACTGGAAAAAATGTTTGAATCGGGAGCGGGATTAATAAAAGTGAAAAATTTCGTGGAGGCTTTTACTGCTTTTTCGCAACTGGTGGAAGCAAAGGAAATAGATAAACAGCTTATAGATGAACGGGTAAAAAAAATATTGCTGGCCAAAAGCTGGGTTCAGGTAAAACGGGAAGACACGCTTTCCTTCCGGCCGGTTCATCCACGGCACGAAGTGATGGAAAAACTGCTGACCGAAGCCTCGGTTTGTGTATTGAAAAACGACAATAAAATTCTTCCATTGAAACGCGTTAACGGAAAAAAAACATTATTTGCTTCAGCGGGCAGTCCGTTATATGATAACTCATTGGCCACACATGTGAAAAGTATGGGAATGGAAATTCGTACAACCAATTTTAAAGACCTGTCCTCTTTAGTTTCTAATAAAGCATTTTCGGGATCTTCACTGGTAATTGTTTCCATTGATAATTATTTACTGAAGGAAAGTGATAAAAAATCAATCGAAGAATTAAAAAAATTGCAATCCTCAAAAAATATTGTGGTGGTGAATTATTCCAACAGGAAAAACCTGGATTATCTTGAAGGTTTTAAAACCGTGGTCTTTTCTCCTTCCCACAAGGGAATGGCACATACCGCTGTTACCGAACAACTTTTTGGCAATGAAAAATCAAGCGGAAAACTTCCGGCAATCATTTCTTCATTTAAGGCAGGGGCGGGAATTGCTACCAAAAAAACAAGATTATCTTTCGTAAAACCCGAAGAACTTGGATTTGACAGCGATTCCCTGCTTTCTATCGACTATATCATGAACGAAGGAATAAGAAACCGTGCCTTTCCCGGGGGCGTAGTGTTGTTTGCCAAAGACGGAAAAATATTTTACCACAAAGCTTACGGACATCATACCTATGAAGCAAAAGTCGCCACAAAAACCGATCACCTTTTCGACATTGCTTCCATGACAAAAACATGCGCCACCACCGTTATGGCCATGCATCTCTATGAAAAGAAAAAGTATGGTTTGGATGATTCGCTCTACAAACATCTTCCCGATACGCTGCGTGATCATCACATTTACAACAGCACACTTGAAAACATAACGTTCCGCGAGCTGCTGGTTCATGGCAGCGGCCTTCCTGCAGGACACAATATCATACGTTATCTCCGTTTTGATGAAGACTTTGGTAAGTTTGATTTGTATTTTTGTGATGAGCCCAATGAGGATTACTCTGTGCGCGTTGCTGAAAATTTTTATATCGAAAAATGTTGTGTGGACACACTGTGGTACGACCTCAACCGTTTAGGTACCAGCGGAACGAAAGATTATCTCTACAGCGATGCGAATATGAATGTATTATTTACTTTTCTCCGTTCGAAAATTGACAATAAATGGGACCGTTATCTCGATTCACTTTTTTATGCGCCACTGGGAATGAAACGCACCTGTTTTAATCCGCGTGAGAAGGAATTTGAAGTTGATGAAATTGTTCCCACCGAAGATGATAAATACTGGCGCGGACAATTGTTACAGGGATATGTGCATGATCCCACTGCCGCCTTGTATGGTGGTGTTGCAGGAAATGCAGGATTATTTTCTACCGCTTATGATCTTGCTATTCTTGCACAACTCTGGCTCAACAAAGGAGAATATGCGGGAGAACGATATTTTAATAACGCTACCATTGATTTGTTCACCTCTTCACAACCCGGAACACACCGCGGGTTGGGATTCAATAAACAAATTTCGGGAAATACATACGGCTGTTCTCCCCATGCTTCTGATAAAACTTACGGACACACGGGCTTTACGGGTACAGCCATCTGGATTGACCCTGAAACACAAATCATTTATATTTTTCTCACCAACCGTGTGCATCCGGTTTCCGATAATAAAAAGATCATTGAACTGGGGACAACAAAACGCGTTCACAGTGTTGTTTATGAGCTGATGATGAACAAGGTTAAAAAAGAAACGGAGATGTGAGGCGAGTGAGAGATGAGAGAATGCAAGATGCCGCTCCTAACGGAGCTATTTTATTTTGATATTTCTTCTACAAAGATGACGTCCCTAACGGGACTCTGCTGACATTTTCTGATCTCCCAGCCCCATTAGTGGTGCCATCTTTGTAGTAAATAGTTTTCGTTTTCACAAGAGCTCCGTCAGGAGCGGCATCTTGCATCTATCCGCACCAAACATCCGTTTTCCATTAACGAAAATTTTCGGCTCAATCTCTTTTCTTACATTTGACGCAAATTCTGGCTTTTGACAGACGCGATCCTTCATGGTTTCGGAACGGGAATGGTGTTCAGCATAATGCTGGGCACGGTGTTTTTTTCCATTATACAAAACAGCATCGACAACGGACTGAAAAGCGGGATGCTGATCTCTCTCGGGGTAATTGTTTCGGACATTTTACTGATAACATTATCTTATTTCAACGCCAACCTGATTCCCGAACATGGGATGGCAGATGTAATTGTAAGAATAACGGGATGCGCATTGCTGATGTTTATGGGAATATTCAGTATTGTGAAAAAAAGATCGGTGTTGTATCCAAAAACTTCTGAAGCTCCTTTTTACCTCCACATAGCCAACGGTTTTTTGCTGAATTCCCTCAACCCGGGAAATTTTTTCCAATGGATCGTTGCTTCTGCATATGCCAAAAACACACTGGAATTTGATGAAAATTCCATGCTGACCTTTTATGGTGCTGCATTATGCGCCATATTTTTCACCGAGTCGGTGATCGCAGTGGGAGCTTCGATGCTGAAGAAATATATTAATGAAAAAGTGTTTAATGCAATAAATGTGATTACGGGGATTGTTTTTGTGGTGTTGGGAGTTTGGTTGTTGAAACCTATATTTTTATAAAACAAGATTTTTTCGAAAACCGAACAAATGAATGACGAATACATGAACAAATGAATTTTGAAATAAATTCAAAATACTATTATTATAGTGAAATTTAATACTGCTATTATAACCTTCTTTTTTTCAGCCATTTCCGGAGCAGTAACCGGAATTTTACTTTGTTATGAATACTGGTTTATGACCGGCCTAACCTCTGGTCTGTTATTCGGATTTTTCACTTCGCTTGCGAATCTAAAATATTACAGGGAACAAAAATGGGCTTTAATTTTTAATACATTTTTATGCCCAATCATGGTCTTGTTGGCTGTTTTTATTAACGTAATAATAACTGAATTATATCTTTTGTTACCCCGGGTAATCAGCAGTATTGAACTATCCACTTGTTTAGGCATATCTTTATCATTTTGTTTTTCGCTTTTGTTTTTCTTTCACAAACAAAATAAACTACGGTTGTTAATATATACAACTATAACGGGTGGAGTTAGTGCCTTCTTCGTATCCCATTTAAACCATCTTATAGGTGGAACTGATTATTTTAACATAAACAATATGGGTTTGGTTTCTGTATTATTTGCACTTTGGTTTGGCCTTACAGGTGCTTCAATTAGTTTGTTTATGGATAAAAAATGGAAGGATTTGAAATAACTCTTTTAAATAGTTTCCAAAAAATCCTCCAACTCCGCAAATTCTGTTTTTGAATATTCGTCATCCAGCCATTTTTCGGGGTGAGATTTTACTTCGGGGTAAGGGATAAATTTCAGTTCGTGTACTTTTCCGTTTTCAATTTTTGCTTTGGCGTAAACAGGATGTATTTCAAGTTTTGCGATGCGGGTTTCGGGTTTGCCGTTCATTTCTCCTTTGGCGATGTGCAACTTCAGCATCAGCGGCAGGTGGCACCATTTGTAAATATCGTATGCCACAAAATCGCCCAGCGAGTATGCAATGAATGTTTCTTTTTGCTCTCCGTTCATTTCATACACAAAGTTTTCCATGGCCTGCGGATTGTGGGGATGAGAACACAAAACGATTTCCACTCCCGTTTCTACGCATACCCGGTGAACGTTATTTACAATATGCTGAGATGGCCACAATTGATAGGCGCATCCCATGTGCAGTGACAACACCACCACGTCTGATTTTTTCCTGGCCTCTTTCACCATTTGTATCACCGGTAACAGATCGGGATTCTTTGTGTTAAGCAAAACATGATTACAGAGCCAGGGGTCGTTTTCGGGAACAGTAAATTCGTTGAGGGAAAACGTAAATGCAACAAAACTTACTTTTATTCCATTTTTTTCCAAAACCGGAAACTGAAATTTTTCTTCTTCAGTTAGCGCAGCCCCGCAATACGAAATGTTTTTTTCTTTGAGAAACCGCATTGTGTTTTTTAATCCTTCACTTCCCTGGTCAAGAGAATGGTTATTGGCCACGGATAAAACATCATATCCCTTGTATTTCCCATTTCCACTGAAGATTTCAAACATTTCTTCATCACCATTGAACAACATGTGGCTTAACATCACTTCGGGAACCAGTGATGCTTTTTTGTTCCTGTCAACAGGAGTTTCGAGGTTGGCGAAAACAATATCGGATGAAAAAAAGAGATCCCCGGTTTCATCCCATAAATTTTTGCATACCGTTTTATTAATGCATTCATACGGCATCAGGTCGCCAGCTGCGCTTAGGGTAATGACGTTATGTTGTACAAATCCTTCGGGCAGATGGAAATGAAGATTCTGGTGCCGGAAATAATCTTCCAGTCCGCTGTTTTTTTCGGCATTTACAATAGCTTTGAAATAATATTTGTAACCGAGATACAGTTTGTCGCGGGTGGACATCAACCTCGGATCTTCATGGTGAAACGGGACAGGATATTTCCACTTTTTTCCATAAAAAAGAGAAAGGATCCTGAACAAAAAACGCAAACCGGCAACGAGGAATTTTCCTTTGAAACTAATGGCTCTTACAGGCCTGAATGTCCTGTAATCAACAGCCATTATCCTTCTACAAATTCGATATTGAAATCCACAAGGTTCACAAACTGCTGGATGCGGTGATCGATTTCATCATTGGTGAGCGTAAGCAGTCTTTCGGTTCCGAATTTTTCTACGGTGAAAGAAGCCAGCGAAGAACCGATGATGATCGCGCGTTTCATATTATCGAAAGAAATATCTTTTGTGTGTGACAGGAAACCGATAAATCCTCCTGCAAATGTATCTCCTGCTCCGGTAGGATCCATTACTTCTTCCAATGGTAAAGCAGGAGCAAAAAACATTTGTTCTTTATTAAATAACAACGCTCCGTGTTCACCTTTTTTTATTACTACATATTTCGGCCCCATTGTCATGATCTTTCTTGCAGCTTTCACCAACGAGTATTCACCTGAAAGCTGGCGCGCTTCTTCATCATTGATCGTAATCACATCCACCATTTTCATTACTTCCTTCAGTGGTTCAAGAGCAATATCCATCCAGAAATTCATGGTGTCGAGCACAACGAGTTTCGGACGATTTTTCAGTTGCTTTATCACCTTCATCTGCACATTGGGATCCAGATTCCCCAGCATGAGGAATTCACAATCCTGGTAAGAACCGGGCACAACGGGATCGAAAGTGGCCAGCACATTCAATTGTGTATCGAGTGTATCGCGTGAGTTAAGATCGTAATGATATTTTCCTGCCCAGAAAAAAGATTTTTCTCCCTTTTTAATTTGTAATCCTTCCAGCTCAATGCCTTTTGCTTTCATTTTTTCCAGCATGGGCATATCGTAATCATCACCAATAACGGAAATGAGTTTATTTTTTTTATGGAAAAATGAAGCCGCCAGTGAAATGTAAGTAGCGGCCCCACCTACTATTTTATCTGTTTTTCCGAAGGGGGTTTCAATGGCGTCAAAGGCAACGGTTCCGACAATAACTAAACTCATAGTGATGGTTTTTGTGCAAATATAACAGAGAATTCGTTATTTTTCCTTTCCTGACATAATTTACTATCCTGCCGCTTGCTGTGTGCCGGTCATTGCGAGCCCCTGCCCTGAGGGGTGAAGCAATCTGCATTTTCGGGAAGCATTATAAAGACAAATTGTCCATTCGCACTAATGCAGATTGCTTCGCCCGAAGACTCACCCGCAATGACAATCCGCAGGGTTATCGTACTTCCCCTTATGAATAAAAGGGGGATGTCACTCTTGTGTGAATGAAAAAAATGGTTATCTTTAAAGCCTTCTAACACTGCGCATGAAAAGACTTTTACCATTAGTACTTTCCGTACTTCTATTTTCATTCGGGAAAACAGGTTTTTCCCAATGCACCATTGACTTCAGCCAAACTTCGCCCGGATTATATCCCGACACATTGCCCGATGGATATGTAGGACAATCCTATAACCAGGACATCACTTTCGTTTTGCCGCTGGATACAATGGGTTACCAGTTCACCAATTTTCATATTCTTTCCATCTCGCTTCCGGTGGGTTTAAACTGGGTGTGTAATAATTCAGGAAACGGATGCAACTACGATCCGCAGGTGAATCAATATGGCTGTGTGAATGTGAGCGGCACACCACTTTTGGCCGGTCAATATAATGTGGATGTAACCGTAATTGCCGATCTTACCATTGTGCAGGGAGTTCCGGTTACCTTCCAGGTGTTTATGGAAATTCTTCCCAATAACACACCGGTTTCCAATACCGGATTCAGCATGACGGGTTCCAACGGATGTTTGCCGGTGACGGTGAATTTTACCAATAACAACCCGGGATTACTGGCCTATGCGTGGAATTTCGGAAACGGAAATACAAGTACTGTTGAAAATCCCGCTCCTCAGATTTACAATACCATTGGCGATTTTGTGGTGAATTACCAGGCCTGGGCAGATACTACCACGGTGCATGTGTATACATTAACTGATGTTACGATCAATACTATTCAAAGTGTTTTTTCATGGGGATATCCAACGGAATTAAATCCTGATCCGTATTTTAAAATAAAAGAAAACGGAAATATTATTTACAATTCCAATTATGTAGAAGATACTTATCCACCTCTTTCGTGGACAGTGAGCATAGTGATGGATCCGGCCAATACGTATGTTCTGGAAGTGTGGGATGAAGATGATTATGAAATTTTTTATGGTGGTGATGATTTGATAGGAACCCACACTATGAACCTGAACGGTTGTTCGGGTTGTGCCGCGGGAACAGATGCCATTGTAAGTTATACTATCGATCATGTTATCATTCCTCCCGCGCCATCAGTTGTTTCTGCCGATACGGTGCATGTGAATGGTTATCCCGGTGAGCCGAATATTTATTACGACTCACTGAATCATGTATTGCATACTGATTCTGTTTCGTATTTACTGCAATGGTATTTTAACGGAAGTCCGCTGTCGGGAGAAACCAATCCTACAGATACAGTTCTGCTTTCGGGAGATTATTTTGTGGTGGCTATAAATACTGACGGTTGTGTTGCTTTTTCAGATACGATCACTGCCGTGTATTGCCAGAATCTTGTTCCTGCAATAAACGTAAACGGAACTTTACTTTCAACTCCGGATACTACAGGCAATTCATTTCAATGGATGTATAA
>JBMORL010000048.1:132479-134904 GCA_049322335.1 Bacteroidota bacterium
CCCGACCTGACAATATGATGCCAATAGATAAAGAAAAAATTAATAATCATTCAGCCAAAATCAAAGTCAGTTCGAGTAGTCATGCGCCCTGGCGTGATGTATCGAGAACATTCGCAATGCTGTTCTTTTTCTTTGTTTTATTTTCCAACCACACTATTCTTTCCGCTCAGCAAAGTGCAAAACCTGTGACAGATTTTAAAGCAGCAGAAGATGAAATTCCCTATCGTATTAAGAAAAAAGCGTGGACAGAAATTGAATCAGAGCGTACGCTTAACTCTGCCAGTTTCCGTAAACCGGATGGAGCGTATGTAAAATATGTTTCGCGTGAGCCGGTGAATTATTATAAAGAAGGAAAGCTGGTTCCGATAAACACAGAACTAAAATTTACCAATGGCGGATGGATCGCAGATGAACAACAACATCCCTTTTGCATAAATGCCAACGGAAATATTTCAATGTTTGTTCCGGAATTAAATTATATCTATTCTTTCAGCACTACGGTTTCTATCAATCAGCAAAAAGCAGAAATTCCCGATAATATTTATGTGCATGGTGATACCGCTATGTTCAGCAACATTGTTCCGGGCGTTGACAAATTTGTACATTTTCGCAACAACGGTGCTAAATACAGTTATATCATCAATAATGCGGCTTCACTTCCCGCTGGCGAACTTGTCATCCGCGAATCGTTAGGATTACCCGAAGGTTGTACCATAACAGGAGTGAAAGATTTTTCTGAAACGATTACCGAAAATAATGAAGAGCGTATAAAAGGACATATTGAAATAAAAGACAAAGAAGGAAATTTTCTTATGCGTTTTGGTTCCATTCTTGTTTATGATGCAGATGGAAAAACTACTGTGGGTTATTATTATCCCTACAGGATGCCTGATGCAGGATGGCAGCTGAAATTAATTGTGGATGAAACATGGTTGCACAGCACAGAAAGGGTTTTTCCTATCACGGTTGATCCGCTGGTAACCGGCCCCACTTCTAACTGGACAGGAGGATTTATGCCTTCGTGCTTTTCACCCGCGTATAACGTGGACAGCATTTTAGTTACTATTCCGGGACAAATTACTGTTACCAATTTAAGTGTGACTTCCAGTTATTATGCCGATCCTTTTTTTGGAGCATGGATGAGTGACGGAGCTATGTATTTCAGCACAACGTGCAACAATTCCATTACGTTTACGGTGGCTTCTCCCGGTGGTGATATTGCCGGAACAGCTTACCTGCAGAATTATAATCTTAAATCTCCGTTGTTGTGTTGTATTCCGCAATCGTGCAGCCAGCAGCAGTTTTGGTTACGGATGCACCTGGCGCGTACATTCGGTGGTTCGGGATGTAATACCACTTATTTGTATTACGATCCGGGTTCCCTATGGCCATTCTCTGCGTATATCGAAGGATACACTATAGAAACCTACAGCGCAATGGTGAATATTTTTCCCAATTCATTTTGCGCCAACGACTGTGATGTACCTGTAAATATTTATGCGCGATACGGAGTTCCTCCTTTTACATTCGATCATCCCTGGGCTGTCGCACAATCCGTAGCGGGTGTTCCTGCCGGTTGCAGCAATGTGAACGAAATTGAACAGCTTACACTCATCAATCCGAATTGTCCAAATTATTGTGATACGTCAACTACCGTTCCTCTTCCTCCCCCGATTGTCACCGATGCCTGCGGAAATACAGTGAGCGGATGGCCTTCCATTAATCTCAATATTAAACCTGTCGCACAGGTTACGGCAGTCCCCGACTCGTTAGTGATCTGTTCGGACGAAGATGCCAACATTACGCTGGTTCCCTGCATCACCACCAATGCCACCGTGTATTGGTACGGAAACGGATTAAACGGAACGGGAAATATGACCGACACCACACTCAGCAACACCAGCGGAAGTTACACCACCACTTACTACAATGCTTACGCAATAACCAACGGATGTTATTCCGACACTATTTCTTTTGCCGTAACTACCGAACCGGAACCTGTGGCTGATTTCACCAACAGCTCTCCCGTTTTTGCCACACAGCCGGTAACGTTTACCGATAACAGCAACTCTCCCGGAACATTGTCCAACTGGTTCTGGAGTTTTGGTGACGGTAATACCGATCCCACACAAAATCCCGTTTACATCTACACCATTCCGGGTGACTATACCGTGTGCCACGCTGTCACCTCTGCCGAAGGTTGCACCGACACCATCTGCAAAACCATTACTGTTGTTCCGTTACAAATTGTCACGCCCAACGTCATCTCTCCTAACGGTGACGGGGTAAACGATGTGCTGGAGTTTCAGTATCTTGAATTTTATCCTTCCAATCATCTTGCTATCTTCAACCGCTGGGGAAATCTTATCTACCAGAAAGAAAATTACGCCAACGACTGGAATGCGCGTGATTACCCGGATGGCGT
>JBMORL010000049.1:0-2029 GCA_049322335.1 Bacteroidota bacterium
TTCCTGAAGAAAGCAATCCTGCTGCTGCCATCCACCAGGTTTTATTTTTTACCAGTTGTGGTTGAAGCACAAGTTGAAATACAACCAGCAGGATAGCAAAAATAAAATAATTGACACCTGCACTCTGAAGGTAGAACAAGCCGCTGTAGGAAAACACTGCGGCAAGAAGAATCCAATCGTTTTTTTTCATGGCGTTTTAGATTAAGGTTGAATTTATATTTAGTTTGTCGGTCGAATTATTATTTATTTAATGAGTTAACTGATTTTTTGATATTGAATAACGGTACAATTCTGTTTTTGTATCAGGTGCTTCTGAAATGTTATTTTTACTTGTAGCGTTACGTACTTTTGAAAGGATAGCTTCCAGCACAGGCAACATCTGGTTGAGTTGTTTGGTTTTGATAATAAAATTCCATACCGGTTCGAATTTTTTCCATCCTGAAGTATAGGCAAAGTGCTTTAGTTTATGTTTCATATCCGGGTGTACATTGCTGGCCTTGAAAATATTTTTCCATTTATAGAATTCAGTATACGACCAGTCGTATCCCCGCTTCAATTCTTGGGATGACATTTTTTTGGTTTTATAAACTACGGTACGGGTATCATATAAATCCCAATTTTGGGTGAGAATACGCCCGTCTTTTTCCATTTCCGTAAAAAGTTTTGTTCCCGGGTAGGGAGTCATAATATGATAGGTGGCTGTTGTAATTCCCTGTTTGATTCCCCATTCTACCGTTCTGCCAAATACATCGCTGTCATCATCATCCATTCCAAAAACAAAACTTCCGTTGATCATTATTCCCAGATCATGCAGTTTTTGGATAGCACGCGAATAATCTTTTCCTAAATTTTGTTTTTTATTGCTGGTAATAAGATTTTCGGAGTTGAGCGTTTCAAATCCCACAAACAAACTTCTTAAACCAGCTTTGGCTGCCTTTTCCGTAAGATTGCCCCGCAAAATGGAATCAACGGTAGCAGCAGCCTGAAATACCCTGTTCATCCCGCGCATTCCTTCAAATAATTCTGTTGCAAATTTTGCATTTCCAAAAAGATGATCGTCTAAAAAATAAAGATGTCTTCCTTGTAATCTTTCTATTTCTCTTAGCGCTTCATCCACCCGCTGTGTATAAAATGATTTTCCTCCTTCGAAAAAAGCATCTTTATAGCAAAAGTCGCAGTGATGAGGACAGCCGCGGGTTACCACAATGGAATTTGGCACAAGGTAAAGATGCCGTTTAATGAGGTCCCTTCGCACAGGCGGAATACCGGAAAGTGTTCGTACAGAAGAAAAATATCTCCTTTTGGGTTGTCTATTTCTGAAATCAGAAAGGAATTGAGGAAAAGTTTCTTCCCCGGGTCCGAGAAAAATCGCATCTCCATGCGCGGCAGCCTCTTCGGGCAGAGAAGTGACGTGCAAACCGCCAAGAGCCACAAAACATTTTTTTTTACGATAATGATCGGCAATTGCGTATGCCCTGAAAGCGTTAGTGATATATACCTGTATTACTACCAGGTCGGGCTCATCGTCAAGGAACAATTCTTCTACATGTTCGTCCTGAAGTGTGGCCGTGTCTCCTTCATGAAGATAGGCTGCCAGTGTCGCCAATCCCAGGGGAGGAAATAACGAGTATTTTATCGGCCTGAAATAAGGGCTCTTCGCCTCAGTAAGTGCGGGAAGAATAAATTTTACATTTATTTTCTTCATAATATTTTTTTATTTCTTTCAACTACTTATTTATTACATCAGCTTTCTTCCCTGCTACCTTTTCCATCCCTCCGTCTGATATCTCCCCGTCTAACATCTATTGTCTTACATTTTTCATTTTCAAAAAGTACTTTGCATTTCAAAGTATATGTATAAAAAAAATTTATTTTCCCTTTAAAAACTGTTCCAGTGCATCCAGGTGGTCGGTGAAAGCTTTTTTTCCCTGTCGTGTGGCGCGGTAGGTGGTTTGCGGCTTTCTTCCTATGAATTGTTTCTTCACTTCTATATATCCCGATTTTTCCAATGCAGCAATATGGCTCGCCA
>JBMORL010000050.1:0-1952 GCA_049322335.1 Bacteroidota bacterium
CGCCCTTACTTTATTATGTTATTCAGAAAGCCAATCAGTTACTGAATAGATATTTTTTCATGAAAAATCAGGAGGAAAAAAGCTATTTTTGTCTGCTTACACAAACGACAAAACCATGAATTTCAAATTGACCGAAGAACAGATAGCAGTCCGCAATGCAGCGAGAGATTTTGCACAAAATATTTTAAAACCCGGAGTGATAGAACGCGACCGTGAACAGCGATTTCCCAAAGACGAAATAAAACAACTCGGTGAGCTGGGTTTTATGGGAATGATGGTGGATCCGAAATACGGTGGTGGCGGAATGGATACCGTGAGTTATTCACTGGCCATGGAAGAAATTTCGAAAGTAGATGCTTCTACTTCTGTTTGTATGAGCGTGAACAATTCGCTGGTGTGCTGGGGACTGGAGCGATTCGGATCGGAAGAACAAAAACAAAAATACCTTGTTCCCCTTGCCAAAGGAGAAAAAATTGGCGCGTTCTGCCTTTCTGAACCTGAAGCCGGATCAGATGCCACTTCACAACGCACCACAGCCATCGATAAAGGAGATTATTATCTCGTTAACGGAACCAAAAACTGGATCACTAACGGTTCGAGCGCTTCAGTTTATTTAGTAATCTGTCAAACGGATGTAGAAAAAAAACATCACGGCATTAACGCACTGATTCTTGAAAGAGGAATGGAAGGATTTGAAGTAGGTGCCAAAGAAGATAAACTCGGCATCCGCGGAAGCGATACACATACGCTTTTATTCAACGATGTAAAAGTGCCGAAAGCCAACCGGATTGGTGAAGAAGGATTCGGATTCAAATTCGCTATGCAGACATTGGGCGGAGGAAGAATAGGAATTGCTTCACAGGCTACCGGAATTGCATCAGGTGCCTATGAACTGGCGCTGGAATATTCCAAACAAAGAAAAACATTCGGAAAACCGATTTGCGAACACCAGGCTATCCAATTTAAACTGGCTGACATGGCTACAGAAATTGAAGCCGCGCGATTGCTCGTTCACAAAGCCGCTGCCATGAAAGACAAAGGCGAAAACTTCGAACAAGCCGCATCAATGGCCAAATTATTTGCATCACGTGTGGCCAATTGGGTGACCAATGAAGCCGTACAGATTCATGGTGGCTATGGTTATGTAAAAGAATACCACGTGGAACGTTTACTTCGTGACGCGAAGATCACTCAGATATATGAAGGTACGAGCGAAGTGCAGAAGATAGTTATATCACGATCATTGTTAAAAGCATAATTTCCTCCTTCGCCAAAGCGCTTCGGAGGATGAAAGAAGATAGTGATATCACGATCATTGCTGAAGGGTTGAGTTTTATTTTGGATTGCAAATCCAAAGTGATGGGGTGAAGGATTGGAAATCCTTCACAGCGGAGAGAAATAAATAGAAAATCCATTCGTAGAAAATACCGATTAAGCAAATACAAAATACCATATTCGACCCCGCTGGTGTCGAAATTGTTTTCTGCATTTTTCCCGGGATTTCACCCGGGTTATTTATGTTTGACCCGCTCCGGGGTCAATTGCATGTATACTAAATTTAAAAAATGGCCCGGGAGTGAATTAAAACATCGATAGTCCACACCACCACCATGGAGTAAATGCCTAAAGAAATTATGACCCCGAAGCGGGTCAAATATAAATAACCCCCGGCAGCTGCCGGGGACAATAAAGACCCGAAGAGCAACAACCCTGTAAGGGTTGAATATCGCATTTTAGAACGAATCAAAGATTCTCCACCACCATCTCCAGCTTCATCCCGCGTGAAGCCTTAATGAGAATAAGCGAATCTGAAATTTTATTTTTATGAAGATATTCCGATACCTCAGCAGCGGTTTGAAAAAACGTGGCGGATGAATTTTCTTTTACTTTCAAAAATTCTTCTCCCGCAAAAATTCCTTTGAGGTTTAATTGTTGCGTTAGCTCCACCATTT
>JBMORL010000050.1:2052-17842 GCA_049322335.1 Bacteroidota bacterium
TGAAGATATTCCGATACCTCAGCAGCGGTTTGAAAAAACGTGGCGGATGAATTTTCTTTTACTTTCAAAAATTCTTCTCCCGCAAAAATTCCTTTGAGGTTTAATTGTTGCGTTAGCTCCACCATTTTTTTATGCTCATCTTCACTCATCTGCCCGAGTTCGCGCATGTCTCCCAAAATAAAAAATTTGTTTTTCGCTTCCATCCCTGCAAAATTCTCAATAGCCGCTTTCATACTCGAAGGATTGGCATTATACGCATCCATAATAAGCGTATTGCTTCCCTTTTTCACTACCTGCGACCGGTTGTTGTCGGGCGTATAGGATTCGATTCCTTTTTTTATTTCTGCACTATTCAGCCCAAAATGTTTCCCGATAGCAGCAGCGGCCAATACGTTAGGGAGGTTATATTTTCCCACCAGTTGTGTTTTTATTTCTGATGTTTTTTCCTCTTCGGTTATTTCCAGCTCAAGAAAGGGTGAAGAATTTTTAAAATACCCCGACAAATAATTAATGTGCTTGATACCGTAAGTTTTTCTTTCCATTCCGGCAGAGAGTTGCATCAGCAAAGGGTCGTCTGCATTTACAAATACGATTCCGTTTTTATTGCGCAGATGCACATACATTTCACTTTTGGCAATTTTCACTCCTTCTTCACTGCCAAAACCTTCGATATGAGCTTTACCGATATTGGTAATCATCCCCAAACCCGGGTCGGCTATTTTGCACAAAGCTGCAATTTCACCTATGTGATTGGCACCCATTTCTACCACAGCTATTTCATGCTCCTTCGTAATGCCGAGTACCGTTAGCGGAACACCAATATGATTGTTGAGGTTTCCTGTTGTTGCGTGTACTTTATATTTTTGTTTTAACACCGAGCAGATCAATTCTTTCGTAGTGGTTTTTCCGTTGCTCCCGGTGAGCGCAAATACGGGTATTGTTAGTTGATCGCGGTGATGGCGGGCCAGTTGCTGTAAAGTTGCAAGAACATCATCCACCAGGAAATATTTATCCGAAACCGCATTTTGTTTTTCATCCACTACAGCATATTCACAACCTTCTTCGAGTGCTTTGGCAGCAAAAGTATTGGCGTTGAAATTCGGGCCTTTGAGTGCAAAAAAAATGGAACGGGGAACAATTTTCCGGGTGTCGGTACTAATTACCGGGAACTTTAAATAGGCTTCGTAAAGTTTTTGGATAACTTCCATCATCTAAAAATAAAATACGTAGCCACGAATTACACGAATTGACACGAATAAATACCAACAAAAGTGATGTGAATAGCGGCCACAGATTTCACCATTTACACAGATTTATGATTGCACAGAAAAATATCTGAATATTACTTTTCAGTATATATAAAAAAATCTGTGTAAATCTGTGTGATCTGTGGCAGGTTACTGCACTTTTATTTTCTGCCCGATGTGGAGTACCGAATTACGGGAGATGCCGTTGATTTCGCAGAGGCGGCTTACTGTGGTGCCGTATTTTCCGGCTATTCCTGAAAGTGTATCGCCACTTTTTACAGTATAGTATTTTGAATTTTTATTTCCTTTTGAGGAATTGCTGGCTGTTGCATTTTGCTGCGCGTTGTTGTTGGTATTAGCGGGCGCGGGCGTATACGTTTTTGCCTGTGTGTTTCTTTTGGAAACGGCTTTGTAATCGAACATTCCGGGATGGAGAAAAAGATTTTCATCCCTCAGTTTTTTATTATCAAAATCGATGATCTCGTAGGGATCAAATGCATTATCATAAAAACGACATTCGAAATGAAGGTGTGGTCCATACGAGCGGCCGGTATTTCCTCCTAAAGAAATGGGGTCTCCTGCTTGCACTACCTGGTCGGGTTGAACGAGCAATTTTGAATTATGGCCGTAAAACGTTTCGAGCCCGTTATAGTGACGGATAATCACCAGGTTTCCGAATCCTCCTTTGTTGTATTGTGCATACCGCACTACTCCGCTGAAAGCTGCGCGAACGGTATCACCAATATCAAGATCCATGTCCACCCCATAGTGAAAACGGTGCCCGCGGTATTTGAATTTTGATAATACATTTCCCTGGATGGGCATACAGAATTCATTGTGAAGAGAGTCAATTGTGCATAACCACAAAGTGTCATTCAGGCTGGAAATATCGTTTTCGTAAGTAAACGGAATATCACGATACCAGGTTGACTTGAATTGAAGTGTGGTATCTTCAGAAACCATCTTATGAATATGTTCATTCAATACCCCGTTAAAACTGTTGTCCTGGACATACATCCAGGTTTGGTCGGCAAACAGGATAATGGTACTGTGGTTGAGTTTTAAGGTGTCGATGATTTCTTTTCCTTCATACATTTCTCCCCCCTGAGCATAGGCGCGCGGGGTAACGACTCCCAAAAGAGCTGCTGTAAAAAATATGGTTAAAAGTCTTGTCATTCCTCCGTTTTGATGCGACTTCCCTGCTTTTAAAGGGCTATGAAGTTAAGGCTTATATCCTTTTATGATGCCCCTGAAACTGTTAAAATTATGAAAAAACTGAACCCGTGAAAAACAAGAGTGTTGGAAATCAATAAATTAACAATACTATTTTTTATAAGTTTTCAGCAAAATAGTTGCTGCGGCAAAGGGAGAAAGGGCCGATTCTGCTACTTTTTTATGTAAATCACCGAGAATTTGCTTCACTTCCGGGCTATTTAAAAAATCAATTTTTAATGAATTGAATATGGCCGAATCAAGCCAGGAGAGGGCCTGATCTCTGCGTTTTTGCTCAAAAAAACCCGATGCTACCGATTTTCGGAAATATTCATCGCAATTTTCCATAATTTTTTCGATTCCCCGTTTTTCGAGAGACGAACAGGTTTCAACCCTGGGAATAAAACCAGATGCAGCCGGGGGAAGAAAATGAAGGGCGTTGACTACATCCTGTTTTGCTTTTTTGGCTTTTGATACATTTTCCCCATCCTCTTTATTGATCACCACCAGGTCGGCCATTTCCATAATTCCTCTTTTAATTCCCTGCAACTCATCACCGGCACCGGGAATCATCAGCAGAATAAAAATATCAGTAAGTTGCTGCACTTCGGTTTCCGACTGGCCTACTCCAACGGTTTCGATAATGATATTTTCATAACCGGCCGCTTCGCAGAGAATAATCGTTTCCCTTGTTTTACGGGCCACACCTCCCAGGTTTCCTCCCGAAGGTGAGGGACGAATAAAGGCCAGCGGATCAACAGAAAGATCGCTCATGCGGGTTTTATCCCCGAGAATACTTCCTTTATGCAACGTACTGGAAGGGTCAACTGCAAGAACAGCTACTTTTTTATTTTGTGACGTTAATGTTTTTCCGAAATATTCGATGAATGTGCTTTTTCCCGCTCCGGGAACACCGGTGATACCATAGCGTTTTGATTTACCGGAAAACGGAAGTAATTTTTCAATCAGTTCTGAAGAAAAATTTTCATCCTTATTTGCATCGCTTTCGGTAATAGTAATAGCCCGCGCCAATGCTACGCGATCGCCCTTTTTTATTTTTTCAACAAGATCTGTAACGGAAATATCTTCTGCAGGATTTTCTTTTTTGAAGTGTGGATTGATATGTTGTTTGTCGTTCGTCACCTGAGCGAAGGTAGAAAGATATTTAAGTTATTGAGTGTATTGAGTTATTCAGTGTATTCGGTTAGTTAGAGGTTATCGCAGCAAAAATAAAACATATTCTTTACTCAAAAACTTCCTCTGCTTAATACACTCACTAACTATAAATTCTTATATACACTCACCCAGGCGGTATCCTGAATATCTTTCAGGAATTTGAACATATTTTCTCCCACGAAATAATCGTTGATATGGGATATGCCATAATTGGACATGAGAAATTTTTGTTGTTCGAGAGAAGGGCCGTAATAACCGCGGGCCCAACCTGAATCTTCGCGCAAATTGGCGTTATATGGATCGCGGAGGTAACGTACACGCCAGAGTTCCCGGATGACGGGGCAATCATAACCCATGTATTTTTTACTGAAGTCTTCGTATTGAGGCAGGCAATGTTCAATTCCGTGTTCGGCCATCAGGTTATTTTTTTCGGGATTGGCGGGAGAATACATAAAACCTGTTACCTGCATCATAAACTGGTCGATGGGAATAAGTTGTGTTTTCATTATTTTTCCATTGAGCACATTTACCAACGCAAATGAAACCGGCTGGCTGTTGGCACCGGTAGTAAGGGAAAGGGCGAACGTGGGTTGCGAGTAATACATTTCCCTGCTCTCTTCCACACTGGATTTTACAGGCAGAAGAAGCAACAGTGCAACTGCTATCATTAATTTCAGGCGCATCGAACCTCATTATACGGGGCCTGAAATGGAATGGTTGGGATTTTCGGCCTCCTTCTGATGCTATTATAATGCAAAACAGGTGCCGGGTTACAGGCAAATGGGTTAAACCCGGATTATGCATTAGGATTGTAATATAGTAATGCGCAGAAGATTATCAAAAACAAACGTATCCGGGTTTAACCCCGATGAAACGCAGTTTCCATCGGCCTTTGGCAAATTTTTCATTTTTCTAATGAAAAATTTGGGTTAAAACCGGGTAAAAGCCGCAGGATGGATACATCCATCCATTTTCACATCAAATTCGTTGGTGTCGGAAATACCCGCAACAGAGGGAAATAATGACAATCCTATTTTTTTTACCCCGGGTTTGCAGGAGGGAAGAAAACGGTCGTAAAAACCTTTTCCGTATCCCACACGATATCCCTTTTCATCAAAACACAGCAATGGAATAAGAACAATATCCAACTGAGAAGGCTGAATTATTTCTCCGCTTACCGGTTCGGGAATACCCAGCTTGTTTACTTTCAGTTTTGTGTGAGTGGTATAGGAAAAACTGGAAATAGTTCCGTTTGAAAAATCGCTTTTTGGTACTGCTATTTTTACTTTCGGAAATTCGCGGAGTATTTTGTTGATGATGTGCCAGGTGTTGATCTCGTTGTTTTTGGCAATGGAAAGAAAAATATGAATATGTTCTTTATTCAGCTTAAAATTTTCGAAAAATAATTTTGCCACGGCCTGGCTTCGGTCTTCTACTTCTCCATGGCTAAGGGTGGCCATTTTCGACATAAATTCTTTCCTGAGTTTTGCTTTTTCCATGGTTATACGATACCGGCTCCCAAAGCCAGTGCAAATAAAATAATAAATACCGAAACTGCTTTTTGTAAAAATCCCATCGTTACTTTTTTCAGCAGTTGTTGCCCGGCAAATGCACCGGCAAATGCACAAAGTATGGCTGTGATAAGTATACCTGAATTCCGGTTCAGGTTTTCTGCAGAAAAATGTGTGGCATAAACCGATAGGCGCGACACATCAATCAAACAGGCAATCAAAACACCTGTAGCTATAAAACTCTCTTTGGTGAGATTACATTTTACAAGAAACATGGAGCGAAGTGCTCCCTGGTGTCCGGATAACCCCCCAAAAAATCCGCTGAACAAACCTCCCACGGGTAAATATTTTTTATCGAATTCGAAATTGAATGCAGGAATAATTTCTGTAAGTGAAAAAATAGTTATTACTATAGCAATGATCAGTTTTACCAGCATCACTTCATATACTTTTCCCTGAAACGAATAGCTGAGAAGTATTTTATCTCCCGCACTTTCCAGCAGCCAGGCGCCTGCGAGTGCACCTGCTACAGCGATTAAACCAAATTTTAGAATAATCTCTTTATTAAAATGCCTTCCGGTAATAACGAGTTTAAAAATATTATTTAACAGGTGTACAACTGCCGTTAACGCAATAGCCACATCAAGCGGAAAAAAAACGGCAAATACCGGCAACAGCAGTGTACCCAATCCGAACCCTGAAAAAAAGGTAAGCAGCGAAGCCAGCATGGCCACTATTCCAATAATAAAGTACTTTTCTTCCATTTACCTATTACATACCGGGTAAAAATCCCATAGCTGCGCTTTGCATTTCGGTTTCATTTATTTTATCTGCCTGCTCAAGGGCATGGTTAAATGCAATAATAAGCAAATCTTCCATTTCTTCCTTATCTGAAATCTGCAGGTCTTCAGCAATAGAAATGTTTTTCACTTTCCGGTTTCCTGTCATTTCAATTTTTATTTTTCCATTGGCAGAAACGCCTTCCACGCTAACCGTGTCTAACCGTTTTTTTGTTTCTTCCATTTTTTGCTTCATCTGCTGAAGCTGTTCCATCATATTTCCGAGCATGGTTTTATGTTTTATGTTTTATGTTTTATGTTTTATGTTTTATGTTTTATGTTTTATGTTTTATGAAGACTCAGATACAGGGGTGAAGTTGCTTGTGTATGATTATTTATTTCCGATGGCGGAGAAATAAAATTCTTCGAGGAGGAAAGTGACGTGTTTTTTTCCGAATTTTTCTTCCATTTCTGCAGCCATTTTTTCCGAATCAAATTCACCGTGGTGTTTGATCATGCTGCTGATAGCTTGTTGCAGCTGAATGGGATCTCCCACATCAATCAATATCCCGTTTCCTGAATGAACAAATTCTTCGGGGCCACCGCAGCGGGTAGCTATCACTGGTTTGCCGGCATAAATAGCTTCTGCACAAACCATCGAAAAAGTTTCCCTTCGGCTGTTCATTACCAGGAAATCGCTTTTGCTTATTTCTTCCAGCACTTCGCGGTTATTTTTTCTTCCTTTAAAAAATATTTTTTCGTTCAGCAATTTTTTTTCTGCGGCCAGTTTTTCCAGTTGCTCACGCGATGGACCGTCACCAATGATAGTAAGCGTAAACGGGTATTCTGATTTTATGTTTTCTATTGCCCGGATAACGCCCGATATATTTTTGTTTTCATCATATAAATCGGCTACGCAAATAATTTTTACCGTTTTATCCGTTTGTCCCGGTGGTGTTGCCGGAGCTTTTTCGATGATATTGGGAATCACTTCAATATTTTTCACTCCCCAGTTTATTTCCAGTTTGTTTTTCAGAAAATGTGACACCGTGCTCACCCGTCTTGCTGTTTCAAAAGCTTTTTTGGTAGCGGATGCGCTGATAAGCGTACGTGAAGATTGTTCTCCGGCAAAGCCCGACCAGTGTTCAGTGATCACACATGGAATATGTTTCAAAAACATTTTCCATGCCAGAAAATTTCTGCCGGTTACATGAATATGAGCCAGGTCGAAAGGTTGTCCGGAGATTTCTTTTACAGCGTTTTTATATGCTTTCGGGTATCGGAAAATATTAAAAATACGAAAAGCAGATTTTTTATAATAGGCCCGGATTACTTTTGGATTGGAACCGGAGATTTGATTAAAATATTTTTCTTTTCCTTCATTTGTTCCGGTTACGTATATCACCGTAACGTTATGATGTTGCGCCACAGCATTTGCATGTTTTTCGATAAACACCCCGTTTTGGGCATCTTTTTTATCGGGATACCATTCGGGAAGAAAAAGTATGTTGAGTTTTTTGATCACGCCTGTCCGAAAAATAAATAGGAAAGAATGATTGCCGCTGTAATTCCGGCAGCATCTGCCATCAATCCACAGGCAATGGTATGCCTTACTTTTCTTATACCCACAGCTCCGTAATAAACAGCAATAGTATAAAAAGTAGTTTCCGTACTTCCCTGTATAACGGAAGTCATGTGTCCCACGAGACTATCAATACCTGAGGTATTCCAGCTTTCAATCATCAGTGCGCGGGATCCACCGCCACTCAGGGGACGCATAAATGCGGTGGGCAAAGCTTCGGTAAATTCTGTTTTTGCGGTAAACAGCGAAACAAAAGATTTTACACCTTCAATAATAAAATCCATTGCGCCCGATGTGCGGAACAGGGCAATTCCCACCAGCATGGCCACGAGATAAGGAATAATTTGAAGTACGGTAGAAAATCCTTCCCTGGCTCCTTCGATAAAACTGTCGTAAACATTTATTTTTTTAGAGGCGGCAAAAGAAATGAACAACACCAAAATAACCAGGATGATAAATGCACCGGCAAAACTTGAATATGCTGCCATTTTTGAAGAAGCACATTGTTCACAGATTTCTGAAGCTTCCAGTGTATTTATATGCATAACTCCACTGATGTTTTCACTAAATGCCACAGCAAGGCATTTGGAAAAATAAATAATGGCATAAACCATTGCACTTACTGCTCCAAGAAAAGCAAATAACCTAAGCGCAAAACCGAATTTAAACAGGTTGATGCGCTGGTAAACAGAAACGGTAATTAATGCTATCAGTGTAGAACAAATAGTAGCCAGAAGTATGGGAAGAAAAACATCTGTAGGAAATGCTGAACCGCTGGAGGCACGAAGGGCGATGATACTGGTAGGAATAATGGTGAGCCCGGAAGTATTAAGCACCAAAAACATGATCTGCGAATTACTGGCCACCTCAGCACTGGGATTAAGCGTTTGTAATTCTTTCATTGCTTTAATTCCAAGCGGAGTGGCGGCATTATCCAATCCCAGCATATTGGCCGAAAAATTCATCATCATTGAACCGGAAGCCGGGTGTCCTTTTGGTATTTCGGGGAAAATATATTTGAAAAACGGCCACATCCACCGGGCAAACACATTTACCATTCCCGAGTTTTCTGCAATTTTCATCATGCCCATCCAGAAAATCATTACACCGGCCAGGGGAAGGGCAATTTTCATTACCGAAAATTCGGCCATTGAAAGCGCCTCGTTGAGCATATCGCTGAAAATAGCAAAATTGCTTTCGGTAAACAGGCGGATAAGCGCTACTGCAAAAGCGATGAGGAAAAAAGATATCCAGATATAATTTAAAACCATTTACAGATGTTCTTTACAAATATTAAAAAAATTTCTGAAAATTATTCTCCCGTTTTCTCCCGATACTTCAGGATGAAACTGAACGCCAAACCAGGGTAGTTTGTTGTGTTGCATTGCCTCGTTTTCACAAACCACCGAAGAGGCTGCCAGTTGAAAATCACGGGGAAGTGAAATAGCTTCACAATGGTCTTCTTTCATCACAAATTCTGCGGGCAGCCCATGGAACAATGAGGAAGGCGCAACACTTAATATCTTTTGTTCTTTTCTGTCTTCTTCACACCTGTAAATTTTCGCTCCATTCAGTAAACCCATCAGCTGGTGTCCGAAACAGATGCCCAAAACCGGTTTTTTAAATTGCTGTATCCACGATATTTCTGAAAGAAATTTTTCCTGATCTGTTTCTGTAAGCAAAACAGGCGCTCCGCTAATTACCACTCCGTTATAAACCTGAATATTTTCACTTTTACTTTTTTCCAGGGAAATGGTTTGTGCTAATGCTCCTTCTTTCTGAAGCATTATTTCAATGTCGGGTACTTTACGGCTTCCGCAATCTATCAGCAGGATATTTATCATAACAAATGCCCCACTTCCCCTGCTCCTTCGCGAATTACTTCCGGTTCATCTCCCGTGCAGTCAATTACGGTAGAAGCAATATTGTTTCCGTATCCGCCATCAATCACCATATCCACCAGTTTTTCATAACGATCGTGGATAAGGCGCGGATCGGTGGAATATTCGATCACTTCATCATCATCGTGAACGGAAGTGGCAATAAGCGGATGGCCGAGTGATTTAATGATTTCGCGGCAGATGGTATTATCAGGAATACGGATACCTACTTCTTTTTTATTCGAATTAAAATAGCGCGGCACATTTCCGCTGGCATTTAAAATAAACGTATAAGGGCCGGGCAATGCTTTTTTCATCATCTTATACACCTGCGTACTGATATTTTTTGCGTAATCGGAAAGATGGCTAAGATCGTGGCACACAATGGAAAAATTTGCCTTTTCGGGTTTAATTTCTTTGATGCGCGCCACACGTTCGATACCGCGCAGTTTCGTCAGCGAACAGCCGATGGAATAGATAGTATCGGTGGGATAGATAATCACCCCACCGTCCAGCAGGCATTCGGTGATGATCTTTAATTTTCCGGGTTCCGGGTTTCCCGATTGTACTGATAAAAGCATGCGGTGAAAATAAGAAATAACTTACCTTAGCCGTATGTGGATATTTTATCTTATTCCCATCATACTGTTAGCAGGCCTGATCGTGCATTTTTATGTGTTACTGAAAGACGGGTTTTCGTTATTTGTAAAATCTACCGGCATTCAGGCCCGCGCCTATACCGGAAGAGCGGGTTACGAAGTTGACCAGGTTCTTCGTAAAAATAATTTTTATTCCGAATTATCATTGGGCGGAAAAAAAAGGTTTTTATTCCGCACCGTAAATTTCATGTTCGACAAGGAATTTGTTGGAATGAACGGTTTTACCGTGACAGAAGAAATGAAATTACTCATCTCCGCCAGTGCGGTTCAGCTTACCTGGGGATTGGAGGAATACAAATTACACCATTATCATACCATACGGGTTTTCCCCGATACATTTTATTCGAAAATGATGAATTCGTACCTGAAGGGAGGAGCCACAAAAAACGGTGTTGTCTTTTTATCCTGGAAGGATTTTGTAGCCGGTTATGCCACTCCCGATGACAAATACAACTTAGGGCTTCACGAAATGGCACACGCCTTAAAACTTGATGTGTTATATGGCGATTATGCCGATGATCATATGGCTGAAAACCTGGAATCGTGGCTGGAAACCGCCTATCCTGAATTTGAAAGAATTCGCTCAGGCCAAACCAGCTTTCTCCGCGATTATGCCGGAACCAATATGCACGAATTTTTTGCAGTAAGTGTGGAGCATTTTTTTGAAGTCCCCGCACAGTTTAAAGAAGCATTGCCAAAATTATACGAACATTTATGTTATATCCTCCGCATTGATCCGCTGAACAAGGCCGGAGACTTTTTATATAACCGGGTGCCTGTAATTGAAAAGAAACCCATTTACACTAAAATTGCAGAAGAATATAAAGAAGAAAAAGAAAAATTCGGATTTGCAAGAGAGATTATTTATGCTATTACAGGTATTGGAGTATTTGTGTATTTTTTTGTACTTCCCTTGATTATGAGTGTCACTTTTTTACCCGACTACATGATCTGGGTTTTTATTTTTGTTTTTGGATCACTGAATTTCATCAAATACAAAAAATACCGCGAACTGGTGGTTTTAAATGATATTTCTTTTGTGGCATTTTCATACATAGGTGTGGGAATCATTGCCACAACATTATTTTACACCATAAATTATTCTGTACATATTGGAAATTTAAATCCGGAATCGCATGCCATAGAGTCGTCAGAATACACTTATTACAAAAGCAAACGAGGGGGAAATTTTGATAATAAGACAGAGTTTACCTATTCAAACAATGCCCTCGGAGAATACAGGCAAGCGAGGACGTTTTATCACATTGATTATACTTTTCTCAAACCTGGCGACACCATTGAATACCACATTTCGACAGGTATATTGGGGTTACCGGTTATTCACGAAACAAAAATAAAGAGGTGAATCTACTTATTTCCTTTGGCATAATCCGCCAGGAATTGCGCTAATCCGTTATCCGTTAGCGGATGTTTGAGCAAAGCCATAATAGCACTCAGCGGACAGGTGGCTACATCAGCGCCAATTTTTGCACAGTTGATAATATGCATCGGGTGGCGAACAGAAGCCGCCAGTATCTCTGTTTCGTAACCGTAGTTGTCGTAAATAGTACGCATTTCGGAGATCAGCTGCAAACCATCGGTAGAAACATCGTCAAGCCTTCCTATAAACGGAGAAACGTAAGTGGCACCGGCTTTGGCAGCCAGTAAAGCCTGTCCGGCAGAAAACACCAGCGTGCAATTGGTTTTAATTCCTTTGGAGGTAAAATATTTTATTGCTTTTATACCGTCTTTGATCATCGGCACTTTTACCACAATATTTTTATGCAACCCCGCCAGCATTTCGCCTTCTTTAATAATTCCATTATAATCTGTAGCTATCACTTCAGCACTTACATCTCCATCCACTATTTTACAGATATCCACATAATGATTGATGATACGTTCGCTGCCGGTAATTCCTTCTTTAGCCATTAATGATGGATTGGTGGTTACGCCATCCAGCACTCCCAGGTCGTTGGCTTCCTTAATTTGTTCAAGATTAGCGGTATCAATAAAAAACTTCATGGCGGTTGTATTTCTGCCAAAAGTAAATAGCGGTTGCTGATTGGTGAAATAAAGTATTTAACACCTGTTTAAAAGCCTATGTGTTTATGCTTAGAAATCCTGCTGATTCCTGTATTTATTTCAAATACCGTTTAGAGGGGAAAACCGGGCCGGCAGGGCGATGTATTTTTGTCCTGTAATCAAACAGAAAATAAATTTTATTATGGAAAAGAAAATCAAAGTGTACCTCATTGACGACCGCGACATTATACGCGACACATTAAAATTGTTCCTTAACCGGTATAAGGATGTTGAAATTATTGGTGAAGCCGATTCGGGTGAAGATGCCAAAGCCGATTTACAGGATAAAAACCCGGATGTGATCCTTACAGATATCCATATGCCCTTTATGAATGGATATGAGCTGATGGACTGGCTGAAAAAAGAAAAAAGTGAAAGCAAAGTACTGGTGATGTCGGTAAATAATGAAGACCAATATGTAAGACGCTCACTGGATAAGGGAGCACAGGGCTTTTTTGTAAAAAACGACCCTTTGCAAGAGTTGTATAAAGCCATCCGCCAGCTTTTTGAAGGAAGTTATTATCTCTCGGAATCTATCCTGTATTTGTTTACTTCCAGAGAAAGGATGGTGGATTATTATTTTAAAGGAATTACAGTTGCAATGGACGAGAATGAGATCAACAGTTTTCAGAAAAAGCGTCTGCTGATGAGATAAAAAAATAGGGCAAGCTGATTACATCGCACCGCTACAACTGCCGGCCCTTGCTCCGTTCCCGGCCTGGGGGAGTTAGGCAGGAGCTGGTCGTGTAAGACTTGCCCCGCGCAAATGTATTAATTTTTGGATTGGATGAAAAACTAATATCCTTTTCCCCGATAGGTTTCGTCTTCATCATCATGATATATACTCAGGTAGTTGACATAACGGTTTTCCCAAATCTCTCCGTCATCCACTGCTTTTTTCACTGCACAACCCGGTTCATTGATATGCCGGCAGTTATTAAACCTGCATTGATGCATCCTGTTGCGCATCTCCGGAAAAAAGTGTGAAAGTTCTTCTTTTTCCATATCCACCAGTCCAAATCCCTTTATCCCCGGACTGTCAATCACTGCCCCTCCAAAGTCGAGGAAAAACATTTCGGCAAAGGTAGTGGTATGCTGGCCTTTTTCGTGGTAATCTGACACTTGCCGGGTTTTGAGCCCGAGTCCCGACTGAATTTTATTAATGAGTGTTGATTTGCCCACTCCCGAATGGCCCGAAAAAAGTGTCACCTTATCTTTCAGCAACTGGCGGATGATTGCGGGATCATCCTTTTTTGCAGAAAAAATAACCGGCCGATAGCCGATTTTTTCATATTCGGATGCCAGGGCTTTAACTACGCTTAGCTCATCCGCGTTATAAATATCCGATTTATTAAAAAGAATAATTACAGGGATATGATAGGCTTCTGCTGTTACCAAAAAACGGTCGATAAATCCCAGCGGAATTTCGGGTTGTTTAATAGTAAGAAACAACATTGCCTGGTCGATATTGGCCGCAATGATATGCGACTGGCGGGAAAGATTTACCGACCTGCGGATGATATAATTTTTTCTCGGTTCAACGGAAATAATCTGGGACTGGCCTTCTTTTGAATTATCCAGTATCACATGGTCGCCTGCTGCCACGGGATTGGTTGTTTTTGTTCCCTGGATGCGCAACACACCCTTTATGCGGCAGTCGCGTATTTCGCCATCGTCACATTTTACAGCATACCAACTGCCGGTTGACCGCATTACTGTTCCTTTCATGTAGTAAAACTATGAAAGATTTCAGGTTTAGGGATAGAGACATTGAGTTATTAAGGCATAAAGTAGCACCCATCCCCTCTATTCCTCTATACCGTAATAACTCTATACCTTACCATACAAACCATTATATTTGCTGAAAATTAAAGGATGTCTATCATCGTTTCCGATATCACTAAGATTTATGGCCAGCAATATGCGCTGGACGGAGTTTCGTTTGATGTAAAAGCGGGGGAAGTAATTGGTTTTCTGGGTCCCAATGGAGCAGGAAAATCAACTCTCATGAAAATTATCACCTGCTATCTTTTGCCCACCAGTGGAAAAGCAAGTGTATGTGGCATTGATGTATTGGAAGATCCGCTGTCTGTAAAAGCAAAAGTGGGATATCTTCCCGAACACAATCCTCTTTACCTGGAAATGTATGTAAAAGAATACCTTGATTTTATTGCCGGTTTACACAAAGTGAAGAATAAGAAAAAAAGAATCGGTGAAATTATTGAAATGGTAGGGCTGGGCGTGGAACAAAACAAAAAAATAGGTGCCCTTTCAAAAGGATACCGCCAGCGTGTGGGCCTGGGGCAGGCGCTGATGCACGATCCCGAAGTGTTGATTCTTGACGAACCTACCAGCGGCCTCGATCCCAACCAACTGGAAGATATCAGGAGCCTGATAAAGGAAACCGGCAAAAGAAAAACTGTTTTATTATCCACCCACATCATGCAGGAAGTAGAAGCTATCTGCGACAAGGTGATTATCATCAATAAAGGCAAAATAGTGGCTAATGACACTACTGTCAATCTTCAGAAAGAACAGGTTTCGCGGCAGGTGGTGTATGTGGAATTTGACAGGGAAGTGAGCCGGAGTAAGATTCAAAGTGTTTCGGGTTTGCGCAATGTGCGCCACATAAAAGAAAACGAATGGGTAATTGAATCGGAGAGCAAGGAAGACATCCGTCCGGTTATTTCGCGCTTTGCCCTTGACAATAATATGCTGGTATTAACCATCCGCAGGGAAGAACAAAGCCTGGAAGAAGTTTTCAAAAAGCTGACGGGTAAAAATAAAAATTAAGCGAGGTCAAATACCACTTCCATTATCGTTCCCGAAGGTTCATTTTTTTTCACTTTTATTTCTCCACCGTTTTGCAGTACAAAAAATCGTGTGATGTAAAGCCCAAGCCCGGTTCCTTTTGTGGTTCGTGTTTCTTCATCCTGAACACGGTAAAATTTTTCAAATATCTTTTTGGTGTTTTCTTCTGAAATCCCCTGGCCGTTATCTTCTATACGCAAAACCGCTTTCTGATTTCGTGTTTCAAGCACCACCTGTATGACAGAATTTTTCGGAGAATATTTCACTGCATTTTCATACAAATTGGAAACAACAGAAATAAGTGCCTGTTCGTCTGCTTCTACAAATATCTCTTTCGCAATTTCTTTCTTCGTGATATGATCTTTTCCGGCAGAAACAGAAAGGCTATCCGTTATTTTTTCGAGCAAGGATGAAAAACTGATTTTCGTTTTGTTCATCGGGTAAACCTGCATATCAATGCGGGCAGCTGTAAGGATATTTTCCGTTATTCCGTTAAGCCGGTCGATATCATTCATAGCACGGGAAATGAATTCCTGCTTTTGCTGAGGATCCAGTTCCCGTTTCTGAAGTGTTTCCAGGAACAACCGTAATGATGCTACTGGTGTTTTGAATTCGTGTGTAACAGAAAGAAGGAAATTTTTTTGTTTGCGTGATAATTCAATTTCCTTTTTATACGCTTTATAGGTATATAAAAATCCTATAAAAAGCAGGGAGGCAAATACCATTCCTTCACCCAACACCATCCATATACGCTGATCCAGTTTTGGTGACCCGCTATACACTACTTTAGTGAGTTCTGTAATCAGGTAGGCCCACCATCCCAGCTGGGTAAGGATGTATACCAGCAT
>JBMORL010000051.1:0-17008 GCA_049322335.1 Bacteroidota bacterium
GTTTACACCCAAAGAAAATGAATAAACACCTTAGCGTTGACCACCTCATCGGAATAAAAGGCCTCACACGCGGGGACATTGAAATTATTTTCCAGACAGCCGATACTTTTAAAGAAGTGATCAACCGTCCCATTAAAAAAGTTCCTTCTTTGCGTGACATTACGGTGGCCAATTTATTCTTCGAAAATTCTACACGCACAAAACTTTCATTCGAACTGGCAGAAAAAAGGCTTTCGGCCGATGTGGTGAATTTCTCGGCTTCGGGTTCTTCAGTAAAAAAAGGTGAAACCCTTATTGATACGGTAAACAACATCCTGGCTATGAAAGTAGATATGGTGGTAATGCGTCATTCCACTCCCGGGGCAGCGCTGTTTTTATCCAAACATGTAAAAGCCCGCGTGATCAATGCCGGTGATGGTACCCACGAGCACCCTACACAAGCGCTTCTTGATGCCTATTCCATCAGGGAAAAACTCGGAGCAGTGGAAGGCAAAAAAATCGCCATAGTTGGTGATATTCTCCATTCAAGAGTAGCCCTTTCCAACATATTCTGTCTCCAAAAACTGGGTGCCGAAGTAATGGTTTGCGGCCCCACAACCCTTATTCCCCGCTACATCCACGAGTTGGATGTGAAGGTGGAACACGACCTCTGGAAAGCCCTTCAGTGGTGTGATGTGGCCAATATGCTTCGCATACAACTTGAGCGTCAGGACATACGCTATTTCCCTTCGTTGAGAGAATATTCCATGCTCTTTGGCCTCGATAAAAAAATGCTGGATTCGCTGAATAAAGAAATTGTGATTATGCATCCCGGCCCCATCAACCGCGGGGTGGAAATTACCAGTGATGTAGCCGACAGCGAGCATTCCATCATCCTCGACCAGGTGGAAAACGGGGTGGCCGTAAGAATGGCCGTAATTTACCTGCTGGCTGCCAAAATAGAGCGGAATTAAAAAAAGTAGTATATTTGAGAAAACAGCCAGAACATGAATTTTGAAATTGTACAGGAAGAGAAATACGTGCTGATAAAAAGCAGGGTGGAGAAACTGGATACCAATTTTGCTCCGGAACTTAAATCGTTACTCGTTTTTCACAATAAAGAGGGGCAAAAAAACATCATTATCGACCTTACCGATACCCGCTATTGTGATTCATCAGGGCTAAGCGCTATTCTGGTAGCCAACCGCCTTTGCCGTGGGTCTGAGGGAACTTTTGTTTTGAGTTCATTGCAGGAACCGGTAATGAAACTTATCACTATTTCACAGTTACATACCGTATTGAATATTACTCCTACCCTGAGCGAGGCACACGACCTCATTATGATGGAGGAAGTTGAACGCGACCTTAACAAAGAATAAATCACAATGAAAAAATTTCTACTCACACTTTTCGCATTGGCAGGATTTTCTGTTGCTTATTCGCAATGTACTCCTGACATGTCGCAAACACAACCGGGAATTCACCCCGACAGCGCTACCAATTTTGCAGTGGCGTATGAGCTGACACCCTACTCACAAACTATTACAGCGGTAACTCCTGCTGATACCTGTGTGGACATCCTGGGGCCTCCTTTTCCCTGCACCACTCTTTCTATCGACAGCATTGTGGTAGATTCAGTAACAGGCCTTCCTTCATGGGCTACTTTCACCTGTGCACCCCCCAATTGCCAGTTCCTGGGTGGCACAACCGATTGCGCTATTATTACCGGAACTCCTCCTTCAGGTTCTGCGGGTACGTATCCGCTTATGTTTTACCTGAATGCCTATGTAGGCGGATCGGGCGTTTCCAATCCGTTTGAACTTGACTACTATAAAATAGTTGTAATGGCAGGAACCAGTGTAAATGAAAACAGCGGAATTGAATTTGCTGTGAAAAATATTCCCAACCCGTTTGACCACACCACTCAAATAGAATTAATGGCTTCTGAAAACACCCAGTGTAACTTTGAGGTAATGAATGTGCTGGGAAAACAAGTCTACACTAAGCCGATAACCGTTACAAAAGGAAAAAACACATTTACTTTTGACGGAAGCATGCTGGCCCCGGGGTCTTATCTGTACAGGATTTCTGACGGAAAGAAAACGATCACCAAACGAATGGTCATCAGCCGATAAAATTCAAAAACCCTGGCTATCCGTCAGGGTTTTTTTCTGTAATGAAATTTGAAATTACCATACTGGGTTGCGGCTCTGCTACTCCTTCGTTGTTAAGGAATCCGGCCGCACAGGTAGTAAATGTACAGGAGAATTATTTCCTGGTAGATTGTGGCGAAGGAACCCAATTGCAACTTCGAAGGCATAAATTTAAAACACAGCGCATTCATCATATTTTTATATCACATCTGCATGGCGACCATTACCTCGGATTGATAGGATACCTGCAAAGCCTGCACTTGCTGGGCAGAACACATGAACTACACCTTTACGCCCACTCTTCACTTAAAGACCTGATAGACCTGAACCTGAAAATCTCGCATTCCACACTGGGATTTCCGCTGGTATTTCATCCGCTGAGGTATGATCAGCCCGAAATTATTTTTGAAAACAAACAGGTAGAAATAAAAACTGTCATCTTAAAGCACCGCATTCCCTGTTGCGGGTTTGTTTTCAGGGAAAAGAAAAAATTATTATCCATCAACCCGGATAAAATTAAAGAATATGGTATCCCGGTGGCTGTATTGCCTTCTGTAAAAGAAGGAAATGATTATATAACGGACTCGGGGCAAGTGATACCGAACGCGGAAATTACACTACCGGTGGCCAAAAGCTATTCATACGCTTATTGTTCGGATACAGCGTGGTCGGAAGAAGTAGCCCGCCAGTTGGATGAGCCCGATGTTTTGTATCACGAAAGCACATTTACAGAAGAGCACAAAGACAGGGCGAAAGAAACCTATCACTCCACCGCAAGGGAAGCTGCTGACATCGCCCGAAAATGCCGGGCAGGAAAACTTATACTCGGGCATTTTTCGGTAAGATATAAAACCACGGATGATTTTCTTTTACAGGCTAAAGAAATATTTGAAAATACTGAACTGGCAGAAGACGGAAAAGTGATTAAACTCTATTAGATACAAACACTTCCTCCGGGAATTTTTGTTCCCCTTAAAAATTCTTCAACAGACATTCTTTTTTTACCTGCCAGCTGAACTTCTTCTGCCAGCACGGCTCCTTCTCCTGTATATATTTTTAACCAGGTTTTATTATCTGTTTCCACTACACCGGCAACTCCCGAACCGTTAGTTACTGAGGTTCTGAAAATTTTTAGCTGGATAGGCTGGTTGCTGATCTTTATTTCGGTAAAAGCTGCGGGGTAAGGTGATAATCCCCGGATATGATTGTGCACTTCTTCTGCAGAACCTTTCCAGTTGATCCTGCAATCTTCGCGGAAAATTTTAGGAGCGTGTTTCAGTTCTGTATATTCTTTCAGCCATTCATCCTGTGGAATTGCCTTTACTTTTCCGTCCCTGATATCACATACTGTTTTCAACAACAATCCGGCTCCCACCTGTGCCAGTTCATCATGCAATTCACCGGCTGTTTCGTTTTCGCTGATAGAAACTTTTTCGCGGGCGATAATATTTCCGGTATCAATTTCATGCGAAATGAAAAAAGTAGTTACACCGCTTTCCTTTTCGCCATTGATCACGGCCCAGTTGATAGGGGCGGCACCCCGGTATTGGGGAAGTAATGATGCATGAAGATTAATCGTTCCTTTGGCGGGCATTTTCCAAACTGCTTCAGGCAACATGCGAAAAGCCACCACCACAAAAAGGTCGGCCTCCAGGTCGCTGAGTTGCTGAAGGAACTGCGGATCTTTTAATTTTTCGGGTTGGAGCAATGGCAGATTTTTTTCAATAGCAAACTGTTTTACTTCCGAAAACTGAATTTTCTGCCCGCGGCCGGCTGGTTTGTCGGTAGAAGTAACTACTGCTTCAATTCGTATACCGTTAGTATATAATTTTTCCAGAGAAGAAACCGCAAAACCCGGTGTTCCCATAAAAACAATTTTAAAATCTATATTTTTATGTGTCTCCATTTTCCTTTCCGAATATAATAAATACTGGCTATTCCCATAACAAAGAAATAAAGATATTCCAGCGACCAAACTGTCCATATTTCCTGCCGGAATGGAATGGTAAGCAGGTAAGCCATTATGAGGTAAGTGGTGATGGACAGTAATTCTATATAAAAAGAGGTATTGGTATCACCCGAACCCGAAATCATATTTAACAATGGCATCACAATCGCCATCAGTAACATGGCACCGGTTACCAGTTGAAGTGTAAATACAGTATCCTCCAGCAAGACATCATTGGTGCCTATAACCGGAACCACGTGGTGAGGATAAAACAAATTAGGCTGGACAAAAATGAAAGTAGCCACAAAACTGATAATTGTGATTTTGACAACAGAAGGGATGATTTCCTCCTTTTTTTCCTGTGCCATCAGGTTGCTTACAAATGTCCGGGTAGCGGTTCCCAGTCCTAAAACAGGAATAAGGGCAATAAAATAAAAATTGCGGATCACCTGTGAAATTTCCAGCGATTCTCTTCCCATTTTTTCGATGAAGAAAAAATAAACGGTCCATGTGCCCACCGATAAAAATCCCTGGATCATCAGCGGCCAGGATACTTTCAGCAAGCCGGTAATTTCATTCCATTTTATCCGAACTTTTTCTTTTATCCTGTATTTACCGGTTTTTTTGTCTGATAAAAGATATGCCGCGGAAAAAATAAATCCCGCTGCTTCCGACAAAACTGTAGCTATCGCAGCTCCCTCAATTCCCCACTTGGGCAATCCCAGATTTCCGAATATCAGCCCATAATCAAGAACAACATTCAGCAACGCAACGGTAACGGTAGAATACATCAGGATATTGGTTCGCGCAATTCCCGAATAAAATCCATGAATAGCCAGGGTGGTCACTGAAAAGAAATATCCAAAGGATCTCCAGTACAGGAATTTCCTCATGCTTTCGGCTGTTTCGGCATCTTCTACAGCCTGATCAACAAAAAAATAATTTCCGGTTTGCAGAAGAAAAAAAAGGAAAATGGAAAAAAGAAAAAGAAAAAAAAGTGCGTGCCGGAATAAAACACCTGCCTGTTTATAATTTCCTTCCCCATCCCTGCGTGCTACCAATACCTGCAGGCCGTTAGACACCCCCATTGCCACCATATAAAACGTGATGTACAACATCCCCGCATTTCCGGCCGCATTAAAATCTACCGTGCTCACCCGGTTCATAAACGCAGAATCGGTTATGGATACAGTAAACTGAACAAACATTCCTATCATTACAGGAAAAGCTACAGCTAAAATATGTTTCAGGGAAAGGGAAGTTTTCATAGCTATTCCACTTCTATTACGAGGCCTTTAAGATATTCTCCTTCGGGATGATAAATATTTACCGGGTGATCGGCCGGCTGACGCATTTTGTGAAGGACACGTACCTTTCTTCTGGTGTTGGCTGCTGCCGAAAAAATAATTCCTGAAAAAGTTTCCGCATCAATGGCCTGTGAACAGGAAAAGGTAAAAATAAGTCCACCGGATTTTATTTTTGAAATTGCTTCTTCATTCAGCCTCCGGTAACCCTGTATAGCATTATGCTTTGCGCTTAAATGTTTGGCGAAAGCCGGGGGATCGAGAATGATAATATCATAATCACTTTCCACGTTTCTGAAATAAGGAATAGCGTCTGCCACAATACTTTTGTGCAGAAGAGATTTCCCGGTGAGTGCTGTATTTTTTTCGGTCAGGTCAATAGCTTTTTGCGAACTATCCAGTGAATGGACTTCTGCAGCATCTTCATTCAATGCATAAACAGAGAATCCTCCCGAATAACAAAACGTGTTGAGTATTTTTTTTCCGGATGCATATTGTCCGAGCAAAAAACGATTGTCACGCTGGTCGAGGAAAAAACCGGTTTTTTGTCCCGTTTCCCAGTTTACCAAAAACCGATGGCCATTTTCCTTTACTTCCGTTTCTCCCTGGTGATTTCCGAAAAGATATTCGTTTACTGATCCTGTATTTTTATGTTGCAGCTCTGCGCTTTTATCATAAATGGCAGAAAGTTTTTTTCCCAATACATGTTGTAATGCTTTTGATATAATTCCGCGCTGTAAATACATTCCTTTGGTATGGCACTGCAGAACGGCTACATCATTATAGATGTCACAGATAAGCCCCGGCAACAAATCGCCTTCGCCATGAATAAGACGATAACAGGTAGTTTGCGGGTTTTCCGCTATATTGAGTTGTTTTCTGAGTAAATAAGCATTTTGAAATCGTTTGATAAAAAATTCTTCTCCAGGCACCTCATCATCAAACGTAAGTACCCGAACCGTTATAGAGCTGGAGGCAAAATGGCCACACCCCAGGAACTTTCCCGCTGCTGAAAAAACACCGGTAATGTCTCCTTCAGCGGGATTTCCTTCCATGTGCTGAACAGCACCCGAAAACACCCAGGGATGAAAACGTTCGAGCGAACGTTCCTTTCCTTTTTTCAATATCACTTTTTTAACCGGCATCGGGTGCAAAGCTAAGAAAGTAAGGGGATTTTTACTTATTTCTCTGTACCATCCTTCACACCCAGCGGGTTTTAT
Organism: Bacteroidota bacterium; assembly: GCA_049322335.1. Lineage (GTDB taxonomy): Bacteria > Bacteroidota > Bacteroidia > Flavobacteriales_D > UBA2798 > JBMORL01. The sequence continues at coordinate 6,605 of JBMORL010000051.1, forward strand.
TATCTTTGAATAAACACCTTTTTATGAAAAAGACCGAAGCACAAGCTCTTGCCGATACCATGGATTTTTCGCGGCAGCTTTCTCTCTACTATTTTCACAAACTAAAAGATACCGACCTGCATAAAACATTTGAATGTGAAGGGAAAAAACTGAATAGCGCCTTTTGGGTAATGGCTCACCTTGCGGTTACCGAAAATTATCTTTTATTATATGCAACAGGCGGAGAGATGATCAGGTTTTCGTGGGCCAGATTATTCGGGCTGGGCTCAACCATTCCCATAAAAGAAGATTGTCCGCCACTGGAAGAAGTACTGGAAAAACTGGAATCTGTTCACCAAAAGGCGTTGCAGTATATTCGTTCGCTAAGTGATGACGATCTTGACAAACCCAATCCCACTCCCATAAAATTTAAAAACGCACCCGATACCTTGCGTATGGTGATTCAACATGCCATCCGTCACGAAGGTACACATACGGGGCATCTCAGCTGGTTGTGTAAACTTCATGGAATAAAAACCATCTGATGATCTCACCGGCAGCCATGCGGATGTTGAAAACGGGAAATATTCTTTTCCTGTTATTGTATCTCGTAGTAAGCTATCACAACCGGCTGGCCATTGACGATTTTCACACGCTGTATAACGTCAATCATTTTTCAGTAACGGATGCCACTACCCAGGAATACGGAGATGGCAGCTCGCGGTGGATGGCAGTTTTTATCAGCCACCTGGTGGTTTCGTTTCACCAATACCCGGTATTTCTTTTCGAATTTCATATCGTCCTTTTTCTCCTTTTGTTTTTTGCCGTAAGATGGCTGGTAAACAACCTGCATGAACGTTACTCTATTTTATTTTTTGCTGCCAGCGACCACGCCCCGCTCTTTCTTATAAATGCTTTTTTCTGGTCGACTACCGATATTGGCGAAACCTGGTTCTGGGCTTGTTCTGCCAGCACTTACCTTGTAAATGCCATTGCCATTATTGCAGCGGCTGCATGGATAACCGGAAAACAAAAAAATATTTTTCTTCATCTTGCGGGACTATTTTCATTTGTAACTATTGGAGGAACACTGGAATCATCGTCTGTTTTTCTTTTATTTATTTTTTCTATAGTTCTGGCATTTCATTTTCTTTTTCCAAAAATGAAAATAGCTTCTCACATTTCGCTTCCGCGATTTATTACAGGCCTATTGGTTTTGTGTGTTGCTTTTTATTTCCTGATAACAGGTCCTGCCATGGAAAAAAGGATGACGTTTTTCCCTGAAAGCGGTGCCGGAGAATCGTTCTTTCTTAATGTTAAAATTACCGGGCGTATTTTGATTGATAAATTTTTGTTTGTCATTCCTTTCCTTTTGTTATTTACTTTTCCTTTTATGCTTTTTTCAACCCGTAAAGACAAAACGCCTCATCCTGTTTCTTTATTCCTTGCTGTTACGATTCCTCTTTTCCTGTTTTTTGTTTACTTGTTTCCCATTACCTGGAAAACGGGTGATGATGCAGCCGGGCGGGCACTAACGGTAATTACATTGCTGTTTATATTTTTTGCCGTTTACTTTTTTATTTCAGCCGGCTCTCTTGTAAAAATAAACGATAGTGTAAAATCAAAATTAATACTGATTCATTTTTCTCTCATTGCCCTGTTAAACGGTTTTCAACTGGTTCGTCAATACCATATTGTTTCTCATTATTCGGCTGCTTACGACCAGCGATGGGAATATCTGGAATCGCGAAAAGAAGACCGGTTGATTGAATTAGACCCTCTGCCGGCATCAGGGATGTTGTATTCTGCCGAAATAGATACTGACACAGCGCATTTTTCCAATTACCTGGTAAAGGAAGGAATGGGACTGAAAGGACAGGTAAGGGTAAAAAAATAATCAGAGCACTACTTTATAACGGTCAAAAAAGGCCTCCCAGTTCCAGATAAAATTATTGAGTACCTCGTTCATTCTTTTCAGAAAAATGGGGTTCGGAGTATTAAGTGTCCGGAAATAATCGGCCTGGTAATGGTTCAGGTTATATTTATAAAACACGCCTTTCGACATGCTGTAAAGTACATTTTTGGAAGGATGGTTGACCCTTGACAGGAAATCGTTATACTCCTTCACTCTGGCTGTAAACTCCTCTTTTTCAACACCAAAGGCAGAAGCACAGCGGTCAATAATGTGACTTTTCAGCACTTCTTCGAGTTCGGGTTCAAAGCTTTCGGGTAAGAGTTTAAGGTTGCCCACCAGTACGATCATCAGGAATTGCTCATCGTCATGGGCGTGAATATTGGGACATTTCACAAATTCGGGGTCTTCGTTGATAAGGGCAGCTACTTCAGGGAATCCATCCTGTACGGTTTGGATAAGGTTACCGACAAAAGCCCCGGCCAGTTTTTCTTCTGAGATCTTCTTTTTGGTAAACTTCGACAGCAGCGAAATCATTCGATAAACCCGGTTTGTTTGTTATTTAACAAAATTAGAGGCTTCACTTGGCTGAACACCGTGGGGTACGTTTCCATTTTCAACAAAGTTATTAACCTGCCGGAAACGATTTCTTTACCAAAAATACCATTCCCAAAGCGGTTTTACCAATGGTGTAGAACGAAAGATTTTATCTTTGTGGCCGGTATAAATTCACCCTCACAAAAGGCAACTGTTATTATGAAAATCCGCCACGTTATCATCATACTTTCCGTGCTTGTTCCTGTAAGTATGTTGTTTATTTTATTCAGCAACAAGGGGAAATTTGAACTGAAAAAGGATGAAAAAAAAGCTGACAATAAAAAATACGTTCAGGCCATGATAGCCGATAACGACAGCACAGAAGTTTTTATTGAAGGACAGGGAAGAATTTCATCGGCCCGAAAAGTAGATGCAGCTGCAGAAGTGCAGGGAGCGTTATTACAAGGCGGCAAACCTCTCAAACCGGGTGTTTCCTTCAGCCAGGGAGAAGTGTTGTTTTCTGTTCGCGATACCGAAGCGAGACTGGCGTTGCAGGCCAGAAAAAGCAGTTATCTTAACCTTCTGGCAAATATTTTACCCGATCTTAAACTTGATTTTGCGGATAATTTTGAAGCCTGGAAAAATTTTTTCACCGAAATAGATATCGCAAAGCCCCTGCCCGTTATTCCGCAACCTAAAAGCGCAAAAGAAAAAACATTTATTGCTTCAAAAAATATTTTTGGAGAATATTTCAATATCAAAGCTGATGAAGAGCGTTTGAGAAAATATGCTTTTGTTGCCCCGTTCTCAGGAAGCATCACCGAAGTTTTTATTGAACCGGGCAGCATTGTTAACCCGGGCTCAAGAATCTGCACGATTATCCAGTCCAACGACCTGGAAATTGAAATTCCCATTGATGCCCGCAACATAGGATGGCTGAAGACGGGAGCCGAAGTGGAGCTGATTCCTACCAGCGGGCCGAAACGTTTTTCGGGAAAAGTAGTGCGTATTGGCGATTATATCAATCCTAATTCACAATCGGTTCCGGTGTTTGTGAGCATCCAAAAAAAGAAAGATGATATCCTTTATAACGGCATGTACCTTACTGCAAGAATTTATGGCGGAAGTATTGCCAATACCGTTGAAATTCCAAGAAGAGCCCTGCTGGATGAAAATCATTGTTTTATTGTAAAAGACAGTTCGCTTAAATCACTTGACCTGGAAATTAAATATGTTACCTCCACCACTGCTATTGTTTCGGGAATTCCTGATAAATCGGTAGTGGTTACAGAACCTGTTACCCGGTTTTCAGATAGCCTTAAAATTGCACCCATCATTAAGAAATGAAAAGGCTGGTCACATTTTTTGTAACTAACCCGATATGGGGAAACACCTTCCTGGCGCTAACGCTTGTATTCGGGCTGCTGGCACTTTTTAATATGCGCATGTCTTTCTTTCCTGAAATGGAAGTGCGTATTATTACCATTAATGTTGCTTACCCCGGTGCTTCTCCCGAAGAAATTGAAGAAGGAATCACCACAAAAATCGAACAGGCACTGGAAGGATTAAATGGTATTAAGCGTATTACTTCCACTTCTACAGAAAATATTTCCAGCATCCGCATCGAAGCCGTGGAAGGAACAGATATGGATGAATTGAAAAATGATGTGGATAATACAGTCAACAGCATTTCATCTTTTCCTGCAGGAGCAGAAAAACCTATCGTAAGAAAACTGAAAGTAGGGGAAATGAGCGGAGTCGCTGCTTTTCTCTCACTTACTGGTCCGGATGATCTTTGGAAACTGAAAGAGATCACCGAAAATGTAAAAAATGATTTTCTCTCTTCCCCATGGATTTCGCAGGTGCAGGTAATGGGTTATCCCGAAGTAGAAATCTCTGTCGAGGTAAGTGAAGAAAAGCTAATGGAATATGGCCTTCGTTTCGATGAGGTGGTATCTGCTGTGAGAACCAATAATATTGATTTAACCGGTGGGGTAATCAAAACCAAAGACGAGGAATACATCATTCGCATGAAGGCACGCGAAACGGCACAGGAGGAAATTAAAAAAATTGTTCTTCGCGCAAGTATAAAAGGTGAACTGATTACTCTCGGAGATGTAGCCACTGTAAAATACCAGTTTGCCGATCGCCCGTTTAAATCTTATCTTGACGGAAAACGAAATGTTACCATCATTGTAAATAAGCTTCCGGAAGAAGACCTTGGAAAAATATCAGACGAAATATCAGCCTACGTTGAAAATTTCAATCAAAAAAACAAAGACCACCAGCTAAAAATTGTATTTCAGTTCAGGGATATGCTTCAGGAAAGAATTGATTTGCTAACCAGCAACGGACTGATGGGATTTGTTCTCGTATTAATCTGCCTGGGATTTTTCCTCAGCCTCCGGGTATCCTTCTGGGTTGCATTTGGAATTCCTGTTTCATTTCTGGGTTTGTTTGCCTGCGGATATCTCTACGGAATGACCATCAACATGATCTCATTGTTCGGAATGATACTGGTCGTGGGAATACTGGTGGATGACGGAATTGTTATTGCTGAAAATATTTATTCGCATTTCGAAAGAGGAAAACCAGCGATGCGGGCTGCTATTGACGGAACGATGGAAGTGTTTACTTCTGTTGTAAGTTCAGTGCTTACAACGGTGGCCGCCTTTGCGTTGCTGATGTATGTGGGCGGACAATTTGAAATGATGAGGGAAATGGCTTTTGCTGTGGTGGCATGCCTTTTATTCTCACTTTGCGAAGCATTGCTCACACTTCCGCAACACCTCAGTCACGACTGGATGTTAAAACCGCTCAAAATTTCATGGTATCAGAAAATCCGTAATAACACCAACCGTTTTATCGACTGGATGCGCGATGGTTATGCCTGGGCCATGGGAGGATTGTTGCGTTATTACCGCATAACGGTTTTTATTCCCCTGGTGTTTGTATTTGTTATCGTTTCATTTTTAATAACCGGGTTGATCAATTTCACTTTCTTCCCCAACATACAATTTGATGATATTAAGCTGGAAGTGGCTTTTAAACCCGGTGAGCGGGAATTCAGGACAGAAGAGTTCCTGGTATTTTGTGAAGAAAAAGTAAATAAAGTACGCAGTGACCTGAAAAAAGAATACGGAGAAGAAATTATTACTTCCGTAACAAGACAAATCGGAAATGCAGATGGCCTTGAAGAAACCGGTGCCCATGCCGGGATGCTGAGAATACAAATAGATATTGAAGGAAAAAATATTGAAAGCTTTGCTATTGCAGAAAGGATAAGAAATGAAATAGGACCGGTAAAAGGCCCTGAAAAATTTACTATCGGTGGCGAAGGAAGATGGGGCAAGCCGGTGGCAGTTATGTTGTCGGGAAAAAACAACAACGAAATAAACGAAGCAAAAGAATACCTGAAAAAGAAAATGCAGGAACTGGGTACATTAAAAGATATCACCGATGACAGTCCGCTGGGAACCCAGGAAATAAATATTGTTCTGAAAGAAAAAGCCTACCTGCTTAAATTAACCCGAATGGAAATCGCCCGACAGATCAGGCAGGGATTTTTTGGTGATGAAGCACAACGCATCATTATCGGTGAAGATGAGGTGCGCATCTGGGTAAGATATCCTCCCGAAAACCGGCAGTCGGTGGGCCAACTCGAAGAAATGAAGATTAAAACACTGGCTGGTGAATATTTTCCGCTGAAAGAGCTCGTAACATTTAATACTCAACGTGGCGAAGTGGGTATAAAACATTATGACGGAAAAAGACAAATAACGGTAGAAGCTGATCTCATTAATTCCAATGCATCAGCGCTTGATGCCGTAAAATCCATTGAAGACAGTATCATTCCCTCATTTAAAGCAAAGTACCCCGGAGTGAATACCAGCTTTCTCGGACAATTTGAAAGAGCCCAGGAATCACAAGGACCGCTGGTGACTATTTTCTGGCTCACTATTCTTATCATCGTTATTATTCTCGCCCTTAATTTCAGTTCGCTGATGCAGGCTTTTATTGTTCTCACTGTAATTCCTGCAGGTGTAATGTGTGCCTTACTTGGCCATGGCCTGGAAGGAAAACCCGTTTCACTCTTCAGCGTATGGGGAATCATCGCTTTGATTGGTATTCTTGTTAATGATGCCGTAGTAATGCTGGATACCTATAATCGCAATATTGCTGACGGTATGAAACCAAAAGAAGCCGCATTTCTTGCCGGAAAATCCCGCTTCAGGGCTGTAGTCCTTACTTCCATTACTACCGTTGCCGGATTGTATCCTCTCATTCTCGAAGATAGTTTCCAGGCACAATTTCTTATCCCTATGGCCATTGCTGTAGCCCACGGACTGTTATGGGGCACCTTATTCACCATGTTCTTTTTTCCCTGTGTCATCCTGTTTTATAATGATATCCGGAGAACTTTCCGCTGGTTATGGACGGGCATTAAACCTTTGCCTGAAGAAGTTGAACCTGTTTTGCGCTATATGCGAAGAATGAAAAAACTGGAGGAAGAAAGCCAGTCATGAAAAATAAATTCACATCGGTATTCCTTTTATTTGTTCCCTTTCTGCTGGGAGCCCAGGATAAACTTTCCCTCTCCGATGCCATCAAAACCGGGCTGGATAAAAATTTTAAGATATCCATTGCACAGGATCAGGCCGCTGTCGCAAAAAATAATAACAACTGGGGCGAAGCAGGAAGACTTCCTTCCATAGACATCACCATCAATCAAAACAACAACATCAACGACCTCAGCAATAACCCCACTTCTTTTATACAGGATAAAATTTTCACCAACTCCATTGCAGGAAATGCCGCCCTCAACTGGATTTTATTCAGCGGATTTAAAGTAAATCTTACCAAAGACCGCCTCGAACTGCTCCAGGCACAAAGCGAGGGCAATGCGGTAGTCGTTATAGAAAACACCATCCAGTCCATTATCCTCGCCTATTACAACGTGGTTCTTCAAAAAGAAAAATTAAGCGTGCTACAGGATCTCGTTCGTTTATCAAAAGACAAGTATGCTTATTTCCTCGAGAAAAAAGAATTCGGTGTAATCACCACTTTCGATATCCTTAATGTGAAAAATGCCTTTCTCACCGACTCCACCAACGTATTGCTGCAGCAACTCGCTTACAAAAATGCAGTACGCAATCTTAATCTTTTACTTACACAGGACGTAGAAAAGGAATGGGAACTCACCGACTTTCTCACCGCCCCCAAAGAAAAATACGAACTCGCCACACTGAAGGAAAAAATGCTGAAAAACAATTCCACCATTCAAAATCAATACATCAATATCGAATTGCAGAAAACAGCCGTTGAGCTTGCCAAAAGTTCACTTTATCCCGTAGTATCTTTCCAGATGGGCGCCAATAATTCCTACAGCCATTTTAAAACTTCCATGTTCTCCAGCGATGGATCAACACTCAACTACTACGGAAATTTTACGGTGAACTTTAATTTATTCAACGGAGGAAAAACAAAACGCGTTATACAGAATGCACAAATCCAGCAAAAAATTGCGCAAACCACTTCCGATGAAATGACTTTTACCCTCACCAGCCAATTGGTAAATGCCAATGAATTATATACTGCACGCCTGGCCATCCTCGATCTCGCTACCGAATCTTACCGCTCGGCCGAATACAGTTTGATGCTTGCCAAAGAACGCTTTCACCAGGGTACAATCAATTCATTCGCCTTCCGTGATGTGCAGCTCACTTTCCTGAATGCTGCCATGACCCGCCTTGATGCGGCTTACCAGCTTATCAATGCCCACACCGAACTCGTTCGCCTCACTGGTGGTATCATCGAAGTAAAATAAGCTTTTTGGGCTAAAGCCCAAAAAGCTGCGAAGGATTTCAGCGAAGCGCAATCCTTCGCAAAATCACCGGGGATTTGCAATCCCCGGAATTGTAATAAGGAAAAGCCGGTGCAATCCCCGAAATTTCATTGTAAAAACACTACTATTCCGTAATATTGCATTAAAATCAATTAAGCATGTCGAACGGAGAAGACAAAAAGATCATTTTCTCGATGGTGAAAGTGGGAAAAACCACTCCACAGGGAAAACAAATTCTTAACAACATTTATTTATCGTTTTATTACGGAGCCAAAATCGGTATTCTCGGTATGAATGGTGCCGGTAAATCTACCGTATTACGCATCATTGCAGGGGAAGATAAAAATTACCAGGGCGATGTGGTTTTTTCTCCGGGATACACCGTTGGTTATTTACCGCAGGATCCTCAATTGGATGAAACCAAAACCGTAAAGGAAATTGTGCAGGAAGGCACACAGGAAATTGTTGACCTGCTGAAAGAATTTGAAGAAATCAATTTAAAATTCGGTGAGCCGGAATATCTTGATGATGCAGATAAAATGGAAAAACTGATGGCGCGCCAGGCCGAAGTACAGGAAAAACTGGATGCTGTGGGCGCATGGGAACTGGATAACAAACTGGAACGAGCCATGGATGCGCTGCGTTGTCCCGATGGAGATTCTTCTGTGAAAAATTTATCGGGAGGAGAAAGAAGACGCGTTGCGCTTTGCCGTTTGCTTTTGAAAAATCCGGATATACTTTTACTGGATGAGCCTACCAACCACCTGGATGCAGAAAGCGTGCAATGGCTCGAACAACATTTACAACAGTATCCAGGAACCGTTATTGCTGTAACACACGACCGGTATTTCCTGGACAATGTAGCCGGATGGATTCTTGAACTCGATCGTGGAGAAGGAATTCCCTGGAAAGGAAATTATTCTTCGTGGCTGGAACAGAAAAAAGCCAGACTGGAACAGGAAGAAAAAACAGAAAGCAAACGCCAGAAATTTTTACAACGCGAGCTCGATTGGGTACGACAGGGTGCTAAAGGAAGACAAGCCAAACAAAAAGCACGTTTGCAGAATTATGAAAAACTACAGGGAGAAGATGTAAAACAAAAAGAAGAAAAACTCGAAATATTTATCCCTAACGGACCGCGCCTTGGTAATGAAGTGATCGAAGCCGTTAATGTCTCGAAGGCATTTGGTGATAAATTATTGTACGACAATCTCAATTTTAAATTACCTCCTGCGGGTATTGTAGGGATTATTGGCCCCAATGGCGCAGGAAAAACTACCATTTTTAAAATGATCATGGGTGAAGAAAAACCTGATGGCGGTGAATTTAAAATCGGAGAAACAGTAAAGATCAGTTACGTAGATCAAACCCACAAAGCCCTCGATCCCAATAAAACCATTTGGGAAGTAATTACAGGCGGACTGGAAAATATGGAGATTGGCGGAAAAACCATGAACTCGCGTGCATACGTTTCGCGTTTCAATTTCAACGGGCCTGATCAGAATAAAAAATTAGCGGTGTTATCAGGCGGAGAAAGAAACCGCCTCCATATGGCAATGACACTTCAGGGTGAAGCGAATGTTTTATTGTTAGACGAACCCACCAACGATCTTGATGTAAACACATTGCGTGCGCTGGAAGAAGCGCTGGAAGATTTTGCAGGATGTGCCGTAATCATTTCGCACGACCGCTGGTTCCTCGACCGCGTATGTACACATATCCTTGCCTTCGAAGGCGATTCGCAGGTGTATTGGTTTGAAGGTTCTTTTTCCGAATACGAAGAGAATAAGAAAAAACGAATGGGAAATGTGGAACCGAAACGGATTCGGTATCGTAAATTGGTGAAATAAATTTACGGTAGAGATGTCGCGCCTGACGTCTCCAACGAAACCAGGACGAAAAGATAAATGAGAAAGATGTTAGATAATTTTAAAAAATAAATATCATGAAAAAAGCCATCATCAAAACCGAAAAAGGCGATATGAAAGTGGAATTTTACCACAGCGATGCGCCCAATACCGTTGCCAATTTTATCAAGTTGAGTGAAAGCGGTTATTACAACGGATTAAATTTTCATCGTGTAATTCCGAATTTTGTGATACAGGGCGGATGTCCAAATGGAATTGGAAAC
>JBMORL010000052.1:0-16914 GCA_049322335.1 Bacteroidota bacterium
GGGAGAATAATGTAATGATAAAAATTCCCTTTGAGCGTTATTTTTTGAGTGAAGATAACTCGAAACTGGCAGAAAAACTATATGAAATAGAAGTCCGCGATCCCGAAACCAATATGTATATAGAAGTAGCTGTTAACAACGGAGAATCATTATTAAAAGATATTTATGTAGACAGCATTCCCCTGCAAACGTTTTTGAATGAGTTGTCGGAAGAAGAACGGAAAGAGATTGAAAAAAATTATGAGGACGGGAATTTCAGGAGGAGGAGGAGGTTGAGATAAATTCTAATGAATCTAAATCTGAGGCTTAAATATTTAATATTTTAATTTGATGATTGAATTAAACTACAAATTATCATTAATCAAATATTCGCGAAGCATTTTTGTAGTTTTATTCTTATCTACCTTTATTGATTCACCTGCTCAGACAGCTCAATATTGGAAAAAAGAAAAAAAAATTAATACCCAAAAACACCAGCAAATTCATCCCAAAGGGCAGAAATGGATAAAACTAAATCATCTCAGAATGTTGACAGATGAAGTTCAGGTATTTTATGAGTTCCCGATAAATGATACCAATTCCATTGAAATAAAAAGTGGCTTGATTTACTCCAATCCGGTAGCACAGTATTTTGCAGGAGGCTATTTCTTTTCTCCTTATTTTTATCCGAGTGGTTTTTTTATTGGTGGTGGGTACAGAATGTACCTGGAAAACAGCAAATATATTCAATTCAATGCTCACTATAAATACAAAGGCTATGATACAAAATCGTTCTGGACTGGCGGAATGAGTGGCACTAATTATGAAAATTATATCTACCTTAATCAGTTTTTCAATATTACCGGATTGCAGGTGAATTTCGGAAAAATTATAAAAACCAAATCATCTATAATAAAAGACAAGTTTTTTGGATTCGGACTAAATTTTATGCACGTCAAAACAAATTATATCAGAAGCTATCCGTGTCACTTCTACGGATGTGGAGTTCCCGATGATGATAAACTGGAGTGGGATAATGGTTTTTACTTAATTCCAACCATTCATATTGGATCAAAATTATGCAGACAGATGAATTGAACTATTTTTTTCCTTTAGAATGAATTCACATTTCAGAATCTCACATACAATAATCACAGCCTGCTTTTACTTTGACAGGCTTAAAAAGAGGTGCTAAATTTAAACTACATAGTTTGAAATAAAAATAAACTGAAAGCATAAATAAATTGAAATATTCTTTTAAATATAATTTTTACAAAAATACTTTTTTGCTGCTAACTCCTTTTACCGGGTTTATGCTTCTGTGTTACCTGAATGCATTTTCATCAGGTGGATGCTACATGGAAATAAAGAATAAAATACTTTTTAGTATTGACGATAGCACAAAAATGAGTACTATACCGGATATTGATTACAGGTGGATAAAAATTAATCCCGGCAGATTACTTACTGATGAAGTACAAATCATTTATGAAAAATCAATAAACGAATATCATGCCTGGGAATTCAGAGCCGGATATATTTACTCCAATCCCCTGCTACAGGGAATTGCCGGTGGGTTTTATTTTAGTCCTTATTTTTATCCGAAAGGTTTTTTAGTTGGCGTTGGATTCAGGATTTATAGAAAAAATGACCGTTACACTCAATACGGAATTTGTTATAAATACAAAGGGTATGACACAAAAGAATTTTGGACCGGAGGATTAAGTGGCACTGGTTCGGAAAATTTTATTTACCTGAATCAGTATTTCAATATTCTAACTTTCCAGTTAAGTTTTGGAAGACAACTATTCACCAGGTTAAATACATTTCGAGAAAATTATATGGGAGTTGGATTTAACCTTATGTACGCCAAAACAAATTACATCCGCTCAAGCAGATGGAATCCATTTACAGGTGGTTATGAGGTAACCGATGAAGACAAACTGAAATGGGACAACGGCATTTACCTGATCCCCACAATGCACATTGGAATTAAATTGGGAAAGAGAATTAAAAGTAAGGAATAATACCGCCACAGATTTTACAGATTTACACAGATAAATTTTACGGATTTTTTACGCATTTAATCTGTGGCCATCTGTGTAATCAGTGGCTCATTTTCCTGACAATAACTCTTGTTCCCCGCTTTTTTTCGTTTACCTTGTATTCCGTGGTAAGAAAAAACTGATCTTTTTTACCGGACAATATGGTTTCATCCACGATATCAACATGGGAATCCAGATTGGTGGTTTTTACTTTTTTGAAAGCAGCAGAATCCATTTCGTAACAGGAAAAACTATCATTATAAAACACCGTTAGCAATAATGAAGTCCTCCTGTTCAGAACATAATAATATTTATTGTTTTCTTTTTCTGTGCTTTCCAGCGGAACGTATCCCAACACTTTTAATCCACCGGGATATGAAACAGAAAAAAAACACAATTGCTTTCTTCCTGATGCGTTATGGTAGATTTCACACACTATAACATAATATTCATTCAAGTTATACGATTCCACCCATTTGCATTCTGCATCCAGCATCACAAAATCCTTTGCCGTTCCGTTCATCTTGTATTTTTCCTTTAGTAATTCTTTCTCCTGTAATGGCAAAAAATCAAAAAAACCGGCCAAATCTGAAAGATTATAATATTTATATTGGTTCTTTCCGAATACATAAAATCCCGAAAACTCATTCGGCTTACCAGAATTTTTGGCGTATTTCCCTACAAATATCGACCCATCATCGATACTGTAGGCATCTCTGTAACAATAATACCCCGGTTCCCCAATCGTAACGGCATCCCACCCGACAATCATGTCCTGTTGTGTCTTCCAATAAAAATTTGAATATCTGGTTTTGTATGATTCTTTTCGGGGATTGAACATATTTGTATGCAAAGTATAATTACGAACATGAAAATTGTATAACAAAAGTCCCTTCTCATTATAAGGAATTTCGCTAAAGAAAGTTTTTCCTTTCGAAACATCCAACACCAGGAAAATAAATTTCCCCTTCCCGGTTTTCAGGCAAAAAATCCAAAAATCGCTCAACCACGGAAAAGAAAATTCAACTGAGCGCAGAGGAGTTAAATAGATTTCCTTCTTTTTCATTTTCATCGATTCAGGATTGAAGGTGTGGAGAACTATTCCGCTTTTCCCATAAATTCCTTCCACCCGGCAATACATACCATTAATGACCATCTCCTCTTTAAACGAATTAGGAACTTCAAATATACCGGGCACTTCTTCATAAAAATAAGTAAGCGTATCAATAATCGTAAGTGAATCGGATAACACGGTAAAATGTATGCCATTATAAAACTCACGAATCATCACCACCCTGGAATCAATATACCTGAAAGAAATATCGCAGGAAGACAATGAATCAGGCTGCCCGGGCAGTTCAATCTTTCTTCCTTCTTCAGACAATGCTGAAAGGTTCATCTGAAATAAAACAAAAACAAATAATAGTATGCTTTTCATATTCAATTACTCAAAAAGGCCACAGATTTCACAGATTTACACAGATAAATTTAACGGATTTTTTACGCATTTAATCTGTGTCCATCTGTGTAATCAGTGGCCATACTTTTCCCGCGCATACTCCATAAAATACCCAAAATTCAGTTTCTCTCCCGAAATCCTTTCACAAAGTTGCTGCGCTGAGTATTGTTTTCCGTATTGATGAATGTTTTTTCTTAACCATTCCAGCAAGGGTTTCATATTGCCACTTTCAATCTCTTTTTCCAAACCGGGAATTTGTTTTTCAGCCGTGGCGAAAAATTGTGCCGCACAAAAACTACCAATAGAATACGTTGGAAAATAACCAATACTTCCATGGCTCCAGTGTATATCCTGCAAAATACCGTGTGCATCATCGGGCACATCCACTCCAAGATAATGTTTATATTTTTTGTTCCACAACTGCGGTAATTCGTTTACCGTTACTTTTCCTTCCATCATCTCCTTCTCCATCTCAAAACGAATAAGAATATGTAAATGGTACGTCAGCTCATCGGCATTCGTGCGGATTAATGATGGTTTTACCAGATTCATAGCCCTATAAAACTCTTCTGCCGTTACGTCTTTCAGTTGCTCCGGAAAAATTTCCTGCAGCTTCGGAAAATTCCCTTTCCAGTAAATCAAACTCCTTCCCACATTATTTTCCCACAACCTCGACTGTGATTCATGTATTCCCAGCGAAACCGCTTCTCCCGATGGCAAACCGTATTCCGAAACAGGAATTCCCTGTTCGTATAAAGCGTGTCCGCCTTCGTGAATGGTACTCCAGATCATTTCATGTAAATTATCTTCACTGATTCGTGTAGTAACCCGCACATCGTTAGGATTAAAATGAATGGTAAAAGGATGTGAAGACATATCCTGCCTTCCTGCCGCAAAATCATATCCCATTTGTTTCAGCAGGTCAATCCCGAAATTCCATTGTTTGTCTTTGTCGTAATGACGATACATAAAATCATCACGTGGCGGAGTTTTTTTGAGAATTTCTTTTACAAATGGAACCAGTTGCTGTTTAACATCTTCAAAAACTTTTTCTACTTCTTTGGTGGTGAGCCCGGGTTCATATTGATCAAGTAATGCATCGTAGGGATGATCTTTATATCCGAGTATCTGCGTTTCTTCTTTTTTCAGCTGCAATAATTTTTCTAGTTTGGGTACGTAGATAGAATAATCGTTTTTGTTTTTCGCTTCCTGCCAGGCGGTGAAAGTTTCGGCCACCGTCAATGTCATTTTTTGCACAAACTCAGTAGAATATTTTTTCCTGTCGTTGTAATCTTTCAGCGATAATCCGATATTCCGTTTTTGTTTTGTATCCAGCGAAGCATCGTCTTTCAGTTTTTGCAAAAGCTCACCGAATTTTTTATCGGTGCTCAGCTCATGTGCCATTCCCGCAAGCGTTGCCAGTTGCTGCCCGCGAATTTCCGCACCTTTTTCGGGCATATAGGTTTCCTGGTCCCACTGCAAAACGGCTGAAGCGTACATCACATCTGCGAGCTGGCGTAAGTGTTTTGTGTATTCGTTGTAAAGTTTATTCATGCCTCATCCCCCGGCCCCTTCTCGTGGAGAAGGGGAGATTTATTTATTTTTGATTATACTTAATATTAAAAAAATCCACCCGGCTATCATAAGTATTCCGCCAAAAGGAGTTATCGGGCCGGAAATTTTACCCAGTAATTCAATATTTAAAATGTCTTTTACTGATAACAGGTAAATGGATCCGCTGAAAAAACATATTCCATAAATAAAAAAACGGCCGGCCCATGTAACATATTCCCATTTAAATCTTTCGTAATGGAGCGCAACAATAATTAAAGCCAGGGCATGATAGAACTGGTAACGTACACCGGTTTCGAAAGAAGAAAGCTGTTCGGGAGATAATTTTTCCTTTAAGGCATGAGCGCCTAACGCTCCGAGGATTACGGCTATTAGAGCAAAGACACAACCGGTGACAAATAATTTTTTGTTCATCGGTTAAAAATACAAAAATCAATGAAGGAAAGATCCGATCATCAAATCAAACTTCAATAAATTTTCATGACATTCAATTATTCACCACCATCATCTTTTCTCCGTTCTTAGACGGAAAAACCTGCAATGATTTTGAATAATTCAAAAGAGAGGTAAGAAGAGTTTCGGGGGCTGAGATCAGATCGTTGGGCAGCAGTTCGGCTGCATTTTCTTCGCCAGCTAAATAATCGTTAGCTGTTAGTTTGCTTTTCTGATCAGGATGTAAAGAAGAAATTTTGGTAGAGCCATGCTTCATAGGCAGCTTTATTTTGTTGGTGTACAGTAATAACGCTGCCCTTTTAAGGATATTGTATGGCGGGAAAAAAAATTTATGCCGTCAACGCGATGTCTTTCTCTTCCACCATCTTTCTCAGGTTGATAAGGGCATACCTCATTCTTCCCAAAGCAGTATTAATACTGACATTCGTAGCTTCAGCTATCTCCTTGAAACTCATATCGCTGTAGTGTCGCATCAGGATTACTTCCCTTTGTTCTTCGGGCAGGTAATCCACCAGTTTACGCACGTCTTTCAGTATCTGGTCGGTGACCATAACATCCTGTGCATTTTCATCAAGGATACGCACGGTACTGAAAATATCGTGGTCTTCGTTTTTGGGCTCAACGGTAGGCATTTTCGCGTTTTTGCGGAAAGTGTCTATAATAAGATTATGGCAGATGCGCATCACCCAGGGAAGAAATTTCCCTTCATCGTTATACTTACCGCTTTTCAGGGTATTGATCACCTTAACAAAGGCATCCTGCATGATGTCTTCGGCCAGCTGGCGGTCTTTGGTCATTATTACTATATAAGTATAGACACGTTTCTGGTGGCGCTTCAACAGAATTTCGAACGCTTTTTCTTCTCCCTTAAGATATTGGTGAACAAGCTGCGTGTCATCGAGCGATGTAAGATGCATAACTACTCCTTTTTTAAAGTTTTACTTTAAGTCTTTGAGTAAATGTTATGCTATACGCAGTCCTCCTTTTAAGTTTATATATCCAAGACGCTAAATCCGGCTTTCGGTTGCATCAGGATGGTTTCAAATTTAGGATTTTTTACGAAACTACAACGATTATGGCTCCCCCAATCACCCTCCTTTTAGCCAAAGGCCCCTTTTATTGAGCCAACGGGCGAACTATTCGGCAGGAAGAGGTTGACTTACCAATTTTTCCATCCATTGGCTATAAGTCAGGCTATCAATGGTTTCCATGCGTATTTTAGCGTCACGCACCAGGTTAGTATCTTTTCCCGATTCAATCACACGCTGATAATAGGTTTTTGCATCCTCTCTTTGGTTCATATCAGCATCATAAGTCATAGCCAGCAAATAAGCCACAGAGCCGTTTTTATCATAATCGGGATAATTTTCGAGGATCTTTTTATAGTTCTCCACTTTTATCCGGGGCTTATTGATGGCACCGGCAATGTCGCAAGCCAAAAAAAGGTATTGGGGACATTCGGGTTCTCCGGGATACAACCCTACAAAATCAGTATACATCGCTATCATTTTCATTGCTTTATTTTCATCGGCAATGGTTCCCGATGCGCTGAATAATTCTTTTTCCATAGCCGCAATATCTTCCCTCATCTGTTCTTTGGATTGCGGTTTGTTTTCTTCCTGCTTTGCAGCCTGCTCGTCAGAACCACAGGAGATAAAAGCAAAAAAGCCAAGTAAAAAAAACAGTTTTTTCATGGTATTATTTTTTTGGAAATCGCATTTTGTAACTCACATCCACTACTCCTTTGGTGATATTGGCCAGCTTGCCTTTAAGCAACTGTCTTCTGAGCAAAGAAATTTTTTCCACAAAAAGAACTCCCTGTAAATGGTCGTATTCGTGTTGCACTACGCGGGCGGCATACCCATCATATTGTTCTTTATGGGATTTAAAATTCTCGTCCATGTATTCGATAGATATTTTTTCCTTGCGGAATACCTCTTCACGGATTCCGGGAATACTGAGGCAGCCTTCATTAAAAGCCCATTCTTCACCCTCTTCTTTTTTGATCACAGGATTAATGAACACTTTTTTAAAATCCTTTAGCCCTTCTGTTCCTTCTTCTCCATCCTCAGCAAAGGGACTGGCATCCACCACAAACAGCCGGATAGATTTTCCAACCTGGGGAGCGGCCAACCCAACGCCATTGGCTGCATACATGGTTTCAAACATATCGGCAATCACCTGATCGAGGCCGGGATGTCCTTTCTCTATCTCCTTCGCCACTTTTTTCAGCACCGGATCGCCATAGGCTACAATGGGTAAAACCATCTTTGTTGTTTAATTTCAGGCAAAAGTACAAAGAATAGTAAATTAGTCATTGGTCATTTGTCAATAGTTGCTTTTTAAAAAAATCTCAGACCAATGACCCAATGACCAATGACTAATTACTTTTTCCTATTACATTTGACCGCAAATAAAATACACCATGAGCAAGATTAAAGTAGCCAACCCTGTAGTTGAACTGGATGGAGATGAAATGACACGAATTATCTGGCATTTTATCCGCGAAAAACTGATTGTTCCTTACCTGGATATAGATATAAAATACTACGACCTTGGCATTGAAAGCCGCGATAAAACCAATGACGAAGTAACGGTAGAAGCCGCCAACGCCATTAAAAAATACGGAGTGGGAATAAAATGCGCTACCATTACGCCCGATGAAGCACGTGTAAAAGAATTCAGCCTGAAACAAATGTGGAAATCTCCCAATGGAACGATACGAAATATCCTTGATGGAACCGTTTTCCGTGAGCCGATTGTGATCAAAAATATTCCACGGCTGGTTCCTCACTGGACCAAACCTATTTGTATCGGCCGCCACGCTTTTGGTGATCAATACCGTGCAACAGATATGCTGACAAAAGGAAAAGGAAAACTTACCCTCACTTTCACTCCCGAAGATGGTTCGGCACCACAGAGTTTTGAAGTTTTTAATTTTAAAAGTGATGGCGTTGCACTGGCCATGTACAATACCGAAGAATCCATCCGCGGATTTGCCAAAGCCTGTTTTAATCTTGCCGTTCAGAAAAAATGGCCGTTGTATTTCTCTTCGAAAAATACTATTCTTAAAAAATACGATGGCCGCTTTAAAGATATTTTCCAGGAAGTGTATGAGAAAGAGTTTAAGTCGAAAATGGATGAGCTGAAAATTACCTACGAACACCGTTTGATTGACGACATGGTAGCCTCTGCCCTGAAATGGAACGGTGGATTTGTGTGGGCATGCAAAAACTATGACGGAGATGTGCAAAGCGATATCGTTGCGCAAGGGTTCGGGTCGTTAGGACTGATGACTTCTGCCCTTATAACGCCTGACGGACAAACGATGGAAGCCGAAGCAGCACACGGAACTGTTACGCGCCACTACCGCATGCATCAACAGGGAAAGAAAACTTCCACCAATCCTATTGCCTCCATTTTTGCATGGACACAGGGACTCGCTTTCCGCGGAATGAAAGACAATAACCCGGAACTGATTAATTTCTGCAAAGCGCTGGAGCAGGTTTGTATTGAAACCGTGGAAAGCGGAAAAATGACCAAAGACCTGGCCGTTTGCATTCACGGAGAAAAAGTAGGTCCGGAAAATTACATGTATACCGAAGATTTTTTGAATGAGATCGACAAGGCTCTGAAGGCAAAGCCGGGCAAGTAGGTTTTTTGTCTGTAAAGGGGAAGATATCTTCAGGTTTATAGGATTGAAGGTTTAACTTTTTTGAACATTTTTCGTATATTTGAAAGTATAAACCAAAACATGGTAACCATTATTAAAGAAGGCAGCCAAAAGAAAACCCTGATGCGCTTAATGAAAAGACTAAGCAGGAAAAGAGGATTTTCATCCGGTAAGTACGCAGGAATTATAAAACTGCGGATGTCTCCTGTTAAATTACAAAAACAATGGCGTGATGAGTGGGAATAATATACTCATTGACCCCAATATTGCTCTCCACCTCTTCTCAGGAAACAAAACCATTGCAGAAGCCCTTGAAGGCGCCACTATTCATGTATCATTCATTACAGAAATGGAATTGTTAGGGTTTCCATTAATCAGCATCAAAGAACAAAACCAGGTAAAAAATTTTCTTAGTGAATGTATAGTGCTGGATTTGAATAACGATATCAAAACCAAAGCCATCTATCTACGCAAAAAATACAAGTTGAAGTTACCGGATGCTATCATTGCCGCCAGTTCTATCTATCTTGATATTCCACTTTTCCCTGCAGATTCGGGAATGAAAAAAGTGAAAGAATTAAACCTCGCTTTTTTTGAAGAAAAATAGCGTGGGAAACAAACCCGAATAATGTTAAAAAAATCTAAATCCCGGAATTTCTATATTTTTTTACCCTTTATTACGTTTTGCTACCTGTGATAAGACTTGGTTTAATATTATTTCTGATACTTTTTTCTGTGTCCCTCTTTTCCCAGAAAAAAACCACTATCAACATCGAGAATGCTGATAAAGTGGTGTTCAACCAAAACGATAAAAAATACAAAGATGCCAACCGCGCCATTGGAAACGTACGCCTTCGTCACGAAAACATGCTGATGTTTTGCGACAGCGCACACCTCTACAAAAATTCAAATATCGTTCATGCTTACGGGCGCATTCATATCAAACAAGGCGATACGCTGAACATCTATGGCGACTCGCTGCGATATGACGGCACCAAACATTTCGGACAACTGCGCGGAAAAATACGCATGGTGGAAAATGACCTGAAACTGGAAACCGACTCCATTGATTTCAATACGGAAGAACACATTGCATATTATACCAACTGGGCCACTATCACTTCGCAAAAAGACAATAATGTGCTGAGAAGTAAAAAAGGCACATACCACTCCAAAAGCAAGGAACTATTTTTTAAAGACAGCGTAACACTAACGCACCCCGACTATACGATGTGGAGCGATACGCTGAAATACCACGTCACCTCCCAAACCGCGCATTTTTTCGGGCCCACGGTGATACGTACAAAAGAAAGCACCATGTATTGCGAACGCGGGTGGTATAATACCAAAAAAGAAAACGCACTTTTTTCACAACGGGCTTACTTTAATAAAAAAGAGCACACACTGCGCGGTGATTCCATTTTCTACGACATGCAAAAAGGAAAAGGCGTTGCCCGGAGCAATATCTCATTGCTTGATACAGTGAACAAAGTGATTCTGCAGGGAAATTATGGCGAGTATGAAGAAAAAACCGAAAACATGCTGGTGACCGAACGTGCGCTGATGATAAAAATAATGGACGATGATTCGTTGTTCCTTCATGCCGATACACTCATTGCGCGAAAAGATACTTCAAAAAATAAACAGGTATTGCGCGCTTTTCACCATGTAAAATTTTATAAAAGCGATCTCCAGGGAAAATGCGATTCTATTGTTTTTGATGAACGCGACAGCACACTGAAATTATTTCACCATCCCGTGATGTGGCACGAAGAAAACCAGCTCACAGCCGAATACATGGAAATGCGCATTGTAAACGAAAATCCCGAAAGCATTTTACTGGAAAACGAATGTTTTATCATTTCCGAAGCCGATACCGTTGGCTTTAACCAGATAAAAGGAAAAAAAATGTATGGGAAATTCAACGGGGATAAACTGCAGAAAGTAAATGTTTACGGCAACGGGCAAACGGTGTATTATGCAGCCGGAGAAAAAAAAGATTCTCTCTCTACCGAAAAGAGAAAAAAATATTTTGGCATGAACAAAACCGAATGCAGTGATATTGTGATTTATTTAAACGAAAAATCCATTGACAAAATTACTTTTATTACCAATCCCGATGCGGTATTTTATCCTATGGATAAGATCAATCCGAAAGACAGAATGCTGAAAGGCTTTCGTTGGGAAGAGAAAAGCAGGCCGGGGAAGAAAGAAGATATTTTTAAAGTAAACTAACCGGAAGTTGAAGCAGCAGGAGGCAGTGGCAGTCGGCAGGGGATTGATTTAATACTTGAATAGTGACAAATGACGAAGTGAAATACGATTCCCTTCATTTACTTAATACACTCAATAACTTTACCCAAAATGCAGATCAAACGACTATTGATCAAATGACTTTTATAACAGGAAAAATACTCTTTAGCAAGTTTGTCTCATCAATCAATGATTACTAATTTGTCTGCTGCGATTATTTTGTCGCCTTGCGTCAGGTTAATAAAATAAAATCCGCCCGGTAAATTGTCTCGATTAAAAATAATTTCCTGTCCGGTGATATTTTTTACCTGCTTTATTTCCTGTCCAAATACGTTATAAACTGTAAGAGTTGCATTTTCCAGTAGTTTATTCAATTGTATAGTTGTCTGTGAAGAAAAGGGATTGGGAAAAACAGACAGTTTGTTTTCGTTTGGGTTTTCATAAACGGAATTAATTCCGTTATAACATTCAAGATACTTACTAAGCATAGTATCTTTATAAGCAAAACTGGAAGGCAGTTGAAATCCATTGTGACCTAATGATGAATCCTGAATGTATATGTCAACGGCAGCTCCCTGGTTTTGCAACCATGTTTGAGTAAAATTCAACCCGTCACAAGCTCCTCCAGCTATTGGCGGCTCGGGAGGGCCGCAAAATAAATTCCAGTGCTTGCCGGCAAAAAAATTGAGTCCATACACTCCATCATTAATAGAATCATACAAAGGATAACCCAAATCAACATAACCGGCATTGGAAACAGTGGTGCAAAAATAGTTGTTGGCGCTCTGAATATCATAAAATATCATCGCATAAGAACGGGCAGAGCCCCGGCTAAAACCATGAAGTAACGCTTTTCCGGACGGATAAGAAATATTCGTTAATACAGAATCAATATAGTTGTAAAGTGTATCATCAGGAAAGTAATCGTAGGGTGGATTATTATTGTACCGGTACCACTGGAGAGCTATAATACCACATCCATGTAACTCAGCCTGCGGGTGCCAGCTTTTAAACTCCATAAAAGCATTGCATTGTGAGCCATGCAGCGTAACTATAAGTGGCGTAGCATTTGGAATAGCGCCTGTAGGAAACCATTTCAAATAAAATGAATTACTGTCGGGAGTAGAAAGAACCTGGGCGCCATTGGTGGTGGCATAATTTACCAGGGAAGGATCCTGGGCATAAGCAGAATCATAAAGTACCTGTGCCCCACCCGATAACTGAGCAAAAACAGAAGGAAAAGAAGAAAATGCCGTCAGGAAAAAGAATATTGTTTTTTTCATACCCTGTTTTTATTTATCAGACTGTTAGAATAAAGAATAGTTTAATTTATAAAAATAAAGAATAAATTATTTTTTCCTGGTGTAATAATACGTATCCGCTTGAAAGAATTTACTGCCATCAGGGTTTTTTGCGTTTATTTTTTGGAGAAGAACCATTTTATTATTGTTTAGCGTAATGATGCTGTCTGTTTGTGTAACCAAACTATCATAATAAATAATCGAATTCCTGATCGAATAATTATAGACTTTCCTGTGGTCTTCAATTCCAAAATAAGTAAGCTCTCCCCGGGAATTAAACTCCATATAGGGAAAAAAGACATCAAGGTTTAATTTTTCACCGTTCTCACTATAAATTGAATCCAGCTGCCATTTTCCTATTATCAGTTTTTCGTAATCTTTATCGGGTGATCCGTTACTGCAAGACAGGAATGCCAGCAATTGAAGAGCAATATATATTTTTAGTTTCATCTGTTGGTAACGGTTTCAGGCTTTGCGTTGGTGGGCTTTTGAAACCGTAAACTGTCTGCCAGCACCAAAGTTTATTAATTGCTCAAATGTTTCTATTAGCACTCTCCGCCCACTAACGCAAAGCACCCATGTTAGGTGCTGAACATTACGAGATAAATAGTCCGAGGAATTCAATTACTTTAACGACTCCCGGTACTGTCTTATTGATTTTAATCCAATAAGCTGTTGACTCAACACTTTTTTTGATTTCTCTAAATATTTCATTGTGTCGATGCTTATTGTCTTTAGAAATAGCACTTACCGCTTTAACACTGGCTTCTATTACTTTTTTGATTTCTAAAAACCCGTCCTCAATTTTGTCTTCCTTTAGTTCAATTAAAACATGGTCACTTATTTCTTCATTAATAACTTGAAAAAACAAAATACTAGGCGATTTTAATTCAAGTCCTCCAAAATATTTTTGTACGAGCTGGATATAACCAAGTTTGGGGGTTTCAGATGTATTTACTTTGACGGCATTAAACTTAAAATAGCTAGACTTAGGGGTCGTCTTTTCTTTTAATTGATGGTCTAGAGTGGAATCTAATAGACTAAATACTGTCAAATGTTTGCCTGATATTTCATCAAGTGAATTCCAATAAATTGGATCATGAAGAATTTTTGCAATTTGCGGATTTGAAAGGTCGTAGATAATCAAAGCGAATGCAGATGCGCGACCTTGTCTATGATGTGATTGACAAATGCTGAGCAAGTCGTCCTTAAATTCCTTGAAGTCTATACCTCTGTCTTGATTGTTTAAATATACGGGATACATGTCTTTATGTTTTGCACCTAACTTGTTTATATGCCAGATAAAATCAGACAAATACGCCTAAATTAGCTGGCTTTGTCTGATGCTATCCGCCTATTCAAATATAAAAAATATCCTAAAAATCAGTTCATTTCGCCCGTATTTTTCATTTCCGGTTAATTGTTTATCTTCGCCCCCGAATCACGGTAACCGTCACGTCATGCGTGATGGTTTTAAAAGGGAATCCGGTGTAAAACCGGAGCTGTTCCCGCAGCTGTAAGTCCGTAAAAAACGCTGTCATCACCCAAGCCACTCTTAAAAAAGGGGAAGGCCGGTGACAGAAAGGACGAGCCAGAAGACCTGCCCGATTCACTTAATTCAATGTTCTCGGGTAAAGAACAGCGATGGGACTCCTTGTTTCCAAACGCTATTTTTTACTCCTTTTTAAATTAACCCGTTGCACATTTTTTATGTGTCAACACAAAAAAAACAAAATGAAAAAGGAGAAAAGAATTTTTCTGACAGGTGCAATCCTTCTTTGCACCGGAATGGCCAACGCACAAACCGACACGCTGCGTTTGCTGGATGAAGTGATCGTTAGCGCCACGCGCAGCGAAAAAAACGCAGCCAACGTTCCAAGAAGTGTTACGGTAATTACTTCCGAAGAATTGCGCTCAGGTATTTACCAGAACGTTGGTGAAGTGCTGAATGCACAGGAAGGCATTTACGTGGTGGGCGCACAACAAAATGCCGGGATGAACCAAACGGTTTTCACCCGCGGCACCAATAGTAACCATACGGTAATCATGATCGATGGCGTGCGTATCACCGATCCTTCGGGCGTGAATAATGCTCCTGATCTTTCTGAAATTTCCATTTCTAACGTAGAGCGAATTGAGATCGTTCGCGGTTCGCACAGCACCATGTATGGCTCTTCTGCCATTGGCGGAGTGATCAACATCATTACCAAAACCCCGAAAACCGGTTTCAGTACTGATGTGAATCTTTACGGAGGAACATTTGGTAAAAACACTTCCATGCACACCGAAAATGTTTACCTCAATTACATGCATGAAAAAGGATTTTTTATTGGCGGAGAGATTTTCAACCAGGGCGTAAAAGGATTTGATGCAACAACAGATACGATCACCAACGATACGGTGAAAAAACTTTTCGATACCGATAATTTTTCAAAACTCGATTTCAATGTAAAAGCCGGTTACAAAACTGAAAAAACATATGCTTATGTTTCGTTTAAGAATGTAGCACAGAAAACGGATATTGATAAAATGAACTCGGGCACCTCAAAATATTTTGCTTATCCTGATACGTATTATGATGGAAACTATACGCTGGATTTCAAGCGAATGCTTCTTACTTATGGGGCCGAACATAAGTTGAATGAAAAAGCAACCGTAAAATATTACGGGGGCTATTCTGAAGTGGAAAGAATATCAGTGAGTGATTCAACGGAATTAAGTCCCGGAGTGTATGACAAGGAATATTCGTGGGGAAAATACAACGGAAAAATTTTATCCAATGAACTTCAGTTCGCGTATGCGGCTAAAGGTGCTGTTATTACAGGAGGAGTTTCTCATTACAATGAAACCATGAACAGCCAAACAAAATCGGTTTTCTATTTTTCTCCCCAATATTATATTTCTGAAAGCAATCTTGATACCGTGAATCCGGAAGCCACCACAATTGGCGGTTACTTACAAACGGAACTTAACGGTTCACTGATCAATGATAAATTGAATTACCTGAATATTATTACCGGGATCAGATATAACAATCATAATCTTTTTGGAAACTATTATACTTATTCCGTTAATCCTTCGGTAAAAATAAATGAAAATTCAGTGTTGTTTTTTACCTGGTCAACCGGGTTTAACGCTCCATCACTTTATCAGTTGTATTCGCCCGAAGCACATTATCTTTCAGGTATCACCCGGGGAAATCCCAATTTAAAACCTGAAATTTCACGCAGCCTTGAGCTGGGATTTAAGAAAAAATTCAGTGACCAGCTAACCGCAGGGTTTTCCATTTTCAGCAACCGCGTTGAAAATTCAATAGAATATGTTTACCTGTGGAATAAAAATATTGATGTTGATTCTGTGGGATTGTTCGATAACTATGGCGACACGTATTTGAATATCGGTACATTAACCGCAAATGGAGCAGAAATTTCCATTAACGGAAAAATAAATGAAAAATTCAGTGTAAATGCCAATCTCTCGCTTATTTATGGTAAAACCGAATACAACAAAGAAAATATAGACCTTGATCACACTGATTCCAATCATGTGCAGGTATTCAGCAACGGACAATTTATTACCGGTGAAACTTCTGTGGGAATTCTGGTAAGACGCCCTTCAACAGCCAATATAGGATTTACCTGGTCGCCAGTAAAAGAACTTTCGTTTTCGTTCCAGGCAAGGTTCACCGACAATCGTTATGATCTATCTTACAATATGTTTAAAGGCCCGTATGGATCAATGGATGCTGTACCTGTAAATTCCTACACCTTGTTTGATTTTTCTGCCGGTTACAAGCTAAAAGAAAAAATTTCATTCTTTTTCCGCGCAGAAAACATAACGGACGTGGAATACCAGCAGATATACGGGTTTAATACAAGAGGAAGAAGTTTTTATTTAGGGTTGCGGTTTGCGATGTGAAACCGGGGAGAATGACGAGTGCTGACGCTTTGGTCAGCATCCCGATCGGAGCATCGGGATAAAAGAGTACATGAATGATGAATGATGAATTACGAAATGGATTTCAAAATTCGCAAATCGTAATTTCTTCATTTGCCTGAAATCCTGACTCCAATTACGCAAACGTCATCATTGGAAAAAAAATATAGAACTGTTTGAATTAAGAATATCCTGAATCCAATTGTACGCACATCATCATTAGAAAAAAAGTATGGGGGAGGG
>JBMORL010000053.1:0-1869 GCA_049322335.1 Bacteroidota bacterium
CCTAAGTGGTTTCCTTTTACATACAAAAAAACAGGGTTCCCGTTTTTTTTCATGGAAGTTTCCGCAGAAAAAAATAAATTTTCGTTAGCGGTCTTTTCGCTCTCGTTGTAATATGTAAGTTTTCGGCATCCCATTTCCGGGAACTAAAATAACAATAAAAACGGCATATTTTCTTTTTTCATTTGAAGATTTTAACAACTTTTCATTTGGCTGCTTTTACCTTGAGGCTCCGGTAGTTAAAAAAGAAAAAAAGCAGTTTTTCATTGGGGACTAAGTAGATTTACGTACATTTTTCGGGTTGACCGCTGGCGGGAGGTTTTGTACCGTTTCCTTAATGATCCCTAAAATTTGTTAAGGTGGTGTAGCTTTTTTGTTAAAGCCGCGTTAAAGTTGTAATAACGGTTTACGCATTAGTGTAAATGGATAAGTGAAAACGATATGCAGGGATTTTACGCTAACTTTTAAAAAATCAATCTTATGAGCAAACAAACAGGGCTTATCCGTTTGGATGGTAAGATAGGCGGCATCAGTTTTTACAAACTCGATGGAGAAGATCTCGCCCGTATTGCCAATGGCCCAAGTAAAGACAAGATCTTAAAAGACCCCGCCTTCGTAAGAACCCGGGAGAACAACTCAGAGTTCGGAGGCTCGGCCACCGTAGCCAAGGCCTTCCGCTTGTCCCTTGCCAACGTTATTTTAACCATGGCAGATTTTCGTTTAACATCCCGTTTAACAAAACTGTTCAAGGAGATAAATTTAAGCGGTACAGGTACAAGAGGCCAGCGTCCCATTCTGATCACCAGCCACCAGGTATTGCTGATCAACTTTGAACTGAACCAGCGCCACAGCTTCGGCAGTGTGTTTAACGCCCCCTTCACCCACAGCAATACAGCCAACCGTGACCAGGGCGATATCACAGTAGCCGCATTCGTACCGGATAATTTTATTGAAGCCCCTGCAGGAGCCACCCATTTCCGGTTGATACAAGCCTTAGGCGTGGTAAGCGATTACGCCTTCGATCCAGCAACGAACAAGTACGAACCCCTGGACGCCACCACCAACATGCTGGGAGCAGTGACCTATTCCCCAACACTAGCCTTAGGAAGTACACCGGTATCTGCTACATTGACCAGCGCACTACCAGGCTCACCGACCATGACCGGAGATGTGAGCGTAATGCAGTGCATGGGCATTGAGTTTTTCCAGCGCGTAGGAACAACGGATTACCTGCTGGCACAAGGTAACGCCATGAAAGTGATCCACGTGTTCTAAAACGAAAATAAACAGGGTTTAAAGAGCAAAGCCCGGGCGTATGCCTGGGCTTTTGCTTTTGTGTAGTTATGATCCAATGCTGATGTATAGCAGGTATAGTACTGGTAGCTGCATCTTTATGGCCGCATTTACTATGGCTTATCTACGGCTCTGATACGGCTTTACCCGGGGGAGAACAGTTGGCAGTTTGCAGTCGGCAGTAATTTCAGCTAAAATAAAAACGGTATTTCAATGGAGTTCATCGCGGGGGAATAAAACAAGGCTGGCGGGGGGATTTGCGGGGTTTTATTTTCCCGTGATGAACATCCAAGCGGGGTAGGCATCACCGCGGGGTAGATTGCTGTTCCCGCGCGGAAGGCTGGCAGTGTTGTTCAGTCAACAGTCGGCAGTTATCAGTGGGCAGTCGGCAGTTGGCAGCCGGCAGTTGGTTTTATTGCTGTAGATTTTTTTTGAGTCGGCTGTTTGGGTTTTTGGCGCGCCTTTCCTGCGCGCGGAGCGAGGGTGGTGCAAGAGATGTCCGCGTGTAATCACGCGGCCTTGCGCCTACTGCGCGTGCGGTCGGCCGGTGGGATCAGCCAGACGCAGCAAGGGCATTCC
>JBMORL010000054.1:0-16412 GCA_049322335.1 Bacteroidota bacterium
AAACATTCCTCTTTTCTTCAACGCCTCTTCCACATAAGAAAAAGTAGATAAAATATCCGGCTTGCCGTTTACAACTGCCACATCATGTTCAAAATGTGCGCTGGGTTTGTTGTCGGCTGTATTGATGGTCCAGCCATCGTTGAGTTGTTTTACGTTTTTGGTTCCCATGTTGATCATCGGCTCAATAGCAATCACCAGGCCGTTATTGATTTTTGGCCCATATCCGCTTCGTCCGTAATTGGGAACTTCGGGCCCTTCATGCAAACTTCTTCCCAGCCCGTGGCCAACGAGTTCGCGCACCACTCCATAACCATTTCGTTCCGCATGTCGTTGAATAGCTGAACTGATATCACCAATACGGTTTCCGGTAACCGCTTTTTCGATGCCGAGATAGAGACATTCGCAGGTTACCTTCAATAATTTTTTTACCTCTGGTTTTACTTCGCCAATAGCAAACGTATAGGCATGATCTCCAACAAAACCGTTCAGCACTACACCACAATCTACCGAAACAATATCACCTTCTTTAAAAGGAGTAGTATTCGGAATGCCATGCACAACAGTTTGGTTGACTGAAATGCACAGGGAGTTAGGAAAACCATTGTATCCTTTAAAAACAGGAGTGGCATTATGACTGCGGATATACTCTTCAGCTATTTTATCAAGCTCCAGCGAGGTAACACCCGCATCAATTTTTTCTGCGATTATTCCCAATGTACGTGAAACAAGCTGAGCACTTGCGCGCATCAGTTCAATTTCTTCGGGTGTTTTATGAAATACAGGGTTTCCCATCACACAAATTCTGCCTGCACAACGCGTAATTCGTTATCCAATTCGTAAATTTTTGGAGTGCCGGTAGGAATTTCCACCTGCAATATCTCTTCGGGAGTAAGTTTCTCCAAATACATAATCAATGCACGAAGGCTGTTGCCATGCGCTGCAATGATAATATTCTTTCCGCTTTTCAACAACGGAATAATTTCTTTTTCAAAATACGGAATCACTCTTTCAGCTGTATCTTTTAAGCTTTCTCCGTTAGGAGGAGCAATGTCATAACTTCTTCTCCAGATGTGTACTTGTTCATCACCGTATTTGGCAGCTGTTTCTGCTTTGTTGGCTCCCTGCAGGTCACCGTAATGACGTTCGTTAAGCGCCTGGTGTTTGGTAATGGGAATTCCGGTTTGTTTAATGGTATCGAGAATAATGGATAGTGTGCGTTGTGCGCGCTTGAGGTCTGAAGTAAAGGCACAATCAAATTTCAATCCCTGCAAATGTTCACCTGCATTTCGTGCTTCTTCTTCTCCTTTGGGAGTAATGTCCACATCAATCCACCCGGTGAAACGGTTTTCGAGGTTCCACGCGGATTGTCCATGCCGTACAATAACTAATTTGCTCATTTCCGTATTTCAGTTAAGAATTTTTTTGCAAAATTATATAGTAATCTAACGCCTACCGCACTTGCGCCTTTATGGTGATGGTCTTTTGCATCTTTCAGGAAAGCGGGGCCGGCAATATCAATATGCAGCCAGTTATACGAAGTAAAATGCTCAAGAAATTTTCCGGCTGTTGACGATCCGCCAACGGGGCCGCCAATATTTCTCAGGTCGGCTACATCCGATTTCATCAGGTCGTCAAATTCTTTCCAGAAGGGAAGTTCAGCAAGTCGTTCGTAGGTTTCTTCTCCCGATTGTATCAATGTTTTCCTGTACTTTTTATCCGTTCCCATCAATGCGCTTCCGTATTGGCCGGTAATGGCAGCTGCAGCACCGGTAAGAGTGGCCAGGTCGATCACCAGTTCGGGATCATATTTTTTGGCGAAACTCAACGCATCGCCAAGAATCAATCTTCCTTCGGCATCCGTATTTTGTACTTCTACTGTAGTTCCATCGTGCATAGTGATGATATCATCAACTACCAGTGCATTCGAATTTATTTTATTGTCGGTGGCGGGGATAAGCCCGATGACGTATAACGGAAGTTTATTGGAAGCAATAGCTGAAATAGAACCTGCAACAGCAGCTGCACCAGCCATATCACATTTCATGGTTTGCATAATGCCGCCTACTTTTAAACTATATCCTCCTGTATCATACACCACGCCTTTCCCAATGAAAATAAGTGGTTTTTTATTTCTTGCATTTTTAGGTTTGTAGGTGAGGATATTGAACGTAGGAGGATCGATACTGCCTTTGTTTACCCCGAGCAATCCACCCATATTCAGGGCTTCAATCTGTGATTTCTCCAGCACTTCCACGCTGAAACCACAACTTTTCCCCTGTTTTTTTATTTCCTTCGATAGGGCGGTGGCCGTTAGTGTGATTACTGGTTCGTTGACAATGTCTTTCGTAAATTTTACGGCATTCATTACCATCGAAAATTCATCCAGTTCTTTTGTGGTAAGCAGGCCTTCTTCAATGGCAATAGCCTTCAGCGAATTTTCTTCTTTCTTTTTGTTTTTGTATCGGTTAAACTGGTAATTGCACAATTCTATTCCTTCGAGGAAAGAAATAGCTTCGGTTTTACTGAAGACTTCTTTGAGGCCGGAAATGCGAAGTGTGGAGTGCTTTTCTTTATTGGCCAGTTTGCAGATTTTGCTGGAGAAAATGCGGATAGCTTCGAGCTTATAGGAAATTTCTTTTTCCTTGTTGGCATAAATAGCCACATGTACCCTGCGCTGGGCTTCGTAAAATGTGAGAAAATCTACTTTTCCCGCAGCGATCTTTTCGGAGATAACGGTTTTGTAGGGTGAGAGGTCTGCGATCTTATTGAGGTTCGCATTGGTTTCCACTACGAAAAGAATGTTTTCGTTGGGGGGAGTTTTTCCTTTTACGGTGCGGGTAAGGGCCATTTTGGGGTTATTTTGGGGTAAAAATAGGGGATAAAGGCGGTTTGACAAAATCAATTATGAAGAATATTGTATAAGAGTGAAGCCGCGAATTTCGCTACTTACCACGAATTCAATTAGCGTTACTTAGCGTAATTCGCGGCTCTATTTTCCCTTAGTAAACGGGTTCAGTTTTTAAAGTCGGTGGCAAGGATGCGAATGGCTATTCTCCGGTTAAGCTGATGAAAGCACTCCTGCGAATTTTTGTCGGGAGCAATTTTTTGGATGGTTTCCATATCCAATGCAACTTCTTTATCTGTTTTATAGTTACAAACTATCATTTCTTTCATCAGAATAAGAGGTTTATGCCTGTCGTATCCCGAAGCAACCATTCTTTTCGGATTAATCCCTTTACTGATCATATAATCCACCACGGCCTGAGCACGTCTCTGGCTGAGTTTTATAGAGTATTTATCACTGCTCCTGCCATCGGTATGTGCTTCAAGACAGAAGATTATACCAGGATTTTCAGTCATATAATCCGCCAGCGAATCCAGCATTACAAACGATTCGGGGCGAAGTGTATATTTATCGAAGTCGAAATAAATATGAGGAATAATCTTTGATTTTTCAGGGTTTTCAAATACCGTATCCCGGAAATTGAAATAATAATCCGGTGTGAGCGGCCGTTTTCCAAAACGAATTTCATTCAAATACGGAGAAACTTTTGCTTTCAGCAGCGAATCAATCACGGGTTTTATCTCCTCTGTGAAGTGTTCTGAATAACCGACATGTGTTTTGGCAATTTTTCCTTCTTTACTGATGAGATACAAAGTGGGATAACCTGAAACATGATACATTTCCGATACTTCTTTCGCATTGAGTAATACAGGATAACTCATTTTTTTTCCTGCAATAAATTCGCGCAAAAGCTCATCGTCTTTGTCAAAAGGATTGACGCCCAAAACCACCAGGCCTTTATCTTTGTATTCATCATGCAATTGCTGTAAAAAGGGCTGCAGCTTCATACAGGGATAACAGGAGCGGTACCAGAAATCAAGCAATATCACTTTTCCGAATAGAGAGTCGATGTGAACTTCTTTTCCATCCAGATCTGTCAACTTCCACGAAGGCGTGAATTTGTTGTTTTCCAGCAGCGGAACCGGTTGCCCGGGAGAATAATTTTTTACTTTAAACCCGGCCGGAAGAAATTTTTCGAAATGAAACAGGGTATCGGTATTGAAATTCGTTTTTTGTACATCTGTAATCAGTTCCCGGTATTGATGCATTCCCTCAAAATCCAGTTTTTCGCTGAAATAATAGGCTGAAGTTTTTTTGTTGAAAGTTATATCTATTGAATTGTTTTTTATTTCTTCCCCGTCTTTAAACTGAATGGTAAATCGGCTGATTCCTTTTTTTGAAGTGAATTCCATTTTTGTTATTTCGGGATCGCTGATGAAATCTGTCCACCGTTCTTTTTTCATTAATCTGCCGATAATAAAATTACTCGTTACATTTCCATCCATGGAACCGGTACCGTATTCGGCAACATCTGTCAGCATGCAGACTTTATTTTTATAATCGATCCAGGCAATGGTTTTGCCATCATATATCTGCCTGCTTTCCCATTCGGGATGATAGATATTAAGGTAATAACCAAAACTATCACTGTACACTCTTTTCAGGTAAACTTCAGCTTCGTAAACAGTAGTATCTTTTTCTGAAAGGAATTTTTGAAAATAAAGAATGTAATAATGGATACTTTCATTTTTTTCCACCATTTCACCAATGGCACGCAATTCTTTTTCCGCTTTCTGTGAAAATAGACTTGCAGAAAAAAACAAAAAACCTATTGCGAAAATGATTTTTGAAAAATTGAATTTCATTTTTCTGACATTTCTTCATTTGTCTTGTATCTCAACACCCTTCTTCCCCTTTACGCGGTCTTACATCTTATATCCGCATTTATCTAACATCTCATTTCTTCTTCTTCGCTTCAAACTCACCGATTAGTTTGCTTAATTCAAAAAACTCATCGTTGTTGATCCGCCCGTTTTGTTTGGCGGCTGTCAGCACATCGGTAATAAGATCATATTCTTCCCTGTTTTTTTTTTTTTTTCGTTTCAAAACATCTTTAAGAATATCTTTCCGTTCGTAATCGAACCCTGCTTTTTTTATTTCCATCCAGAATAATTCCACTTCGGGCCCGTAGCCTTCGTTCCACCAGGTGAGGAAATCATTTTCGAGCGACTGAAGGCTTTTTAAATTGGCATGCTGTGGCTCGGGATGCTGAACAAGATTGCGGATCAGTTTGTTCCACTCCAGCATTCGTTCTTTGTGAAAATCTTCCATGCTTTTGGAGTGTTGTACAATCACATCTGCAATGCAGGTAAGCCGGGTTAATGATTCCACCCGTTTTTCGTACTCCTTTTGTTTTTTTCCGGTCATGCGTTAATCACATTTTGCAGTTGTTCGTTTTTGTTCCTCAGGTCGGGGCCTTTTTCTGCCATACATTTCAGGTTGGAAAGATAAAATGTCCACCCAATGGAACATTGTACATATAAATTTTCTTTGGGATCATTATCAAATTCTATTTTTGATTGAGTTAACTCTACCAGTGTCTGTCCATCAATCTCACTTAATTTCACTTCTACTTCCGTTTGGCCCGAAAAAATAAACCGGATAAGAGATTTGCCATCTGCTTCCAATACAGGGTTCGACTCAAAAACATCATCCGCATAACCATGCCACAGCCAGAAATAATGATCTCCTTTCTGAATGAACTCATTTCCGCTGCGTATTCTGCCACTACTGTCTTTAAATTCCGCTTTTCTAAGAAACCAGTTTTCCAGTCCGCCCGGGGTAGCCCAAAGCGAATAGATGGCCTCCATCGGGGCATTTACAATGATTTTGCGGCTGAAGGAGTTCCAGTGTGTCATGTTTTTTTCAGAAAAATAAGAAAAAACGGTTAAAAATCAGGATTTCCGGCCATGAAATTTAGTTTACTGTAAAAGAATAAGGGTGATTTGATATTTTTGGGACATAATTTTAACCCAATAAAAAACCATGAAGACAAAAATCCATCATTTCGTACTTGGCGCATTTGTATGCGGTAGTTTCCTTGCCACCTCATGCGGTGGAGGCGATAAAGCCAAAGAAACCAAAGAAAAGGCGCCTGAAAAAGACACAGTTGATACGGTAGCAAAAGTAGAAGAACCTAAATTATACCAGGGATACCAGGTAAATGAAAAAGATTTTCCGGCTACTGTTTATGTTTCTACAAAAAAGGAAAAAATGGGATTTGATAAACTGGAAGCGTTTTTCGGAAAACATTTTCCTGCTATTTATGAGTTATCGGGAAAAGCCGGACATAGTCCTGCAGGCCCTACTGTAGCGGTATATTATGTTTGGGATACTATCGCAAAAACAACAGAACTTCAGGCTGCTGTTCCTGTGGTAGCGAATGGAGAAATAAAAATAAAAGGGTATGAAAAGCTCGAAATCCCGGCCTCCAAATGCCTGCATATTGAGTATTATGGAGCTTACGAAAAAATAGGCCCTGCTCACATGGCAATGGATGAATACATGGCAGAAAAAGGATTAACCCAGAAAATGGTGCTCGAAGAATACGTAACCGACCCCGGTGCTGAGCCCGACACTTCCAAATGGTTAACCAACGTTTTTTATATCATTGAATAATTAAAACAGATAAAATTAAGATCCCCTGTATGAAAATGCAGGGGATTTTTTTATTTTCATGGGATGTTTTTAAACAGGCTTGAATTTACTGTTGTCTCTGTCATCAGATTATTTCGGGAAAAGCGCGGTCTTTTTTCAAAATTCAACTTTTATTATTCACTTTTAACGGGTATTTTTTGTACTCTTTTTTCAGGCGCCCTTACTTTAATGTTTTATTTCTTCTCTGATAGTAATTTCTTCTTATCATCTGAAAATGAAGGAATACTCGTTCTATTTTATGAACCTTATTTAAAAGATTTCTGGACCCGGCTTAATACAGGGCTTTGTATTATTTCTCTTGCGGTTTATGCTATAATCTGTTATCGGTATTTATTATCGGAAAACAAGGAGGGGGATACAAAAAAAATAACAGATTTTTTTGAAATACGTGATTTTGGTATTTTTTTCTTGCTAGCGGTTATACTCTTTTTATTTACAATACAGAGTTTTCATGTGCAGGAATTGGCTGACGGAGCCGGGTACGACATTGAAAACTTGTATATGCAATACGGATTCTTTATTACAGAAACAAAAAGCCAGTTTACCCGGTGGGTTTTATCTCTTTATCTTCTTGTAGGAGCCTATCTTCCTTATATTTTTGCTCTGGCTTTATTCGTTTTTCGTTACAAAAGCCGGCTCAAAAGAGAAAAATGGTTATTGTTCAGGAAATCATTACCCGTGATTTTGTTTTTCGCAGCTATTTTTTATACAACAGCTAATTACATCGTGTATTGGATACTGGAAACACTGTATAATCTTATCCATATTATTTATAATCATCCGTTGCAACTGGCTGTATTATCCTTTGTTATATACACTGTTTTCATTTCATGGCTTTTGCCGGTCTTTGCCGGAATTTTTATTTATCCTGTCATTCATTCTGAAAAAAGCATAGAAGGGACAGCAATAGAGGAGAAGTAATAATCTTACTTCTTCCCCTTCGGAAACCCAAACACCACCGAAGAAAAAATAGGTGCGATAAAGATCAATACGGTGATAAGAGAGAGCCAAAGCTCGGTATCTTCTCCATCAAGAAATTTCGACATCAGGGCATCGGGATAAATATGGGTGAAAAAAGAAAGAGTGAGCTTTAATCCTAAAACACCAATAACCACAAAAGCAGACATGGCCAGGAAAGGATACTTCTCCATGAGCTTTACAAAGGCCTGTGCCACAAAACGCATAGCCAGAATCCCGATAAACACTCCTATCCACACCAGGTATAATCCCTGTGGCTGCGGGTAATTTTCTACATAAGCTACTGCTGCAAAAACATTGTCTATGGAAAAAGCCATGTCCATAATTTCCACCATAGCCACCGTAGCCCAAAAAACGCCAAGTAATCCGAACGTATAGCGGTAAATAATATTTTCGTTCTTGTTCAGTGTATCATCCGATTTTGTTTTGGTGGATCGGGATTTGAAATAATCAAAGCAGAGGTAAAGCAGGTAAAGTCCGCCTACCGGTTTCAGCCACCAGATGTGTATAAGGTAAGAAGCGAACAAAAGGCTTAATCCCCGAAACACATAAGCCCCTATGATACCGTATTTTAAAGCTTTCGACCGCTGGTTTTCAGGCAGGTCGAGTACCATCGTAGCCAATACAGCGGCATTGTCAACCGACAAAAGGCTTTCAATGAGGATGAGATTGAGGATAATCAGTCCTGCATCAGCTAAATCAGGCCCCAGGATGTTGTGTAACCATTCCATTTTCGGGAAGCAAAGGTAAGATCGGCTGTTTCATAAACAAATAACAGCCTGAAATGTTACCAGCAAAATTATGTGTGAAAACAGCTGCGATTAATTTCTATTTTCGTAAAGTGAAGATGATGTTTTACAACCAGCCGCCTTTCCGCTTTTCCCTGCCGGAAATTTACTCCGGTTTTTATGGAGAAGACGGGAAAAAACTGCATGAACCGGCCCGGGCCGCTGCTTCAGGTTATTCGTCTGTTGACAGGAATATCCTGGTGACGGCACTGTTACGTCAGAATGAATTTCTCAACAATAAAAAAGTAAATGAAAATATCCGGCTGCTTTCTTCTCCCGATACATTTACCGTTTGTACCGGCCACCAGCTTTGTCTTTTTGGCGGCCCGCTGTTTTTTGCCTATAAAATTATTACAGTTATAAAGCTTTCCCGGGAGCTGAGTGAACAACTTCCCGGAAAAAAAATCATACCGGTTTTCTGGATGGCCACCGAAGATCACGATCTGCCGGAAATTATTTCGTTTCATTTGTTCGGAAAAAAATACGAGTGGAATACTACCCAAACCGGTGCCGTGGGAAGAATGGAAACTACAGGAATTACAGAGCTGTTACGGGAAGTTAAACAGGTAAAGGGAAATGCTCCTTTTGCTGATGAATT
This sequence comes from Bacteroidota bacterium, assembly GCA_049322335.1. GTDB lineage: Bacteria > Bacteroidota > Bacteroidia > Flavobacteriales_D > UBA2798 > JBMORL01. The sequence continues at coordinate 8,927 of JBMORL010000054.1, forward strand.
TATTTCTGCCTGCGAAAAAGCATACGCACCGGGAAATAACCTTGCCCGCGCCACCCGCATTTTTGTAAATGAACTTTTCGGTGAATCGGGATTGGTTTGTGTGGATGGAGACGATAGCGATCTGAAAAAACTATTTATCCCGCTGATGAAACACGAAATGGAAGAACAAATGGTGTTTCGCGCGATGAACGAAAAAAATAAATCGCTTTTACAATCAGGAATAAAACCGCAGGCACAGGCACGTGAATACAATCTTTTTTATCTCAGCGCCAATAAAAGAGAAGGAATGGTTACTGATAAAGAAAATTTTTCATTACAAAATGGCAATAAAAAATGGAGCAGGGAAGAGCTGCTGAAAGAAATTACAAATTTTCCCGAACGATTTAGCCCGAATGTTTTAATGCGGCCGTTGTACCAGCAACTGATCTTGCCCAATATAGCCAATGTGGGCGGGCCGGGTGAACTCGCTTACTGGATACAGTTACCGGAGTTATTTAGCTCATTGAATATTCCTTTCCCCGCACTTTTCCCAAGAATATCGGGAGTAATGGCAGAAGAAGTACAACTGGAAAAAATAAATAAACTCGGACTAACGATCAACGACTTTGTGCAGCCGGTGGATGACATCGTGAAGCAGTTTATTGGTGGAAAAGAGGAAAATTTTTATCTGGACGAGGTAAAAAAGAAATGGGAAAATGAATTTTCTTCACTGGCAGAATTAATAAAAAAAGAGGATGCTTCACTGGAGGGAACAGTGAATGCCGAAGGTAAAAAAATGCAAAAGTTTCTCGAAACGCTGGAAGCTAAAATTGCCAAAACCAAAAAACAAAAACACGAACAGGAGATCACTCAGATAAAAAAAATAAAAGAAAAATTTTATCCCGGAGGAGAAATGCAGGAAAGAAGTGATACAGTGATGGAATGGTATTGGAAATATGGAAAGGAAATTCTGAATATAATTGGAGATATAAAACTTTGAGCAATAAATGAACAAATCTATAGCCACAGGTTTTCTCCGTCTCGTTACCACAGGTAAGGTGAGGGAAGCTTATGAAAAATATGTTTCCGAAAACTTTATCCACCACAATGCATGGTTTAAAGGTGACAGGCAATCGTTACTGGAGGCTATGGAGGAGAGTGAAAAAAACAACCCGGTAAAAATTTTTGATATAAAGCGGATGATAGAAGAGGGAGACCTTGTATCAGTTCATTCGCATATCCGGATGAATCAAGACGACCGTGGTATGGTGGTGGTGCATATTTTTCGTTTTGAAACCGGAAAAATCGCAGAATTATGGGATGTGATTATGCCCATACCCGAAGAAAATAGTAATGAGAACGGGGTGATTTGATTATTTTGTTCCAATCATCAAATGTTTCAATCTTTCTTTCACAACAACCCTTCCATTCTTCCCATTACTTTTTTAGCCCATTTTTGAGCAGATTTTCCGTAATAGTGTGCGGTGGTTACGGTGTCATGGCCGATAATATCTTCACTGGAAACAAATTTTATATCCGGGTATTTTTTCAGGAGCATATCGATGGGATATAATCGTTCTTCGATATTTGCCCTGCGCATGGGGCCGATCCAGATAATATCGCGATTCGGATTATCTTTCCATATCATTTTCACCAGTTCTTCGTGTGCATTGGTATTGTTGGAACCCAGAGCAACTATCACGATATCGGGTTGCAGGTGAAACACCATGCTGCTGAGTTTTCCTTTATACGATTTCCCCACAATTTCATTGGTAGAACCATCATTGCGTTCGGTAACCGGTAGTTTTTGTTTTTCGGGAATAGAATCAAACCAGCAGGTTTCACGGATTTTATAACCACAGCAAAAACAGCGCATAGTCATGGTAAAATGTACGCTTCCCGCACCACCAATGCCAACGGAAGTAACATTATATTTTTTTTTGTTGTGAATTTCCCGGTGCAGGTATTCGCCAAAATCGCCAACGGTATGCGAATCACCCAGTATGAGAACATTTTTTATAACCGTACTGTCGTTTTCCACTTCACCGGCTTTTATGGCCATGTGCGGATTGAGTGAGATCCAGAGTAGCAGGGGAAAGTAAGTCATTGTCGGGTTGAAAGTCCGAAATTAATGATACCTGTTCATCCCGGCAAATCCGGTTTTCAACAGGTGTTGATTAGTATTCTGCGAAGATGTTTAATTACGGAAAATCAGTTCACTTTTTTTCCTCCAACAATCACGGTCTCCACCAGATCCGTAGCAAAAGCATAAGGCAAAAACGAATAGCCGGGAATTTCTTTTGTAATAAAAATACTGGCTTTTTTTCCTACTGCAATACTTCCCAGCTCATCACTAACGCCCATCGCATAAGCGGAGTTGATTGTGGCGGCATGGATGGCTTCTTCAGGAGTCATTTTGTATTGTACACAAGCCAGTGACAGCATAAAATTCATATTACCGCTCGGACAACTTCCGGGATTGTAATCGCTGCAGATGGCCACGGGTAATCCGTTATCAATCATTTTTCGCGCAGGAGGATAAGGTAATGAAAGAAACCACTGTGCTCCCGGTAAAATTACGGGCATCGTTTCCGAGCCTTTTAATGCCGCTATTTCTTCTTCATCCACAAACTCCAGGTGGTCTACACTGATGGCACCAGTTTTTACCCCGGCCTGCACGCCTCCCGAATTACTCAGCTGGTTGGCATGTACTTTCGGAATCATTCCATAACGTTTTCCGCACTCAAGCAGTTCGATGGTTTCGTCTTTGGTAAAATAATTGCGTTCGCAGAACACATCACAAAAATCTGCGAGTTTTTCTTCAGCAATACGGGGCATCATTTCATTCATCAGCAGGTCAACATAACCTCTTCGGTTATCTTTATATGCTGCCGGGATAGCATGCGCACCCAAAAAAGTGGATTTTATAGTGAGTGGTGACAGCTCTTTCAGTTTTTTTATCACCCGCAGCATTTTTAACTCTGATGCTGTACTTAATCCGTAGCCGCTTTTTATTTCAATGGCTCCTGTACCGGTACGCATTACTTCTTCCAGCCGCAGAAGTGCGCCTTTCACCAGTTCTTCTTCCGAAGCGGCTTCCATTTTTTGGGCAGAATTTAAAATTCCTCCTCCGCGGGCGGCAATGTCTTCATAACTCAACCCATTGATCCTGTCAACAAATTCTCCCTCGCGGCTTCCTGCATAAACGATATGTGTATGTGCATCCACCCAGCAGGGAAACACCAATTTTCCGGTAGCGTCAATCACTTCCAGCCCGGTCCAGTCGCTGATGCCCGGCCAGTCGTCCATTTTCCCGAAATCCACAATAATACCGTTTTCTATGGCCAGCCAGGCATTGTCAAGACAGGGAAGGTGTTTCATGGAGGCGCCACATATTTTCATGGGAGGCTGTTCATGTACCTGGATAAGTGACTTTATATTTTTAATGAGGAGTTTCATACTATTCTGGTTACCTTTTCGTTTTAGCGGAATTGAAATCGGTGTTAAAAATACTTTTTATTTGCGGTTTTTACCTGTTTTCTGTCCAAAAAACCAGGGCTATCGTTACCGACACGATTGCTGTTGATACTTTTCCGGGAAAAAATAATATTATTTCCCTGGAGTTGAATCCGGTCTTCATGTGGATTCAAAACAGGAAAAACAGTTATTTTAAACCATTGGCATTCGAGTTGAGTTACAAAAGAAATATGAATAGCAGAACAGGGTGGAAATTCTCACTCTATTATCGTTCAACTTTCACTGACCGGCTGGAATACCTGGATGGAAAATACATACCGGCTGATACTGTTCCTGCCTACGATAATTTTTATTTTTCAGGTAAGGGATATAAAAAATGTTACGACAGATCTATTCGGGTTTCGTCCGGTCCCGAATTTTTTCTTTTTAAAGAATCAAAGCTGGTTTTGATGGCTGTGATGCTTTTTTATGAAAACAATATGTTCAGAAAAAGAAGCGAATTAGAAAAAAATTATGTTTTCAATTATTATTCCGTAGCGAGAGAAATCACAACTTTTCGCATGGATGTTTTTCAGAAATGGTTAGGTGTTCGCCTGGGTTTCACAGGTAATGTCAATTTTTCTGATTTGTGGGGCGCACATATTATTATGAATTTTTACCCGGCTGTAGTAAATACGGTAGTAGAGGAAAGAAGGGCTGATGATACGAATTTGGTTAAAGGAAGCAATACAACGGTTTTTACAGTTGGGTTCAATCTATCGGCAGGAATTCATTATTGCTGGTAAAACGATTTGAAAAAATCAAAAACAAACAATAAATTCGAAAAAAAATAAAAAATGCGAAAACCTCTTCTGTTTCTTTTTTTGATAATGTTTTTCCAGGGGTATTCCCAAAAGATCACTATCAGCGGCTACATTACTGAAAAGGGAAGTAAAGAGCTATTGCCGGGAGTAAATATTTTTCATGCGTCTACAGGAAGCGGAACGGCTACCAATTCCTATGGGTTTTATTCGCTTACCCTTCCGTCATCCGACTCAGTTGAACTTTCTTTTTCCTTCATCGGGTATACCACGCAGGTAAAAAGAATGAGCGGAAAAACCGGGCTGGAACTTGATATTGAACTTTATCCCGAAGGTGTGGAACTGGAAGAATTTGTGCTGAATGCCGAACAAACCCGCAAAGTGAGTGAAGAAACAAGAATGAGTACAGTAGATATTCCCATTGAACAGATCAAACAGATTCCCGCTTTATTGGGAGAAAAAGATGTGTTGAAAGTGATCCAGCTGATGCCGGGTGTCCAGAAGGGAAGCGAAGGGAGCAGCGGTTTGTATGTGAGAGGTGGCGGACCTGATCAAAACCTGATCATTCTCGATGATGCAACAGTTTACAACGCCTCACATCTTTTCGGTTTTTTCTCACTTTTTAATGGCGATGCGCTGAAAAGTGTGGAGCTAACGAAGGGCGGATTTCCTGCGCGTTACGGAGGAAGATTATCTTCTGTGCTCGAAATGCAGATGAAAGATGGTAACAAGGAAAAATTAACCGGTGAAGCGGGAATTGGCATTATTTCCTCGCGGCTCACTCTCGAAGGGCCGATAAAAAAAAATAAATCTTCTTTTCTTGTTTCCGGGCGCAGAACATATATCGATGCATTGATTTATCCTTTTCTTCCGGATGATGAAAAATTCGGGTACTTTTTCTATGACTTCAATGCCAAAGCCAATTTTATTCTTGATAAGAAAAACAAATTGTATGTAAGCGGTTATTTCGGGAAGGATAAATTTTATTACCGCTCCAAATACCGCGACAATACCGAAGATGTTTTCCTGAAATGGGGAAATGCCACCGCCACCACAAGATGGAATCACCAGTTTAACCAGAAAGTATTTGCCAACACCTCGTTAATTTTCAGTGATTACAAATTTGTGATCGGGTATGACTTCAAAGACGCCAGCGAAAATTATTCTCTCCGGTATTCTTCCGGTATTCGTGATTTTTCCCTCAAATCCGATATCGACTTTTTTCCCAACCCTTCCCATCATATCAAAACAGGAATAATAACTACCTATCATACTTTCACTCCCAGCGCTATGGTGGTTAAAAGTTCTTTTGCCGATGAAAATCAAAAATCCATCAAGGCAATCTATGCATGGGAATCGGCTGTATATGCCGAAGATGACTGGAAAATTACATCGCGGCTGAAAGCCAATGTGGGTTTTCGTTTATCTCATTTTATAAATAAAAATAAAAATTATTTCAATCCCGAACCAAGGGTATCGGCACGTTATATGATTAAGGATGACATGTCGGTAAAAGCTTCCTACGCTGTGATGAATCAATACATTCATCTTCTCACCAATACCGGCATTGGTTTACCTACCGATTTATGGGTGCCCACTACCGATAAAGTAAAACCGCAACATTCGCAGCAGCTGGCATTGGGAGTGTCAAAAGATTTTTCTGACAAAGGGCTGACGATGGCCATTGAAGGATATTACAAATGGTCGGAAAATATTATCGGTTATAAGGAAGGAGCCAGCTTTTTACTTATTGAAGCAGATGAAGACAGCGAAGAAGTGAAATGGGAAGATAATGTCACTCCCGGAAAAGCAACAAGCTACGGTGCTGAATTTTTATTGCAGCGAAAATTCGGAAAACTTACCGGGTGGATCGGTTATACATTATCATGGACATGGCTGCAATTTGACTCACTGAACTTCGGTAAAAAGTTTCATGCCCGATACGACCGCAGGCACGATATTTCTGTTGTTGGAATTTATAAGATAAAAGAAAATATTACACTTTCTGCCACCTGGGTATTCGGAACCGGAAATGCCATCACATTGCCGCTGGCAGGTTATAATGCAGCTACCAATGTCCCATCCTCCAATGGAAGCAGTTACAATGGAATGTTGTATTCCAATTACGTTAGCGATTACGGTGAAAAAAATTCATTCCGTATGGCACCTTATCATCGGTTTGATATTGCCGTGCAGTTTCACAAAAAGAAAAAACGCGTGGAAAGAACATTCGAACTGGGTGTGTATAATTCCTATAACCGGAAGAACCCGTTTTATTATTATGCAGGATATGACGAAGTAACCGGTGAAGCCGAATTGCGGCAGGTTTCGCTTTTCCCCATTATTCCCTCAGTGTCGTGGACCTATAAATTCTGAAATATGAAAAACAAAATAAATAGTTGCATAGTAGTTTCAGTTTTGCTGTTTTCCTGTGATAAGGAAGCCAAAGTAAAACTTCCCGAAACCGAAAACGAACCGGTGGTAATTGGTTTTCTCACTCCCGAAAAAACAAAAACCGGTATTAATTTATGGTGGACAGACCCATTGTATTCGGATAATACACTGGATGGCGGGATGATCAGCAATGCAACAGTTTCCCTTTCAGACGGAACTTCCTCGGTAAATCTTCCTTATGATGCGGTGGATGAATATTATTGGGTAGATACTTCGGTTTTTGTGGTCAGCCCGGGTAACACTTATACGGTAACCGTTATACTACCTGACGGAAAACAGGCAACTGCTTCTACGTTAATTCCTGTAAATTATGTCAGCACACTTACGCTTTTTCAGCAGGATCTGACGTATTCCGACAGTTCGGCTACCTTTTGGAATGTGCAGGCCAGCGGAGATATTGAGTGGACGGATATTCCTTCTGAAGCCAATTATTATGCGCTGGCGTATTACACGCTGCTTAAAGCTCCTTTTACAGGAGATACCATCGAGCAGTTTCATTTTCAAACCCTGCTGAATGATGCAGGCCGCGATGGATTGCCGATTCGTAATTCATTTACCACATCCTATTCCTACAACCAGGGAAATTATACACCTATAGGAACAAGGGTGGTAGTGGCCACCGTTAACCGCGATTATTACGAATACCACCGCACAGCCGAACTGGGAATTTATTCCGATCCTTTTGCCGAACCGGTTTTAATCTATTCCAACGTAACAGGCGGAGTGGGTGCTCTTTGCGGATACAGGCAGAAAGTGTTTGATATTTTTTATTAGGA
>JBMORL010000055.1:0-123447 GCA_049322335.1 Bacteroidota bacterium
CAGAGTGCAGGTGTCAATTATTTTATTTTTGCTATCCTGCTGGTTGTATTTCAACTTGTGCTTCAACCACAACTGGTAAAAAATAAAACCTGGTGGATGGCAGCAGCAGGATTGCTTTCTTCAGGAACAGGACTTTTGCTATACGGCAACCTGCTTTCTGAAATTTGTTTTATGCTATCATTGCTGGCAGTCGCGTTTACTTCTTTTTCTCCCCAATCTTCTTTTTTTGCGGGTTTGTTTTACTCTATGTGTTCTTTTGTTTCATCCTGGGTGGAAATCTTTATTGAAAAAACCCTTCCGGCTGATGCATCGGAAAAAAAGAAAACTTCTTTGTGGGTATGGATCATCCCGGTGGTATTGGTACTCATTTTCTTTTTTCTTTACCGAGAATCCAATCCCGTATTTCACGAATTCACAAAAAATTTTAATCTTGATTTTATCACACCGGGATGGGTTTTCTTTACGCTTTTCGGATGGATATGGCTCCGGGGATTTTTTAAATTTCCTCCTTTTCTTGATAGTTTTAAAAGCGAAATTTCTCTTCCTGATAATTTTACGGCCTCCACACCCCAAAAAAGTATTTTCAACTACTGGTTGAGTACCGACAATGAATTTACAGCAGGAACCATTTCTTTTATTCTGCTTAATATTGTTTTGCTGAGCGTAAATGTTATCGATACTGTTTATGTAGCTGCGGGGACACAGCTTCCTGCCGGAATCTCACATTCTGAGTTTGTACACCAGGGCATCAATGCATTGATTGCTTCTCTTGTATTTGCTATTTTGCTGGTGCTGTATTTTTTCCGCGGAAGAATGTACGATCATCCGAAATTTAAAACCATTACAACGCTGGCAATGCTCTGGATCGTTCAGAATATTGTAATGGTATATTTTAATGCAGTGAAAAATTACAATTACATTGATGCCCACGGACTCACTTATAAACGTATCGGTGTTTTTGTTTATTTACTGCTTACCACTATCGGGCTGGTAATAGCCGCTTATAAAGTATACAACCGCAAAACCAACTGGTTTTTGTTTCGTAAAACAGGCTGGTCGTTTTATTTTGTGATGGTAATAAGCGTATTTTTCAACTGGAATATGATTATTACCAATTTCAATATCGAAAAATGGAAAGCGGGACACGAGATTGATGTACATTATCTTTACCAGTTGGGTGATTCCAACCTTCCTGCTTTGGTGAAAAACGGGCTGGTGCTGGCCGATTATGGTGAATCGGAATACCTGTCATCAAACCTTGTTTACAGCGAGAACCTGAATGAAAGGATTGATAACTTTTTAAAGAATCGTAAATACCAAAGCGACTGGCGTTCGTGGAATTTTGAGGACCAGCGTGTGTATAACGAACTGAAACAATTACACAATGAAGGTTACCTGATGGATTCGGACGAAAATTATTTTAATTGAATACGATAAAAAAATATTTTTTACTATCACTGTCAGCGGGTTTATTGCTGCTGGCAGTGGTGGTTTTATTTTTTGGCAGAACATTTCCGGTGGTTTGGGCGAAATCCTATCTCGTTCAAATTTCTTTTGTCGTATTGGTTTTCTCTCTTGCCATGATTATTTTAAAAAAATGGAAAGAATTCTTTGTGTCATTTGCCTCTTTCCTGGTAATATTCTCACTATTTTTTCCCTATTTGAGAAACATTCATCTTCCCGTAAGCAATGAAAAAAATACGATTAAAGTTTTTCAGTTCAATATACTAAAAGGAAATTCACATAAGGAAGAAACCATTCAGCTCATTAAAAATGAAAATGCAGATGTGGTGATGCTGGAAGAAGTGAACGCGGAGTGGGGAAAGTTGCTGGAAGAAAGCATGAAAACACAATATCCATATTATAAAATTATTACCCGTGAAGATTTTTACGGGATGGCATTGTTTTCAAAAGTTCCATTATCCGGGGTTGAAATAGTGGATGTAATCAGTCATCCGGGCATAACAGCTCTGATCAATACAGAAAGTTCACGCATCCGTATTTTTGGTGTGCATACCAAAGCACCTACTACGGCTTCCAACCTCGAATTAAGAAATGAACAGATTCGTTTTCTTGGAGAAACTATTGGTAAGTATGATGATCCTGTTTTGGTGATGGGAGATTTTAATGCTGTTCCCTGGGACGATGTGATGGTGGAATTTGTCGAAAAAACCGGCTTAACGGATAGTCGCAGCACGTTATCACCTACATTTCCGTCATGGGGCGGGTTTATGAAAGTGCCCATTGATTATATTTTTCATTCGTCCGGTATAATGGTATATGAGATTGGTGTGGTGGAAAATGAATGGTCGGATCATTACGGGATAAAGGCCGAAATTTCTTCAGAAAAACTTAAATGATCGTGTACCTCTTTATGTTCCAAAATGTAATAATGTTCGTGTTAAAGGTTCGTTTTCCGCTTTAAATTTCGTATCTGGTATAGATACCTTTACATTTATTTTTTACATTTTGCGAGTTGAATGATTAAGTCAATCAAGCCATCAAAATTCTCAAGATTAGTAGCTGTAGCAGGTTTTTTAGTTATTTTTCCGGCATGGAAGGAAACCTGGTAACACATATTATCGATGTCATTTTTTGTTGCATATACTGTTTTGCTGGTTCCGTTTTTCATTTTTCCTTCTATTTCAAAAGTATTGTCAGTCAGCTGAAAAATCCGGGCACTTAAAAACTCATCTTTTTTCCAATAGGGAAATAAATGATATTGTGTTTTTTCAAGTGAATCGATGGTTTCTCCTGTGAGCTCATGTAGTACAATACTGTTTTTAGGCGGTTTTTGATTCAGTGTATCTGGAAATACCTGACCTGAACTTTCTATTCCTGAAAGAAAATAGATTACAAACACTAAATAATATGGAAGCGGCTTATTTAAAAAATTTAGCATATGTGAAAGACAAATACACTTTAAAGCAGATTAGTATACTATACATTTAACCATACTTTTTTCACCTGTTTCAGAAATCAGCACCAGGAGATAAAGTCCGGCCTTAAGATTTTCTTTTGAAAGTTCGAAGCGGTTTCCTGTCAATCCCGTTACATTTTTCACCAGTTGGCCGTTGGAATTATACATAAAAAGTGACTGTTTTACTCCGAGACCACTGTTTAGCACTATTTGTGCCTTATCGGTAAATGGATTGGGAAAAACTTCAATCATATGGTTTACTTCGCTTTCATTTACCGAAGAAGGCGCTCCCCATTTTGCAACGCGGTTGGCCGTATTTCCTCCTGCTGTTGTAAAATCACCACCGGCATATAAGTAAGAATTCAGTGCACCTATTGTTCTTATATTGGAATTCATTCCGGTTCCCAGGGCCGACCATGATGACCCGTTCCATTTGGCAATGCGGTTAGCTGCGTTTCCTCCCGCAGAGGTAAAATATCCACCGGCATATAATTCTGAATTATACACGTGCAATGCACTCACCGTATTATCACATCCTGCACCAATAGTTGACCAGGCTGTTCCGTTCCATTTTGCAATATTAGCTGCGGGACTTCCACCAGCCATCGTATAACCTCCTCCGGCATACAGTTCAGAATTATATACCACCAGCGCATTAACATTATTATCCATTCCCGCACCTACAGTTGACCAGCTTGAGCCATCAAATTTTGCAATATAATTGGCCGGGCTTGAATTCACCTGTGTAAACGCTCCGCCCACATAAAGTTCGCTGTTGTATACGGCCAAAGCAAAAACTACAGCAATACCGTCTGAAGGCCCTCCCAATCCTGCCCACGATGTTCCGTTCCACCGGGCAATACGGTTGGCTGAATTTCCTCCTGCAGTAAGAAAATCTCCGCCTACATAAAGACTTCCGTTATAAACGGCCATAGCATAAACAGTTTCACTGGTACCCGATCCCAATGCTACCCACGATGAACCATTCCATTTTGCGATTCTGCTTGCTGCATTCCCGTCTGCTGTTGTAAAATCTCCGCCTGCATATAATTCATTGTTATAAACACAAAGGGCATGAACATGATTATTAAATCCTGTTCCCACTGCTGTCCACGTGGAACCATTTAATTTAGCAATGCAATTTACTGTATTTCCATCTGCGGTAAGAAAAGATCCGCCCACATATAATTCAGAATTATGAACTACCATTGCCCTTACCGAGTTGGGCATCCCTGTTCCGATTGGTGACCAGGCTTGTGCAACAGAAATAGATTCGGTGCAAATAACCGCTACGACCATGAGTAGAATTTTTTTCATATTGTTTTTGTCAGTGATTAGAGTGCTGACTCCGCACTTTGTTTATCAGCATATATTAAAATTAAGGGATAAAAACTGCCTGTTAACCGAAATGTAACGAGTGACATCGTTTTTGTAATGAGCGGTAGATTTTTAAGGTGTTGATTATTTATGCCTGTAACAAAAAAAAGCAGTGAATATATTTTCACTGCTTTTTCAGATCTGAAATTTTTTGTTTAGTTAAGAGTAATGGTATTAAGATTGGTAACGATCACTCCGGGATAGATTTCATCCGAACTAACCATTCCTACACCTTTTTTATAATACATTACCGTTTTGCCATTTCCGCTGGCATCAAAGTTTTGAATTTTTACACATCCTGAATAAGTGCAGGAAGATGTGCTGAAAGAAGTGGAGGAACTTATTACTTTTCTTGTAGCTGAAAACTGCATGGGGTAACTCCACGTTTGTCCTGTTGTCGGAGAAGCGGGAACGTAAAGCAGTTCACTGGATGTAGAAGGGTTATAAATCATTATATCGCCATTGGTAGCGCTTCTTAAATAAATGGTTCCGCCTAATGTATTGTCTACTTTGTAATAAGTAAGCGAATTATAAGTGGCGGTGGCAGAAACGGTATTGGTAAACTGGTTGGTTCCTGAACCTTTATAAAACCACGAATTGTTTAATGCAAGAGGATAAAAACTGGTAGATCCGTTTCCATCACAGAGGGTTGACGGACATGGAGCACAGGGCCCGCCACAATCCACCCCGGTTTCTGATTGGTTTTGAATCCCGTCTGTACAGGTTTCTGCAGGCTCTTCGTTTTTGTTGCATGCCGTACTTAAAATAAGAAATAAGCCGGCAAATAAAACTACATTTTTCATATGAACACTTTTTTGATTTGGTAAACTAGTTTAAGTTAAAGTTGAAATTAACAAATACCGAAACAATGAAATAGTAGCTTGTAACCGGGGGAGAAATAAATGTAACAAACGGTAATGTTTTTGTAATGAATAATACAAAAGACAATACTTACAGATAGATTATGCTATGTTAATTTTAAGGAGAAATTCAGCCTTCTTTCTCCTCGAAATTTCGATTTGTTTGCTGTTGATTAATTCAGCATATCCTCCGTCTTTGCGGATGATTTGTTTGACGTGATGAAGGTTGATAAGAGCAGACCGGTTGAGGCGAAAAAAATGGCCGTAGGTTTCCAGTTCTTCTTCCAGTTCGCCCAGGTTTTTAGTTACAAAATAGGCCAAACCGGTTATAAGAAATATTTTTGAATACCTTCCATCTGCTTCAATGTGGACAATATCATCTGCGTTGGCTAATATAATGTTGTTATTGGCAGCTATTCTTACTTTAGGTTTCTTTTCAGGTTCCGCAATAGCGGGTGAATCTTCATTGGAGAAAAAACGGATATATCTGCCGATAGCTTCCATCAGTTCGTCCGGGTCAATCGGCTTTAGAAGATAATCCACAGGATTATTTTTTATTGCCTTCAGTGCATGTTTATCATAGGCCGTGGTAAAAATTACTTTAAATTTTTTTTCAGGAATGGCATCCAGCATATCAAATCCGGTGCCTCCCGGCATCTGTATATCCAGGAAAACCAGCTCGGGAGAATATTGCCGTATAAGTTTAATTCCTTCGATGGCTGAAGAGGCTTCTGCTACGATGTGTACTTCCGGGCAATATTCGTTTAATAATGACCGTAAACCCGTTCGTGCGTCTTTTTCATCATCTATGATTATAGCATTCATCCGTTTTTTGTTTTATACGGAATAGTGAAGGTAACAATTGTTCCGGAATCAATTTTATTTTTTTCACTTTTGTCAACGATTGAAAAAAATAATTTTTGGCCTGCAGCAGAGTGCAGCAGTTTTAACCGCTGTTCGGTAATGTTCATTCCGGCCGAATGATGTTCCTGGTTTTCTTTTTTTTGTGTGGTTTTCCGAAAACCGACCCCATTATCTTCAATTTCACAAACCAGCATATCTTCCTGTTTTTTTATATGAATGGAAATGTTTCCGTTTTGAATATGTTCATTGGTAAAAGCATGTTTCACACAATTCTCAACAAATGGCTGTATGATCATGGAAGGAATAAGAATATGCTCAGCGGGTATGGCGGGATCAACTTCTATTGAGTACCCGAAAAGGTTTTTAAATCGCAGGGTTTCCAGTTCAAGATAAAGTTTAAGCACTTCTGTTTCTTCCGAAAGTGTTATGTATTCGTGCCGCGAATTTTCAAGACTTTGCCGCATTAACTTTGCAAACCGCGATATATACCGGGTAGCCAGTTTTTTTTCTTCCGTGAGAATAAACGATTGAATGGAATTAAGGGAATTAAAAATAAAATGAGGATTCATCTGCATAGTTAATGCCTGTTGCCGGTAGGTAAGCAGGTCGGTCATCAGGCGATTCCTTTTTTTAATGACACGTATTCTGAACCCTGCTGCGAGTATAACAACAGAAACAATGGCAAAAACAATAAGAATAAAAAACCAGGTGGTTTTCCAAAACGGAGGGATAATTACAAAACGAAATACGGCAGGTTGATCACTCCATGCTCCATCTTCATTTTGAGCGGCAATTTCAAGTAGGTATTTTCCGGCAGGCAGTGACAGGAAGTCAACCGATGGAGTAGTGGTGTATTGCCATTCTTCATTCAAGCCGTTTAGCCGGTAGCGGTAAGTTACTTTTCCACGCATTTTGTAGCTCAGCCCTTTAAAACTGACCCGTATCGGAAACGCATTATAATAAATTTCCTGTTCTGTATTTGTCTGTAGTTCTCTTCCGCTGGCAGTTACAGAAGAAAGATGTATACGTGGTGACGCGGGATTTTTTCTAATGGCTGCGGGATGAAAATAAACTACCTGTTTTCGTGTGGCGGCCCAGATTCCGTTTTCTGCGATAACAATCTTTATGATCTCATTTCCCGGCAGGCCTTTATTTACATTATAACCGGTTATTGAAAAGTCATTTCCGTTTATCCTGAGCTGCGAAATACCATTATTGGTTCCCGCCCATACCTGGTTTCCATCAACCGCCATACAATTAACTATGCTTGACGCCAGTCCGGTTTTTTCGGAAATAACAAGAGGTGCATTTCCGGGATTTACTACGATAATCCCTTTACCGATAGTAGCTACTACCAGCCGGCCGTCACTTAACTCACTGATAGCCGAAACTCTTTCTGAAAACAATGGGTCACCGGGGAAAGATTTAATTACAACTGAATCGATAAACTGGTAAAGGCCGCTGTAATCTCCCAGCCAGACATTGTTTTTACTGTCAGTAAAAATAACTTCGCCTTTAAAGGGAAGTTTGTTATACGTTTTTAGGTTGAAACGGGTGGTGTCGATGGTATACAAGGTGTAATTTCCGATTCCCGCTATCCCATCCTTCCATTTGCAGGGATTTTTTGAATACACACCGGGAATCTCAATAAATTTTGTGTTCCTTTTCAGAATGAAAATACTTTTTGCTGAAGAAATGAAATGATAAGGCCCGTTACTGATAATTGAATAAACGTATTTTGCTGTAACATTTTCAATAAAAGTTTCCTTTTGATTTTGCAGGCTGATATCCATAACCTTCCCATTATCAAATCCGGCCAGCACACCATTTTTAGTAAGGTTAAGTTCAAGTGATGTAATATTATTTTTTTCGGAAGAAGAATAGGTCTTGAAATTTTTTTCGGGAGCATAAAATACTCCGTCTGCCAGGCTGGATAACCAGATTCCTCTTTCCGCATCTTCAAAAATACAGGTGATGGTTTTCCCTGTAAGATATTCTTCATATTCTGCAGATGAAAAATTTTCATTCGGGGAATATTTATGCACGCCTTTATTTTTGTATCCTATCCATAAACAGGAATCACTGTCTTCGTAAACAGCAACGATGTAAGAAGAAGGTTTAACTATGCTGATTTCATTTTGTTTGTTTATCTCGGCAAGATATCCCGAAAAATAAATAACGAAAGCCCCGTTTCTTCTTTGAACTCCCTGAATAATTACCTGTGATTCAAGTATTCTTGGAAGTGTTTTAGCGGAATCGGAAAATATGAATTTCACAGAGTTGTTTGCTTTTGAAAAAAGCGGATTTTTTGAATAGGGAAGCAGGCGATTGTTTATCCTGAAAACCGAATAGGACGGCATCAACGTATCATTTACCGTTAAATCTTCCATGTTTCCTGATTTCGTAATTTTCACTATTCCTTTGCTTTGATAACCGATGTATACCTCATCATTTTCGCTGCAGTAAAAAGAACTGATAATATTGGATCGTGTTTCACGTATTTTTGAATTGAAAGCATACTGTTTAATTCTTCCGTTTTCAAAATAACACAACTCGGCCGTTATGGGAATAAACCATATCCGGCCTTTCGGATCCTCGTGAAGTTTAAAAACCGTATTATTGGTCAATCCTTCAGCTGTACTATAATTGGTAAAAGTATATCCGTCAAAACGACTTACACCACGATCGGTGGAAAACCAGATGTATCCGTTTCGGTCCTGTAAAATATCATAAACTTCAGAGCTGGGCAATCCTTCTGTGGTGGAATAATTATAAAAAACAGGTTGTTGCCCGAATGCTATAGCAGATGAAAAAAAACAAAAAATTACCAAACCCCGTATCATTACCATAAATATAGTAAGGTTTTGGGATAACTTAAGAAAACATAAAATTTAACCGGTTTACCTGGAGTTGGCAACTTTAACCATATCCTCAATGTCGTCTTTTTTTATCTTCAGCTTCATGTCTGTATTAAAAAACACACAATCATACGTGGAAGCATCAAATACCATCACAGATTTATTCATGGTAACGCCTGGTTGGTAGATCAGGTATTTTTCATCTTTGTCGGCAAGTGCTTTTTCAATTTTTTCCCTGTTGCAAAACTCCACTTTAAACGGATAGGCTTTATCAAATTCATCTTTGGTAATATCAACCAGCAGATCCGTGTCCACCAGCAATGTTTTTTCTTTGAGTATTTTTGAACGGGACATATAGAAATCCTTAAACTGGTTTACCATTTTTAATGAATTCCCCCTGAATTGTTTTTCTTTTACGATGGTTATGGCTTCATTAAGGTTATGTATCATCGGTTGTACCCTGAAAGCAGAAGCAGCCATTGGTTTCTCATTCATGCGAAAATTCAATGGGCAATAAGCAACCATATCTGAATACACGTATTTTTCAATTTTCTTTTTGCCTCCACAAAAAATCCCAAAATAGTGATAGTAATCAGAATACCTGGAAACCACAAGCCCGTTTTGATCTTTTTTCTCTGTGATGACTTCAATTTGAATCAGCATCATGAAAGAATAAGCCGGGTTGGAAATATTCTTTTCAAAATTTTCATGACTCATCGTATCATATTTCGTCTGTTTCCAGTATTTTTCAAGCCCGGCAATAGCCAGTGAATCAAACCGGGCATTCCCGCTTTTTACATAAAAGGTTTTTGTTTTAAAAAAAGCTTCCATGTCATCGCTGTTGTATCCGCTGGCCGATAACTGCGAATGAACATTGATGGAAACAAATAACACGATAAAAAAGATAAATGCTTTCCTGATGTTCATGTAAATCGTATTGATAAAATAAAGTTAAGTATCCCCGGAAATGTCTAAATAAAATTGTAACAGGCGGGCACCTTTTTGTAATGAATGGTACGCTATCAATAATTCATATACACTTAAACCGGTCAAACGGTTCCATGCACGAATTACATTGGTAAAGGGCTTTACACGGAGTAGAACCAAACTGGCTGATAAGTTTTGTGTCTTTGGAAAGACAACGCGGACATTCCACTTCCTTAGGTCCTGATTTGCTGAGATAACTTTTATCTGGCGTGGTTTTTTCAGGAGGAGCGATGCCGTATTTTTTCAGTTTTTCCTTTGCTTCTTCCGTTATCCAGTCGGTTGTCCAGGAAGGAGAAAATACAGTTTCTATTTTCAGGTTCTCCACACCTTTGTTTTTCAGCAGCGAAGCGATGTCCTGCTCAATCTGCCGCATAGCCGGGCAACCGGAATAGGTAGGCGTAATTCTAACGGTTATGGCATTATCGGTTATTTCAATTCCGCGTACGATTCCCAGTTCAATAATATTGATAACAGGAATTTCCGGGTCGGGTAATTCAGCCAGGTAATCCAGTATTTTTTCTTTGGAGAAATTCATAAAATAAAAATAGCTGCAATAATAAAAATGATAATAATTACAAGATACTGCCAGAAATCCACGAAATAGGGAAAATACTTTTTATAAATATCAGCGATCTTTCTCACCACTGTGCATTCGGATAGGTTCTTTGCAGGTATTGCATCTCCGTTAGTAAATGGCCCAGGTGTTCCGAATGAATTCCGTTGCGGCTGCCGGTTTTGAAAAAAGCAGTTTCGGGTTTTTTTAAAGTGGCTTTGGCCAGCACATCGTCAATAATCGTATTCCACCCTGCTTTCAGTTTCGAAAGATCGGGTGCTATTCCCGCAGCAACAAGCACGTTGTCCACTTCATTCATTTCAAACAACTCGTTGGTGAATGTCCATAATTCATCCAATGCATTTTGAGCGCGATTATGGCTTTCTTCTGTCCCGTCACCCATACGTATCACCCAGTCGCTGCAATGGCGCAGGTGATAGGTTATTTCTTTCAGTGATTTTGCACCGAGTTCAGCCAGGCGCACATCTTTGCTTTTGGTTAGTTCTTTATAAAGCAGGTAATCAAAAGCATCATTCAACAGTTCGCGGACAATGGTAAAAGCGTAGTCTCCGTTGGGTTGTTCCACCAGTTGTGTATTCATAAACTCACGCTCATTGCGCATATAGGCAAAGTCATCCTCCGTTTTGCCGTTGCCCGTTAGTTCGGCCACATATTGATACAAAAAACGAGACTGCCCGATTTTATCCAGGGAAGTATTGATCAGCGCAAGATCTTCTTCAAGAATGGGACCATGACCACACCACTCACTCAGCCGGTGCCCCAGTATCAAACTATTGTCGGCCAGCCTCAGGCAATAATTTTTTAATGCTTCTTTCTGATCCATGTTAAATGTATTTTACGCCTTCGGGCATATGATAGAAAGTCGGGTGGCGGTATACTTTATCATTGGCAGGTTCAAAAAATGCACCTGTATCTTCAGGCGATGAAGCTGTAATCACTTCTGCAGGAACCACCCAGATGCTCGACCCTTCGCTTCTGCGGGTATACACATCGCGCGCATTCAACAACGCCATTTCCTTATCGGCAGCATGAACACTTCCGCAATGCTTGTGAGGTTGTCCCGATTTGGATTGAACAAACACTTCCCACAACGGCCATTGATTATCTTTTTTCTCACTCATAACGTTTGTCGTATTTAAGCAGCAACAGTTTGTTTTTTCTTTTGTTTCTCGGCATAAGCAGCGGCAGCTTCACGAACCCATTGCCCGTTTTTATGCGCGTCCTGGCGGGCTTTTAACCGTTCTTTATTGCAGGGCCCGTTTCCTTTAATCACGGCATAAAATTCATCCCAGTTTATTTTTCCGTAATCATAATGCCCTTTTTCGGCATTCCATTTCAGATCAGGATCAGGAATCGTTAAGCCAATCAGTTCTGCCTGCCCGATGGTTCTGTCAATAAAACGCTGACGTAATTCGTCATTGCTTTCTCTTTTTATTCCCCATTTTTTCGATTGCTCACTATGTTGCGAATCACTGTCATGCGGACCAAACATCATAATAGATGGCCACCACCAGCGGTTCAACGCATCCTGTGCCATTTCTTTTTGTCCGGGAGTTCCTTTGGCAAGAGTGGCCATAATTTCATATCCCTGGCGCTGGTGAAAACTCTCCTCTTTGCAGATACGAACCATCGCACGCGAATAGGGTCCATATGAAGTTCTCTGCAAACTCACCTGGTTCACAATAGCAGCACCATCCACCAGCCAGCCTATCGCTCCAATATCAGCCCATGTTAAACTGGGATAATTAAATATGGAAGAATATTTTGCTTTCCCGGTATGCAATTGCTCCAGCATCTCTTCACGGCTTATTCCCAATGTTTCTGCAGCCGAGTATAAGTAAAGGCCATGTCCGCCCTCGTCCTGCACTTTTGCCAGCAATACCACTTTCGAACGCAAACTCGGAGCTCGCGTGATCCAGTTTCCTTCGGGCAACATTCCCACTACTTCGCTGTGGGCGTGTTGCGAAATCTGGCGAATCAGCGTTTTGCGATAGTCATCCGGCATCCAGTCTTTCGGCTCAATACGGTCATCGGCATCGATTTTTTTCTGGAAATTTTCAAGTAAATCAACGTTTTCCATTGTTTTATTTTGATTGTACAATATTAGCAATAAATCAGCCGCACTTATTATGAGGCACCTCAGTTTTAAAGCAGCCTTTTGTCAGTTTTAAAACAATCTTTCCCAGGCTTTGTTCTAATTCAACTATTTCAGAATTTAATTTCATTATTTTATTAAAAATCGAAATATAATTCTTAAAAAATGAAAAAATACAGAACCTTTGATGGTGTTGTTTGATTTCAAAGGTATAAAATTCTGTGGAAAAATAATGCTCTGAATTCCCTTCGCGAATTGTAAATTTGTCGCTTCAAAATTTAACGGATGTCGAAGTTTTTTCCCTTAAAAGTAGCTGATGTAATTCGCGAAACAGCAGATACAGTGGCGGTGGTTTTAGACGTGCCTGACGAGTGGGCCAATGATTTTAAATATAAGCAGGGCCAATACCTTACTTTCAGAATGCTGGCTGGTGGCGAAGAGATAAGGCGTTCCTATTCTCTTTGTTCTTCTCCTTTTTCGGGAGAAAAAATGTGCGTGGCTGTAAAGGAAGTGCCCAACGGAAAGTTTTCTACTTTTATTAACCGCCAGTTAAAAGCCGGTGATGTGCTGGAAACCATGCACCCTGCCGGGAATTTTTTTACCGAACTGAGTTCCTCGGCAAAAAAACATTATGCCGGTTTCGCAGCCGGCAGCGGAGTTACGCCCGTTATGTCTATTCTCAAATCTGTACTCATTCACGAACCGCACAGCCGGTTTACGCTGGTTTACAGTAACCGAAATGCCGCCTCCGTTATATTTTATAAAGAACTGGAAGAACTTAAAAATAAATATCCTGAACGCCTGGAAATTATTCATGTGTGGAGCCGCCAGGATACCGGCAATAAAAATCTGAACGGACGTTTGGATAAAAATATAACGTCTTACATACTTCAGCAGTTTGGTATTTCGGGAGCCGATGAATTTTTTATCTGTGGTCCCGAAGAAATGATTATGAATGTTTCCGAAACACTGAAAGAAAAGGGAATAGCCGGAGAAAAGATTCATTTTGAATTGTTCACCACACCGGTGTTGTTGCCTAAAGGAAAAACGGCAGAAAAGAAGGAAGAAGGAGGTTTTAGCGGTGAATCGGAAGTGACAGTAATTATGGATGGTATTAAAACCACTTTTAAGCTCAGCTCCACCGGCACTAACGTGCTGGATGCTGCTATGGATGCCGGTTCAGACGCACCCTACTCCTGCAAAGGAGCTGTTTGCTGCACCTGCAAAGCAAAAATACTGGAAGGAAAAGCGGAAATGGAAATGAACTACGCACTTACCGATAAGGAAGTAGCCGATGGATATATCCTTACCTGCCAGGCTCATCCGCGTTCACCCAAACTAATTGTCGACTACGACCAATAATAAATAATGCAAATCTCTTTTTTCGGAGCTGCACGCACCGTAACCGGCAGCAAGCACCTCATCACGCTGGATGACGGAAAAAATATTCTGCTCGATTGCGGAATGTTCCAGGGAATGGGAAAAGAAACCGATCCGCTGAACCGGCATTTTGGGTTTGATCCGAAAAATATTGATGTCCTTATTCTTTCTCACGCCCATATCGATCATTCGGGACTTATTCCCAAACTTGTTGCCGAAGGATTTAAAGGAAAAATTATTTGTACGCGTGCTACCTATGATCTTTGCGAAGTAATGCTGCGCGACAGCGCCCACATCCAGGAATCGGATATTTACCATATCAACAAAAAAAGAGTAAAAAATGGTTTAACAAAACTGAGCCCCATTTACACCGAAGAAGATGTGGAAAAATCGCTGGAGCTTTTTGTTAAAGAAGAATACCTTAAACCTGTCCGCGTATTCAGTGATGTGGAGCTGATGTTTACCGATGTGGGACATATTCTGGGAAGTGCAGCCGTACATCTTACCATTACCGAAAACGGAAAAAAATTTCAGCTTACATTTACCGGTGACATCGGAAGATACAATACAGCTCTTCTCAACGACCCCGAACCTTTTCCGCAGGCCGATATCATTCTCTGCGAATCTACCTATGGCGACCGCCTGCACGAAAAAATTGACGATAGCGCGCAGTTGCTGCTGGATATTATTCTTCAAACCTGCCGCGATAAAAAAGGAAAACTGATTATTCCCGCTTTTTCGCTGGGAAGAACACAGGAGATTGTGTATGCATTAAATAATCTCGATCTCTACGGTTTACTACCCGAAATAAAAATTTATGTCGACAGCCCGCTTTCTGTAAATGCTACCGATATTATGAGAAGACATATCAGTGGCCTTAATCTTAAAGTACAGCAAACCGCAAAAAACGATCCGGATCCTTTTGGATTTGAAAAACTGATTTATATAACGGACAAGGAACAATCGCAGAACCTGAATAATTTCAGCGACCCCTGCATCATTATCAGCGCATCGGGAATGGCAGAAGCGGGAAGAATCCGGCATCACATCATGCACAATGTAGGTGATGCAAAAAATACCATCCTCATCGTGGGATATGCCGAACCTAATTCACTGGGCGGACAATTACGGGCTGGAAAAGAACAGGTGAAAATTTTTGGCGATTATTTTGATGTAAAAGCCGAAGTGAAAATTGTGGATTCCTATTCTGCTCACGGAGATTACGAAGAAATGATCCGTTTCCTCTCCTGCCAGGATCCGAAAAAAGTAAAAAAATTCTTCCTGGTTCACGGAGAATACGAGGTGCAGCAAAAGTTTGCAGAAAAACTAAAGCAAAAAGGATTCAGAAACATCGAAATTCCCAATTCTTCCGATCATTACATTTTTTAACCACGGATTTCGCATTATATGTAGCCGCTGATTTTGCTAATTATCACGAACGAAGATCATTAGTGTAAATTCGTGTAATTCGCGGCCGCATTAATCCGTGTAAATTCCTGCCTGCCATCACGTGGCCTGCGCAACGGCAGGCAGGCGTGCAATCCCACGCCAAATGCCCGTGGCAAGCGTGGCCGTAATCAACCTCATTTTGTTGAAATCTGGTAATGGATTTCATTATGAATACAGCTTTCTCCTGCTTACATTTGAAGATTAACCCATTAAACTAATTTGTTATGATAATCGGAAAAATTGTAATTATTATGATGCTGGCGTGCATAGTGCTGGCGACAGGAATGTTTTTACTGGCCAAAGCCAAAAAAGACAACCTCGGAAAATTTTATTCTTCAGTAGCCTATGGCATCATTTCGTTTGCCTTTCTTATTCTTCTTTTAGCCCCCATTGCCGGATGTATGCATTGTTGCATGAAAAAATGCAAGGACGGAGGAAAATGCGGAGATAAAAAAGAATGTAAAATGAAGTGTGAAGATGAAAAAGAGTGTTCCATGAAAGGCGGAAGCTGTTCTATGGAAGGAAGTTGTCCGATGATGGGAGGAGGAGCTTCCTGCCACGGTGGTGGTGATATGAAATCATGCCATGGCGGAGCCGGAATGATGTGTGAAAAGAAAGCTGGTGGCGCATGCTGCGATGGACATGGCGGTGCTACCGAAACACACGAAATTATTATTGAGAAAAAAATAGATGATGCTCCTGCCAATAAAGATGCAAAAAAGACGGTGGAAGTAAAAGTAGATGGAAAGTAAAAAACAGATAGTATTTTTTATTTCATTATTCCTTGTTATCACGTTAAGCTCCTGCCGCACCGGCAAGGGCTTAACGGATGATAATAAACCAAAATTCGAACTAGAGGAAGAAAACTCTTCTGCCGGCACTTCCGGAAAAAATAATCCTCCCGATACCCAAAACGAATCGTATTACGCGCATTCGTTACTTCGTTCCAAATATGCCGGCCAGTTAGGTGTTAGCGAAAATGAACTGGAAAATATTTTTTTATACGAATACATTGATGGCTGGATCGGTGTTCCCTATAAGTGGGCGGGAAATACAAAAGAAGGAGTGGATTGTTCAGGCTTTATTTGTGCCGTGTATAAAGATGTTTTCTCAAAACAATTAAAAAGAAGCGCTACCGATATAGCGAAAGATTGTGAGATTATTTCAAAAGAAGAACTTCATGAAGGCGACCTGGTTTTTTTTGATATATCTTCTGCCAATTCACACGTTGGAATTTATCTCACCAACAACAAATTCATTCATGCCAGTTCAAGCAAGGGAGTGATGATATCTGATCTTACTCACGCTTATTATATAAAATACTGGGGCAGGGCAGGGAGAGTGAAATGATTCAGTTGGCAGTCTTCAGTCGGCAGTTCTTAGTCTTTGCTTTTATTTACTACACAAATTAACTTTCTCAATTCTCCAACTAATTCAAAAACACATAAAAACTCTGCACTTTGTTGCCGATAGCCGTTGCTTCGGATTTTTGCATTTCGTAAGCAATTCTCCGGATGATATCATCCAGCTGATGATCAGTAAAGTCTTCGAGACTTTCATACGCATAATTAAAAAGCTTACTCTCGCGTATGTACCTGATTTTTTCGTGGCGGTTCATAAAGAAAGGTTTTAATTATTATTACGGTACAATTCAATAAATGTGCCGATCATTGAACTACCGGCCCTGTTTTTAGGGTGAAAGGGAAAAAGTAGCTGATGAATGATGTAAATCAGGTTTATTAACATTTTTTGTTCATTTGTTAATTTCATTCACGATTGTGCATAAATACAGCGCACTAAAAAAGGGGGCCAAACCCGCATTCCCTTAACTTTGCAGGCACATTTTTTTAACTAAAACTTATCAATATGAACGAATTTGGAATCAAGCCAAAAAACTCGACACTGGAGGCGCTCGGGCTGGGTAATGTAAGTAATGCATTTTGGAATCTTACTCCCGCAGAGCTGGTGGAAGAAACATTAATGAGCGGGCAGGGTGTTCTGGCCGATACCGGTGCTTTGGCCATTGATACAGGTGAGTTTACCGGAAGATCTCCCAAAGACCGTTTTATCGTATGTGATGAAAAAACCGAAAACAGCGTTTGGTGGGGGGATATCAATATCAAATTCACTCCCGAAAAATTTGATGCTTTATACAACAGGGTAACCGCCTATCTCGCCAACCGCGATGTATATGTGCGTGACGGCTATGCCTGCGCTGATCCGAAATACAAAATGAATATCAGGGTGATTACCGAGTATCCATGGTCCAACCTCTTTGCCTCCAATATGTTTCTTCGCCCTGCATTAAACGAACTCGAAAATTTTGAAACCGACTGGCATATTATCTGTGCTCCCGGTTTTAAAGCCAATGCAAAACTGGATGGCACCCGTCAGCATAATTTTGCTATTCTCAACTTCACCAAAAAAGTAATTCTTATTGGTGGAACAGGGTATACGGGTGAGATCAAAAAAGGAATTTTTTCCGCACTCAATTTCATCCTTCCCCACGAAAAAAATACACTTTCCATGCACTGCTCGGCCAATATCGGGAAAGACGGAGATACGGCTGTGTTTTTCGGATTGTCGGGAACTGGAAAAACTACTTTGTCTGCCGATCCCAACCGCGGATTGATTGGTGATGACGAGCATGGATGGGCAGATGGTTCTGTTTTCAATTTCGAAGGGGGATGTTATGCCAAATGCATTGATCTTACAGAAGAAAAAGAACCTCAAATATGGAAAGCTATAAAATTCGGATCTCTGCTGGAAAATATCGAGTTTATCGATAACACTTCAACCGTTGATTTTGCCAGTAAAACCAAAACAGAAAACACAAGAGTAAGCTATCCGATACATTATATCGACAATGCAGTTCATCCTTCCATTGGTGGAAATCCTAAAAATATTTTCTTCCTCACCGCAGATGCTTTCGGAGTATTGCCTCCCATATCAAAACTCACCAACGAACAAGCTATGTACCATTTCATTTCCGGGTATACAGCTAAAGTGGCAGGAACAGAAGTTGGAGTTACAGAACCACAAACTACTTTCTCCGCTTGTTTCGGGCGTGCATTTTTACCATTACATCCTGCCAAATATGCAGAACTGCTGGGTAAAAAAATGAAAGAACACAATGTTAACGTATGGCTTATAAATACCGGCTGGTCGGGAGGATCGTATGGAGTAGGTTCCAGGATTAAACTGAAATTTACCCGTGCTATGATTACAGCAGCACTTACCGGGCAACTGGATAAAGTAAAATTCCAGACTTTACCCGTTTTTAACCTGTCTGTCCCCGAATCTTGCCCTGATGTACCTGCCGAAATTTTAAATCCGAGAAATACCTGGGCAGATAAAGAAGATTACGACAACACCATCAATAAACTGGCCGGAGAATTCGTTAAGAATTTTACCCAGTATGAAAACGGATGCAGCGCAGAGATTTTGGCTGCTGCCCCGAAAGCACAGGTAAACGCCTGATTCTTGGAATTATGTTATTCATTTTAAGGATATTGAATTAACGCTGGAAGTAAGTAGTTTTATTTGTAAATAAAAAAGGAATAGCTATCTTTGCCACCCTTTTAAAAACGAACAATTATGTCACAGGTTTGCCAGATTACAGGAAAGAAAATGATGGTGGGTAATCATGTATCTCACTCCAACCGTAAAACCAAGCGTAAATTCCATCCTAACCTGATGGTGAAAAAATTCTTTATTGAAGAAGAAAACCGTTGGGTAACCCTTAAGGTTTCTGCTGCCGGATTAAGAAATATCAGCAAAAAAGGTATTTCTGCCTGCATCAGGGAAGCAAAAGCCAAAGGATTTTTGAATTAAGCACGATTTTTGCCATTCATAAAAACGTTGTTGCACCCGCAGCAACGTTTTTTTATTTTTACCAAATGATAAAACACTTCGCCACCCTTTTCTTTTTATGCTCTTCCGTTTATGTTTTTTCACAAAACGAAAATGGAAATAAAACAGACAAAAAACTTCCCGATGTGGCGGACTACGACACCGACCTCCTCACCAAAGATTTTCACCGCGGAAGAAGGGAAGCTCTCAGGAACCTGATGCCGGATAATTCTATGGCGGTTTTCTTCTCCAATCCCATCCGCAACCGCTCCAATGATGTGGATTTTGAATTTCACCAGGATCCCAATTTTTATTACCTCACCGGACTGAATGAACCCAATGCAGTTCTCCTCATTTTTAAAACCATGAACCAGTTCGGGGAAATTACCACCAACGAAATTATTTTCGTGCAGGACCGCGATCCCAATTCTGAAGTATGGACAGGAAGAAGGCTGGGAGTGGAAGGAGTAAAAGATCAACTGGGATTTGAATTTGTTAAGTCCAACAAATCCTTTTCTGAGTTTGCTATTAAATATACGAAATACGAAAAAATCCTCACTTTGCCTCAGCACAATGATTACCGTGACGATAAAAACGACCGCGGTGATGTGGCCAGTATGGTAAAACATTTCAATTCTGAAACCGATACGCTTTCAGGAAAAGTAAACAAATTCAAACTTCCCGACCTGATGGCTCAACTCCGGCAAATAAAACTGGCCGAAGAAATTGTGCTGTTACGAAAAGCCATTGAAATTACCTGCGAAGCCGAGATGGAACTGATGAAATCCCTTAAACCCGGAATGAAAGAATACCAGTCGGAAGCCGTGGTGGAATTTGTATTTCATAATCATGGAGCCGAACACGAAGGATTTCCTTCCATCCAGGGCGGGGGAGAAAATAGTTGTATTCTTCATTACCAAACCAACCGCAAAACCCTTAAAAGCAAAGACCTTTTGGTAAGCGATATCGGTGCCGAATACCATGGTTATACCGCTGATGTTACCCGAACCCTTCCCGTAGACGGTAAATTCTCTACCGAAGAAGCCGCCATTTATAACCTCGTTTTAAAAGCCCAGGAAGCCGGAATAACCCAATGCAAACCCGGAAATAAATTCTGGGACCCTGATGCTGCAGCCACCAGGGTAATAGCGGCCGGGTTGGTAGAGCTGGGTATTATTAAAAAACCTGAAGAAGTATATAAGTATTTCCTGCACAGGACTTCTCATTACCTGGGCCTTGATGTTCACGACCCCGGGCTTTACCAAACCCTTGAAGCCGGCAATGTAATTACCGTTGAGCCCGGTATTTATATTCCCGAAGGCAGCGACTGCGATCCCAAATGGTGGAATATCGGGGTGAGGATAGAAGATGATATTCTCATCACCAAAACAGGATACGAAAACCTGTCGGATTGTGTGCCGCGTACCATTGCCGAAATTGAGCGGATTATGGCCCAGGCCAGCGGGTTGGATGATTTTATCGGTCCAAAACGATAATTCTCTTGGAGATTTATCGTTTTTGCATATCTTTGCAGCCCATTAAAAAGTAAGCACAATGGCTAAGAAAGGCAACAGAATACAGGTTATCCTCGAGTGCACCGAGCACAAGGACAGCGGCCAACCCGGTACATCACGTTATGTTACTACCAAAAACCGCAAGAATACTCCTGACAGAATCGAATTGAAAAAATACAATCCGATCCTGAAAAAAATGACAGTTCATAAAGAAATCAAATAAGCTGAACCATGGCAAAGAAAACCGTAGCAACACTTCGTACAGGTGGTAAAAACCTTACCAAAGTGATCAAGATGGTGAAATCACCAAAAACAGGAGCGTATATATTCAAGGAAGAAGTAATTCCTAATGAAAAAGTGAAAGAGTTTTTCGCAAAGAATTAATGTAACGTATATTCTATAATAAAAGGCTTCTCCCTCCGGCAGAGGCCTTTATTTTTTAATCATTATGGGATTTTTCAGCAATATTTTCAGCAGGGAAAAAAAAGAAAGCCTGGATAAAGGACTCGAAAAGACCAAACAGAGTTTCTTTTCCAAACTTACCCGCGCCATTATCGGAAAAACCAAAGTGGATGCCGAGGTATTGGATAATCTCGAAGAAATTCTTGTTTCATCGGATGTGGGAGTAGAAACTACTTTGAAAATCATTGAAAGAGTGGAGAAACGTGTGGCGGAAGAAAAATATTCGGGTACTTCAGAACTTAATCGCATCCTGAAAGAAGAAGTGGCCGCCCTGCTCACCGAAAATAATTCGGGTGCTGATGCTGATGAATTTACTGTTCCTAACGTTAATGGCCCATACGTAATGATGGTAGTAGGAGTGAACGGAGTGGGAAAAACCACTACCATCGGAAAACTGGCAGCACAATTTAAAAAACAGGGAAAAAATGTTTTGCTCGGAGCGGCTGATACTTTTCGTGCGGCTGCTGTTGACCAGTTGAAAGTGTGGTCGGAACGTGCGCAGGTTCCTCTTGTTTCACAGGGAATGGGAGCCGATCCTGCTTCGGTTGCTTTTGATACGGTGCAATCGGGAAAAGCGCAGAATGCCGATATCATTATCATCGATACTGCCGGAAGATTGCACAATAAAGTGAACCTGATGAATGAGCTGGGGAAAATTAAAAAGGTGATGCAGAAAGTGATTCCCGATGCGCCTCACGAAGTTTTACTGGTGCTGGATGCTTCTACGGGACAGAATGCCATCAACCAGTGCCGCGAGTTTACCAATGCCACACAGGTAACGTCCCTGGCACTTACGAAGCTGGACGGAACAGCCAAGGGAGGAGTAGTGATCGGAATTTCCGACCAGTTTAAAATTCCTGTAAAATATATCGGGGTAGGAGAAAAGATAGACGACCTGCAAACATTCAGCAAAACGGAGTTTGTGGATTCGTTGTTTAGGGAGGGGTAAAATTTATTTATTGAATAGTGTCAGTAAAAATGTTCCGCGTAAATCTGCGCTATCTGCGGGAAATAAGCATTTCGTGAATGTCTCCCGCAGATTTCGCAGATTTCACAGATCAATATTGTTCGTCTTTGAGAATTACCAATAGTTTAAAAATTTTCACGATTAAATTAGTTTAATATCAATCTATGATCTTTGTAAGATGAATTTCTACATTTTCTGATGATAAGACCATTCGGGTAAACTCTTTATCCTCATTAAAAGTTATTTTATATTCACCTTGAAAAAAATAATAGTTTGTTTCGATCTTTATAACCGGTTCCTTTCCTATTTCTATATCCCATGACCCTATTCCTTCATATTCAGAATGTGATAAACTTGGCAAAAAACAATCTTTATTTTCATGAAAAGACATAATGTTTGATATCATATTGTGTTTATATGATGCATTATTGTATACTAATTCATCAACAGTATATGTTCCTTTGATTTTATTAAAATAATAATTGTAATCACCGCATGACGTAAGAATAAATATTATTATTATAGCTACAGTACGCATTTAGATCATCAGATTAGTTTGACTACAAAACTACTTAATCTTTCGTTTGTATTTTTCTTCGGATTTTGATAGTGAGACAGAACATTACGCCCTTTGTGTGCTCCCTATAACTATCGGGATTTTTTGCGTCTTTGCGGTTTAGAATTAGCTTTATTTTCTGAAAATTAATTTTTTTATTTCATCAAAGGTGAAGTATTTCAATTTTCCTTCCTTATGCAATTTTAATCTTTTTGTAACTTCAGATTTCTGATGCATGGATAGAAGAGATTTTTGGGAATCAGAATGTGCGGGGTCGTTTTTTTTCATCTATTGTAATAAAATTATATACGCTTAAACCCCAACAACCACTCAATCGCTTTATCGCGGTCGGAGAAAAGTTTTACGGACATTCCTTTTTTTCTGAAAAAACGGAAAATAAAATTGACAATGATACGCTGAGGTAAATTTCCGCTTACTACTGCCATCGCCTGTGTGAGTGCGTGTGCTTTTGATCTTTCACTTTCTTCACGCGCTTCTTTAGTAATGGTTGTTTTTTTTCCGGGCTCTACCAACACAAGATATTTTTTAAAACCAACCGGAGGATTTTGTAACATCGCCTCAGAATTATTGATGGAATCTTTCACATCAATCTCATAATCGTCAGTAAGCCTGAAGTAAACAATACCATTATCCCAAAACTCAATGATAGCAGAAGGATATTCCACCGTTTTGATAATCGTTATTTTTTCAGCAGTCACTAAAAGCGTTTATGTCGACTACCAATTTAATTAAAAGTCTTACAATCAGGCTAATGGCTTTTAACAGGAAATCCGGATAATGTGAAATTTTTAATGAACTCAATGGATCCGGAAATAGCAGGATGAAGGTAGATATCAGTTGAAACCTGCGGGATTTTTTTGCGGTAGGTGGTTATCATTTTTTCCAGTAATGACGCGGTTTTTAGCGGCCTTCTGAACCCGATGGCCTGGGTAGCATTCATCAGTTCTATGGCGAGTAATTTCTCTGTATTTTCTGTCACGCGAAAGGCTTTGGTAGCAGCATTGGCGCCCATACTCACGTGGTCTTCCTGCCCGTTGGAGGAATCGATGGTGTCTACCGAAGCAGGCGTGCATAATTGTTTATTCTGACTCGCAATGGAAGCAGCAGTGTATTGCGGAATCATAAAACCGGAATTTAAACCAGCATCTTTTACCAGGAATGCAGGAAGCCCTCTTGTTCCTGAAATCAGTTTATAGGTTCTTCTTTCGGAAATACTTCCCAGTTCTGCGAGGGCAATAGAAAGAAAATCGAATGCAATGGCAAGTGGTTGTCCGTGAAAATTTCCGGCAGAGATCACTTTATCTTCATCCGGAAAAATAGTAGGATTATCGGTTACAGAATTAATTTCTGTTTCCATTACATGAATAAAATACCGGATGGCATCTTTGGAAGCACCATGTACCTGAGGAATACAACGGAAGGAATAAGGATCCTGCACATGTGTTTTTTTTCGTTTGATGAGCTGGCTTCCTTTCAGCAGATTACGGAAATTTTCTGCTGTAACCCGTTGTCCGTTATGCGGACGGATCGACTGGATATCTTCATCAAAAGGTTCGGGGCGGCCGTCATAGGCTTCGAGGGAAAGACAACCGGTGATATCGGCCCATTTGCTGAGGTGCATGGCTTTTATGGCACACCAGGTTCCGTATGCGCTCATAAATTGAGTTCCGTTCAATAATGCAAGTCCTTCTTTCGGCTGGAGTTTTATGGACTGAAGTTTTTCTTTTTGTAGTGCCTGTTTTGCTGAAGTCCTGATTCCGTTATGGTTCACTTCTCCTTCACCGATCAGTGCCAGCGAAAGATGGGCGAGGGGAGCGAGGTCGCCCGAAGCACCAAGAGATCCTTGCTGGTAAACTACCGGCAAAATATTTTTGTTGAACAATGCAATCAGCTGCTCAACTGTTTTTAAAGAAACACCTGAATGTCCCAGTGACAAAGCATGAATTTTAAGCAGCAGCATCAGTTTTACGATTTCCTGCGGTACTTCTTCCCCGGTTCCGCAGGCGTGTGAGCGTACAAGATTTTCCTGCAGTTTTTCAAGGTCTTTGGCGGGAATGGTGGTATTGCACAAAGAACCAAACCCGGTATTTATCCCGTAGATAGGCTCCTTTGAATTTTTTATTTTTTTCTGGAGATAACTGTAACACTTTTCAATTCTCTTTTTCGATTCAACTGAAAGGGTAAGAGTTTTTTTCTCTGAAAGGATTTTTTCAATCGTTTCAATGGAAATTTTTGCCGGGCTCACCTGGTATACGCTCATGCTTTCAGTTTTTCAATTAATTGTTGCAGCGAAAGTGATGATTGCTCTCCGCTTTCCATATTTTTCAGCGTAATGGTTTTATTTTCCATTTCCGAAGAACCGATCAATGCCACAAAAGGAATTTTTTTATCGTTGGCGTATTTCATTTGTTTGGCCATTTTGGAATTGTCGGGATACAATTCCGCATTGATGTTATTGCTACGCACTTCACGCAATAACTGCATGCAATAAGCCGCTTCCTTCTCTCCGAAATTCACAAACATCAGTTTTGTAGTGTCGGCAGAAAACGAAGGAAACAGATTCAGGTCATTCATCACATCATAAATGCGGTCGGCACCAAATGAAATTCCTACTCCCGACATGTTGGGCAGACCAAAAATGCCGGTGAGGTCATCGTAACGGCCGCCACCGCAGATGCTGCTTTGAAAATTTCCTTCTGCCGATTTTACTTCGAATATTGCACCGGTATAATAATTCAATCCTCTTGCCAGCGTTATATCCACTTCTACAGAAGAAGAATTATTTTTGTAAGCATCCAATGCCAGGCGCGAAGTGTTTATCATATACCGCAGCTCTTCCACACCTTTCAATCCTGTCTCCGAACCTGCCAAAAATTTTTCCATCTCCCCCAGCTTGTTTTCATTACTGCCCGAAAGAGTGAAAAGTGGTTTTATTTTTTCAATGGCAGCATCGCTTACGCCTTTTTCCTTTAATTCTTTCACCACATTTTCTTCACCGATCTTATCCAGCTTATCAATGGCAACAGTTATATCCACTAATTTTTCCTTTTCACCGGTAACTTCTGCAATACCGCTAAGAATTTTACGGTTATTGATCTTGATAACGGTTCTTATTTTCAATTCAGAAAAAACATCATTCATCAGCGATATCAGTTCCACTTCATTCAACAGTGAATTGCTTCCAATCATATCCGCATCACACTGGTAAAACTCACGGTAACGCCCTTTCTGCGGACGATCAGCTCTCCACACCGGCTGAATTTGATACCGCTTAAATGGAAACGAAATTTCATTCTGATGCTGCACCACAAAACGTGCAAAAGGAACGGTGAGGTCGTAGCGTAAGGCTTTTTCGGAGATTTTTAGAGCAAGTGAATTTACTTTTTCTTCGCTAATCATTGATTGATCAATTCCATCCAGAAAATTTCCCGAATTCAGTATTTTAAAAATCAACCGGTCACCCTCTTCTCCATATTTTCCCATCAATGTTTTTGTATTTTCCATTGCAGGCGTTTCAATGGGAAGAAATCCGTAGCGTTTAAAATATTTTTTGATGGTATCGAAAATAAAATTCCTGCGAACCATTTCATCGGGTCCGAAATCGCGTGTGCCTTTGGGTATGGAGGGTTTTTCGCTCATGTTTTAAAGGGATCAAAATTAACAAATATATGGAGAAAGGCAAAAGTTGCGCCTGTAGCTGGCAGGTAGTGGAGCTGTAAGGGGAAAAGGGCAAAAAGCAGAACAAATTTATTCGGTGATTAACCCAAAATCCAGCGCTACCTGCCAGGTGGAGTGGAAGCCTTTTTCGGAAGAAAATATTCCTTTTTTTCCGCCTTCATTTTTTTTCTCACCGGGTTTTATCATGTAATAATGTCCCAGGCCTTCCATGCTGTAAAGTTGTATACAGGCGGTACCGGAAGTATTTTTCCAGGAAATTTTTTTCAATCCGCTGATGCTGGCGAATGAATGAATGGTGTCGGTAGTTAAAGTGTCGTTATTGAAAAGCGATTGCCATTGTTTTGCAATGAGAAAAGCGTTTTTGTAATTCACTACTTTATCATTGGAACCATGATAAATGTGCAGCGAAGGATAAGTGCCACTGAAGTACGGATTTTCTTCGCGAACTGCGAGTTCCAGTTCGTCACCGGTTTTTTCGCTTTTTCCGAAGGCTACATCCATTGCTTCAGAAATGGTAGTGGCCGATTTGTAAGCGGCACCGGCAAAAACAGCTCCCGAACGGAAATGGCCGGGATAACCGGAGAGCATTACCAGCGTCATTGCTCCGCCAGCCGACATGCCCGTGACAAATACTTTTCTTTTATCAATACTAAAATTTTTCTGCATATACAGGCACATATTCATAACGGAAGCTGATTCGCCTTTGTTTTTTACGATATCCTCATATAAAAACCAGTTGAAACAATTATAACCATTGTTCATTCTTCGTTGTTCGGGATATAAAATGTAGAAATTATACAGTTTTGCCAGTTTATTCCAGCCCGATAATTCAGCAATAGACTTTGCATTTTGATTGCAACCATGCAATACCACCACTAATGCGCGCTCCGTTGTATCGGAAGAGGAAAAGGGAGTATAATAAAACATTTTGAGGTTACCGGGATTATCGCCAAATGTTTTTACTTCGGTAAGTTCGGAATGATCTGAATAAACATTTTGTGAAAAAAAGAATGCAGAAATACAGAAAACGCAAAGACGCAGAGATAGCGCAGAGGGCGCAAAGGATTGTTTTTTATTTATTGATTTCAACCCTGAGATTAAGCTTTTACTTAACATAGAATATTTTGTAGTTGCATACCTTCCCACCCTGCAATGCAGATTGCTTCAGTCGGGGACTCCTTCGCAATGACCAACACACACTTTTCTGCAGAAATTTGGTTAAATCCTCGTGTCATATCTCTCTTAATCCATCGCTTTGCATCTCACTTCAAAACTCAACACTCATTTGCTCTTAACTCTTAACTCCGTATTTTCTTCATCCCTCACTCCCTAATCCTTCTTCTTAAAATCTCCGCGTTTCCATGCTTCTACAAATTTGTACCAGGCAATGGGATTAAAAAGATTGGTGGTGGGTAATTGTCCCGCGTGATATAATTTGTATTGTTCGTAGGCAATTACGCTTTTGTATGCCATGCTTCCGTCATTGGGAAGTCCGTAGGCTTGTGCGCGCAATTCGGCAATCTGCATATTGCGTTCGGCTTTGGCTACATAATCATCGGGAATTTCGAGGGTGAGAAAAGCCTGTTTGAATTGTTCGCGCGAGGGCCAGGGATACACGAACATTTGTTTTAGAACAATAGTATCATTTTGCATCATTTGTATCATCGAATAGCGGTTCTCCGTTAGTGTGTCGGGAATAACGAAAAACGAACGTTTGAAACCTAACGAGGAAAACATGATCGTATCACCTTTCATGGCCACAAAGGAGAAAAATCCGAAATAATCAGAAACCGTTCCGCGGCCTGTTGTTTTATCAAAAATGTTTACAAATGGAACCGGTTTTAAACTATCAGCAGTAACCACCACGCCCGAAAACTGCACGATATTCATTTGTATTTTAAAATCGCTGCTGTCGGTTTGTGCACGGGAGCTAACGGCAGCAGAAAGCAACAAAAGGGTGAAGAGTATTGTGGATATTTTTTTCATCAGTTGGATAACGGAAATCCGGCAATAAAAGTACAAAAATCCGGCCGGATTATTTCATTCCTTTCCATTCAGCATAAAATTGTTCGAGATAGTTTTCCATAAAAAGATGACGTTGCTCAGCTATTTTCTTACCTGTAGCGGTATTCATCCGGTCTTTCAGCAGCAGCAGCTTTTCATAAAAGTGGCCAATGGTATTTCCTCCTGCGTTTTTGTATTCTTCGAATGAAGTATGCAAAACCGGTTCACTCTCAGGGTTATAAATTTCCCTGTTTTTAGAACCGCCATAGGCAAAGGCGCGGGCGATACCGATGGCTCCAAGGGCGTCCAGCCGGTCGGCATCCTGCACAATTTCACCTTCTTTTGAACTCATGGGAGTAGCCACTTTTGCACCTTTAAAACTGATTTCTTTAACAATGTTTAACACGGGTTCCATCTCGTCTTCGTTCATTCCGCAGCCCGCCATCCATTCTTTTGCTTTTTCGGGACCAATAGTGTGGTCGTTGTTATGAAATTTATGGTCGGCAATATCATGCAGTAATGCGCCCATCTGAACGATAAAGAGGTCGGCATTTTCTTCTTTTGCAATAGCTGCAGACACTTCAACAACCCGCTGGATATGCCACCAGTCGTGTCCCGTTCCTTCACCGCTGAATTTTTCGCGGATCATGGAAATGGTTTTGTCAATGATATCCTGTTGTTTTCCCGAAAGAACCATTATTTTGTTTTTACCACGGGTTTTGTAACTATTCCTTTGGTGGTGGATACCCGGATAAAATAAGTTCCGCTGGTTTCAGGCAGCTCCAGCGACCCGTTGAAAAGTTGAGCAGGAACATTTATAACGGTTTGTCCATTAGTGTTGATAACAGTAACCGAAATAATATCTTCCTGTTTCAGTCCCGAAATAAATATTTTTCCTTCACGAACCGGGTTGGGGAATATTTTCCATTCCGGTTCATAAAGTTCGTTAATGCTGTTAAACATATTTCCCATCAGTATTTCTGCCACCAGGGAAGGAGTATGGTCGGCCGCATTAAACAGGTTTTCGAAAAGGTCGATCTCTGCTGAGTTGTACGCAAACATTTCCTGCATCCACCTGCGGGGAGAAGATTGGTAGTACACACGCGCAGTTACATTCAGGTCACCTGTATATCCTGCCAGCGGAATGTGCAGGTGAAGAATATCAGCGCCAGTTCCTTCGGTTACTCCGTTAAGATTAAAATCAGGATCGCTTAATGCATTTCCGGCAATTACGCATGTATCGTAGGCGTTATGTGTGGTGGTGAAACCTTTTGGTGTAATGCGGTTGTCTTTTAAGGGTGTAGCAGCTCTTTCGAGAACAGTGGTTACATTGCTGTTTACATCACCCATCACCATTTCATAAATCTGCACCTGCAGTTGGCTGTTGATCTTATTGTAATGTGGTTCGTAGCCGGCATCCTGGTTAATGAGTTCGGCATTTCCATCCAGCATTCCTGTTTTAAACAACGTATCGCCATTATCATCCATCACTACAAATTCCACATAAGCGCGCCTGGAAGGATAGCCGGAAGGAAATTTATGCCCGGCTTTATTGGTAAGCGACAGGTTATAAAAAACCGTATCAGGTGTACGTGAAGCTTCCGTAAGTGTCATGTCCAGTGTTTCGTATCGCAACAGGCGATCGGTACGTGCAATCACCGAATCGTATTGTGAGGCAGTGGCCAGCAGGTTGAGCAGGGAAATATTATTTTTCATCAGTTTCAGCATAAATGAATTTCCGCCTACAAGATGATGTTTTCCGAAAGGAGTTTGTCCGGGGAGAAATTCATGACCGTTGGAAAGAATGATCGTGTCACTGGTGCGTGGAATATGACAGCCCTGGCAGGTAATGCCCGATACGTTAGTTTCGGTATTGAAATCAGAATTCAGCCATTCGTGGTAGGTGGCCTGTTCTACAAAATCTGTACCCGTATAATTTCCGGCAAGATCAACAGTAGAAGTAATCAGTGTATGACAATTGGCGCATAAACCGGCATCGTTGATATGAGGACTGTAAACAGCATCATAACCGATATTTCCCAGCATAGGCCCGTTAAATACATTGGTATAGGGGCCGTAGATCACATGATTGGTATCGTAAATAATATTTCCCGAAAAAATATCACCAACCAATGTGTCTTTTATCTGGTGACAGGCTCCGCAGGAAACGCCATCAAGTCCCACAGAATCCGAAACGAGATCGGCTATTCCGTAGTTCACCTGGCCATTATGCAGCGCATTGAATTTTCCCATGGGAGCATGACAGGAAGTACATTTATTTTCGAGGTCGGTTTGGTTAGTGGGGTTGACTAAAATTTCGTGACTCACTTTAGCTCTCCAGAAAGGATCGCGGGCGGAATTGGCCATCATTGTGGCGGCCCAGTCGTCCATAATATTGATATCGGTTCCTGAAGCATCTACAGAAGTAATTCCATCCACATCACTTCCGTGGCACTGCAAACAAATTCCCGAAGAAGTAAAAAGCGTATTGGTAGCATAAGAATAACTGCGGTGCGAACGAAAAATCCTTAACTCGTTTTCAGAATGAAATGTTTTTTTTGTTCCGGTTCCTGAATATAAACCGATCATCCATCCCCCGGAAAGAAGAATAATTAATACAAAAACTGTTTTTTTTTCAAAAATTTTCATCAAAAACTTTCTGATGATTTCATAGTTTGACTTTAAAACTTTCTCAACTCCCAACTAAAAATAAAAATTCCCCTGCTGTTTTGAATTCACTATCAGCACCGGAATTTTCAGTTCATTGGTAATGATATTTTGTGCGAACGTATCGAACTGCGGAAGGATGGAATCGGAGTGATAGGCGATAGCAAACATATCGGTTTTCACTGTTTTTCCGTAGTTGAAAATCTTGGTAAGAAAAGAATCATTTCCTTCCAGCAATTTGATGGTAAATTCCAGTTCTTTGGTAGCCAGTTTCTTTTTTATTACTTCAATGAAATTATGAATTTTCCGGTTGAGCAGTGCATCTTTTTCGGCATTGGCTACCAGGTGCATTTCGGAATCGAAAACGTGTGCGAGGTCGGCTGCAAAATTAATGATCTGCAAACTTTCGGAAGCGAGGCTAAAGGGAATAACAATTTTTCCGATTTTTTCTGCTGGTACTTTATCCTGAACAATCACAAACGGACATTCTGCACTTTTAATGACTTTAATGGCAAAACTCCCGAATACTTTTTGCATGCCTTTTGATCCATGCGTTCCCATGATGATAAGCGTGGCTTTCATTTTTGCGGCCATTTTACCTATATCTTCAAAAATGCTCCCTTTTTCAATGTTGGCTACTACTTTCGGGTCGGTGGATTTTAACGCCAGTTTTCCAATAAAATCATTCAGTTTTGCCTTGGCCGCTCCCCGTTCGTTGTCGGCTTTGATAATATGCAACAGGTGTACTTCTGCTTTGGTTTGACGTGCCAGTTGTATAGCATGATGGGTGGCTGCTGCTGCAACGGGCGAAAAATCGTGGGGAACAAGGTAAATATGTGCGCTCATAGGGATTAATGTTGCACAAATTTATAAAGTATGCGAGAGTGGGGAAGAAGAAAGTGAAAAAAGTAATGAAGATCACCCGTTCATTTCCCTTCGACCAATTTTATGCCGGTTTTTTCCAGTGAAATGAGGCGTTTTTTATATAAAGCACCAATGGTTTTTTTGAATGATTTCTTCGAAATTCCGAGTACAATTGAAATCTCATCGGGACTGCTGTCATCGCCCAGGGGTAGGAATCCCCCTTTTTCCTTTAATTTTTCAAGAATAATGGTTTCGTTGTCGCGGGTGTGTGAAAAACCTTCTTTTTGCAGGCGCAGGTCGATTTTACCGTCTTCACGCACCTGTTTTACATACCCCTTTATCCTGTCGCCAGTGTGAAGTGGCCTGAAAATTTCATTCCGGTAAATTAATCCTTTGTAACGGTTGTTGATGATAGCATTAAATCCTAATTCAGTTTGATCAGCCACCATCAGGCTTACTTCTTCTTTTGGCTGCAGCGTGATGTTTTCTTTTTCAAAAAACTTATTGAATTTTCCTGATGCGGTGAGTCGTTGTGAAATTTCATCAAAATAGAGGTATACGAGATAACTTTTTCCTTCTTCCATGGTTTTTGCCTGTTCGCGAAAGGGAACAAAAAGGTCTTTATCAATGCCCCAGTTTAAAAATGCACCGGCAGAGTTTACCGACAGGCATTCCAGGTAGCCAAATTCATTTAACACCAAAGCGGGTTTTTTCAACGTGGCGATAAACGGATTTTCCGCATCGCTGTATACAAACACGTCCATCTCAGTTCCTGCAGGGATTTCATTTTCGGTTTCACGCTGAAAAAGGATGGCTTCGTTGCCTTCATCATCCGTAAGCCAATAACCGGCCTGTGTTTTTCGTGTTACGTAAAGTAAATTGTATTTTCCCTGTTGGATCATGGCGCAAAGGTAGGAATAATAAGCCGGCAGGAGAATTATTTTTACCTTGCTGTAACTTATCAGGATTTTTATTGTTTTACATTCGTTCTTCTTCCATTTGAAAAAACTGTTGCATATTGTTTTTCTTTTTCTTGCCGGGAATGTTTTTCCGCAGGTTTCGGTATTTAATCAATACAACGCAGCACTTTCTTCGCTTAATCCTGCTTACATCATGGGGGCAGATAAGGACCACATCGGGATGATCTTCCGAAACCAGTGGCCGGGCCATCGGCTGGGATCTGTGCATTGGCAGGTGGATGCCAACACGTATCTGCCACGTTTAAGCAGCGGAATCGGGTTACTTTACAGCCATGCCGGAAATATTCAGGGTGGATTCAGCGAAACAGTTTATTCTTTGCAACTGAGTTATCGGGTTATTATGTTTGATGATCATTTTCTTTGTCTTTCGGGTTCCTTAAACTATCAAAAAACAGAAGCCGACATCAATAATTTTCATTATCAGTTTGACACGCGTTCTGATTATACTATTCTGCCGGAGGTGATTGCCGGAAAAACTTCACTAACAGGTTCGTTCGGTATTCTTTTCCAGGAGACCACCAATAAATTTTACGGTGGAATCAGTTTACGTGATGTGAATTTTACTGATTTGAGCTACGAAGCGGATAATTACATTCTGAAAGCGCCCGTACTTTCCGTACAGGGAATGGGACGAATTCCGCTTTCAAGAAGCAAAACACTTTTTCTTTTCGGATGTTTTGAGCAATCGGGTAAAATCAGTTATTCCGCAGCTACCGGCCCCTTGCAGCTAAAACCGGTGACCGCCTCTTTATTTTTTCAAACCAATATTTTTATTGACAGAAAACACACGCTGGGCATCGGGTATAAATATTTTTTCGGAAATTACGGGAGTCTGAATTACAGGTATGGCTATATGTTTGGGAAACATAAAAAAATCGGGGTGGGATATAGCTACGATGTCAAACCCTATATCCAGTTCGACAAACTTCATTTCTGGTCATCACACGAATTGTATTGTAAATGGACGTTTTAAAAATAAATCATAAAACCATGAAAACTATTTTTACACTTTTTCTTTTAGCGGTTGCCTGTATGGCAGAAGCAGTTGTTCCGGCAGATGAAATGCACGAACAGAAAGTGGAAGCCAAACCTTCGGCTGTTACGGTATTTTTAACCGGTGCAGAATTAGGATACAAAACTTCTGTAAAACTTAAAAAAGGAAAAAACCTTGTAAAGTTTACAGGGCTTTCCTCCAAAATGGATCCGGGAAGTATTGTAGTGGATGTTGAAGATAAAAAAATGGTAATCCTTTCGGTATACAGCACCAATAATTTCCTGGCTCAAATGGAAAAAAATCCGAAAGTAAAAGCAGTACGCGACACGTTAGATAACGTAAAAGACCGGCTGGCTAAAGTATCGTTCAGAAAAGAAACGCTGATGAAGGAAAAGGAAATGCTGTTTAAGGATAATTACATTTATACAGACAATGAAATTGCGAGCCTTAAAGAATATGTCGAATTCTGCCGCACACGCAGGCATGAAATCAATGAAGAATTACATGTATTGAATAAACGCGAAGCAAAGCTTACA
Source organism: Bacteroidota bacterium (assembly GCA_049322335.1). Taxonomy (GTDB): domain Bacteria; phylum Bacteroidota; class Bacteroidia; order Flavobacteriales_D; family UBA2798; genus JBMORL01. Next base: position 34,460 of record JBMORL010000055.1, read on the forward strand.
GAAGAAGTAAACAGCTTAAACAAACAAATGACGGAAATGAATGTGCAGATGGGAATGCCGAGTTCGGAAGTGATGGTGCAGGTGGATGCGGTTTCTGAAGCAACGGTAAATATGGAACTGAAATACCGTGTGCTCGATGCAGGATGGGCGCCCAAATACGATATCCGCGTAGAAGGTATCGGTAAACCGGTGAATCTTTATTATAAAGCCAATATTTATAATAACTCGGGTGTCGACTGGAATGAAGTAAAAATAAAATTGTCTACAGCCGATCCGATGCAGGGAGCACAATACCCGAGAATGGAAGGCTGGGACCTGAAACAAAATGTAACTTCTACACAAAGTTACCAGCAGGCACAAAAACAGGTGAGCCAGCTTTCACAGGAAAATAAGAACGTAAAGTTCACCACTATCGAAGTGGATGAGCTCAGCGCAGAATTTGATATTGCGCAACCCTATACCATTCCTTCCGATAGCCGTCCTTATCTCGTAGATGTCAATAACAAGCAACTCGAGGCACGTTATGAATACGTAAGTGTTCCTAAAATGGATAAAGATGCTTTTCTTGTGGCAAAAGTGGTGGGCTGGACAGAGTTGAGCCTGGTGTCGGGGAAAGCCAGCGTATATTACAACGGAACTTATATTGGCCAATCGTCTATTAATATTTTCGAAATGTCGGATACACTGGAGTTGTCGCTGGGACGTGATAATAAAATTGCCGTTTCCCGAATCAAAAAATCAGAGCTCAACGATCACCAGATTATAGGAAATTATGAGAAAGAAATTTTTAAATATGAGTTCACTGTGAAAAACAACCGCGACATTCCTGTAACGATGAACCTGCAGGACCAGGTGCCGATGACGAACGATTCGAGGGTAAGCGTAAATATTTCTGAATTATCAGACGGGAAATACGATAAATACAGCGGGCAGGTAAATTGGGTGGTTACTCTTCAGCCCGGAGAATCAAAATCGTTTAATTTTAATTTTTATGCCAAATACCCGAAAGAATTCAACGAGAATTACCGCCAGGCAAATACTTTTTATACAAATAACTATAACTGGATAGCAGGAAGAAAAAAAGTAAAATTCAGAACTGTTTCTTCGCCTAGTTTTTAGTTGTGTGTTGAGTTTTATGAACTGAAAATATGAACAGTATTCAGCTTCCTGTTGAAATTCGAAAAAAAGGCTCTCGCAGCGTGTTGATAACAGGTATTATTTTGATAGTCGGAATTACTGGCATGCAGGCGCTAAATTATTTTAGCGGTAACGGAAACTTCGGGGGAAGCGGATGGGGCGGAATGTTGTTTATGTATGCTTTTCTGATGGTGATCATACTGATTGGCCTTTTACAACTTAAAAAAGAGTACGTTCACATATCTGTTGAAGGAGTAAAAATGGAAATGTGGACCTTTTTTGGCGGTAAAAAATCTTCATTTGTTCCTTTGAACGAATACAAATACCTCTATTCTGATATTTTCATCCGTTCCGGTTCAAAAGGAAGTAAACATCACGGGCCGGACAGGATTGTGTATAACATAAAACTCATTCATTCCAATCGCGATAAATCGGTAGTGATAAAAAGCCGTGTGCTTGCAGATTCTTTTTTGGGTGATGATAATGCAGAATTGGATCATCGCAACGATCTCGAACATTTGGCAGAGTTGTTTCAGCTGGATATTGTGGAAACCGATGGAAAAAGAACGGTTTTCCAAAAAGGGATTGACAAAACACGTAGTTATAAGGAAACGGACAAAACGGTAAAACAACAGGTAAAAGAAGGAAAATTTCAGCGCAGTTTTGCTTCTTCCGGTGAGTTCCCAAAAGGAATGTATAAATTAAAACAGGATGGAGACACTATCATCGTTACTGCACAATCTCCGTGGTTGTTTCTTATTTCAATTGCCGTTATCACAGGATGGGTTATATTTTTTCTGAATGTAGAAAAAACGGCTACTGTATTAAGTATTTCACCCGTGTTTTTTGTTTTTTCCGCTATTTTTATTGTGGCTTCTTTTTTGAAGGATATAACGGTTATCACTCCGAAAACAGTAACGCATTCCACCGTAATCGGTAAATTCTATCAAATGCACCGCGCACCTGTTCAACTTAGTGAAGTAGAGGAAGCTGATATACGTTATCGTCATTCCAAATACAAAGCTGTTTACCTGAAATCAGATAAAGCCATTGTTTATCTTTTCGGAAATGCTAAAAAACCGCAGCAGGAATGGCTGCTGGATAAGATCATCGAAATGGTTATCAGGAATAAGTAACGTTTTGTCCCGCTGGGACAAATAGCTACGGTGGAGGATACTGTTAAAAATGTTTGGTGCCGCTGGCACCAGTTGGAGTTATGTTCCCGAACGCATACTTGTTTTGTTGACATTGTCTGAACCTTTTCATCTAATTCCGTTATAATTCCGGCACCAGAGGTGCCAAACATTTTTAACACACCTAACTCTTATCTTACCTTTGTCCCAGCGGGACAAAACATTATTTATTAGCTGAATTTTATTTGCCGGCATAATATCTGAAAGGCTTACCCCCGTGGCAAAGAATACAGCCGCTAATCCTACTGATTAATGCGAATGAGAAAATTCATTAGTGAAAATTCGTGTGATTCGTGGCTTTAGTTGCCAAAACAAACCACCTTCACTGTTTTCTCAAAATCTTCTCCCCTGAAATGTACAAAATATGTTCCTGCTGATATCCCGTATGCGTTAGGGTCTATGGTTAAGGTATATCTTCCCTCACCGCTGTGGGCGGAAGGAGAAACCACAATGGCCGATTTTTGTCCCAATACATTGTAAAATGCTATTTCCACCTGCTGTTCTGATGGCACATCATATACCAGGGTAAGCTGGTCGGAAAAAGGATTGGGATATACTTCAAAATAATTTCCGAGTTTTTCAAAATAGGCTGTAAAAGTTTCGTCTTCGCTTATATTTAAACGTATGGTAACAGAATCATTTTCCGTGGTAACCAGGTCGTCCGACTTCCAGTATAAAAAACGATAACCGGGTTGGGGAATGGCAGTAAGTGAAACCGGGTTTCCGTCATAATACACTCCCGACCAGGGTAACGGGCCGGGGGTAATCGTACTGATCTGAACTTTTCCTCCTTCTGCCGGTTGCGATTGAAGAGTAACATTTACCTGGTTGTTGAGTGCAAATTGTTGTTGTACATAGTAGCGGGCATAGGTGATACGGTTGTCGAGAAAATCAAATAGTGTGTCTATTTGTATTTCCCATTCCGGAACATTATTGGCTCTCCCGATAAGTCCCGGCCAGGGTGACTGATTTCCCCAGCGATTGAAATGCCGTGTCATTTCGGGCAGCATTTCATCATGAAAACCGGTAGCCATGTTTTCCATACTAACGGGGTGAAGACAGGTGTTCATCAGGTCGGCATAACGGTTGATGAAATAATTTTTGAATTCAGCGTTGGCCAGCAAAGCCAGCAGCATTCCCGAATGCGGATTCCACGTGGTGGGATTGATTGCTACATCCAGCATATCAAGGGTGTAATATCCGCCCCAGGCAGAAGCGAATCCGAGTGAAAGATCGGTGTCCCACAAAACATATCTGAATTTTCCTTCAGGATTATTGGGACGCCAGTATTTGATGTTATTGGTATATGAACCCAGCCAGTCAATATTTACTACATAGGTTTCGGTGATAAAGTAATCGCAGAAATTTTCGATATCCAGCATCACTTTCATGCTGTCGTAATTTTGTTGTTGTGATAAATCATTGCTTACTGCAAAGGTTGCCATTTCAATAAATCCCTGGTTGCTTCCGTTTTTTACGCTTCCGTCAAATTCCAGAAAATCAATATTTTCTTTTGGCACTCCCGAGTTATCTTCAATATACTGGTCGTTTTGTCTTTCGCGCAGCTCATAAACGCCCCAATATTGTCCGTTGATAAAAAGTAAACACGAGCGCCCGTCCATGATGTCGATATGGGTTTGTTGTACGCTTTTATTTACGAGGCGGTCGCGCATGTGGCAGGTATTCCAGTCGCTGCCTGCATTTCGTATGTTGAAACTTTTGAATTCGTTAATGCCTTTATCAGGAAAAAGCCGGTAATTGATTTTATTTCCACCGTAATTATCTTTCACTTTCACCGAAAATCCCCGTTGTGGCCAGGCCTTTGAAAAGTTACCCTGTATTTTTATTCCGCAACTGGTTTCAAAACACTTCATTCCGTTTTCATCAAAATATTCTACTACGGCTGGACGTTCCCATTCATTCCAGAAATTGGCTCCGAAATACGGAATATTCACTGTATCTGCGTTTGGCCCCAATACATAAATTCCGTAATTCCAGTCGAAGAGATTAAAGGGATCGCTGGTTAACGATATAACGGGCATCGTGCTGCTTTCGTTGATGAAATAGGTTTTGGTTACCACCTGCCCCGGCAAAGTATTGGGAACAGAAGGATAAACACGCGCACGTATAACCTGCGAACTATCAATGGTAATGGAGGTGGAATACAGGAGTGAACTGGTTAGCGGCTCGCTTCCGTCAATGGTATAACGGATAGTTCCGGGAGTGGAGGAAGATAATGTAAGCAGTTGTGTTCCGGGATAAAATCCGCCTTCGAGACTGAAAACGGGAGCAGAAGCATAATCTGAAAAACACGATGCCAGTGTATTGGTAGTATCGGGAGAAGGAATATCAAACAGGCACCAGTTGCTGTTTCCATCGGGAAATCTTCCGCGCGTATTGTTCATCATCATTTTCCCCACTGTTTGCTGATCGGCAATAATTCCTGAAGGATTTTTCAGCGTAATAAAAAAACCGTCACTGTCGAGATTGAAGTTGGTATGAAGATTAACCGCTGCAGGAATCGGATAATACGTTACGGTAGTATCAATCACACCAATGATAAAGTAGGGGATCATGGTAAGATCATCAAGCCCTGATGAATAATTATGGACTTGAATGCTCAGCACGTTAGTTCCGGGTTTCAGGGCCTGGTTAACCACATCAGCGCTTACGAAATAAATTCCGGAGAGATTTCCGTTCTGGTACATCTGCGCTTCATGTTCATCATAGGCACTTACGTTATACAAAGGATGATCACCGTAAATACCAACATTTTCCCTTGCAATTTCCACGTCATTCAGGTAGGCCACGAACCCGTCATCAAAGTCGGCCAGCAAAGCGGCAATGGCAATTTTGGAAGTATCGGCAATGGTAAATGAAGTGCGCATAAAAACCGAATTCAGCGGTGGGGTGATGGTGCTGTCGTCTCCGTCACCATAACCTATACTGGCATCACCTGTGGGCCAACCTGAATCATTAAAGGTAATTTCGCGCCAGGTGGATGGAGGATCGGTAGTGCCCAAAAAATAACGCCACATCAGTTGCGGGTATACCGGCACTTCCCAGTGGTCGAACCAATCGGTGCGGTTTTTTTCGCTGCAGAAAACAGTTAAATAATCGTTAGGCTGAATAAAAACAGAAGGAAATGTCCAGTTAGTGATATTTTGCCCGCCCTCGCTGTAGGTAAACGTATATCCCTGCAGGTTAACGGCAGTCCCCGAAGCGTTATAAAGTTCAATCCAGTCTTCCTGTTCATTTTCTTCATCTACAAATCCGACAGTGGAAGCGGAAGAAATTTCATTGATGACGATTTGTGAAAAAGCAGAAGCGGCAGGAAGAATTCCCGTAAATAACGCAAATAGCCGCAAAACTCTGTACATGAGTGGTTTGGTTCATGTAAAGATAGGAGTTTATTTGATGTAAATGGAAGGGATTATCAACAAAAATCTCACAAGGTATTACTACTATTGCCAACAATGCCTAAAGTCTTCCAGTCTGGCATCTCCTTGTCTAACTTCTCCCGTCTCACTTCAAGTGCCCATCCAGCCACGAATAAAATTCGCGGATCCACAGCAGTGAATTTTGGGGAGAAAGCACCCAGTGGCCTTCATTGGGGAAAGACAAAAAGCGGGCTTCAATGCCTTTTATTTTCGCAGCCTGGAAAGCTTCCATTCCCTGGTTAAAGGGAACGCGGAAATCTTTTTCCCCGTGGATGACGAGAATAGGAGTGTCCCATTTGCCCACAAAATTATGCGGAGAAAATTTTTCATAGCTCACCGGAACATTTTTTTCCCAATAAGGGCCACCTATGTCCCAGTTGGCGAAAAATAGTTCTTCAGTGGTTCCATACCAGCTTTCGAGATTGAATAAACCACAATGCGATATAAATGTTTTAAATCTTCCGTTGTGCACTCCTGCCAGTTGATAAACAGAATATCCGCCATAACTTGCACCAATAGCACCCAGTTTGTTTTTATCCACATAAGAATAAGTGCAGGCTGTATCAATGGCAGTCAGGTAATCTTTAATGGCTTGTCCGCCCCAGTCGCCACTTATCTGGTCGTTCCATTCCTGTCCGAAGGAAGGTAATCCTCTCCGGTTGGGAGCAATCACCACATAACCCTTTGCGGCCATTAGCTGAAAGTTCCAGCGATAGGAGAAAAACTGGCTGACGGTGCTTTGCGGACCTCCCTGGCAATAGAGCAGGGTGGGATATTTTTTGGCGGGATCAAAATCCACGGGTAGTATCACCCACACCAGCATTTTTTTTCCATCGGTGGTGGTGATCCATTTTTTCTCAATTTTTCCTGTTTTTAATTTATCGTAAACGGATTTATTGGTGAAGGTGAGTTGAGTTTCCTTTCCGGATTTAATTTCAATTTTATAAAGTTCGGTGGGCATGTTCATGTTTTGTTTTCCACCCACCAGGAATTTCCCTGCAAACGAAACCGAAACATAATCGTGGTCGCCTGAAGTTACCTGGCGTATTTTGTTTTTGAGGATATCAATTTCAAAAATTTGTTCTGTACCCAAATACGGGCTGATAAAATAAATAAACTTACTGTCGCTGCTCCACACATATTGAGTAGTGGTTTGGTCAAGTTTTTCGGTGAGGTTTATTTTTTTTCCTGTGGAAACTTCAAGAATCACAATGTCGTTTTTGTCGGCTTCATTTCCTTCACGTTTCATGCTTTGAAAAGCCATATATTTTCCATCGGGACTAAATAAAGGAGTTTGATCATACCCCATTCTTCCTTCGGTGATGTTGATGGTTTTTCCTGTGGCAATATCGTAGTGATAGAGATCGGAGTTGGTGCTTTTGGCGGCTTCGTATCCGTTTTTCTTTTTTGAAGTATAAATAATTTGTTTTCCGTCAGGCGAGAAGGAAATATGTTCTGCACCACCAAAAGGCATCAGCGGAGAATCGAATCTTTCATCTTTCATAATATCCATTGGCTCAGCCGAGCCGTCAAGGGGATAATAAAAAACATGGCTGTAGGCAAAATCGTGCCAGTTATCCCAATGGCGGTACATCAGGTCGTTGGTGACGAATGCTTCTGCTTTTGGGAGGTCGGGATATTTTTCGTTGAGTGCCTGGTCGAGTTTTACATCCTGTGTAAAGAGAATAGCTGTTCCTGTGCGGTTGTATTGAAAATTATTTACTCCGCCTTCTATTTTGGTAATTTGAGAGGGATTTGTTCCGTCTGCATTCATTTCATACAATTGGGGTGATCCTGACTCGGTACTGAGGTAAGCAATTTTTATTTCCTTACCAGTTTTCCAGCATTCGTTGAATTCACTTTTGGTTCCCGATGTTATTTTTTTTGCTTCTCCTCCTTCGATGGAAACAAGATATAGATCGCGGTTGCCTTTATTGGCTTCCATATCATAATAGGTAACACCATACAAAATCCATTTTCCATCAGGAGAAACCTGTCCGCCCGATACGCGCCCGAGTTTCCATAATAGTTCGGGAGTAAGGCGATCCTGGGCGGTTAAAGTAAAAGGCAGAATAAAAATGAGCAGCAATAATTTTTTCATCTTTTGATTGATTTGGCGGTGCGAAAATAAAAAAAGACGGCAGAGAGAAAAATCTCTTTTGCCCGAACGCACAATGCAGGGGTTGAGCGGCTGATTTTCGGGGATGAACTGATGTGAAAACGGCAAAGCCGCTTACTTTGATTTTTTCTTTTTGGTTTTCAGCAGGGTATTGATCTCGCGGAGATAATCTACTTCTTTTTCCAGTGATTCGATTTTAGACTTCAGTTTTTCGTTTTGTTTCTGGTATTGCTCCATTTCCTGCTCGGCCACCCTGTCGGCAGCAGAAACCGGCCTGATATAATCGTTGAAAAAATCATGATCGAGGACTTTGCCGATCTTGGTTAAAAGCGCTGTGTTGATGCTTTCGTTTTTGAAAATAACATACACATTCCTGCGTGAATAATTGATTTTCCTGGCAAATTCAATCACTGTCATACCACTGGCCTTCACTTTTTGCTGGATGATTTTCCCTATATGCACTTTCATACTACAAAAGTGTGGAAATGTATGGCTTACACCCCGGAATATGCGTGATATATAAATGCTCATAGTGTGATATATTATTTCACATTTCACTTTTTTTGTGTATCTTGGGGCTTTAATTAAAAAACCAATGGGTATGGACGATAACACCAAAGAAAGGAAATTTACCGGTGAGGAAACAGACAGTATGTACCAGATTCTCTATGAAATTCATTCAGGATTGAGTGATAAAGAGATGTATTCGGGGATGAAACTCAGCTGTGCCGAACTGGCATGGAAAATTTCTATCGAAAGGCTCTTTAGTGAAATGGAAAACAGCCGGAAAGAGAAGCTGTAAAAAAAGTACCATGCTTTTTCATTAAATCACCATCTTAATTACTGATTTTCAGTAATTTTGTTAATTAATCGTTAAAACATAACTTAGTGGTATGAAGTTTGTATTTTTGGACGATGTCAAACCATCCCCTGAAATACAAAGGGTGTAAAAAAATAAAAAATGAAAAAGCTAACATTACTTCTTTCCTCACTGTTTGTTTTTGCCGTAGTTGCAAAATCACAGGAATTAAAAATCAACGATGCAGGTGTAAAAATTTCTTTTACTTTTCCTGCAGATAATTGCACAGGAACCATAGGCGGGCTGGATGCACATATCACTTTTGATGCTGCCAAACCCGAGAGCGCTGTTATTTACGGAAGCGTAAAAGTAAGTACCATTAATACAGGAACTCCCAAAAGAGACGATCACCTGAAATCAGCAGATTATTTTGATGCGGTGAAATATCCCACTATCGATTTTAAAGCCAAAAAAGTGGAAAAAACTGCCAAAGGGTTTAAGATGACAGGGATAATGATCATTAAGAATGTGGAAAAAGAAGTCGTGTTTAATTTTACTTATACCGACCTTACTTTTAAAGCTTCAGCAGTAATTTATGTGAAAGATTTTGGTATGATGGTTAAAAAAGAAAGAGAAGCTACCAAAACAACTATTTCGATCACTATTCCTATCTTAGGATAATAAAGTAATATGAAAAAACTCTGGATCTGGGTTATTATAGCAATGGCTGTAGCTGCGGTTACAGCCATTATTTTTATATTTTTTGTACCCTGGGGTGCAGCCAAAAGTGAAGTAGAAAAATCGAAAGTAGAGCAGTCGGATTCGCTGGTGAAAAGCGGAAGCGGGAAGATGATCAATAACCTGGATGTTTTACAGGGAAGTTATGTTTCACATAATACAAAAGATAAAATCACTTCCGAAATTTTTTTCCAGGTGGAAGGAATGCAGGAAACGATTGGTAAGTTCAATGATTTTACCCTCGAATTCACCGGTGGAGAGAAAAAATCGGTGAAGGCCATTATTCAATCGGCTTCGTTGTTTACGGATAACGAATACCGTGATGAACACCTGATGGAGGCCGATTTTTTCAATGTAGAAACGTATGCCACCATCGAATTTGTTTCCTCAGAAGTTTCCCTGGGCGATACTTCTTATGTGGCCAAAGGGGAAATCAATTTTATAGGAAAAAAATTCCCTCTTGATGTTCCTTTTACATTTATCGGAAAAGGAAAATATGATGACGGAAAAGAATTTGCTGCCTTCGAAGGGCGTTTTGATTTTGACCGTATCAAATACGGAATGGCCGAAGATGCTTCTATCGGCAACGTAGCCAAAGTTTGGTTTTATGCCGAACTGGTAAAGAAATAATCAGTTTTGTTTTATTCCTGTAAACTGTTTGCGGATAATTATACTGCTTCCTGTATCAGGCATGGGGCTTTTGTAATAATAATCAATAAAAATCCTTCCGTTGGAGTAATGCCCGAATCCTTTTGGTGCGCTGTTGGTGTAGCCGGTAACTTCTGCATATTCTGACAGCGAATCACATTCGTTATTCATTGAAAAATGAAAAGCTGTTTGCTGGTTAGGGATCTGCATATAGGTATTGATTCCATTAGGCAGATTTTTTATAACATACGAAATGCAACAGGCCGGCCCGCTTCCGTAATTATCAGTACGCGTTAATTCTATGCTGAATGTATCGGAAGGATTTTCCAGGTTATAACCATTGTAAATTCCCAGCCAGGGAACGGCATTTTTTTTCAGGAATACGATCTTTTCTGAAAGAGGATCTTCAGAAACTGATAATTGAATGGCCACGGCCCGTGTTTCTCCTTCTTCCACACTGTCGGGATGAAAAATGAATTTTGCTTTTTTACCCGAAGTGGTAACAGAAGCGGCAACAGGACAATTCCATTGCGGGTTAAGGCCATCGGTGGAAAGAGTTACTTCCAGCAACTGGTATCCCGAAGGATCGGTTTCATATTTATGAAAATAGAAGGTATCTGTTTCAAAAAAGAAAAGATTACAGATATATTCTCCTGATGAAATTTTTGTTTCAGGAAGTACATACGGCTTTTCTTCCGTTGAATGATCTTTTTTGCAGCCGATAACAAGCAGTGCGGAAAACGTTATATAACAGGCAGCTTGTTTCATACGCATGTTATTCTTTTACCAGTTTCATCACCGATTTTTTATTCTCCGAAAAAACAGCAAGAAAATAAAATCCCGGAACGAAAGCTGATGTATTAATATACAGCGTTCCTCTTCCGGTGTACGGGTATTGTCCGATCATTTTCCCATTAATATCTGAAATCACAAAACGAGCTTCACTGTTTCCGGTAACTTTTATATCTAACCGGTCGTCAAATGGGTTGTTGCAGGTAAACAGCACAGCTTTTTCTTTTTCGTCTCCTGCTGATTGTGGCGGATTGACTATGATAACGCCTTTCATCTCGTCTGAGAGAATGTGAAAGGAGCAGGCGAAATAATAGGTTTTTACCGAATCGGGCACCCAGTCAAATGTCCCCACGGCATAGTTGAATCCACCGGGATAATAATCCATATTGTTGTTAACATATCCCCACTGCGTTATTTCTGCCGCATCATGACCGATGTTGATGATAAAACGAATGGTATCTCCTATATAAATATTCGCTGTATCGGGATCAAAAGTGGTTCCGATGGTTTTAACATTTACTGTAACGGCTTTAGTAGTATGTAAAGCAAAAATAAAGGGCAACAGTAATAAAAAACCTTTCTTCATGGCAGATTATTTTAGTACTACCAGTTTCCGGGTAACAGTACTATTATTTGCTGAAGATGAAAACTTCACCATATAATTTCCGGCAGCGATATTTTCCATTGACAATTCTGCTGTTTGCGAAGTAATCATTTTACTGAAAACCATATTTCCGGCCAAATCGAATATCTCGATTGTAAAGTTTTCGGTAAAGGTGGTATTAATGTTCAGCGTTCCGTTTTCGTATAACGGGTTAGGGTAAAGCGCAACAGCCGGCTCCTGGTTTTTTGTTTCTGAAATTCCATCGGCCTGGAAATCGATACGTACAACCTGGTTGGTAGTAGCATTTACATACCAGATTTTTCCGTCAGGGCCTATTTTTACGCCCATAATTCCCGGTGTTCCGGTAACGATTCTTTCGAGTTCTGTAGCAGCACCTGTAATATCATAAATAACGATATCCCCGGTAGTATGATCAGAAACGATCATCCTGTTTCCGATAACGTCAATGCCGCTGGGCTCTGTAAGGCCTGTGTTTACATACACTTCGGATGTATAGCCGGTATATACAGATGATTCTGCTGTTGTTTCATAGGGAGTGAATGTTCCGGTTTGAGTTCCGGTGGTTACGTCCATTCTCACTATTCGTGCATTTTCACTGTCAACAATATACAGCCAGTTGGTGTTTTTGTCGCGCACAAGATGGCTTACCACGTGATGTGCGGGATCTTCGGTAAGGCCAAGGCCGGTATATTTTCTTACAATAGCATCACCATGATAACTGTTTCCGGGGCCATGATCCACATTAAAATCATAATAGGTTACCGAGTTACTGGTTCCGTCATTCACCCAGAAAATATTGTCTGTTTCGCTGGCAATTCCCATTGAATAGGGACTTTCGTGCAGCATATCCAGATGCGAACCATTTCCTCCCGAGGGCTGGGCATAAATCAACGGATCACTCGACCACAACGATGGCCCGGTGAATGGATTTCCTCCATCGTGGTTGGCATCAAACACTCCGGGTGATGTTGCAAAATTCTCATTGTTGCTGAAGGCAATGGCTGTTGGCAACGACATAAAATGCAGCGCATTTCCGTCCTGTTGCACCAATTCAGTTTGTCCTGTCAATCCTGCATTGGAAATTTTCACTGTTCTTCCTCCCGACATTTCTGTTTCCTTACGAACTACCCACAACTCGTAACGCGTAAGAACAGGGTGGAAGTCGAGGTCGCGGGGAACAACGATTCCGTCTGTTGATCCTGCAATAACAGTCAACACCGGGGTTATTCCTATATAATTATCCACGATAACCGGGATAGCAGGGCCTACAGTTACTGATTTTGAAACGGTATCGTCATTCATATACATATCAGCATTTCCATCAAGGTTGGAAGCCCATGCTTTTACAGTGTATGCTCCGTTGGTGGATGCATTCCATGCGGTGGGATGGGAAAAAGAATACTCTGTAAAAGGGAGAATATTCAACCCGGTTAAAGGTGCTGAAACAGGTGCACCGTTATTGATATTGTAATTGATGTCAAGGCTGGTGATGGTATTGGTACTGCGGTTGAACAGCGTTCCGGAAATGGTATTGTTTCCAATATTTACATAACTGTCCATATTAATTTTTTCACCTTTCATGTCCCATGCGTTCGGGGGATTTACTGTAAAAGTATTCCGCGTTCCTGCATTGGCACCGGTTCCTCCCTGGAAATCATACATGGGAAATCCGTCAATATAAACGGTAAAATCAGCGCCATTGTCGCCCCAATCGTCAATAAATAATATATCCAAAACGGTTCCCTGTGTAATGCACCAGGGTCCTTCGGTAATAGTTATATTATTTCCATATCCGCCCGGGGTTTGATTTTGAGCGCTTCCTCCTGTACAACCAACGGCAGTATTTCCTCCGGCAAAAATAGTTCCGGTTCCGCAGGCATTTCCTGTGGGAAGAAGCTGCCAGTAAATTTCATAGCCGTAATTGTCGGTTTGCACATCAATAGTTACTTCCGATTCCCCGATATTGCACTGGGAAAAGGTGAAATGGGCAAAGCCGAGGGAAAGAAGAGTAAAGAATGTCTTTTTCATAGTGGTGGTTTTTTTCAAATGTAAGGAAAGGCTGTGGGTTTGACCAGCATAAATCTTTGCAATTCTTGGATACTTAATACCTGTTTACATCTTGCCCATGTCGTGCCCTTCCATGGGATTGTTTCCTTTTCTGAAAATGAATTCGCTGTTAATCAGGTAGGCTCCGCTTGTCACTACCTTGTCGTTCTCCTTTAAACCTGACTTTATTTCTGTAAAACCGGCCGATTCCATACCGGTTTCCACCATGAGATTCTGATAAGTATGATGATCCGTTTCTATCCAAATGCTGTTACCTTTTCCATCACGCAGAATGGCATCGGTTGGAATGGCCAGGGCTGTGAATTCATTCATAACAATTAAAAAGTTGGCCTGCATACCCGGTTTTAGCCATAATTTTTCATTTTTTATTTCCACCCGTGCCAGGTTTATAGCGGAGGCTTCATTGAGTTCGGGGTGAACAAAAATAATTTTACCTGAAATTTTCATCTCCGGAAGGTCGGGGATAGTTATTGTTACCGGCATATCTTTTGTTATTTTACTAAGGTCGGCCTGGTATATTTCTGCTTCAGCCCAAAGCGTTGAATAATCTGAAAATTTCAGAATATTTTCGCCTTCCATCACATAACTGCCTTCTTTTATCAAAACCGAAGAAATAATTCCGCTTTCGGGGCTTAGTATGGTGATGGTTTCGGGTATCGATTTGTTTTTTTCCAGTTGCTGCACTTGTTTTCCGGTAAGTCCGTATAATATTAATTTTTCACGGGCACTGGCTATCCATCTTAAAATTTCGGGAGAATTGTTTTCCAGTTTTTCCTTTTTGTCGATGGCGAGCAACAGTTCTTTTAATGCGAGATGAATGTCTTCGCTGTAAATTTCATAAAGCGGCTCGCCTTTTACTACACGGCTGCCCTCGGTTTTGTAATAGAGTTTTTCAATTCTTCCCATAGCGCGTGAACTTACCAGTTTTACTTTATTCTGGTCTTCGGCAAGGATTCCCGTAAGATTTAATTCTTCGTTCATTTTTCTTCTTTCTGCTTTTTGTGTTGCGATATGTCCCAGTTTCACCTGCTGGTCACTAAGCTGTAACCCGTTATGATTATCAGATTCTTTTATTTCCACTTTTGTAAGCGGCATTTTGCAGACAGGACAATTTCCCGGTTTGTTTTCTATTACCTGTGGATCCATAGAGCAGGTGTAGTAGACGCCTTCCTGCGGTTTTTCTTCATCCCTGCAGGATATAACAAGCAGGATGAAAAGGAAAAATATAATATGTTTATTCATTGGAATTCATTTTAATAAAACTTTCGCTGTCGGTGAGCATTTGTCCGTTTTCGGCAATACTGTCGTTTTGTGAGATGCCCGAAATAATTTCAATTGAATTTCCTGATGTTGTGCCGGTAACCACTTTCACGGCATAGAACAAACCATCGTCTTTTTTGAACACGACTTTATTATTTCCGAGGTGAACGACTGATGAAGCCGGCACAAAAATTCCATTGTGGTTTCCTGCACCGGCAATTGCATTTACAAACATTCCGATTTTTAAATTTCCGTTTGGATTGTTAAGATAGATTCGCACGGAAATATATTTTTCTCCGTTTTCATAAACAGGTTCAATAAAATCAACATTTCCTTTTATCCTGAGTGGATTTTCCGTATCGGTAAATACTTCTGCAGGTTGTCCGGTTTTTATCGATGCGGCCTGATTCCCGGGAAAACGTATTACGGCCCATACTTTTCGTGTATTATAAATAGTAAACAGGGTTTCACCTTTTTTTACATAGTCGCCCTGCTTTAAAACCAGGTTTTCATTTACTGAGTTTTGCATTTTCATTTCTTCAGCATTGGTTTTGCTGCTTGTTTTATCGTCCAGGATACCGCTTGCAGTACTGTATACCGTAATAGTTTTTAGTGTTTTTCCCGACAAACGAATTTCAGCGATCTGTTCAGAGGATAATCCTGCCAGCTTTAATTTTTTTTCTGTAGCTTCGATGAGTGAATGGTTTTCTGCATCATTTTTAAGAAGAAAAATATAATTTTCCTGCTCTGTTTCCAGTTCACGGCTGTAAATTTCCACTAATTTTTGTCCTTTTGAAACGGGTTGATGCCTGTATTTCACGAATGATTTTTCTATCCAGCCGTCAATGCGTGCTGCCACAGAAAATTTTTCGCGATCGTCATAAGTGATTTTACCTGTTCCTTTCAATTCCAGCTGAATTTCTTTTTGCTGAGGAACGATCATTTTTACTTCAGACCTGATGTATTCGTTGGCAGGTTTCAGCAGCAACGAAATTTCATCTTTTATTTCTTTATTTTCATTTCCGGTGCTTTCAACGAGATTCATTCCGCATTTCGGGCATTTTCCGGGTTCGTTGCTCAGGATTTCAGGATGCATCGGACAAGTGTATTTTTTTTCCGGTTCTTTTTTGGCTTGCCCGTGAAGTTCATGGCCATGTTGTTGTGCATCTCCCCCGGTTTTTTTATCATCACCGGATACACATGCCATTCCGAAGAATGATGTTATGAAAAAGATTTTATAAATAGTCGTCATATGTTATCTTATTTCAAGTTCTTTTTCATATTCCACCTGTAGCAAAAGCAGCTGCATCAATTGATCGAGGTAAGTGAGCTGTGTAGTCTTAAGATTTTGCCAGGCATCGAGCACCATAAAAAGCATTTCGGTATTTTGTTCATAGGCCAGCAATTCGGTTTCGTAATTCTTTTTCATGGAAGGAAGGATAATTTCTTCAGTAAGCTCAATTTGTTTCTTTTTTCCTGCGATCTGTACTTTTATGAATTCAATTTTTCCGCTTACTTCGTTAATATACTGCCGCTGTATTTCTTTTTTTTCAGTGATTTCATAATTCAATGATGCGACATTGGCCGTATACATACTTTTCGACCAGGAGGCGAAAGGGAAAGAAATCATAAACATCAGGCTGAATTGTTGTGGCTGCGTTCCGAAAGGAAACATGTGATCGTATCGTATTCCGTAGTCGGGATATTTTTGCGAAGATTGATATTTTTGTTTTGAACCGAGTAAGCGGATTTCGCTGGAAATGGCTTTGTATCCGCTTCTTGATGATGCGATAAGGGAAGAATCGGTTGTTGTTTTCTCATAATTTTTTATTTCAAACAAAGTATCTGTTTCAACAGGCTGATCTTTTTTTCTGTTCATTAATGTGTTTAACTGAATTTTTTTCTGACCGGTTTCCTGCAGCACCATAACTTTCATTGCCTGTATTTCACCGAGCATGGCTTTTGCCTTGTAATAGGCATTTAATTTTTCCATGCCATAAGTATATTTCAGTTCTGTTGCTTTTATCAGATACTCTATCAGTTGTTCGCTTTCGTTTAGTATCAATAATTTTTTGTGCAGGATAAGTAATTCATAGTAGTTCATTTTTGCCATGGCCAGCATTTCATTTTTCATATCTTCTTTCATGGCCGAATCAACAGACGACATGTTGTTCATGTAGTCAGCATTGGCATCTCTTTTCTTTTTGTTGATGAACATCTGCTGGCCGGAAACCATAAATGAACCCATTCCGGGATTACCAGCGGCTTCATCACTTTTCCACATAGAAGGATTATAAGGTGTCATAAAAAATCCTGCTCCTGCCTGTGGCGGATCAAGAGCACGGGCACCTTTGGCCAGTTCATTCCATGCATTGATTCTCGCTTCCCAGGCATCAAACACCGGGTTTTCTGAAGCTACTGTATGCAAAATACTGTCAAGCGACAGGCGCTGAGCCGGCAATGCCAGGCACGTTATACAGAAAATAAAAAGAACAATACTGTTTTTTTTCTTTACCTGCATACTATGAATATTAATTTTCAAACTGTTCAATTTTTAGTTTTCCGTTTTTTCTTAATTCATATTCTCTGAACATCGTATATATAACCGGTAGTACTATAAGTACAAAAAGGGTAGAGGTGATCAGGCCAAACACAAATGGAATGGTAATGGGCTTCATCACATCGCTTCCTGTTCCGGTGGCCAGCAAAACGGGCAGCAGGCCGATAATGTCTACGAGTACTGTCATCAGTTTGGGCCTTAACCTGAGGGCAGCACCTTCGTATACGGCTTCTTCTATATCTGCAATTCCTGTTTTCCTGTTTTCTTTTTCAGCAGAAGAAAAACGATTGAAAACGGAATTATTCATATATACCAGCATCAAAACACCTGTTTCCACAGCGACTCCGAAAAGGGCAATAAACCCAACCGCTACTGCTACTGAAAAATTGACATCGAAAAAATAAAGTGAATAAGCACCACCCACCAGCGCAACGGGTATAGCTGAGAGTACGATAAATACTTCCCGGAAAGTTTTAAAAGTAAAATAGAGAACAATAAAAATAATTACCATCACTATCGGGATAATAATCATCAGCCGGTTTTGAGCCCGAACCTGGTTTTCATACTGACCGCTCCATTGCAGGAAATAGCCTTCAGGTAATTTTCCACCCGGAAGTTGTTCAATGAAATACTCAAGTTTTTCTTTTGCATCTTTTACCGTACTTCCCATATCCCGTTCGCGGATATTAAATAAAAGTGTTCCCCGCAACATGGCGTTTTCTGAATTGATCATTGGCGGGCCGTCTGAAGGATAAATATCTGCCACCGCATATAACGGTATTGGGCCATACGCCATAGTTTGAATCTGAAGATTCCTGAGATCATCCATATTGTCGCGGTAATCCTGTGCAAAACGCACATTCACATTAAACCGTTCGCGCCCTTCGATAGTAGTTGTGGCATTCATTCCCCCGATGGCGGTTTCAATAAACATATTTACATCATCGCTGGTAAGTCCGTATTTTCCAATCTCCTCTTCACGGATATCAAAATCAATATATTTTCCCCCGGTGATGGGTTCCACGTAAAGATCTTTTATTCCGTTTACACCAATGAGTTCTTTTTTGAACATCTGTGCATATTTATTGATGGTATCAAGATTTCTTCCGTAAATTTTTATTCCTACGTCTGTTCGTATACCGGTAGAAAGCATGTTAATACGATTGATAATAGGTTGTGTCCACCCGTTAACTACTCCGGGAATTTGAAGCTTTGAATTAAGTTCGTTGATAATATCATTTTTGGTTATCCCGGGCCGCCATTCTGATTTTGGTTTTAACAAAACAATCGTTTCAATCATACTGATAGGCGCATTATCGGTGGCAGTACTTGCGCGTCCGGCTTTTCCCAAAACATTTTCCACTTCAGGAACTTCCATCATCAGTTTATCCTGCACCTGCATGACACGTTTGATTTCAGAATTGGAAATGTCGGGCATGGTTACCGGCATAAAAAGTATGGATCCTTCGTCCAGGGGTGGCATAAATTCTGTTCCCAGGTTTAGTACCAGCGGAACACTTCCGCCCGTGAGCAACAATGCAAAGGCGATAGTGGTTTTTTTCCATCTCAGGCACCAGCGGATAACCGGTGAATACATCCAGATGAAAAAGCGTGAAACAGGATGTTTTTTTTCGGGACGGATTTTTCCTTTCAATAGCAACACCATCAGAACAGGAACAAGGAAAATAGCTACAAAAGCAGATCCGGCCATAGCAAACGTTTTGGTTAGCACCAGCGGAGAAAATAATTTGTGTTCCTGTCCCTCGAGAAAAAGAATGGGACTGAATGAAATAAGTGTAACAAGGATAGAATTAAAAACAGCTTTTCCTATGAGTTTGGAAGAAATTTCGATTCTTTTTTTTCTTTCAATATCAGATAATTTAATTTCTTTTTCCGGATTTTCATTACTGATTTCTTTCATAGCGTTTTCCACCATTACAATTCCTGCATCCACAAGATCACCCACGGCCAGCGCTACTCCCGCCAGCGACATGATATTGGAAGTAATTCCAAATAAATTCATTAAAATAAATGCAATAAGCACCGATACCGGAATAGTTATAACAACGATAAGTGCGCTTCTGGCATGGAACAGGAAAATAAAAAGTACGATGGCAACTATAATAATTTCTTCGGTTACTGCATTGCCAAGTGTATCAATTGTTTCATCAATTAATCCCGAACGGTCGTAGGCAGTTTTAAAATGTACGCCTTTGGGCAACCCTTTTTCCACCTCCGTCATTTTTATTTTTAATCGTTCTATAACGTCTTTGGCATTTTCGCCATAGCGCATAATAACGATACCGCCCACTTTCTCCCCTTCGCCATTTTCGTCAATGATTCCCAGGCGCAACTCACCACCGGTTTGTACGTGCGCAACATCTTTAATTCTTACGGGAATATTATTGATCGTTTTGAGCGTGATGTTTTCTATTTGTGTGATATCTTTGATATAGCCCCGCGTACGAATGATGTAACCTATATCAGATTGCTCAAATTTTCTTCCCCCGGCATCATTATTATTAGCTTTTAATTTTCCGGCCACTTCCATCAGCGAAATGTCGTAATAGCGGAGTTTATAGGGGTCGATCACCACCTGGTATTGTTTCTGAAAACCACCGAATGATGCCACTTCGCTTACTCCTTCCACTGTTTGCAATGCAAAACGCACATACCAGTCTTGTATAGCTCTTAATTCTCCCAGGTCATAACCGGGAGCTTCCAGCGTGTACCAGAAAATATGGCCGAGTCCTGTTCCATCAGGCCCAAGAACAGGAGTAACACCTTCGGGTAAAAAATTTTGTGCTGAGTTCAGTCGTTCGAGGACACGTGTTCTGGCCCAATAGATATCTGCATCATCTTCAAAAATTACAAACACAAAACTCATTCCGAACATGGATGATCCGCGTATATTTTTCACTTTGGGAATTCCCTGCAGATTGCTTACCAGTTTATAAGTGATCTGGTCTTCGATAAGCTGTGGACTTTTTCCCATCCATTCAGTAAAAATGATCACCTGGTTTTCGGAAAGATCGGGAATGGCATCTACCGGAGTGTTTTTTACCGAATAAATCCCAAACAAAGTAATTGCTGCTGCCAATAACAGAACAATCATTTTATTTTTTAATGCCCAGGTAATGGAATTATTAATCATTTTTTTCCAGGTTGCTTGTAATTAGTTGTGTAATATCAATTCTATTGGTGAAATGAAGAATAGTATTGCAGGTTAAAAGTATTTTGGCTCCAGCTTTTTTTAAATCTTTAAATGCAGTTTCCGAAAAAACAGCATGTATGCCTATGCACACAGGAGCTTTCATTCCCGCTTTTTTAAGAAGAATAATAGTTTTTATCATGGTGTGCCCGGTAGAAATGATATCATCGAGTAAAACGGGTGTGTATTTTTTATATTTTTTTAGTTCGGGTGATTTTATTTTTACGGATTTATCACCACGCCTTGTTTTTTTCATTACCACAAAAGGCGCTTTTGCCAGGTGTGCTACTTCAGCTATCCATTGTTTGCTTTCGGAGTCCGGGCCAATAATTACAGGGTTTGCAATATGTTTTGAAATATAACCGGCAATAAAAGGAGCAGCATGCAAAACAGAGGTTTTGACAGTATAAATTTCATTCATTGATTTTCTGCGATGAAGATGAGGGTCGATAGTAATAATTTGGTCGGAAATGGAAGAGATCAATTCGGCAAAATAACCGGACGTAATTGCTTCACCCGGATGAAAGGCTTTGTCTTGCCTCATGTACGACAAATAAGGGGAAATGAGAGTTATTCGTTTTGCCCCCTGGTTTCTTATTTCCCTGGCAAGGAAAAAAAGCGGGAGGAATAGTTCATCGGGATGAGCGAGTGTGCAAACAATAACAGTGTGTTTGTTCTTTACACTTCCCAAAATTCTGATGTAGGACTCTCCATCGGGAAATTTCCGGGCATTAAATTTCCCTTCTGTTGCTTTCAGGTTTTTGATTATTCCCCTGGCGAGCAGCTCATTTCCCGGCATAGCAAAAATAACTTTTTTCATTATTCTATAGTTATTAACCCGGTTATTTTTTCCAGGTATTGTTTGGCGTATTCCAGTTCACCGCTGGCATCAGCGTATATGGAAAACAATACATCATTTTCTTTTATTTTTTTTCCTAATGGCGCATAAAACATCACCCCGGCTCCTGATGATTTTGGGGCTCCTGCAAGTTTTGCAACCCGTGCCAGTTTCCGATTATCTATTTTTTTTACTGTTCCGCTTTTCACTGATAAATAATCATACCTGAAGGGGCCGGGTGTCGGTTCTGTAAATCCACCCTGCGCTTTGCAAATGGAAATGAATTTTTCCAGTGCTTTTCCTGTTTCCAGCAGGGTGAGTGCAATTTGTTTTTCTTCGCCTTTTGGGAATTTTCCTGACATGGCAATCAGTTCTTCTGCCAGTTGCAGCGAACGGTTTTTTAAATCCTGAGGGCAATCATGTTCATTTCTCAATACCGACAATACGCCCATAGCCTCCAGTGCAGGCCCGATTCCTTTTCCAACGGGTTGACTTCCGTCTGTAATAATCACTTTTACTTCCAGCCCGATGGCGCTACCTGTTTCCATGAAATAATTTTTCAGAAGAAGTGCTTCGCTGTTGCTTCTCACTTTTGCTGTTTCTCCCACGGGAATATCAATCAAAACATGTGTAGCACCGGCTGCCATTTTTTTTGAAAGAACAGAAGCCACCATTTGTCCTTCACTATCTATATCAAGCGCTTTTTCGATGGAAATGAGAATATCATCAGCAGGACTTAGCTGAACAGCTCCGCCCCATACGAGGCAGGCTCCTTCCTGTTTCACTACTTTTTTTATTTCTTCAATGGAAAGATCCACTCTCGTAATAGTTTCCATTGTATTGGCTGTCCCGGATGGGGATGTAATTGCTTTTGAAGATGTTTTTGGAATGGTTAATCCTGCTGCTGCCACAATACTTATTACGATTGGTGTGGTTCGGTTTCCGGGTAGTCCTCCGGCACAATGTTTATCCAATACGATAGTATTTTCCCAGTTCAATTGTTGTCCTGTGTTTACCATTGCTTTGGTAAGTGAGATAATTTCATTTTGTGAAAGATTGTTATTGGCGCATGCCGTTACAAATGCAGATAATTCAACGTTGGAGTATTTTCCGGCTACTATATCTGTAACAATTTCTTTCCACGATTCTTCATCCAATTCGTTACCATAAATTTTGGAACGCACTTTTGACAGCGATTCGATGGATCCAAGGTGGTGAACAGATATTTCGTCACCTTCTTTTACGTTGAGCAATTGCATGGCTTTTTTTGATAAGCCTGCTTCATTGTGGCGAAGCCATCCCGAAGAAACAACATTAAGGGTAGCTATAATACTCACCCCGTTATAATTTACCACCACCCGTGTAAGTGCCCTGAATCCTTCCGACCGGCAGATGTGACAGTCTTCACGCATGTAGATAATGTTTTCGTGATAGGTGTCGATTCCTATGGCACGGGTTTTTAAAATGTGCATGGTGTGATCAGTCATTGTTTTCAAAATGTTTTTTGGTATCGTTGAGCATACTGTTTACGCACCAGGCAGCATATCTTTTTGCGAGAAAAAAGCCTAAAACGCCTCCTTTCGGCCGCCTGTAATCAATTCCCAGTAGGGCTATTGTGTTTCCATTCTCATCCGGTTCCAGTGTAAGGAACATACGGTACCAGGATAACACAATCAGTTTTGGTTCGCCAACTGTTTCCCATATTTTTTCTTTTCCGTTTTCCCATTTGGTTACTTCAACCGTAAAGTCCATGTTCATGCCGGCCACTTTTCCTGTCCACCTGTATTTGGTGCCTAATCCGGTTTTGTTTTCCGACAACCATTCTATCGTTAAACGGCTTCCCATCATGGCTGTATTTTTTTTCGTCATGTGCATTCCCGTATTTTCAATGTTGTCCATAAAGGCAAATGCTTTTTCGGGAGAAGCGTTTATTATAGTTGTTCGTTTTATGGTTTTTGTTTTTTCGTTTTTATTTCCTTTCAATTGTGCTGAAATATCCGCTGATGCAGGCAATGAACACGAAAGCAGTAACATTGTTATAAACAGGCCGCAAATATTTATTTTTAGTCTTAGCATAACCCGGGATTTATTTTTTTTGAAATTTGTATAACAATAACAGACAGGACACCAGCACTTATAGAAACGATCCAGTCGGTTAAAGACATTTTATAAACTGAAAGCACAGTGCTTACCGGTTGAATAGTATATATCGTTACCAGTATTCCAATTGAAATGATTAACGAAGCCCATACATACTTACTGGTGAAAACTTCCGAGCGGAAGAACCCTGATTTTCGGTCTCCCAAATTGAATACATGAAATAATTGAGAAAATATTAGAGAGAAAAACAAAATATTATTACACAAAACCGGGTTCCAGGTTTCGGTAGCATGGATAGTATAGTGACTGAAAAATACAGCTCCGATGCTTACTGATGCGATGATGAAGGAATAATAAAATATGGCTATCCAGTTTTTTCGCTGAATAATGGCTTCACCTGAATTTCGTGGCGGAGATTGCATAATTGAGGGTCCACCGGGAAGCATGCCCAGTGCAAGTGCCGGAAGAACATCTGTTATAAGATTGATAAATAATATTTGAAGTGGAAATAACTGGAAATGCAGCGAGAAAGATGATGTTACGGCAATAATCAGCAATTCACTCAAATTACAGGATAAAAGGAAGATTACAAATTTTCGTATGTTCTCATAAATGATTCGTCCCTGTTTTACAGCAACAACAATAGACGAGAAAGAATCATCTTTCAAAACCATATCAGCCGCTTCCTGCGATACCTGTGTGCCTCTTATGCCCATGGCAATGCCTATGTCTGATTTTTTTAATGCGGGGGCATCATTTACACCATCTCCGGTCATTCCCACGACAAGGTTTTTTTCCTGTAAAACAGAAACCAGGTCAATCTTTTGATGCGGAGTTACACGGGCAAATACTTTGGTGTGTGCCCATTTTTCTTTTTCATCCTTTGTAAGTTGCCCTGAGGGTGTCATTTCTTTCCCTGTAATTACATTATTTTCATTTTCTGAAATTATACCGAGTTGCCGGGCAATATATTTAGCAGTAGCGGGATGGTCACCGGTAATCATGATAATATCTATACCTGCCGATTTACATTCTTTTATAGCATCATAAACTTCTTCGCGCGGAGGATCGATCATGCAGAATAAACCGGCAAACACCAGTTGCGATACTATTTCTTCTTTTGGACCGGAAACCGGTTTAAATGCACCAGCGATTACCCGTTGGCCGTTAGCAGCCAGTTCTTCTGATTTTTTTAGCCAGGAAATTTTCATTTCTTCTGTAAATGAAGAAACATTTCCTTTTTCACTTATGCCGTTACAGCAACGGATAATTTCCTCTGCTGCCCCTTTTGCAAAGACCATATAACTGTTTCCGGATTTATGCAAAGTGGCCATCAGTTTGGTTTCTGATGAAAAGGGGACTTCTGATATTTTCGGATGATTTTCCCGGAAATCGCGAATATCGACTCCGCTTTTTAATGCAAATTTCAGCAGCCCGGTTTCCAGCGGATCACCGATCTCTAACTGTGTTTTTTCATTAATAGTCAGTTCCGCTGTGTTGCATAACACAGCAATTTTTAGCAGCATCTCCCGGTTTTCTCCGGGCATGATTTCATTTACCGCAATTTTATTTTGAGTAAGAGTTCCTGTTTTATCGGTACAGATTACATTGGTGCCGCCAAGTGTTTCCACGGCCGAAAGTTTTTTGACAATTACATTATGTCGTGCCATGGTCAGCATTCCACGGGCGAGTGCCATTGTTGCCACCACTGGCAATCCTTCGGGAATAGTAGCTACGGCCAGAGCAACAGCAGTCTGAAACATTTCAAATGCCGTTTTTCCGTTGAGTAGTCCTGCAAAAAAAATAAGTACAGAGAGAGCCAGTGTTACCCATATTAATTTTTTGCTGAATGACTCCAGTTTTTTTTCAAGTGGTGTAGCCATTTGCTGTGCCGATCTCATTAGTGAAGCTATTTTCCCTAATTCCGTATGCATTCCGGTAGATGTCACTATCATGTATCCGTTGCCACCGGTTGCATAGGTGGCTTTATAAAGCATATTTTTTCTTTCAGAAAGAATAGTGTCTCCTGGAAGTAGCCGGATATTTTTTTCTACAGGAAGTGATTCTCCCGTAAGTGCCGATTCATCTGTTTGCAACTGTGAGGAACCGAATAATCTTCCGTCTGCAGGAATAACATCGCCTGCTTCAATAAAAAGAATATCTCCCGGAACTATTTTATCGGCATTGATTTCAAACAAACGTCCGTCTCTTTTCACTTTGGCCGGCATAACCACCAGTTTTTGCAATGCCTCCATAGAACGGTCGGCACGGAATTCCATAAGGAAACCGATGCATGTATTTATTACAATTACCGCTGCAATGGCAATCGCATCGGGCCATTCATTAAAGTAAAGAGACAAACCGGCAGCTACTGCAAGTAATGCTACCAGCGGGCTTTTGAATTGCTGAAGGAAAATCATCCAGCCGCTGGTTTTTGTATGATCGGTTATTTTATTTGGTCCATATTTCAGCAACTGCTCAATGGCTTTTTTTTCCGACAACCCTGTTTGCAAATTGGTGCCCAATTCATCTGCCAGCATATCCGGACTAACGGAATAAGGATTAGTGTATTTTTCAGTGGTTTTCACTACTGATCATTTTGTGGCAGATGTCAATTCCTTCGTTCAGTATGGAAGTGATACGTCCCGGTTTTATATTCATCTTGTATAGAATATCATTGTCATGGCAAAGTTCCCTGCACAATACGATGTTGTTTTTCAGAAGATGTTGTTTTTCTTCTTTTGTGAGCGTGGTAAGGCAGGTTACAGGATAAAGGCCAAGAGAATCTATCTGCTCGCGTAAACTAAATTTATCGGGAAAATCCCAGCTGGTAAGTTTTAGCCCCGAACAGGTTCCATATTGTATGGCATCTGAAGTAAACCGGGTATTGGTGACTACCCAACCGGTGTGAATTTTATTTTCATGTCCCGGTAATTTGATCCATTCTTCCTCCACATCCTTGAAACGGGAATGGATGTATAATGGAATTTTTACGTCACATACATTTCCAGGCTGATTATGGTATTTGCATTCAATCATAAAATGGTGATGATCATTTTCAGCTTCCACATCCACTTCATGGTTTACACATTTTCCTCTTACTTTTTGTCCCGTTTTTGTTGAATAGCCCTGCAGGGATAAAATAGTTGCGATATATTTTTCGAAAGAAAATCCTGCGGGCCCCAGCTCCATAATTGCGTTTTTGAGGTGATACCGTGCCGCCACAGGTTTTGATATCTTTTTTAAATGCGAAAAAGCTATACGGTAAATTTTTTTCGTGGGCATCCCATTATAAATCTGCAACCACAATGCGTTAAGAATTTCTTTTATTTCATTTTCTCCTGCTCCTGATCTTTGGAGAGAGTTTCGTATTTTCTCTTCGGAAAACGGAACGGTCTTACCGGATGCTTTTTTTACCAGTATTTGTTTTTTTTCGGTCATATTTTTTTTCCGGTATTGTTTTTTCGGGAAATACAATCCATCATGCAATTCAGCCAGAAATTTCCGTAATCAGGATAATAGTAGGTATTCGTTTTTTGTTTTTTTCTTTTTAACAAGCCTGCATTTTTCATCATCACCAGGTGGCGCGAAGTTTCCGGTTGACTGATTTGGAGATGTTCAGAAATTTCTCCCACACTCACCTCCCTTGTTTTGTTTTTATCTAAAAAAAGCATAAGATGTATGCGAAGGGGATGAGAAAGTACTTTGAACTGTTCTGCAAACTGACCGGCTGTTTCTTTTTCGTTTGAATTCTTCATATACATATATACATATATGCAAATGTTCAAATGGAGCAGATTTTTGCCCATGAGCCGGCTCAACTTAAAAAGTGACCTGTGTCACTTTTTCCGGGCTGCCACCCGGAAAAAGCGATACGGGATACTACTTCTTAATAAAGCGCATTATTGAAATCCTGTTGTCGGTTTCTGCTGCAATAATATATATGCCGCTGCACCATAATGAAACATCAAGGACTCCTGAAAAATCATTCCATGCCGATTGATAAACGATTTGCCCCATGGCATTTCTCACTATTATTTTTCTTATTTCGCTGTTACTTTTTCGTGATACAATGGTTAGCATGTCTTCTGCCGGATTGGGATAGGCGGTAATCAGCTGATCATCGCTTATTTCATTAATACCGGTATACGCGGAAGATTGAAGATATTGTCCCATCATTCCGTCATCTTCATGCATAAGGATGTGGCAATGGTACATGTAAGGAACAATGGTGTCTTCAAAGTCTTCAAACTTTGCAATAAAACGAACTACTTCATTGGGCTGAACCAATACAAGATCTTTTCTTCCGCTTTCTTCCGGTGCAGGCGGATTTCCGTCACGGTCGAGAATATAAAACTGTAAACCGTGAATGTGAAAAGGATGCGCAACCATTGTTTGGTTATCGAGGGTCCACACTTCAATATTGTTTAAGGGGATGTAATAATCTATGCGTTCCATATCAAATGAAAGTCCGTTGAAATAAAACGGACCGTCCATGTTCATCATGTTATCAGCCGAAAAAGTAATAGACCTTGATGTATTGGCCTGTAACTCAAGATAAGGAGTTACTGTTACTAACGAAGATGGGATTGATGTAACCGGGTTGGCAGTTTGTGCCCCGATATTTATTTGCATCACATTATAATCCACTCCATTCAGCGGGCTATCCATTGGTGGATTGGGAGGAGGCATGGGCATGGTGGGGCCTCCCTGAACACCCATTGGCAATTCTGATCCATAGCAGATCAGAAAAATGGTGTCTCCGTTCATGCCATTCAGATCGAGTAACAATTCAGCCCTTTCACCGGGGGATAACCGGATGCGTGTTGTGTTTACGGGCGCTGACAAAAGTCCTCCGTCATTTCCTGTCACATAAAACGGCATGTTATTGGAAAATCCAAAGTTGAAACTTCTTTCTCCGGCTGCGTTCAGCATGCGAAAGCGAATCACTTGCGAAGGCGCATCCAGGTAAACCGAATATCCATAATTGGCTCTTCCTCCATTTACCAGCAATGTGCTGTCCTGCATTCCGAGATAATCTATCTGGTTAAGCGAATCAAACTGGTGGGTTTGCACAATAACAGGAAAATCGTCTGTGCCATATCTTCGTGGCAGATTAAGAGCTGCTTCTTCCGCATCCCGCATGATAATCAAACCTGCAGCGCCTTTCATGGCCTGTTCTGCAGTTTTCATATGGGTGTGAGGATGATACCAGAACGTAGAGGCTTTGTCGAGAATGGTAAACTGAGGATTCCATACTTGTCCGGGTGGTATAACGGTATGCGGGCCTCCGTCATTTTGTGCGGCAATATGTAACCCATGCCAGTGAACAGTGGTGGTATCCTGCAACTGGTTGTCCACATTCAGTGAAATATTCGTTCCTGCGTTCATGATCAGCGTGGGACCCAGGTAATTGTAATTATTGTAGGCAAAAGTTTGAGTTATCTGCCCGGGAAAAAACTGTACGCTGTCGCGGTGCATGGCAAGATTGATTGTGCTTCCGGTTAAGGTGTCAGGAATAAACAAAGGGGTTTGGGCAGCAGCTGTCAAAGAGGTCATTCCTGCTAATGCGGCCATTATTTTTGTTTTCATAGAATATATAATTAATTTTTAATAAACTTTTTTGTTATCCACCCGGTTTCTGTTTTTATTTTCAAAAAATATTCTCCCTTTGGCAGAGCCGAAAGATCCAGGCTGAATTGTGAAACATTTTTTAATTCAGCTGAACGGATCTGGCTTCCTTTTACATCATAAACCGAGAACGATTGAAAAATAATCCCGTTGGCAGACGACACGAAAATATTTTCTGTGGCGGGGTTGGGGGAAACAGAAATCAGTATTTCATCCTGATATAGATCATTTGTGGAAACGGTTCCGCTGAATGCCAGGTTATCCACCCACAGATAATCATTGTTGGTGGGATTATTTCCGCTGGCACGCAGAACGATTACACAGGTATCGGGATTAGTAGTGTCGGAGTAGGAGAAGTTGATGGTAAAATTTGCCCAGCTCATAGCCATACCTGATAAAGTTTGGCTGGCAATAGCAATAGTATCGCGGTTATTGATGGAAGTGTTCCACCGGGTGAGAAAAACGGTGAGTGATCCCTGGCTGGAGCCATAAATCATGTGTTGCCATTTTCCGGTAAAACTTATTGGCCGTAACGTAAACGGAAATCCGGATTTTGGCTGCATAGTTATAGAGTCTAACTGTCCGCTAACTGCTATGCCACCCACAACACCTGTTCCGATGGTTTTGGAGGTGATCTTCATATACGAAGAGCCGGGATTTCCGGGAGTGCCTTTGGTTACAGTATAAACTCCGGCCATGGTGGTAGCATTGTTGAGTGTACCCCACGAATCCGGATTTTCATAGGTTCCCATATTTGTCCAGTTTTCAAAACTGAAATTGGGAATCTGTGCATTTAATGTGATTGCAATCACATTGAAAGCGGCAAGGAGAAAAATATATTTTTTCATGTTAGTGGTTTAATGTTTGTGTTCTTCTGATTGATGTCCTTCTGTTTTTTGCAGATCCATACCACATTTCGGGCAAGTTCCTGGCTCACTGTAGGTTTTTTCACCTTCGCATTTCATCGGACATTGGTAAACTGCTGTTTCTTTTTCCCCGGTTTTTTTATCTCCACCGCAGGATGAAAGGAGAAGAGCTGCCATCGCAAAAGCAGCAATGAAATATGTTTTCATTGTTTTGAAATTAAATGTTTGTAAAAATGATATAGGGAATGATACAGGAAGTGATGTAAATCAAATCCTTAATACGCGTAAGGTATAAACAGAAATGCCGGCTGGTGGTGGCGCTTTTTGAGCAATAATAATCTCAGAAGAAAATTTTCCGTGAATGGAAAGGGAAGGAGTGTTTTCTATCCATGCATTGGGACAAACTTCGGTTTTGCAGAATGAAATGCATTGAGGAGTATACTTATCTGTGTCAACAGACAGGGAAATGTTTTCACAGCATTTTTTTGCCAAAGAAGAGTGTTGGGATTTGTCGCAGGGAATATCTTCTTTCATTCCGCATCCGGCTTTTTTCCCTGCTATTCCCCATACAGATGATACATATTTTCCACAACAATAATGAGAAGAAACACCAAAACGAAATACAGATAGCAGAAGTATGGCGATGGAAAATATAGCTACCGTTTTCTTCATGTTTCAAATTTACAAAACTTTTGAAAGGGAAAAAATCTGATCGTCCTCAATTCATCGATTCTTGGATTCTTAAAGCAGTTATTCCTTTGCGTATAATTTCTCCGAAATAAACAACAACCAATTACCGGATAATACTGATTTGGCCATACATATACCGGTTGTTTCCCCGTCTGTCGATATAAAACAAAACATAGAAATAGGTTCCCTGCGGACACAGTTTGCCGGTTTTACTTTCGATGCCTTGCCAGCTGATGGTATCTCCGCTAACTTCATCTATAAAATTTCCCCAGCGGTCGAAAATCCTGATGCTTAGGTTGGAAATAGTGCTGTCAGGAATAATCGAAAATTCTATCTGGCTGCCACAGTAATGATAGGGATTCGGAAAATAAAAACGGGAAGAGGAATCGCAGTCGATATAAAGGGTTTTTTCATAAATATAATTTTTCCCGTTTTTTCCTTTTGAAATGATAGTGACATGATGTTCGCCTGTTTCTTTGAAATGATAGCCATCGGGTTTTTGAGTAAAAGTATCTCTGTGATCAAAAATATAGGCGCTGGAATCATCATTTTTCGACCAGTTGAGAATGGATACCCGTACATTTTTACAGGAATCGTAAGGAAGCATAACCCAGGAATAATGAATATCGAATTTTACAGCAGCGCTGTCATCTGTTTCTTGTGCAGAAGCCAATGTTGCGGCAAGGAAAATAAATATGATAACCAGGTTTTTGTGCATATATAAACAGACGGTGTTTTTTCTTTAGGTTGCCAGTAAATAGTGTATCAATTTTAAGATCGCGTTAGGAATAGCACCAAAATAAAACCTGAAATCTGTCGTTAAGATAATATAGCATTTTAAGATGAATGAAATGAAAATTCCTTTTTGGAAAGGAGCCGGGTATCTTTTTGTCTTATCTTCCTGTTCATCCGGATATTCGGATATGAAGGAATTCGGATTTAGAGATAATCCTCAAACTATTATTACAAAAATTTATGACGGGCCGGTAATCATTAACGGACAATGGGCGCCAAGAGATGAAAATGAGTATAATTCCCTTATGGAAATGCGGGTAAATCCTCAGGGAATGGTAACTGAAATCATCAGCCGTAACCGCAGTGAAGAAGGGGTAATGGAAGAAAACAGAACGGTGTATTCATTTCAGGATGGAAGAAAGTCATCGGGTGAGATTTACGATGATAACGGAAGTATCGTGGAATATTTTACCTGTCATTGGGTGGAAGACCGGATTTGTGAGATACATGGCTTTGACAGGAACGGTGTTTTGAAGTTTACCCAAAAAAATTTCCTGGATGAAGAATACCGGGATGTTTCAGGTGACTATATCCTGTACAGTAAAAAAAACGGTGAAATTATTTTCAATGAAATTTACAGGAATGAGTATAACGCAGATGGAATTATGACTGTTTCTGAATCGGAACATAAAACAAAGAGTGAAACGGGAAGATTTATTTCCTATCGTATAAAAGTGCGGTATGAAATTATTTCACAGGATGAAAAAAGAAATGTTACTTCGGCATTGATATATGAAGATGAATCAGAAGTTCCGTCACGTTTGCTGGTGAGGAAAATATATTATCATCACCAGTAACTTTTTCTTAAGTCACTTAGTTTAATTATTAATCCGAACATCCACCTGCGGCCGTAAAATTGTCCCCAGGTATTTACTGCATTGCTTTGTCCGTTTCCATCGGAAAAAGTGTAGAGGTTGTGTTGTTTGTAGCCGGTAATGTTATCGCAGCCGGCTGTTAATATAAATCGTTTGGTAAATCCTAATGCACCATACCATTGTAATTTTTCCATTACATAACCAACGGGTAGTGTCGCCCGTGCATTAATACTTACGGATGACTTTGAATATTCGATTGATTTTTCGGAAGCAATTCCTGTAACTACAGGAGAATTGTAAAAAAATGAAAGTGAAGCTTCCGGTTGCGTGCCTTCACCGGCATACGGATTTTGCCAGTTGATAACAGCCAATGCAGAATGCTTCGAATACCAGGGAAGAATTTGCATCGTACCGTTTATTTCAGCTTTGGGCAGATACCACCTGTACATGGATTTTATCCTTAGCCGGTCTCCGATAAGTTTTACGGAAAACTCTGATTCTATGGTATGATCAGCAGAATTATCCACAGAATAAAAATTAACTATTCCCGGCTGATCGTAAATGCCGGCCACGTTACGTGAAGAATAATAATCGTAAAAATATCCCAGTTTAAAAAACAATCTCCAGTTAATATTATATTGCAAACCAGTACCTGTTCTCAGCCATTCGTCAGTTTCAGGCGACTGTGATACATAAATGGTTTTGTCAGATGAAATGTAATTAAAATATTCTGCTACGGGATTTACGGAACGGTGTAGAATCTGTGAGTATACATATGCATTTACTCTTTCTGAACTTTTTCTGAAATCCAGTTTCAGTGAGGGATTCATCAGCAGTTGTTCCCGTTCAAAAAGATAATCGCTGCGGTTGTTTATTTCCAGCGTGAAATGAGGATTTAACCGGGTTGAGGAAGAAAATACCAGGCTTCCTGCGTTTCCCGGTATAAAAATATTTACAGAATCAAATTCCGTTTTCATATCTGCCCACCTGAATTCTCCTTTCACGAAAAAAGAGAAAATATCATTGCTAAAATCACCATAAACATATTTTATCCCTGAGTAAATATTTTTTTGCTCTGATGTGTAAATGTGACGGGCGAACATCGTCCTGTGCTGTAATTGATATGCGCTTACAGTAAACAGTAGTTTTTTATTGTGAAAGTGGTTAGGGTCTGTTTCCCTTTTTTTGATGTCTGTATAAATAATGCCCTCCATAGAAAAATTATCACAGGTAAAACTATTTTCATGCCGCATCAAACTCTGAACAGGTTTCTTGTCCCAGTAATCCAGCGTATCATTACCCGCCAGCGTTTGTTCGCTCATCCTGTTGTATAGAAACTCAAGGCTATTGGTTTCTTTCATGATAGTATACTTTACATTCAGGTTAAGATCATTTTTTAATGGTTGGTCGAGATAGCCGTCATTATCCCGGTCTTTTTTTATCTGAAAATACCTGTGTGTAGCATCTATGGAAAGGTGATGTTCATTTTTTTTGCCGATATAAAAATTGAGGTAACCTCCATTTAACAGTGAGCCGTCATTTCCTGCCAACGAATAAACTGTTTTTGATTTCCCATAGGTACCATGTGTATATACAGATGCCCTTCCTTTTCCGTTCAGGAAATTTTCTGAATTCATGTATCCTGAAGAAATCACACCTCCGCTCAAAACATTGCCTCGTGGTATGCGGCTATAAGAATAATTAAAATAAGGAAAATATACATGATGCCGCATTTCATTATAGGTTTTTCCCATATACTGATAAAAAAGCGGCTCGTCCATAAAAGACTGCCCATGGGCAAACAATACCTTGAACAACAAAAATAATATGACAGTTATTTTTTTCATTCGATAGTAACCGGTGGTATCTGGCACCAGCTTTTGTTTTCGTTGTTGTAATAAAGATAAGCGCAGGAAGGAGGAGTAGTGAAAGTTCCTTTTTGTTCAGCTTTCAGGTTTAAAGGAATGTTGATATCAGCGGAAGGCGCCAGTTCGGCATAATAAAGAATAAGGTAATTGTCTTTTAATTCGTAATAGTCAAATAGTTTGTCTTCTTTCAGGCGTTTCAGCTCGTGACTGTCGAAATCCAGTCCGGCCGGTATGCCAATAACAGCTACTGTTTGCGGAAGCCCGGAAGACGTTATATTTTTCACATTCACTTTCATTTGTGCTGCATCTCCCTTTTTGTAGTGTTGCCGGCTGAACGATGAAGAAACGATCACTTTGCTTTCTTTTCCTTCTCCCGGCAGCGCTTCTCTCCACGAAGCATAAAAGTTATAATAAGGTATTTTTTTTCCGTCTGACTGAAAATTTATTTTTACCGTATTTTTCCCCTGTTTTAAAAATGTCCCCAGCTTTTTATCCATAACATCTGTTTCTTTTCCATAGTTATAGATTACGGGTTGTGCATCATTGATGGCAATGGTTAATGATCCTTCTGCCGTTTCGGTGCTGTTCAAAAACATTTTTTTTGCTATAATGGCTTCGAGGCATAAAACAGTTGTTTGTGTATTTCCGAAATATCCGCCATAACTTCTTTTGCTGTAAATGTATTTTACATAGTCGTCCAGTTCTTTTGTGAAATCCGTCAGCTGGTTTTCGGCAATAGCTATACTTAGCAGGGCGAGGCATTCGGTTTGAGGGCTATTGTTGTATGTTACGGAAGGGCCAGTGACCATTTTTTCTATGGAATTTTTCCGGAGATGATTCACCAGTAATTGAACGGTTTCCTTTCCTTTTTCTGAATTCCCGGTTTTGAAATAAATATTGGCGAGCAGGCTTGCTTTGTAGAAATCAAATTTTTTACTGATGTCATTTTGAATGAAAGCTATTTCTTTTTCAAGGTTTTTTTCTCCCATGCAGGCCAGTGCATAAGTGATATAAGCCGAAGCAGTTTCACGTGGAGCCGAAGAAAAGCCGTATTTGCCCGGATTTTGCAGAAAGACACCTTCTTTTGTTCTTCGTTTCATCAGCCATTGAAGCGTTCGTTCAAAGAGTTTTTCATCTGTTTCAATACCCAGATCCCTCATTTCCTTAAACTGCATCAATCCCATAGCCGTTAGTGATTCGTGCGGTGGATTGTTTCCATACCATTCAAATCCTCCTTCACTGGTTTCATATTTGGCCAGTTGTTTGTAACCGCTGTTGAGTAGTTGGGTGGCTTTTTGAGTTAATTCAGGGTCTGCTTTTCCGCTTTGTTTCAGGAATTTTAAGGCAAGGATATTGGGATAGTTGGATGAAGAAACCTGTTCAAAGCATCCGTGCGGCTCTCTCATCATCCCGGCTAATGTTTTTTCCATTTCTACATAAGGATTCAGGATCATTTCAAACGAAGCACTGATCTCCTGGTTTACCGGTTCGTTGATAATAAATGAATAGGTTTTCGTTTTTTCATTTCCACCGGTCACAGCGTAATGTTCAAATCCTGATTGATTTATGACAATGTTTTGCTGTACCCGGTCGGTGTATTTTTCATTTTCCACACTCAATGTGATCTGTGACTTTGTAGCAGTAGCCTGTACCGCTTCAAACGAAATTTCTTTTACCACAAAACTGTCTGCCGGGATTTTGCAGATTATTTCTTTAAACTCATCGGTGGCATTCAAACCGGCACTGGCGCTTATGTTTAACCTGGCTTCTGTTTCACGTTGCGTATGATTGCTGATCACGCAGCTTACCGAAAACCGGTCACCTTTGGTAACAACAAGTGGTAGTTTTGCTTCCAGTGTAAGTGGTTTTTGGGTATAAAAAACAAATTCACCGCGACCGGGAATTCCGTTTTCACTTACTCCTTCCAGAATGGCATGGAAAGAACTGGTGTTTTGCGCATTGTAAAACTCAACTTCCGATTCTCCTTCTACATCAGTTTGAATGTTGTGATTCCAGTATAACGTAGTCCGGTTATCAGTAATTTTGTTAAAATTGGTTTTTTCGGCATTATATTTTGGCGAATAAAACTGTTTGCCGTAATAATAACTCATGTTATTGTAATGTTCTTTCAACTCATAACGATTATCACTGCTATAGGTAGTTGGCCAGCTGTAACCGTAATTAGGAGTAAGAAAACTGTTAGAATAGGTAACCATTAATGAATTTACTGTCTTTAAACTGATATAACTTTGATCAGCCGAAACCCCGTTACTCATTATCAACACTTCACTTAATTCCAGGTCCCGCGTTCCCGATATAACCGGAATATTCGCAATATCTTCCCTGGTTATGGTTAGTGTATTATTTTCGTTTATATTGGTTTTAATTCCGGATATTTCTTCTGCTTTTGTTTTTTTTCCGTCCTGTTCCGGAATAATAATGCCCTGGCTGAAAGAACCGGAAGCCTTCAGAGGATTAAAGGTAATACGCGTTCCCTGCATATACAGGTGCCTGCTGCTTACATATCGAATGGTTTCTGTATACCAGCGTTGTTTTATTTTTAATGTAACAGGAAGTGTAACTTCATCCGAAGGAAAAGAAAAATTACCCAGGCTGTCGGGGGTTACTGATTTTCCATAGCCTGCCGGTTTTATTTTGAGTTTATTATGTGAAACATATGAAGCATAGTAAGGTTTGATAACAGTTCCGAAGTAGAGCGTATTGGCTTTGGGAAACAATATTTTTTTCTTCCAGTCTTCCTCAGAATGGGCAAGCACTTCATTCCAGGTATATCTTCTCCATCCGTGTGTGAGCATTACCAGGTCGAGCGCTTCGTTGGCCAAAGGTTCGTCTTCCTTAAAATAGAACGAAGGTTCTTCAATTTTTCCTTTTAGTTCCGAACTCATCAATAAATAAGAAAGAATATGATCCTGCTTGTAGTCTGCAAGGGTAAGGTTTTTTTCATCGGCTACGGATAATGAAAAATTTCCTTTTACCGGATGATTTTCCCCATCCGTCACCTTTATTTTCATGTTTACTTTTTCAAACGGAGTATATTTTTCTTTATCGGTAGTGATGGAAACATTCAGAGTATTTTTTTTGTTGATAAAAATGAGCCGTTCGGCTAAGGGAGCCATAGTGGCAGCATCAAAAATGGTAACCTGCATAATTCCTGCAGGAAGAGTACTGGTTTTTACAGGGATGTGGTTTTCATTCCCGCTGATTTTTATTTTTTCTTTTTGGAGAATCCGCCCATGTAATTGCGACAGAAAGATAATTTCCTTATCTGCTGTGGTGGAAATACGAACAAAATATTCATCTTCATCTTTTTTGGAACAGCTTAAAGCAACTCCGCTGTTTTGTGATTCCGGCAGGGGATATTTTTTATTTGTTTTGATTTTCGATGCAATCACAGCAGAATACCGGTGTCCGGCTTCAGGAGTAAAAACAAATTTCCCCATTCCAAATTTCAGTGATTCAAAATCACAAATTAGTTTTCCGGTTTCGTCAGTAATGGCTCCTTTGATATCGGCAGGTTTTCCGTTGCTTTTTACCGCACGAAAGGCAACGGTACAGGTTAACCCGTTAACCATATTTCCTCCTTCAGGAAGAAAGTCAACGGTTATTTCATCGAGATCAATGATCACCGGTTTGTTTATCGATTCTGTTTTTCCTTCGTGTTCCACCACAGCATTTATCAGTACATCATTCCGGCTGATGCTGTCGGGTAAATGAAAAGAGATAATTCCTTTTCCTTCGTTGTTGGTAATAACCGAAGGAGTAGCAATGGTGTTTCCATTATATAAAACCCGGCAGATAACAGGTTTCCCTGAAACAGGTTGATTTTCGAGATTGTTTACTTTTATCCATCCGTTTACTGTTTGTCCGGGCAGATAGGATTTTTTTTCCGTTTCCATTTTCAGCAGCAGGAGCGGATAATTTATTTTTTGAATAATAATTTCTTTCTCAAATATATATTCATTGCCCAGGTTGCCGGTCCAGTTGGTGAAGGCTTTTATAGTATAAATCCCACCGGCTTTGTTGGTAAAGCTGAATGCTCCGGCTGCTGTGCCGTTATTGATCATCAGCTCCGTTTTATCCACAATATTTCCTTTTGCATCCAGCAGGTTAACCGAAACAGAAGAGCTTACTGTGGTAGGAAAATACGTTTCCCCGTTGAGAATATAGGCCTTGAAGTAAATGTCATCGGTGATGGAATAAAAAGTGCGGTCGGTATGCAGGTAAATTTTTTCGGAAGGAAGGATTTCGTTTATTTTCTGCAGTTCTCCCGAAACCCCGGGATCCTGGCTGAAACTAAAAAAAG
Organism: Bacteroidota bacterium; assembly: GCA_049322335.1. Lineage (GTDB taxonomy): Bacteria > Bacteroidota > Bacteroidia > Flavobacteriales_D > UBA2798 > JBMORL01. The sequence continues at coordinate 72,976 of JBMORL010000055.1, forward strand.
GGAGTAACAGAAAAAATAATAACAGGCTTTTCGTCATGCTGTTGCGGTTTTTAGATGGAGATGCATGAGGTGCTGGTTTTCCATAAAACGCGGTTGTTTTCATTAAATTTCACCTTGTTGTAAATTTCACAGGAAACTATGAACAGAACATTTCCATGAAGTTAAACAAATGCAAACAAGATTAATAAATTATTTTATCCGCAGGCATAATTACCGGGAAACGGGTGATGCGGACGAGGGAATGGAAAGCAGGTATTACAATGCCAACTGGTTTCGGCAATCTTCGCACAGCTGTTCTTCTTCATTGTCAACGGTTACAATGGTTTCTACTGCATCCTGCATAAAACAACCTTTGTTGGGACAGTGGGGAAGACCGAATGTATGTCCCACTTCATGCAATGCAATTTTCCGAAGACGTTCAATTTTCAGCTTTTCGTCAGCGCCTCTCGCGCCCAGCCTGAAAACAGAAACAATACAGGTTCTGCCGGGGCAACTTCCCAGTCCGAATATCCCCCAGTCGCGGTATTTCCAGGCGGGTTCTTTGTCTTTTGTGGCGGTAATGTCTGCATCTGTTAATCCAATCACAAAGTCATATTTTGCATCTACGTTCGGATGCAGCCAGTTGAGTAAGCTATCCGCCCTGTATCTCGATTTGACAAAGGGTGAACGGCAGTGTTCGGGTAATTCTTCTGCGGGAATGATTTCTGTTTTTAAGCCATAAAAACTAACCAGTGCATCTTTTACTGCTTCCGTGTATTCTTTTTTTATTTCCCCAAACGGCTGAATGCCAATGACGGCTTCCTTTTTTTTCACTTTTTCCAGCCTCACTTCATCTTCGGAAGGAGAACAAGAGAGGAGTATAAGAAATAACAAATAAAAATTCTTCATTAGCTTAAAAATACAAATAAGCCACAGATTTCACGAAGTTCACCAGGTATTTTTCTGTGAAAATCTGTGTAATCTGTGGCCGTAATATATTAATGATGTTTCAAGTGCATAATAACATCCGATTCTGCACGAAGGCAAAGTTGCTTTAACTCTTCGAGGTTGGAAATAACTTCATAAAGCGGCAGGTTGGAAAAACGAACGGATAATTTTTCGCCTTTAAAAGCCCTTATATCTTTTGCAATGTGATTTTTGATTTCTGGAGAAAGCCCGTCAGGAGCATTTAACCATTGGTTAAGCCCGTTGCCCAGTTTTTCTTCTAATACGGGAAGGACATCAGAAGTAACAAAATCATTAATCATTACCACACTTCGGTTCCAGTCCACATGTTCGGGATCGATTTCGGCTCCCTGTTTGTGTTCATATCCTACTGTTTCAAACAAGAGCACTTCCGATTTTTCGATATGTTCAACAACAGACGTGAAAAGGGTAGTGGAATTTCGCAACGAATCGGAAAGTGACTTTTTCATTTCATTGTTTTCATCTTCAGCGGTGTTATTGCTTCGTATGGTGGCATTGAGGTTTTGTGCCAGTGCGTCATCCAGCTTGTGGCTGTTCCCCTGGCGGTTGGTCATACCGAAGATCAATAAACTTCCTGCAAAGATTACCAATACAAGAGCCGAATTAAACATTTTGTTTTCAGCCTGCTGGTAGGAACGGATAAAATGCAATGGCATAAAAACAAGACAAAGCACTCCCATACCCAGGTGGGTAAGAATGTTGGCATAAGGCCAGTGCATCATTTTGAAAAGGATTCCGAAAAGAAGAATAAATGCAGAAAGTACACCGGCTACAATGGCCAGTTTGGAAGTGAGGGTTTTGTATTCTCCTGCTTTAATAAACAGGATCAGCGGAAGAAAAATTAATCCGATCATCGACAAACCTAATACCAGCAGAATGTTGGCGGGGGGAAGATGAAGGAATTTGAGGGTAAAACCAATGATCGTAAATGCCGACCCCGTTATACCTGTAACTGATGCTATATTTTTCATGACTCTTTGTTTTAAGGTTAATAAATAAATAGTGGCCTGGTGGGTTCTTTCAATACCCAGTTCTCCGAATTCCTCAACAGAAAGGGAAAATGCTTCCCGGAAAAGCATTCCGCTTTCCATTTTGGATTCTATGCTGCAGCACAGATGATCTACCAGGTCGTCACGCAATGGTTCATAATCCACTCCATGATCGACCAGGAAATCGTGGACGATATTTACTTCTTTTCCCGTTAGCGTCACCATATCTCAGGTAGTTTGCGCGTTCAGTACCAGTTTCATGGTGGCGAGAAAATCAATAAACTCTTCCACAACTACTGTTGCCGAAGATTTCCCGTTTTTGGTAAGCCGGTAGTATTTCCGGGTACGGCCGCTTACTTCCACGGTTTCGGTGGTTAAAATGTTATCGGCTTCGAGTTTATGCAGCAGCGGGTACAACGCGCCCTCGGTGATTACGATCTTATTGTCGGTTAATTCTTTTACACGCTGCGTAATTTCATAACCATACATCCGGTCGTTCTCTGATAACAGCTTTAACACAATTGCTTTCAATGTACCTTTTATGAGCTCTTTTGAATACATAATACGAAGATACATAAAAAATAGATACATAAAACAATTATGTATTAAATATTTTTTAAATAATTGAAAATCAGTATAGTAAATTTTAACTTCTGGGTCTCGGACTGGTTCTATCTGTAATTTTGCCGATCCTACATTCATTTTGCCCACACATAAAGCCATAAAACAGATTGCCGTTCAATTCCGTAACTTTGAATAGTAATCTACAGCCATGAGAAAAACCTTATTATCGCTCGGTGCGGGTTTTATAACGTGTGTCGCCTTTGCGCAAACATACCCGCTGGAAGTATATCATGAAACCAAATCTTTTCATGCCCCGGATGGAAAAAATATGGTTGAAGTGTATCTCCAGGTAAATGCCGCAACGGTAAAATTCAGCCAGAAATCCAACAGCACTTACCAGTCAACCGTAGAAGTAACTGAAATAATCAAACAGGGAGATAAAATTATTGATTATAAAAAGAATGAAGTAAGTAGTCCCGAAATGCCCGATACGGCTATTACCGATTACACCGACCAGCAACGATTTGTATTGCCCGATGGTGATTACGAACTGGAAATAACGGTAAAAGATCTTCGTGCGGAAAACGGACCCCCTTTTTCTGTAACTGTTCCTTTGAAAATAGCCCGCAATGATAAAGCTATTGGTTTTTCAGATATTCAACTGGTGGAAAGTTTTAAAAAAGCAGAAGTGAGCGGGCCGATTACCAAGTCGGGCTACGATATTGCTCCATTTGTGTCAACTTACTATCCGGTAGATATAAATAAGATTGCCTATTACAGTGAATTGTATAATTCGGGTATGATGGGGGCAGATGAAAAGTTTTTGGTGTATCAGTATATTGAGAATGCAGAAACCGGTACGCAGATGTCATCATGGGTAAAATTCAACCGGAATACAGCTAAAGAGGTCATTCCTGTTTTAAGTTATTTTGATATTTCTTCACTTCGTACCGGCAATTATAACCTCGTACTTGAAGTGAAAAATAAAAACAACGAAACGGTAGCCGTAAAAAAGATATTTTTTCAACGCAACAACCCGGCTTCATCAGTAAGCATGGATGATCTTTCAAAGGTGGATATCAAAGCTACTTTTGTGGAACGAATGGATAACGAAGACACGTTAACCGAATTCATTGCGTCTCTTCGCCCGGTTGCCAGTCCTGCTGAAATATCGATGGTAGACCGCCTGGTAAAAACACATGAAGATTTTGAATTGAAAAAACAATTCTTTTACAGCTTTTGGTCGTCCCGCAGCAGTGATCCTGAAAATGCGTGGAGAAAATATAATCTTGCTGTAAAAGATGTGCAGCGTATGTTTGGAACGCGGATCAGAAAAGGATATGAAACCGACCGGGGAATAACATTTCTTAAATACGGAGCGCCCGATGATGTGATGGACAGGCCCAATGAACCCGGTGCTTATCCTTACCAGATCTGGCACTATCACAAAGTCGGAAAATTCAATAACAAACGGTTTATTTTTTATTTACCCGACCTGGTGACTAACGACTATGCTGTTTTGCATTCTGATGTACCCGGAGAAATTAAAAATTACCGTTGGGAACAGGTGCTTAATTCACGAAATACGCCCAATTCCAATTTAGATGATCCCAATGCTGTTCCGCAGTGGGGAGGGAATAGTAAAGAATATTTTAAAAATCCCCGTTGATCATTAATTACATAAATTCAGGATCATTTAACGTTGTTTCACTATCCGGATTTGAATATTGTTATGCTAAGCGTTAGTTTTGTTTCCGGATGAAGATCATTGTAGCCATACTTAATTATAACGGCAAAAAACACCTGGAGCATTTTTTACCTTCGGTTTTAAAAAACAGCGATGGTGCCGAAATTGTGATCATAGATAATGCTTCAACGGATGACTCTGTGGAATTTTTGAAGAAAAACCATTCGCACTTGCGTATTGTTCAGAACCTAACAAATGGCGGATTTGCGCAGGGATATAATGAAGGATTACAGCAACTGGAAGCTGATATTTTTGTTTTACTCAATTCGGATGTGGAAGTAACACCGGGATGGATTACTCCTGTTGCAGAATTATTGATGAAAGATGAAAAAAATGCCGCAGCCCAGCCTAAAATTCTATCCTATATTAGAAAAACCCATTTCGAACATGCCGGTGCAGCGGGAGGGTTTATTGATAAAGACGGATACCCTTTTTGCCGCGGGAGAATTTTTAATGAAGTGGAAGAAGACATCGGGCAATACAATGTGAGCGGTGAGATTTTCTGGGCTACAGGCGCCTGCATGTTCATTAAAGCAAAATGTTTTAAGGAAGAAAATGGGTTCGATGCCGGTTTTTTTGCGCACATGGAAGAAATTGACCTTTGCTGGCGGCTAAAAAACAGGGGATACAAAATGATGTATTGTGCAGACTCCAAAGTATATCACCTCGGGGGAGGGACACTTAATTACGAAAGCCCGCGGAAAACCTATCTCAATTTCCGGAATAATCTCTATGCCATCCATAAAAATTATAATGGCCCGCTTTTTTTAAAATTACTGCGAAGGAAAACGCTGGATGGTATTGCGGGGGTGGTTTTTTTATTGTCAGGCAAATACAAACACGCGTGGATGATCATGCTGGCTCATTTTCATTATTACCGGCAGTTTTCACAACTCAACCGGAAAAGAGAATATATTTCGGCAACAAGAAAGAATGAAAATCTTACAGGAGTTTATGATGGATCTGTAACGTATGATTTTTTTGTCGGGAAAAAGAAAAGATTCAGCGATTTGAAAAAATCTGAAAACAACTGAAAAAACTTCTTCCTGTACTGATTGTTTGGATAATTTCATTTGACATTCTTCCGGTTACCATTCCGTTTTGTTAAACAGCCTGGTAAAATAAACCTGTTATATTTCAGCTTTTTTTTCTGAAACAATATAGTTGTCCAAAGCTTTTTTTCCAAACTTGTAGAACACAACAGGTGTAACAATCATATCCAGCAAAGTTGAACTTACCAGTCCACCGAGAATAACTGTTGCCACAGGATAAAGAATTTCTTTTCCTGATGCCTGTGCATCTAACGTTAAAGGGATAAGTGCAAGTGCAGCAACCAGTGCGGTCATTAATACCGGTACCAGCCTTTCAAGAGATCCGCGGACAATCATTTCTTTTGAAAATGTTTCACCTTCATGTTGTACGAGGTGGATATAATGTGAAATCATCATTATACCGTTTCGAGAGGCGATACCGGTTAAGGTAATAAATCCAACAAGTGTGGCTACTGAAAAAACTCCGCCAGTAAGCTGAACAGCAATTACACTTCCAATTAATGCCAACGGAATGTTCAGCATAATTTGCAGTACTATAGTTGCTGATTTAAAATGATGAAACAGAACAATAAAAATTCCACCCAATGAGAAAAGGCTTAGTATGAGGATCAAACCCGAGGCGGCTTTCTGACTTTCAAATTGTCCGCCATACTCAATATAATATCCTTCAGGCAGCTCAGGTTTTACGTTGTCTTCAATGGTTTGTTGTATTTCTTCCACCGTACTTCCCAGGTCTCTTCCCTGTACATTGCAACTGATGGTAATTCTGCGTTGTGTGTTTTCGTGTGAAATAGTATTTATTCCTGTAGTGGGTAAAATATCAGCTACCTGTTCAAGAGGTATAAGACTCCCGTCAGGTTTATGTATAAGAGTATTTCGGATATTTTCAATATTCGACCTGTCTTCTTCTGTAGCTCTAAGCAGTAAGTCATAATATTTTTGTCCTTCTATCACCTGGCTGGTAACTTTTCCGTTATAAAAAATTTCAAGATCTTCTGCAACAAGCCCGGGCTGCATTCCATATCGCTGAAGTGCATCATATTTTAACCGTATAATTAACTGGTTTACCATAACCTGTTTTTCAATCTGAATATCAACTACACCATCTATTTTTTCAATTGTTTTTGCAATCCTGGATGCGTTAACGCGAAGATCGGTTAAATCTGTTCCATATAGCTTGATAGCTACCTGCGCTCTTACACCGGAAAGAAGATGGTCGAGGCGATGCGATATCGGCTGCCCGATATTTACACTCACGCCTTTCAGTACTTCAAGATTTTTTCTGATATCCGCCAGTATCTCATCTCTCGATCTTTCTATATCTTCAAACAATTCTACTTCTATCTCCGAATTGCTTACAGGTTCAACATGCTCATCCAGTTCGGCTCTGCCGGTTCTGCGGCTAACATAGCGCACTTCCGGAACTTTTAGAATAAGTTTTTCGGCCATGGTTCCTATTTTATTACTTTCTTCAAGCGAAGTTCCGGCTGGCGTACTCAGATTTATTGTAAAAGATCCCTCATTAAAAGGTGGAAGAAATTCTGTTCCGAAAAACGGAACGATAGAAATGGATGCAACAATAAGACAGGCGGCAATTCCGATAATGAGTTTGGGCCGTTTTAAAGACCAGTTTAACTGTTTTGTGTCTGCTTTTTTAAGCCATTTAACAAACTTTGTATCGTGTTCTTCTTTCTCTGATTTTATTTTTCCCAGCAAATAACTGCATAACACAGGAGTAATGGTAAGTGATACTATCAGTGAGGCAATAATAGAAGTGATGTATGCCACTCCAAGAGGCGCAAATATTTTTCCTTCCATTCCCTGTAAATAAAACAAGGGAAGAAAAACAAGCACCACTATTATTGTTGCATATACAATAGAATTTCTCACTTCACTGGAAGCATCAAATACTACTTTAAGAATAGGTTTCGGGTTTTGGGAAACTGTGTTTTCCTTTAATCGCCTGTATACATTTTCTACATCAACAATTGCATCATCAACCAATTCTCCTATAGCAATGGCTAAACCACCCAGAGTAAGAGTATTTATGGAAATTCCAAAAAGTTTAAAAACGATAGCTGTAATTAACAGGGAAAGCGGAATGGCTGTAAGTGTTATAATCGTTGTGCGGATATTCATTAAAAAAATGAAAAGAATTATTACAACAAGAATAAACCCGTCACGCAAGGCTTCTTCTACATTGGTAAGAGAATTTTCTATAAAGTTTTTTTGTTGAAATACATAAGGATTTAGTTTTACATCTTTGGGTAACGATGATTTGAGTTCGGATAATGCCTGTTCTACTTTTTCTGTTAATTCTATTGTACTTGCTCCGGGTTGCTTTTCAACCGTAAGTATAACGGCCGGTTTTCCGTTTATACTAGCGTCACCGCGTTTTACGGCAGCTCCTAATTTTACATCAGCTACCTGCGATAATAATACAGGAAATCCCGACTTGTTGGAGACAACAGTATTTTTCAGATCGTCCAGTGATTGAATTCTTCCGATATTCCGTATGATAACTTCCGATCCGTATTGATCGTAAAACCCGCCTGTAGTATTTTTATTGGAGTTTTGGAGAGCAAGATCAATATCATCAATGGTTAGGTTGAATTGTTTTAAGCGCGCACTGGAAATTAAAACCTGGTATTGTTTTCTTTCTCCTCCAATAGGTATTACCTGTGCAATGCCACTTATGCTCATCAGTCTCCTGCGGATAAGAAAATCTGAAATTGACCGTAATTCCATCTGGCTGGTAGAATCTGCGGTAACTCCTACCAGCATAATCTGCCCCATAACAGAGCTAATCGGGCCCATTACTGGTGTAATTCCTTCAGGCAATTGAACGGTTTGTAATTTTTCTGCCACCAGTTGCCGCGCTTTATAGATATCGGTTTCCCAGTTAAATTCAACAAAAACGATTCCCATGCCAATAGTAGAATTGCTTCTAACGGTTTCCACACCCGGAGATCCGTTTAATGCTATTTCTACAGGTAATGTCACCTGCGTTTCCACTTCTTCAGGCGCCATTCCGTTCGACTCAAGGAAAATAGTGACTCTCGGGCGATTTAAATCAGGCAATACATCCACCGGCAGACTTTTGATAGTAAAAAAACCATATACCATTAAAAGAAAAGCAAACGCCATTACCAGCATCCGGTTTGTAAGAGAAAATTTTATCAGCTTATTTAACATGAAAACATTAATTAATTATTACATATCAAAAACAATGTTTTTGGCAATTTTCTCCATAGCAGGATGACTATTTCCGAATTTGCACAAAGCATCGCAGTTGGCCCTTAATTCAGAAAATAAAATGTATTTTATTTTTACTTTTTGATTCCTGATGGATGGCCGGGATAATTGTAAACAAGTGTCTTTTTCTCTTTTATCGGGAACAACGATATAGAATATTTCATCGCCATCGCCAATAGAAAAAGACAGATCGGTTAATCTCAGTATGCCGGAATAAATACTGGTGGATTTTTCGACTTCAAATGCAGCAACAACATTATTGGTGCCTTTTTCAAACCACAACACATCAATCATTTTAATGGTTGACAATGTATCCTGGTCGGCATGTAGCTGCGGAAAATCGGATAGGCACAAAAAAGAAAAATTATTTCCGTTAAAGGATTTTGATTTATCATTTATGGCACAAATTACATCACATCCCAGCGATTCGCCTATTTTTAAAAGATGGTATTGCATTTCTGAATGCAGGTTTTCATCCTGTTTTTCAGTTGTAATTTCTTCTTGTCTTTTATCAATCAGTTTTTCGAGCTTATGCCTTTCTTCAATTGAGAAATATTCATCATTTCCGGTTACTATTTTTTGCGTTCCTGCCTCAAACAGTAATCCGGATATGGCACCAAGGTCATGTGACAGTTCATGGAGATGTTTGTTATTGGTGTCTATTAAAACTTCTCTTAGTTTCAGGTATTCATTCCATGAACCTAATTTTTTCCTGTCTCCAAAAATGGCATTGAAACCATTGAGAATGGCGGTATTGAAAGGGGGAATAAGTGTGGGGTGAAGAAAATAAAGAATATTTGCCACAGCCGGCCCCAGTCCTTTAATACGTAATGCGTCTAAATGATAAATCTCCCTTAGAATCTGTTCTTCGGTTTTTGCTTTCAGGCAGTTTTCCAGAAATTGTCCAAATGCTTTTTTGTTTTCCTGGTTTTCATAAATATCGGGGATGCGTAATTTTGGCTTCCAGTAAAATGGGTGCCCCGCCCCGGCAAAAACCTGTTTCTGCTCCGAAATAGCAGCAAGTACAAATTCAAGTGATGATCCCTTGAAATCGTTTGGAAAACGATCGAGTTTAATGTCAAGAATAACCTGGAGCACTCCTCTCCTGATAGTGCGAAAAGCTTTTAACCGGTCGTTGTTATTTATAAACCAGATATTGTATACAGATTCGGGATCTGATTTATACTGGGTGATAATATTTTTGAATGAAGGGCTCATCATTATTGGTATTCCGTAGTTACAATTTTATTTTTTTCAGGTTGTTTATAGTCCGTTATAGGTATAAACCAGCGTATGCGTTTTATCTTTATAGGTGATTGAGATAATCGCTTCAAAGGCATTTATAGCATCAGCTAAATTTGCCACCATAAACTCTGATTGATTTATAAAAGTCAGGGTTGTTTCATTGCCATTTTTATAGGCTAGTTTAATTGTAGCGGACGCATTGCTCCAGGCCAGTGTTTTTAAATTGGAGTTGAGTAAATAAATTTTAAACTGGTCTTTTGCACTCATTTTATCAAATACGATTTCAATATGATATTTTCCAATATCCCTGATTTCACCACCATGCGGAGGTTTTATTTTATGAGTGTGTGCATCATCGGTATGGCCATGACCACCGTGGTCGTGCTGGGCATTAACTGTAAGGGAGATAAATGCCAGTAATAAAATAAATATTGTTTTTGTTTTCATTGTGTTGTTTATTAGTGTGTATGTCCTTCGTGATTGTGTTCATGATTTTCAGATGACGCTTCTGTAGATGATGCTCCGTCTTTCACATTAATCACGAAATCAGCGGCAATTAGTTTTCCTTCAATCTGAAATTGCAGCCATCCGCGATAAATACCCGCACTTTCAAAAGTGGTGTGTAAATCAAGATTCCCGTTTTCTACTTCGGGATGTACATGGAGATATTCAAAAGTCCCGGTTTTTAAAACTACCATATGAGATTTTGCCCCGAGATAATTGTCAAACGTTGCAGCGTCCAGTGTTTTGTTTCCCTTTTTAACAGTAGCTTTTATATGCATCTGTTTATTTGTTATCCAGCCCCCTTCAGCTTCAAGGGCGACTGTAACACCTTCACCTGAAAATGTAAGTCTTTCCTTCTCAAATGAAACTTCTTTATACGGATTTCCTTTTACTGTTAAATCAATTTTTTCAAGTTGGTGACTGGCTCCGGATGGAACATAATCAGCAAAAAGTGTATATCCGCCACCGTTTTCAAACCGTGTTTCATTTTGTCCTTTGCCATTGGTAAATTCTTTTTCTTTTGGCAAAACTTTTATTTGGTACGATCCGTCTGCCTGGTATTCAGGATGCACATGTTCGAAATAGGCGAGGTCGTTGGATACAATAATAAGGTGAAGTTTTTTTTCATGCTCCACATCAAGCGGAACCATTTCGTCTTCTTTGCCTTTAATTTTGGGAGTAAAAAGAAGAGTAGCTTCTTTTCCCGACTCAATCTCAGCCGGGGCGGCAGAAAACTGCATAAAGTAGGAATCACCGTTATTTTTTCCGGCATTGTCGTTATGTTCCAGTTTCATTCCGCATTTTGGACAAGTAGCGCCCTCCTCTCCAATGATGTCGGGATGCATTGGGCAAGCATACGTGTGTTGGTGGTTCTCATCATGTTTCTGACTATGGCCGTCACCCTTTTCTTTTGAAGGTGTTTCCGTTGAACCGCAGGATGCGAGAAACAATGCTGACATCCACATTAAACTAAGAATTTGTGTTTTCATTTTATTTTTTAGGTTTAAGTAAATACAAAAGTTCTTTTTCAACCAGCGGCATGATAGAAAGCGTTTCAGTTATTCTGCCGATCTCCTGCCTGCTGTTATTTTGGAGAATGATAGTGGGAACACGGTTTATTACTTTATTATCTGTCGAAATAAAGGGAAGGTCCCACCGGGTTACATAAATTATTTTGTATTTATGATGCGAAATGGATTTAAGTACTTTAAAAAGTGGCGGGATAAGAGGTTTGGTATCCTTGCAATGGACGTCTACATACATGATAAGTTTTACATTTTGCATAAAAATTTTCAGCTGGGAACAAACAACCGGGTTGGGGTTGTATTTGTTAAACCCTTCGTAAAACCATTCTTCGTTAAAAATCTTTTCCATTCTTTTATTGGTTCAGGTAAATCATTTTTGCCTGGTACGATCCTGTTATTATCACTCTTTCTCCTTCTTCAACCCCCTTTTTAATCACCGTATATTCTCCATTGTTTTCACCGGGAGATATATAGGAAACGCTGAATTTTTCAGCAGCATCTTTGATAAAAACTACCGGCCTGCCATTTATTTCGCTGATAGCACTGTTAGGTAAAGCCAGTTCATGTGATTTCTCTTTTGCAAATACGCGGACATTTACAAATTCTCCAATCTTAAAATCTCCGTCCGGATTTTTCATTTCAAACAGAAACCGTTGCGATTGATTGGTAGGATTAATAGTTTGTGCAGCAGAAATAATGGAAACTTCAGCTGTTTTGTGGTCATCATTGATACACTCCACCACAAACTTACCTCCGTCCATTACATTTTGAACATCCCTGTCGTATACCTGGGCTTCTATAAATACATGGCTGAGATTGGTAATTGAAAACAGTGTGTCTCCTGCCATTACGGGAGAGCCAACAGACAAATTGAAATTCCCGATGATGCCATCAATAGGTGAGCGAAGAATAATTGATCGCCCGCTGGAAGAATTAAAAAGCTCGAGATTTTCTTTCGCTTTCTGATATCTTGCAATGGCTTCATCTGCTTCTTTCTTTGAAATAATGTCTTTTATTTTTTCGTGTCGTTCTATATCTTTTTTGGCAGCTTCAAATTCGGCTTCCAGGTTGTTTCTCTCAGCTAAAAGATTTACCTGGCTGGCGGCATCGGGTATTTGTTCCACCAGTGCCAGCTGATCTCCTTTTTTTACTTTTCCACCTACTTTTATTTTAAGCGAAGTAATGCGGCCGTTTTGAGCACTGGTTATTGCTGCATAACCGTCATTGGAAGGAAGTACAGTGCCATAAAGTTTTGTCACTTCTTCATACGTTCCTGTTTCTGCTTTAACCGTTGTCATTTCAAACAGGAATTGAGTTTCTTTCGGAATGGAAAAGGATGTGCCGGTGAAAGCAGATGACTGATTTTTTTCCATTTCCCCATGACCTTCGTGTGCATTCAATAAATAGCTTTCGGGAAATGAACCGATGTTGAACAACAGCAGAAGCAGTGCAGCTTTGGTTTTTTTGCCTCCCAACTTAAGAAAGAGAAACATGATTATAATTCCGGCTGCTGTTCCTGAAATAAATAACCAGATGCCTCCCCATGATCCGGAATGATCATCATGGAGAGGTTCTGTTGATGAAATACCGGTTTTGATGTTTTCCAATAAAATAAGATCGCTTCCTGTTCCACCGTCTATTTGTATTAATAGCGAGTAGTTGGATTTTTCAGGAAATATTGTTTTTACACGATATATTCCGGGGTCTGCTCTTTCAACCTGAAATGTTTGTGATTTATTTTCACGGCAAATAATGCTGATGTTTATGGAATCAATAGGTTGATTTGTTATATAGTTGCTGACAAAAAGAAGAAATTCGGATTCTTCTCCGGGAGCCAGTTCATCATATTTTACAAGCAATTCATATTTATCCGAACTGGCTTCGGAAACCAGTTGCTCTGCTGCGGTTTCTGAATTTTTCTTTTTGTTTTCGTCTCCATGCCCTTCGTGCGCATAGCTGATACCGTAAAGAAAAAAGAAACAAAAAAGAATTATTTTTTTCATAGTGTTCCGTTTAAAAAATGGTAATGCAATAAAAATTCGTTATAGGATTTTAGTGTCATGTAATAGTTGGCTTTAATGGCAAAAGCATCATTGGCAATTCTTAAAAATGAAATACCGTCCCACTCACTGGACTCATAAAACCTTCTTGATGCTTCATAGAGTTCGTCAGCCTGTTTCATTCCTGTTTTTTCATAATAGGAAAGATTGAGTGCTGAAGCAAAGATTTGTTGTTTCAGAAATTCTATGTTTCTCATTAATTGTTGTTCCTGTAAAATCTGTTCTTCTTTTGCTGCTTCAAAAGAATACCTGGCCGATTTGATGTTGCCGGTATATTGCCAAAACCATAGTGGAATGGTAATTCCCGCTCTGAATCGCAGGTTGGAAGGTGTATATTCCGGGCCCTGGTTAAGATATCCGGCAACGATTCCCGGAAGAGCTTTGTTTTTTTCTACTTTCCACGCGGCCTCATTTACTTTTGTAACCTGTTCGTAGTATTGAATAGACGGACTGCTTTGCAATTGTAAGGTATCCGTAAGAAGCCCGGGGATAACAAGCAGAGATTTGCCGAGCAGGGCAGGGGAAACTGAATCTTTAAGATTCATATAAATTTTTAACTGGCTGGCATAACCTGCATAATTTGCCTGCTCGCTTAAATATTTTGCATGTACTTCACCATATTGTGAATTGGCGTAGGTTTTACTAATCAGGTCGATATCTCCCACTTCAAATTTTCGGTCGGCTATTTCGCTCAATTCTGCGTAAATAGAATCCTGCGAATGCAATAATTTCATCATTGAAGCCGAGTATTGAAAATTCAGATAAAGTAGTTTTGCCAGGTATCTTGTTTCGATGGCGGTTACCTTTTTTTCTTTTTCAGAAAGGGTTGTTTGTTGTTCGGCTAATTGTTTTTGCCGGATGTAAACGGTAGGAAATTCTATTTGCTGTAAAACACCTATCGTGTAAAAATCTCCTGTAGGGCTTTCTGCCACCACTTCAGGATTGGGTAAATTGAAAGCTGATTTTTGTTGTGCTTTATTTTGCAGCACTTTTAATTCAGCGATTTTGAAGGCAGGATGGTTTTTTATAACAGAATCCAGGAATTGTTGTTCGTAGACAATGGTTTGTGATAAACCGGCTATAGGCAGAAATGCAAAAGATAAAAGCAGCAAAATCACAGGCCGGTACACTTCATAATGACAAACGGAGGCAATCCCGGTCATATATTTTATAATTTTCTTATCAGGATTCATTCTTTTAAATTTTGATTAGTGTACCGGTTTTTATTAAACCATATACGGGTGATGTGATTTTATAAAAATAAAACCCGCTGTCAATAGTTTTGATGTTTATTCTCTCTGAAGGTAATTTCATTTTTGTGCAAAGGATTTCCTGTCCGGCCGGATTGCAGATTATTAACCGGAATTCATTTCCATTTTCAAAGAAATCAGCAGGCATGTTAAAAGTTATTTCGTCAGTAACAGGATTTGGAAACAAAACTATTTCGGGAGAATTTCCGGAAGCTTCGGTTATACCGGAAGAAAGGCAGTTAACATCCATATAGTTTACCGCTCCGAATGCATTCAATCGTCCCCCGGTAACAGAAATACCCGACATAGCTGAAATGGGGTCAACGTTATTCAATAGAACCTGCAACACATATTCAGCTCCCGATGACGGGTTATTGTTTACAAGGTTCATAAACTGTGCGCAGGGTACAGAATACATAAGCGCAATGGTTCCTGCTGTTAATGGACAGGAAAAGGAAGTGCCGGTTGTACTGGTATATGAATTTGATCCGGTAGTAGTATAAACATTTATACCCGGTGCGCCAAAATCAATAGTAGTTAAACCATATCCACCGGCCTGGTTGTCGGTTTGCCCGGTTCTTGTAACAGAAACCATATATTGGCTGGAGCAGGCAGTAGGCATATCGCCTACGGCATCTACATCTGCATTATTGTTTGTAGTGGCGGCCACATTTAAAATTCCCTGTGCACCGAGTGAATCATAAAATGCACACCATAACGGGTAAGCAGAAGGATCGGCATTGTCAATCCCCCACGAAGAAGAAGTGGCAACAACAAATGCACCCGCTGATCCACCGGTTTGGTTGTATAATTTTCGCATGGTCAGAGGATAATCATATGCTGAAATTACAGAAGACTCGGTGACACCAAAACCTGAAACCAGCATTACTTTTACATTCCAGTTTATTCCGGTTACGCCTGTTGTATTGTTTCCTTTGGCGCCAATCATTCCATAACACTGGGTTCCGTGACTTCCGGCAGAATGACTGTCATTGGCCGAACCAACATTCCAGCCGTTAAAATCATCCGTATATCCATTTCCGTCATCATCAATACCATTTCCGTCTGTTTCATTGTAGTTTCGCCAAAAATTTCCAATCAGGTCGGGATGATTGTAGTTTGCTCCGCCACCTTCAACCAAACACACCACAATCGTATCATTGGTTGCTGTAACTCCTCCTGTAGTAATGTCCCAGGCTAAATCACTGTCTATATCCGCATCCGTTGTTCCTCCTGTTTGCCCGGTATTTGTATGGTGCCACTGACTGGAGAATGAAGCATCATCAGGAATGGATCTTTCATAAACAAAATGATTGTTTTGTGCCAGTGTTATTCCTTTTGTATCCAATAACAGTTGAATAAATTTTTCGTTGGACAGGATAAGGGAGTCAAATCCTAATAACCAGTATCTCATATTGGGAGAAAGTTGTTTTATCAGTTTTACATTCAACGAATCAGGAAAATCATTAATAACTTCATCAATGGAATACTTATCTTCCAGCTGAATCATCGCTTCTCCCCTGATAAAAGCTGTTTCATGGCTTTCTCCCGGCTGAGCAAATAAACTTACCGGTATAAAATAGAAAAGAAATAGTATTTTTCTCATATCCTTATTTTTTGGACTCTTTTTTAACTTTTCATTACATTTTTTATTCCATTTACAGCTATTAAAAGCAGGAGGGGGAGAAGAATGAAAAAACAAACGAAACATAAAAACTACTTCTCCCCTCTGCTTTAAAGATTAATGTTCATGGCCATGGTCGCTGTTTTTCTCTTCGGTTTGTTTCAGATCCATATTGCATTTTGGACATGTGCCGGCTTCTGCATACGTTTTGTCTCCTTCACATTTCATCGGGCACTGATACATAGCTTCGTGTTTATGCTCTTCATCCTTCTTTTTTTCTGAGTTGGAACAGGAAGCCGCAAAACTCAGTGCACTGATGGTCATAATTGAAAAAATTAATCGTTTCATGTTATTTGGTTTTAGAGGTTACTTTTTTATGGCATAAATATACTATTCCTGCGGAGAATCGCCTCCCGGAGAATATATGGATAAATGAAAAAAACAGTTAGAGTTCATATGAATTTATTTTTGAATTATCAGTTTTCTGAACCGGGTTCCGTTTGTCGTTTTTATTATAACACCATATATCCCCGCAGGAATTTCATTATTTACTGATACTTTTATAATGCCTGCCGGCTGGTTAATTACAAATGATTGCACCGTTCTTCCGCTCAAATCAACCAATTCAATTTTTTCGACAGTCCCATCTTCCGAAGAAGAAATAAAAAATTCATTGTTTGCAGGATTGGGATATATTGAGAGGAATAGATCTTTATCGCTTTCATTTATGCCGAGCACACTATTACCTACATTAATATTATCAATGTACAAATTGTTCCCCCCGTCAGTAACATTTACAATTTTTATCAGAACACTGGTTTGTGTAGCGTATGATGATAATGAAATACTTGCTGTTTTCCATACCGTTGAGCTATCGGGAATGTAGGGCGTAGTTTGTGTAGGGCCTGTTGTCATAGCAGTCCCCGTTCTATAAAAAACCTGCGAAAAATTCACTCCGCAGTCATTTGAAACAAGAACAATCAGTTCATCAGAGTAATTCGCGTCAGATTTTGCATACGCCCATTTAAAAGATAAATAGGGCGTTCCGCCAAGTGATGTAAAATCAAACACGGGAAGAAGTAGTGCGTCTGACTGGCCATAGTTGATATTGATAAGATTATTGATTTTTGCAGAAGCAATGCCCGCGTATGGAATTGCGGTTGTATCCAGTTCCCATGTAATTCCGCCATCGGGATTATCAATTGTAATGGCGGCAGGCGGCCATTGTAATGTTTCAAATGTTTCTGTAAAAGGTAGTGCCTGTCCAGCCGGGGGCGTTGTAACCGTTATATAAGAAGGAAAAAATATACTGTCGCTTCCGGAGACACCTGTCACTTTCAGGGAAACATCGTAAGTGCCAATCGAGTTATATGAAACGAGTGGATTCTCCGAAACCGAGGATGAAGGTGTGCCTCCCGGAAACCACCATTGATAGGTGACAGGGTTATTCAGCGACCTGTTGATAAACTGAACACTGTTGGTAACACAAATAGTCTGGCTATTGGAAGTGAAATCGGCAATAACATTACAGGCGGGTGATACATAGCCACTGTCGCAGCCTGTAGAATCAATATTCCATTGCTGCCAAATGTCAAAGCGAAGGGTGTCAAGTGTTGCATGCATCCTGTTTTTTTGTCCTGCGGTGAACATGCTTTTGCAATTATCATTTGAATAGTCAAGATAATTATCAATTAAATCCGCCATATCCGGGTTGTCGTTTGAGCAGCTGTTTACCGATGAGGGGCAACCATAGTTGGGAGAGGCTACCGGTGGAGTATCGCAGATAAAATCGCCATCAGAGCAAACGTCAGTGCCGCAACCGTTATTAAATGTATGATAAAGCCCAAACCAGTGTCCTATTTCATGTGTCGTTGTTCTGCCCAGTGATGATGATGCCGTACCAATTCTGCCAAAATAATTATGTCTTACAACAATTCCGTCTTCATCCGGTGGCCCCCCAGGAAAAGAGGAGTAGCCGAGAATCCCGCTTGTTCCATTGATTGTTTTTACTACATACATATTTAGATAGCGCGAATTATCCCAGTAAGAAAGATTTTTTAACATACTTCTCTGGTAAGTCTGATGATTCGTCAGTGAGCTGTTTATTCTCACAATTCCATTGGTACATTTTCCGTCAGGTGTTTTTTTGGCAAGACAAAATTGAATTTTTGTATCTACGCCATTCCCATCACCGTTAGTTCCCGGAATTTTTCCAAAATCCTCGTTTAAAACATCTATCTGGCTCTGAATCTGGGCATCAGAAATATTTTCAGTTCCTCCCTGGTGAATGACATGAACCACCACCGGAATTATTTTTACGCTATCCTGGTTTCTCTGGGCCGGATGAGAAATTAAATAGCTTTTAATCCGGTTTTCTGATGCAGAAACAGAGGATTTGTTTTTTCTCACATATTCATCAAAGCCGCAAATTTCCTGAGCGTATTGTATCTGCCAGCCGAAAGAGAGTAGTAAAACAAGAATAGCTTTTTTCATATTTAGTCGGTTTTTTTTGTCTTGTATAATTGTAGTGTTCCATATATAGTGTTAAACCGGGAATGAAGTGATACCTCCTTAAATCCGGCTTTTCGTATAAATTCGGGTAATAATCCTTTTACATTATCCCGGGTGGTTTTAAACCCGTCAAGTAACTGTACGCTATAGAAAGCAAAACGCATTAAAAAATTGGAAGGCTTTCCCCAGTCAGCAATATGCAATTCTCCGCCAGGCTTCAATATTCGTTTAATTTCTTTTAAAGAACTTTCTTTTTGTTCAGTGGTAAGATGATGAAATACAAGGCTGGTAATCACCCTGTCAAAAGATGAATCATTATAAGGTAAAACCAATCCGTCATATTTATCTATCCGGATAGCAGAATTGGATGGCCCTAATTTTTTTCGGGCGATGGTTAATATTTTCTCATCTACATCTACACCCGTAAATGCAGCTTGTGGTTGCTTTTGCTTGGCAAGAAGGGTAAGGGTAAGTGACCCACACCCGAAGTCCAGTACCGAATGCGATGGAGAAATTTTAGCCTGATCAATTAAAGCAGACTTAAATCTTTTTTCGGGCATAGTGTATTTAAGGAGCGGATCGAAAATACCCGTCAGCCAGTTAAATCGTAATGCAGGAATGAATGTTTTTTCTTTTGACATTATTATTTCGTTATTGATAAAACAAAGAATTGACGCAATACAATACTGCATCAAAGAATTATCAATGACGAAATCAAATCTGGAATGACTGAATGTATATCCTTAAATCAGGAATTTTGGGCGGAGGCAAAGAATAATTTACAGCCCGTTTTTCTTTTTCGCTTTCAAAAGATACAAGCTGATTATTATATGCTATAAAGAGGATATGTACAAACTCAGGGTTGCTGAGTTTAATTGGAGAAAATTCCTGCGAAAAAACAGAAGAAAGAATGCGGCTTGTTTCTTCATCGCAACAATTGCCTTCACCGGGTTTGGAGTGATCGTGTTTGTCTGAATGGGAATGAGGTTCGTTTTTTTGAGAATGGCTCTCGTCATGCGAATGATGATCGTGCCCCGCACTGTGCGAATGTTCACTGGTACTATGCTCCAGTGAATGTTCCCAATTGCAAACAACATGAGTAATAATAACATTAAGATAAGCCGCTAAAAACAACAGCGGGCCGATTATCTTTATTTTATTACTTAACCTCATAGCAGTTTGAACTTGTTTTGTACAAAACGAAGTAAAAGTAGAAATATTTTACGCTGGTTTAAGATATCCGGGTTTTGTTAATAGGCCATACTTGGAGATAAGATTAAAACTCTTATCTCTTATTTGCCATCGTTTTTCACATAAAATAGCACATATAATACTGTAAATCAAAATATTAAATAAAAAATAAAAACAATCATTATTGAATTCATACTGGTTTGCAGGGTTTATTATAAACTCCAATATTAAACTACTTTTTTAACACTATATAAACGTCTGTCTGCGTACTTTTAGAATGCTTAAAACGAATAAAAAAAGGAATTCGTTTTTTGTTTTTTTTACAAAGTCCTTTTGCGTAATGTGATGAAGGTTAACATGAAGGGAGCAGAAAATCCGGGGAAACAAAATTTACTGGCAACATACAGTATATTGATATTCTTTTGCCGGTAAGAAAAAAAATCGTTAATTTTATAAAATAATAAATCTTCCAGTTCATTAACCAGAAAAATCAAAATATGAAAACAAAACTCTACCCTGTTTTATTTGCAATGGCCGGTTTTATTTTTTCACCCAAAGCCAACGCCCAAACCAATGCCATGAATTTTGATATTGTTGATTGCAACGGAAATCCGCATAACCTGTTTAATGACCTTGATGCAGGAAAAGCGGTAATCATCGAATTTTTCATGACAAGCTGTGGTTCATGTATCACAGCAGGAAATACGCTTGAAGATATGAAAGCAAATTTACTGGCTGAATTCCCGGGAATGATCAAAGCCTATGCTTTTGGATATAACAATTCTTATTCCTGTACAACAGTGAACAACTGGATCACAACAAACGGTTTTTCATCCATACCGTCAGATAGTGGTGCCACCCAGGTAGCGTATTACGGAGGAATGGGAATGCCCACCATCGTTATACTTGGAGGAGGAACATCGCATTTGGTTTTAGGTTCCCCTTACGTTGGGTTTGTAACATCCGATACTACAACCATGGCCAATGATATCCGGAATTTTTTGAATGGAACAAACGTTGAAGAAAACATTTCAATAAACGATTTGTCTGTATTTCCCAATCCGGCCAATGCAGATATGAATATTAGTTTCAACATGAAAACCGCTAGCGACATAATCATAGAGATTGTTGACCTTACCGGGCGTGTAATCAAAACTGTTTTTAACGGGGAAGTAAGTGCAGGAGTAAACACCAAATCATTTAACGTTACCGAAATTGCACAGGGTAATTATATGGTTCGTATTTCTTCCAAAACAACTATTTTACATCAGAATATCAGTATTATTCACTGATGCGATATATTTTTTTCAAGAGAAGATTTGCAGTTGCCGGTATAGCATTATTGGCAACAGCAACTTCTTTTGCACAAAACCAGCTTTATATTCCCGATACATTAAGCGGAACAGTATTTAACCTGAATGTTCAACCCGGGACGAAACAATTTTTTACCGGTTATAATACGCCTACTTACGGCTACAACGGAAATTTTTTAGGACCTACACTTTTAATTAATAAAGGTGACAGCATTACATTAAACGTTACGAATAATATCACTCAGCAAACAACAGTTCACTGGCATGGATTTCACGTTGCTCCGGAAAATGACGGTGGCCCGCACCAGATTATTTATCCCTCAACCACCTGGAGTCCCTCATTTAGGATGCTGAATGAAGCTTCCACATTCTGGTATCATCCGCACGGAGAAGGAAAAACAGAAATCCAGGTTTCAAAAGGATTGGCCGGTTTGATTATTGTTCGCGATAGTATTGAAGCTACCTATACATTACCCCGGAGATACGGAGTTGACGATTTTCCCCTGATTGTGCAATCAAAAGCATTTGATGTATTATACCAGATTGCTACAGCTACCCACGAAGACAGTATCAATATGGTGAACGGAACGATTAATCCCTACCTGCAGGTTCCGCAACAGGTAGTTCGTTTTCGCATCTTAAATGGTTCTGCAGACCGAACCTACTATTTTGGTTTATCTGATTCATCCGATTTTTATCTGATAGGAAGTGACGGAGGATTGCTATCACAACCTTATTTAACCAACAGGGTGAGATTATCAACCGGGGAGCGGGCAGAAATCCTGATTGATTTTTCTTCTTATTCTGTTGGTAATCAAATTTACCTTAAAAGTTATGCATCCGAATTACCGCGGGGAATCATTGGCGCTGATTCTGTTGGCACCAGCTCGATAGTAATTGCTGAAGGATACTACACCAATCCGCTGAATGGAGCAGATTTTAATGTTTTGCGTTTTGATGTTGTAGCTCAAACAGCAAATCCCGTTACTACAATTCCCGTTTCTTTTGTTCCGAAAATTCCTTTGCCGGAGGCCAGTGCCGTTACAACAAGAAGTATTCATTTTTCTCCCGACACAGTTATCAGCGGACAACAAGGTTACGTTGACGGCCCGTTCCTGATGAACAATAAAGCGTTCAACATGGATTCAATTAACGTTATCACTTACCTGAATGATATTGAAATCTGGGAACTGACAAATAGCACAATGGTAGCTCACCCGTTCCATATTCATGATATTGAATTTTATGTTCTGGAGATAAACGGAAGTACTCCTCCGCCACAATACCAGGGTCTGAAAGACGTTATTCTCGTGCAACCCGATGACACCGTCCGTTTTATTACACAATTTACCACGTTTGCCAATCCTGTTGTGCCGTATATGTATCATTGCCATTTGCTGCATCACGAAGATGAAGGAATGATGGGAAGTTTTCTGGTGATAGATTCGGCTACAATCGGAGTAAATGAATTGAATTATGAAGATGATAATTTCCTGATCTATCCCAATCCCGCTGATCATTATATTGAGATGATGAATACAGATGAAAGCCTCCGTTATTCAGTTGCTGTTTTCAATTCAACAGGCAAAGTGGTATATGTATCCCGCGAACCGATGGCGGGCAGAAAGCAGATTAACAGCATGAACTGGCCTGCCGGTTTATACATTTTTCAAATCGGGACAGACGATGGATTTCGGTATCGGAAAATAATTGTGAAATGAAAATTGTAAACCTGTTTTTTTGGTTTTTGTTATGTGCTTCTGCGGGCGCACAGATTCCGAATAATAGTTTTTCATCGTGGACCAATATGGGAGCGTATACCGTTCCTGATTATTGGGATAACCTTAATGCCTATACCAGTTCCAGCGGAATTTACACATGTATAGAAGGAGATCCCGGTAACGCGGCTACCAATTATTTAATAGTACGTACAGAAAATATTCCCGGGAAAGGAGTTGTGACAGGAAAAGCGGTGAGCGGCATTATTGATACCACAACATTTCTACCGGTTAGCGGATTTCCGTTCAATGCGCGGCCTGCCCGGCTTGACTATATTGTCCAATACATGCCTTTTGATTTCAGCGATCCTTCCAACCTTTATGTTTGTTTGACAAAATGGAATTCAGCAAATAACCAGCGTGATACCATTGCCCGGGGATATTCAGAATTTTTAGGGATGGCTCACTCATGGCAGCCGTTGTTCACTGATTTAATTTATCAATCGGGCGCCACACCGGATACAGCCTGTATTGTTATTTCTTCCAGTTCTGTAAATCCGCTTGCCGGGGGATATTTATATATTGACGATTTGAGTTTCAGCGGCAACGCAATAAGTGTAAACGAATTGGAAACGGAATCATTTTTATCCGTATTTCCCAATCCTGCCGAAGATTTTATTACGGTTAAGAATATAAATCCGGCTGAAATAAACAGGCTTGAAATTTTTGATATGACCGGCAGTTTGATTTTTTCTGAAAATAACAACTCAACTTATTTGCTGGATGTACACATGTGGAGCCCCGGAATATATCTTATCCGGTTAACACAACAGGATAATTCAGTAAACACTACAAAAATTGTTATCCGGTAAAACGTTTTTTCATCCGGCCACCATTTTGAAGCAAATCAAAATAAAACTGATTAAAATTGAATTTCCGATATGGATTATGCTGTTTTTTTTCGGATGTCATAAAGAAAAGGCAGAAGAGATTCGGCCGGCACCTTGTGAGTACGATGTTTCTTTCAATTCGGAGATAAAACCGTTAATCATTTCCCGTTGTGCGAATAATTCCTGCCACGCTTTTTTAATGAATGGAATTGATTTGATCTTCAGCGACTATTCGGATATATATGAAGCATCACTCATGGAAAGTTTCCTGGCAACAATAAAACACCAGCCCGGATTTCCCATGATGCCGCAGGATACCACACAACTCCTTCCCGAAGAGATTCAGATTATTGAATGCTGGATAGAACAGGGGAGGAAAAATAACTGATTCATATAATATTGTATCAGATAGAATCTCGTTTTTCAAATCATACTTCATGATTGAATCAATCCCATTGTCCCACTCAAGCTATTCATAGAAACAAAGAGCCAGTTTGACAAACCGGGCTTTTCTGCTTCATGGTAGCGACCTGGAGTAAATCTTCCTTCGTCAGATCGCTGCTATGAAGTGAAAGGCCTGATTAAAATTCAAAAAGCCACGAAAATCTTCGTGGCTTTTCTACTTTATGGTAGACCTAATGCCACAATTGTCGACCCTAAGTCTACAAGACTTTATCGTAATTGACGGTAAAATTTAGCGTCAATTACGCTTGTTTTCAAAGTAACCGGGGCAAAGGTAGAATTTTCTCCGATACCCGGTTAGATGCCCCGAAAATAGCCCTATAAAGGCAAGGTTTTAAAGGTATTGGAGGTCGGTCAGGTATTTGGCTATGTCCTTTACTTCGTTGCCGTAGGTTGTGGTATTTACGCTATGGGAGCGGTTATCCTTAAGGGTAACTGTACTAAAGGATTTTGGGTTATAGCCTTCAGCGGTGGCCTCGGCTACCTTTGTTCCATCCGGCAGAAATACGGCTATGATAGTGGTACTTTTACCATAATTCATATCCGTGGTTTTGGTGAATGTTCCAATTACCTTGTTATCCTGCTTTATTTCTGAACCGTTAACAAAAATGGGCATGGCGCGGTTTCGAGTTACAGTGTTGTATTGCGAAGTATTGACCACAATAACCTGCTGGGGCTTATTGGAATATTTTGGCGGATTCTTAAGCAGAAATTTCTTCTCACCGTCCGGGTTTATAACACTATCCTTTACCAGATCATATTCTACAATTACTTTTTCTACTTTGCCTCCCATCACAATTTCACCCCGGCTACCCGAACCTGCGAAAATAAAGGCTTTGTAATATGTTTTTCCGCTGGCACTTTTTGGATCATCAATATTTTCGGTTTGGATGTACAAAAGTTCCTTACCGGATAGGGATGAAAGCGTGTATTCGGTTTGAAGGGCTACTTTCTTTTCTTTCAGGATGGCATACGGTGTTCCGCTGTTGAAAATAGTGTCAAGACTTACTATTACCTTTCCCTTTTCTTTTGATTCAGCAACTCTTTCCTGGTGTTTTTTAAATTCTTTTTCGGAAACAGCCTGACCATATACATTCGAAATGGTCATGCCAAATAATAATATCAGAAAAAGTACCGAATTAAAAATTTTGATCGTTGAACTCATAAGTATGAATTTTTAGCATATCAAAATTAACCGTTTTCCAACCACTTTTCAATATAGTTGTCCAATGACTTCAATTTTCGGTTCACACTCTCAATATCAAATTTCTCCGGATCATAATTTTTTCCAACCCATGTTTTCATTTCTTTATGTTCAGGGTCGCTTTTATCGGCAAGTACACGGAGCGTATGATAAAATCCATGAATGCCCCCGCAATCTTCGGGCGGGCATCTCAATTCTCCGCCAATGCAGGCAAGATATTTTGTTTTTGCATCAGCATTTATTATTTTTTCTACTACGATATCATGTTTCCATCCATCACCGAAATCGTACTCATATTCGCATGTGACACCAACCTTTCCCAGGCATGGCCCCACTTCATTGCGCGGATCGAGGTATTGAAGATCAGGATAAATGCCGTCCATTTCTTCATCGGGTTCGCTCACCCGGTAATTTTCAAAACGGAATTCATACAGGTGGTAATTCTGCCATCCCATTGTTATTTGTATGATGTGATGGAGATCGAAAAATGAAGTATCATAATCAACCTGTATCCTGCGCCATATCTCAGGCTCCGATCCGCGTAGTTTTATTTTTAGTTGAATGATTTCGTTCATTCCAAATAAAATTTACCGCTGAACAATAACTGTTTTTGTAGCGAATTTCCCTTCAGTATTTATCTTGACGAAATAAATCCCGTTTTCTAAGCCGCTCACCGGTACTCTGATAATATTGCCTGAGAAAATGTTTTGCGTTTGAACGATTTCTCCAACAGAATTGTAAATTTCTACTGTAATATTACTGTTATTTAATCCGGCCCCGCTTACATCAATATTCAATTCATCGCTTGCGGGGTTAGGATAAACCTCGATGTTTTCCGAAATTTCTGTTTCTTCAATGCCTACTCCGCTGCATAAACTGGTTGGCGTAAGTGTAACAGT
The DNA here is from genome assembly GCA_049322335.1 of Bacteroidota bacterium. Lineage (GTDB taxonomy): Bacteria > Bacteroidota > Bacteroidia > Flavobacteriales_D > UBA2798 > JBMORL01. The sequence goes on from JBMORL010000055.1 coordinate 99,445, forward strand.
AGACGCAGTAACAGAAGATGTATTGGTAATAGTTGTTCCGGACGATGTCCAGTTGGTAATGGCATTATCAAAATAGGTGGGTGTGTTTTCGGTTGCGCTTGCAGTAGTATAAGTGCAACCGGTATTCCCCATACCATCGCCTTTAAAAAGCACCATGTTGGTTCCGTTGGTTCCTGTTGCGGCAAAGCCACCATCCGAAAGCGGTGAAACGGCAAAACTCACTGTGTAACCATAACTAATGGCCGTACTTGTTTTAGCTGAAGCAACAACGCCTGTTGAAGAAATATTAAGAATGTACAGGTTGGCAAAATTGGGTGCGAAATTTCCACTATAACCAATTATTGTATAGCCACCGTTCCATGTTTGCATTAACCCAAAGCCAATGTCCATCGGAAAGGTTCCGGGGTTATATGTTTTTGCAAACGTAACAGTAGCTGTGGCATCCAGTTTTTCAAATACGATCATGGCATCATTGCTTGTATTGGTTCCGGTTCCTACTACGGCATAGCCACCATCAGAGGTTTGGATCATCTGTGAAAAATCTACAGCCTGTATTCCAATGGGCATACTCGCCCGTGCAAAGGAGATGTTTCCGCTGGCATCTGTTTTTATAAAACTGAAAAATCCATTGTTGGCTCTTCCTCCCACCATATAACCGCCATCGGAAGTCTGAATCACATTATACCCGTAATTACCAATGCCTGCTCCCCACATTTTCGACCATGATTCTGTTCCGGTGCTGGTTAGTTTTAACAGGTAAATGGCTCCAACGGTTGTTTGAGCGTTTATTTTTTTTGCATCACCGGTCAAAATATAACCGCCATCTGTTGTTTGAATAATGTCATAAGCAATTTCATCATCCACCGTTCCGTATGTTTTAGCCCAGCTTATGTTTCCGCTGGCATCTGTTTTAACCACCAATACATCTCTTCCTCCTGCACCCGAACTGGTTGTGTAACCGGCTGCTATGTATCCGCCATCGGATGTCTGCCGGGCAATATTAAAAATCTCATTTCCGCTTGCCCCATAGGCTTTTGTCCAGCTAATGGTACCCGAAAGGTCGGTTTTCATAAGAATTCCTTCTTCCGGTGAGCCGAGGGATGAGCCTCTCGTTCCCGCCACAATGATCCCACTGGTAGCCGAAGTCGCACGGGTTCCGGTATAGTTGACCGAACCGGCAAAGGTCTTTTGAAAAACGGGTTGGGCGTTTACCGATAGGATATTAAGGGTAAACAGGACGGAAAGGGTAGATAATCTTTTCATAGCTATTGATTTTAGTTTGCAATTTACGAAAAACCCCATGATTTTGAATCGCCTTCAGCTTTTAATTACATCCCGGTACAGGTGGCAGGCAGAAAAGTTCAAGAGATATATGATTTCCTTTAAGGTTTTATACTTCATATCGACCTTAATATCTTGCTGGGGCAAAGGTTGGATTTTCTCCGATACCTGGCCACAAGCCATGAAAATAGCCACTATAAAGTGGGCAAAAAGGTTGCAATTTAAAAAAAATCGCAATGAAATAATTTTAATGAATAGAATCTGTTTAAACTTTTATTCCTATAATCAGAATATCATCCGTTTGCTTATTTGCACCTTTCCATTTTTCAATAGTTTCGTTTAAAACTTTCTTTTGGGCATCCATTGGTTCGGAATAAATTGAAGTAAGTAGCCCTTTCAGCTGTTTATATTTGAATTTTTTTTCTTCCTTGCCTCCAAACTGATCCGCATAACCATCTGTAAACATATAGAAACTGTCTCCTTGCTCCATTTTTACTGTATGATTCTTATAAGGTTTCAATTCACTCGCTGAATAACCTATTGGCATTTTGTCCGCTTTAATTTCTTCCAAAATACCATTCTTTCGGATAATGTAGATTGGATTATTTGCTCCTGCAAATTCTATTTTATCTTCATAAACTGCACATACAGCAATATCCATCCCATCCTTATTTTCATTTTCACCATGCTGTTTTAACGAATTGATGATTTCAGTTCTCAGCGCATTAAGAATTTCATTTGGTTTGGAAATTTTGTGAGTGTCAACAATTTTATTTAAAAGCGAGTTTCCCAACATACTCATTAAGGAACCGGGCACTCCATGACCGGTACAGTCAACGGCGGCAATTAAAGGATTTTTCACTTTCCAATTTTCACCTTTCGCTTTATCAATAGCCGGAAATTCATTAGGATTTGTGCTAATCCAATAAAAATCACCGCTTACAATATCCTTTGGTATATATAAAACAAACGATTCTGGAAAAGCAATTTTAAAATCTTCATCATTGGGTAATATAGAAGATTGAATTTTTTGCGCGTAATTAATACTATCGGTAATATCCTTGTTTTTTTCTTCAATAATTTTGTTCTGTAGTTTGGTGAGTCTGTATCTATTATAAAGGAATATTGAAAAAATAATGACAATAGAAAGAACCGCAATGGAAGAATAAATAATTACATTTTTTCTTTTTTCTTGCTCTGAGGCTATCGCCTCATTTTTTTCCTTTTCCTGATTGAGTAATTCTATTTTTTTTTGTTTTTTATCGGTTTCATAAATGGCAGACATTTTTATCATCTGCGTTGCGCTATTTTCATTCAGCAAACTATCTTTCGTTGCAGTATAAAGTTTAAAATATTTTAATTCTTCAGTAATATTTCCTTTTAATGCATATACTTCAGAAAGTACACGATACGCTTCATTGATATTAACTAAAACACCAATTTCTTGTGATAATGCAAGACTTTTTTCTGCATAGACAAGAGCATTTTCAAAATCGTTTTTTTTTATATATAGCGCGGCAAAATTAATAAGCGTTGTCGCTGCTCCAGGCTTATCTCCGTTTTTTACTCGCAATTGAAGTGCTTCACTATAATAATCGAGTGCCTTATCATAAGTACCCTGGTTATAATAAATAGCGCCTATATTATTAAGCATCCGCGCTATTTGTGTTTCATCTTTGAGATTTCGGTAAAGCAATAATGCTTTCTCTTCAAATTCTAATGCCGTAATATAATCCCTAATTTGTGAATATTCATGACCGAGGTTACTTAATGCCAAAGCTACTCCGTCTGTATTATTAAGCAGTTCGTATATTCTAAGTGCCTCCTTTTGCTTTTTTATACTTTCAGAAAGTAATCCCTGTCCAGCATATGCATTACCAATAGAACTTAAGCAATTTGCAACACCAAGAGAATCAGCCAAGGCTTCGTATATTTTTAATGACTTAAATTGAAAGTCAATTGACATTTGATAGTTACCAAGTTCTTGATAAACTATAGCCAGATTTCCAGCACTTCGCGCTATTCCTTTTTTGTTCCCAGTATCTTCGCTTAAGTTTAATGCTTTTTTAAGTGATTCAATAGACTCTTCATATAAAGCTTTTGAATAGTAAGCAAAAGCAAGGTCATTTAATAAATTTACACGTTCAGTTTTATCAGTTGTATTATCTATTAATCTATTCAGGCTATCAATCTCATTATTCTTAACGGGATTTGAAAATGATATTATTGGTAATACCAAAATCAAGGAAATTAACAAACGGGAATAAAAAATTTGTGACATGGTCATAATAAAGATAAATTTACGAATTTCCTTAGATAAGCCTTTTTTCTTTCCGCCCAAATGAACATTAATTTACAAAAAGCTGAATTTCTGTATTCTAACCGCATTCAATATGGCTAATAACGCCACCCCAACATCTGCAAAAACAGCCTCCCACATGGTTGCAATTCCACCTGCACCCAATGCAAGTACAATCGCTTTAACACCAAACGCAAGAATTATATTTTGCCATACAATTTTCTTTGTCGCTTTTCCAATATGCATGGCAGTTGAAATTTTGGAAGGATGATCGGTTTGAATTACAACATCGGCTGTTTCAATAGCAGCATCACTGCCTAATCCTCCCATTGCAATTCCAACATCGCTTAAAGCCAACACCGGAGCGTCATTTATTCCATCACCTGTGAAAGCAATAATCCTGGACTTGTCGGATTTTAGTTCTTCCACTTTCTCAACTTTTCCTTGCGGAAGAAGATCTCCGAAAGCATTTTTTATTTCCAACTTCTTTGCAACCTCATTTACCACAGTTTGTTTGTCACCTGAAAGCATAATGATTTCGATGTTCATAGAATGCAAATCATCAACCGCTTTTTTTGCATCCTCTTTTATTTCATCCGCAACGGTGATGTACCCGACATAAGTGTCGTTCATGGCAACAACCACAATGGAATCGGCTATTGAATCGATTTCTGCCGGATATGGGATGTTGAATTTATTTAAAAGTTTCGTGTTTCCCGCAAGTACGGTTTCGCCTAAAAAAGTACCTTTCAAACCATGTCCGGGAATTTCTTCCACATCAGATATCTTGATTTCTTTATGCGCATCACCGCTATATTCCACAATGGCCTTGGCAATGGGGTGTGTAGATTTTGCTTCAATGGACGCAACAAGTGCAATAAATTCTTCCTTTGAAAAAGTATTCGACTTCACTTCCTGAACTTTAAAAACGCCTTTCGTGAGGGTTCCTGTTTTATCAACCACCACCGTATTCACCTTTGTCATCAGGTCTAAATAATTAGACCCTTTGAATAAAATTCCATTGCGAGAAGCAGCACCGATCCCTCCGAAATATCCGAGTGGAATTGAAATCACCAATGCACACGGACAGGAAATTACAAGAAAAATTAGCGCACGATAGAGCCATTCAGTAAATACGTAATCATTTACGAAAAAATATGGCATGGTGGTTAAAAGCGTTGCGAGCAACACAACAATAGGCGTATAAATTCTCGCGAATTTTCGGATAAATAATTCGGTTTGTGCTTTTCGTGTGGTTGCATTCTGCACCATATCAAGAATGCGTGCGATTGAACTTTCGGCAAACAGTTTCGTTACTTCGATTTCAATAACTCCACCCACATTAATCATTCCCGCAAGTACCTTTTCTCTTTTGCGTATGGTATCGGGTTTGCTTTCTCCGGTAAGTGCTGCGGTGTTGAAACTGCTTACATCAGAAACCAAAATTCCATCTAACGGAACTTTTTCTCCTGCCTTTACCTGAATGATTTCTCCAACAGAAACGGATTCGGGTTTTACAATTGTAAAGTTCCCATTACGTAAAACAGTTGCAGAATCCGGTCGCACATCCAATAAAGCCTTGATATTTCCTTTGGCGCGTTTGACCGCTGCCGATTGAAATAATTCTCCCACTGCATAAAACAGCATCACAGCGACTCCTTCCGGATATTCACCAATAGCAAAAGCACCAATGGTTGCAATGCTCATTAGAAAAAATTCTGAAAAAATATCCTTTTTGAGCATTGCTTTTCCTGCATCAATAATTACCGGAATTCCAACTGGTAGGTATGAAATAATATACCAAACAATACGAGTGTAACCACTAAACCAAACTTGTTCAATGAAATTGTCAATTACAATGGCTGATAAAAGCAGAATGAAACTGATTATTGCTGGAACATAATCTTTTAGGTCACCAAGTGTGATTTTTGTAGAAAGACCTTTTTCTTTCAGCCGTTTTTCAGCTTCAAGATTCACCTTGTCTTCCAATGAGCAACAGGTAATACTTCCCTGTGCATCGTAAGTGTGCTTATGGGTTGGGTCTTTATTGATCATGGCTGCATTATTTTTACTCTTTATATTACATCTGATAATAGAGATTGTTATTCTGTTTGGGAATAGTAACTTTTTTTCCCAGTGTCCATTACCATCTATTAATTTGTTGTCATAATACCAACGACTTTTTCAAGCCAACCTTTGTCAAAAGTCATTGAAATGTTTGGCTTAATACCAATGTTGTCAATGGCATTGTCAGGTATACGTCTTGAGCGAGTTGTCGGGTAACCTAAAACAAAATTCATACAACTAAAATCTACTTGTCGAACATTTGAATAGTCAAGAACACCAGCGGTTGCCTTGCCAATAAGAATTACTTTATTACTTTGTTTAGCGTCCAAAAGGAATTGCTCGGTTGTACTTCCGCAACCCTCATTTATAATTACTGCGACTTTTTTGGGGTAGGTATATACAGAGGAAAGTGTATCAATACCATCGTCCGCTGAACTTATTAGTTTAAAAGGATTTTCTTGCATTCGTTTAACAAGGTCGTTTAATTCCTTTTTATCGTCAACCGAAAAATATTCGTCATATTCGGTAATCATTTTTTGCCAAGCTATAATATTTGCTGGAGTTGAAAAGACATCAACACCAATTCCTTTAACAGGATTTGTATAAATAAACGGTAGAAGGGAGCTATACGCATTGTCGCTACCGCCTCCATTATAACGCAAGTCTAAAATTAAATATGGTTTTGATTTTAATAGAACTTCATCGTCTTTGATAACTGTTTCAATTTGTTTAGCAAATTGACCGTCAAAAGATTTAATTCTTAAATAGAGAGTACTATCATTAACTTGCTTTAAAAAAGCCATTGTATTAGAGAATTCAGCTTTTTTATATGGTTCGTAGTCGTCCTTTGAATTTGAACTTGATTTTGCCCCCTCTTTTAAATATTCATCAGGAGTAAAAACACCATTAGTAATTGTGTAGGTATTGATTTTTGAATTATGAAATTTGTCATACACTATTCCTTCGTATTTGTCACCTTCAATATGTTTGAGCTCAATTTTAACTTGATTTGGTTTCCAAAAACCATTTCTTGAATTAATAATAACTCCTGCATAGTCGCGAAAAGGATTTGCATTTTTTGTAATCGCAATTTTATATGTTTTCGAGGTACTAGAATAAATTCCCTCAATTTCAGATAGCGGTTTATTTTTTAATGCATTTATTGTTTCCTTTGTTAAGATAATATTTTCTGTGTTATTAAATAATCCCCTTAAAGCTGCCGTATCTTTTTGACTTATTTGTTTTTCTTTACTACTTATTTGTATATGCTGGTCTTTAAAATAAAGCAAATACTTTTTTATAATGTATAAACAGTAATTTGAAGAGTTTGCCGATTTGGTCAGGTCTTGAAGTTTATTTACAAGTATGTCATATTCCATTTTAGTCGATGGAGTTACTTTGTCTTTAAAACCTACATAATTAATTTCAATGTAATTTTTAATAAATTGAAATTCCTTGTCACAGTCACAGGTCTGTGAATAAGTCCGAACGCTCAGGATGAGGGCAAAGAATAGAAGTCGTGTTTTTTTCATAGCTATATTTTAGTGTCCTTATTTTGTCATTAAGTACCTTATTTGTCAAACGGAATGTCTGTCCGTCCCTATTAGTGCTAACTTATGTATTGAATTAGTCCTTCATTAAAATATAATTGAGTTTTAACTACACATAAGTACATATCTTCCCCTTTTCTTATCATTTGGTATTACATTCTTTGTAAAATTCCGTTATTCTGTAACTTTGTGTTTTTCTGTTATAATCTGCGTAAGATTGATACCATTTTAAATCCTTTCCTTTCTGCAACAAGCAGTAGTTGTCCGAAAATTGCTTAGCTATATTTTTTTTATCAAGAGTAAACATTTCAGAATCGGGCGTTTTACTAAAATAGAAATGCGTATGACCACTCTTTCCGGATGAATGATAAGTGGAATAGATGAAGATGTTATCCCTCTCCTTAACAGGATAAAAAGCTCCACGGTAGTACCGATAAAATATCTTGTCTTTGTAAACACATCCCCAAATGCTATCATGAGCAAGTACAATTTTCTCTTTATTTTTTGTTTTCAAAATAAGTGACTGAGACCAGAAAGCTTTGCGGATACTTTTATATGTAATTGTGTCGGTTAGTTGATTAATTTGATTACTGGTATAGATCAGTTTTACCTCTGAGTTGCACGCGTTAAGCAACAAAAGAATCGTAATTGCAATAGGAAATCCAATTGTTTTTTTCAGTGCTCTTGGTTTGGTTTTAGCGTCCATTTTTGTTTCCAATGAGTAGTACGTTATTATTCTTTCCGAACTGTGGGAAAGTGTATGGTTGGTATCATTCTCTAACATATAATCAATTTGGGGTTAAGAAGCCCCGGTAATGAAAACCTTGCTACTGCAAGGAAAAGAAACCGGAGTTCTACCCATGTTATTTAGTTTCCTTGTTTATCATGGTTTGTTTACGTTCATATTATTTTTTTGTTCATTATTTTTCTCCATTAAGTATGACTGGCGACTTTCCATCCGTAATAATTACTTTAGCATTTGGAGATTTTATTAACTCTCTGGTAATCTCAAGGGCTTTATATTTCAGCAGGTTTTCCGTAAGACTGGAACTAAGAATTTCGTACTGTTTTTTTAAGGCTTCCGCTTCCAGAAGCAAACGTTCATTTTCTTTCTTCTGTTTCTCGATATTAAAATCCAAGGTTAGTCGCTGGTTTTCCAAATCCTGTTGTTTTTCTTTCATACTTTTCTCCAATTGAAATACTAATTGCTCTCTGGCTACTTCGTTTTCGAGTTTTATTTTTTTCGCGGTCTCTTCTGCATTCAACTGTGCGCGGATCGTTTGTTCGATTTCGAGCGGCAGTTCGATTTGTTTGAGCATTACTGAATGAAATACAAAACCTTTTCTCCCTACATTTTCTTCAAGTTTACTTTTAATAGTTTTTTCGATATCGTTTCGCTGGGTAATTAGTTCGGTAGCAACATAAGCGAGGCCGGTTTGTCGTAAAGCAGTAATAATATTGTCCTGTATCAGAATACTTTGATAGTCGGTTCCATATTTTTTGTAGATACTGATAATAGAATCTATATTAAGATGGTACAAGACTGTAATTTCAGATTTAACATCAATGCCTTCCTTGGTATGAAAATCAATGGTAACGGAGTAATTGATTTCTCTCGTATTGAAACGCACAATTTTTTTACCGAATAACGCTAAGACATGATGTGGGCCTGGTTGTAAAATATTATTTTGTATTTTGCCATAGTGAATGTCAACGCCTGCTTCACCAGGCCGCACTGTTGCGCAATTCTGAAGCAGCAACATAGCCGCAATAAAGAAGGTTGTTATTTTGATCTTTTTCATGTGTTTTGTTTTCATGGTTATAGATTTAGTGAATTACAACTGATTTCGTTTTACTATAGAGTAATTATCATCTAATTATGATTTTTCATTTGCGGTCTCTTTGTTTAACTTAATCAAATACTTGCTGAAAAATGGAAGTGTGATTATTCCGACAATAGACAGAAATACAATTCCACTGTATAAAGCAAAGATGCCGGCAAATATTTTACCACCATTTGTCTCAGGTTCATCAACGGGTCCCATTCCGGTTAAGAGCATTGCAGAATTGAGGAACGCATCGGCCCATGATTTATTAATGAAATATTTATAGCCCATCATTCCAATTCCAAGTGAAATTAATAGGAGTAATGAACCTAATAATAGGCCTCGACTAATTTGAAAAAAAATAAGCTTGATTTTCATAATATCTTAGAAATTCATTTTTCTGAGAATAACAGACTTAATTTTGAATCCAATTCTTCACTATTTAATCCCCTTGCAATAATTTTTCCCTTCGGATCAATCAACACTGAATGCGGAATACTGTTGATTGCGTATTGTTGAGCCACTGAATTCTTCCATCCACCTAAATCTGAAACATGATGCCATTTCAAACCATCTTTTTTAATAGCCCTTATCCAATCTGTCTTGTCAGAATCCAATGAAACTCCCAGAATTTGAAATCCCTTTGGATGATATTTTTCATATATCCTTACAATATTTGGATTCTCTCTGCGGCATGGCCCACACCATGAAGCCCAAAAATCAATCAAAAGATAATTACCCGATAAAGAAGATAGTTTGACCGGATTACCAGTTGTATCATTCTGTTCAAAATCAGGTGCAATTTTTTCAATCTGTGTTTTATCTAATAAATCACAATGTTCTTTTAACTGTATGGCATATACCGATCTTGAAATTGATTCATCAAATTCTTCCGAAATTTTTTTAAGTCTTTCAAAAGGAGCAGTATAAACCAGGTAACGTAAAGTGATATAGGGCGAAATGATAGTCGATTTATTTTTATGAACGTAATCTTCAATATAACTGTATTGCGCCTTGTCAATAGAATCATACCGCTGTTCGAACATGGCCATTAATTTTGTGTTTTTACTCTCTTCAGCATTTTTGTAGTTTTTAAAAGCAGAATCCATAGGCGTTTTGAATTTATCCAGTGACAGAAGAAACGAATTATATTGGTCATTGATTTTAGACCCATTTACCGTTGAAGCTTCAATACTATCAGATTGAATAGCTATGCTTATTTCGGAATTCTCAGCAAAAAACGCGAATTTTTCATCTGTTCCGTTTAGCTTTAGATACAGCATCTCCGGCATCTCAAGATTTCCTTTGAAAGAAAAACTATCATCGGTAATTCTCATGCTATCAATAATCATCCAGTCATTTTTAGTCCGCTTATACAAGTAAACAGAATCATATCCTGATTTATCAATTTTTCCGGTAAGAAAATAACCAGTACTTGTCTTTTGACCGGATGCATCCTGCGTACTACCATCATTGCATGACTGTATTACAAAAACTATTGGTAATACCAATGCAGTTGTTTTAAATGGTCTAAAAATTGTTTTCATATCTTTTTATTTATTATTTGAAAAATTCAGTCACATTGATTAGTAGTTTTCAAGCGGGTATGATCATCTCATTCGTGATGAGTTTCCTCTCCATCCTTATGTTCATGGTTGGATTCACTTTCGTGATTATGATCATCCTTATGGTGTTCGGTTTTTTTATGTTTCGAATCTTCGTGACAACTCACCATTCCAAAGGTTAATGTTCCAAATAGTGCCAAAAACAGACTTTTCTTTTTCATGTGTGTGTTTTATTGTTATAGATTTAGTGAATTATGATTTGCTTAATTATCTCAGTTTTCGTTTTCCTTATCGTTTTCGTTAATAAAAAGCCTAATGCCGCCTTGATAAGAAAACCGTGTGAAATCATTATTATTCCCAACGGTATTTACTCCTGCTGATAATCGATAACCTGCGCCTAAAAATAAATTAATTTTTTTTGTCAGATTGAAATGTAATTTTATTCCCGGTTCAAAAACGAAGAAGAAATTATCGGCAACATTTTTGTAAACTGGTGAACCATATTGGTAATTAATATATTGCACGGTAGAATAATCATTATAAACAGCATAACCTAATCCTGCCTTAACCGGAAATGAAACATTCACTATTCGATGCGGAAAAAGAAGATACTCCACGATTCCGGTAAATCCCATATAACTAAATCTTGGAGTAACAACTTGCCCGAATTGAGGTAAAACCACCGCTTTTGTTCCTGCAAAGTCAAAATCAAATCCGACACCAAGGTGATTTTTAAAAACCCCTTTTATTCCAAAAGTTCCTCCAAACATAGGAGTGGAATTGTAATATGTGGAGTAATACCCAAAATCAATTACTGTAAACTCCGTTGTACTGTTCTTAAAAAGAACTTTTCGCTCGTTTTCTTGTGCAAATGTTTGATTGTGCAAACAACACAACGCGAATGAAAAAATTATAATCTTATTCATACTATTTGTTTTTAATGCGCGTGTCCGCCTTCTTCTTCGCTGTTTTTCATTTTAGCCAATAAGCTAAACGCTCCTTTGGTTACAATTTTTGTATTCAACTCAAAATTTTCAGGAAGATTTATTGCCACAAAACCTAATTCGGTTTCTCCTGTTGTTACTTCCACCATTTTGAAGTGATGTTTTTCTTCTTCCTTTTCTCCTTTTTCATGATCGTGTTTTTCGCCATCTTCATGCACTTCGGCTGTTTCAATAAAAATGTATTTTTTTCCTTCGAAGTTTACAATGGCTTCTTCAGGAACGGCAGCAACGTGCGCGCTGTCGGTTTCAACAATTGCTTTCAGATACATTCCCGGAATCAATTCACGGTCTTGCTTGTCGATCTCGCAATGTACTTGCACACTACGATCCGTACTGATTTCCCTTCCAATCAGTTTCACAAAAGCCACGCGATGGGAAGACTCATTGGCCAACGTAAATAATACACGCTGATTTACCTTAAGCAGCGGTACATCCTTTTCAAAAATGGTTAGCTCCACATGGAGTTTCTCTGTGTTTACAATTTCAAACAAAACATCCGTTGGATTTACAAATGCACCAATATTTGTGTTCACCTTAGTAACATAACCCGAAATTGGAGAGTAGAGGTTGATGGTGTTTTGAATTTCTCCTTTTTCAAGATGGGAAACATTAATGTTGAGCATCTGTAGCTTGAACTTTAATCCGTCAACGATGGCTTTGGTTGAATTGTAATTAGCCTTTGCTTGCTCAAGTGATTTTTTCGCATTTACATTTTCCTTCGACAATTCCTGCTGACGTTCATATTCTGCTTTCAGAAATTCCAGTTGATTGAAATTCTCCAAATAATCCTGCTGCAATTGAATGTAATCCTGATGCTGCATCACAGCAACCACCTGACCTTTCGCAACCCTTGAGCCTTGCAGTAGATCGGTTGATTTTACAAATCCTCCCATCGGGGCTGAAATGCTCACTTTACTTTGTGGTGGAACATCCAACATTCCGCTTGCAGGAATAGTTCCGCTGATGGTACGCATTTCAATATTGCCTAATTCTATTCCGGCAGTTTTGAACTGTGCGTTCGTGAGTTCCACCATGTCTGATTCTTCATCGTGGTGTTCTTCGGTAGCATGTTCTTCTTCGCTTCCTCCGCATGATGCCAACAGGATCGAAAATGAGATCAAACTGGCGAGTATATGTTTTGTTGTGTTCATGATTTCTCTTTTTTAATTCGTTTAACGTGCTGTTAAATATTCAATGTAAACTACGGCCTGATTGTATTCGCTTACTGCATTGAGATAATTCTCTTTGATGGAAACAACCTGCTGCATGTTTAGCAAATGTTCGGTATATCCGATTTCGCCTTTTGCGTAGGAGGTCTGCGATTGCTTTTCAATCAGGTTTGCGTTGGACAATGCTACCGAGGAGTAATAGTCCAGGTTATTTTTGGCAGCAATGTAATGTTGCACGGCCTGCTCATAATAACTCTGAAACATGATCTGTTCGCTTTGGTAGGTCATTTCATTGATTTCAATCTGCTTTTGTGCCGCTTTATTTTTGTTCACCTGTGGAGCGAACCAAAGCGGAATCACTATTCCAAACTGAACACCCTGAAAACGGTTGCCCGATCCTGCAAATTGAGTATTGCTTGCGTCCAATGGCACTCCGTAAAGCGATTGATTGAAATATCCGATTTTGAATTCAGGTAAACCGGAAGCAGAAACAACCGACTTTTCTTTTTCAGCAATTTCAATTTGTTGTTTCATGTATGCGAGTTGTGGATTGGCTGCAACAGCGGCACTATCATTTATCAAGTTGAATGGACGAATCAACGAATCGGTGGTTTGAATCTCTACCGGATAAGTAACTCCCATCAAACCTTGCAAATGAATATTGAGTGCAGTTATTTCTGTCTCTATCTGCCTGAGTTTGTTTTGCACTTCGCTCAAACGCGTATCAGCAGAAGTTTTCTCCAACAACGTACCGTCACCTGTTTTATAACGCAGATCTGCCGACTTTGACATTTGCGCATACATGGTGTCCTGTGTATGGAGCAGCAACTGATAACTTTTCCAAAACAGCAATTGGTAATATGCTTGTCGTATCTGCAACGTCAATTCATTTTTAGTGGCTGCCGTTTTAAATTCCGCTCCCTTGCTTTGTGCATTTGCAAGTGACGATTTTGCACCAAATACTGTGGGAAAAGGAATGGTTTGTGAAACGGTGAGGTTATTGTCCTGACGATAAAAACTATTGTATTGTCCATACGTTAAACTCACATCCGTTTTTGGCAACTCACTGCTTGTTTTCTTTTGTAAATTGTAATAATCCGTTTGCATAGATACTGCTTGCAGGTTTTTGTTGTTACCATAAGCAATGCTCAATGCTGAATCAAGCGAAATGGTTTTTACCTGACCAAAGGCCGTTGATCCGCAAAGAATGAAAAACAGGATCAGATTTGTTGTTGACTTCATTTTTTTAGGTTTACGCACTCGTTTGTAACCGCCTTCAGCTAATTGATAAATACATGGTAAAACAAGCAGGGTTAAAAGTGTTGCAGTAATTAATCCGCCAATTACAACGGTTGCAAGTGGCTTCTGAACTTCGGCTCCGCTTCCGCTTGATATGGCCATTGGCAAAAATCCAAGTGAGGCAACGGCAGCCGTCATAATCACAGGTCTTAGTCTTGCTTTGGTTCCGCGCAAAATTCTTTCCTTCACCTCGTCAATTCCATCTTTTTTAAGACGATTGAATTCTGCAATCAATACAATTCCATTCAACACGGCCACACCAAACAAAGCAATGAATCCTACGCCTGCCGAAATACTGAATGGCATTCCGCGAACCCATAAAGCAAATACACCACCAATGGCTGAAAGTGGAATAGCGGTGTAAATCAACAATCCTTGTTTGATAGAACCAAAAGTGAAATACAGCAGAATAAAAATCAACAGAAGCGCAACCGGAACCGCAATACTCAACCTGTTTCTTGCTTCCTGCAAGTTTTTGAATGTTCCACCGTAGGTTGGGTAGTATCCAGGTTCAAATTTGATATTTTTATCGATTTTGCTTTTCAGCTCCTTTACAATGCTTTCTACATCGCGTCCGCGCACATTGAATCCAATGGTGATCCTGCGTTTGGCATCATCACGCTGAATTTGAATGGGCGCTTTTTCATCAAAATCTACTTTTGCAACCTGCTCCAGCGGTATTTGCTTTCCGTTTGGCGTGGTAACAAATAAATTTCGAACGTCTTTAATGCTTGTTCTACTTTCTCCTTCTAATCGAACCACCATGTCAAACCGCTTTTCGCCTTCATATACCATCCCCGAACTTTGTCCGGCAAATGCTGTATTGATGGTTCGGTTAATGTCTTCGATGTTCATTCCGAACTTGGCAATTTCATCTCGTTTGTACTTGACTAAAATTTGCCTTGCACCAGTAACTTTCTCCACGTACAAATCTTTTGCACCATCAATGGTAGAAACCAAGGATGCTATTTGGTTGGAGTAATACGTAAGCATATTTAAATCTTCACCATACACTTTTACCACCACATCCTGTCGCGCTCCGGTCATTAATTCATTAAAGCGCATTTGAATGGGTTGCTGAAACCCGAAGGTTACACCGGGAATGTCTTCCAGTTCTTCTGTCATCATTTCGGCCAGTTCGTTTTTATCTGAAGTTTTTGTCCACTCCGATTTATCTTTCAAAATAACCATCAGGTCGCACGCTTCTATTGGCATTGGGTCTGTCGGAATTTCACCTGAACCAATTTTGCCAACCACCATTTTTACTTCATCGGGAAAACGTTCCAATAAAATCTTTGCAGCTTTATTTGAAGCATCCACGGTTTCTTCCAAATTACTTCCGGTCATTACACGGGTTTCAACTGCAAAGTCTCCTTCATCCAACGAGGGTAAAAACTCTGCTCCTAATTGGGTAAACACGAATAAACTAAATACAAAAAGTGTTAATGAAGAAAAAATGATGATTAAAGGTCTCTTCAAAGCCCCATTAATAAATGGCTGATAAAGCTGATGAAAGAAATCCATCATCCGGTCAGAGAAATTCTTTTTGTTATTACCCTTCCGGCTCAGGAATAATGCACTCATCATTGGTATGTAAGTGAGTGATAAAATAAATGCACCAAGTATGGCAAAAGATACTGTTTGTGCCATTGGTTTAAACATTTTTCCTTCAATGCCCACCAAAGCAAGTATTGGTAAGTAAACTATAAGAATAATGATCTCGCCAAATGCAGCCGAGTTGCGTATTTTGCTGGCAGATTCAAAAACTTCATGATCCATTTCCGTTCGTGTTAGTTTTCTTCCGAGAATTTTCACTCCCAAATGGTGCATGGTCGCTTCTACAATAATTACTGCACCATCTATAATCAAACCAAAATCAATTGCACCCAAACTCATCAGGTTTCCCGAAACACCAAATACATTCATCAATGAAATGGCAAACAACATGGACAAAGGAATCATTGATGCAACAATTAATCCTGCGCGAAAATTTCCAAGAAATACAACAAGAATAAAAATGACAATGAGCGCGCCTTCCATCAGGTTTTGTGTTACTGTGCCAATGGCGTTATCAACCAGTTTGCCGCGATCAAGGAAGGGTTCAATCTCGACTCCTTCGGGAAGTGTTTTTTTGATTTGCTCCATGCGTTCCTTGATGTTGTCAATCACTTCTGATGAGTTTGCGCCTTTCAGCATCATCACAATGGCACCCACCGCTTCGCCTTTATCGTTATAGGTTAGTGCGCCATAACGAATGGCATGACCGTAATTCACCTCGCCAACGTTGCCGATCAAAACAGGAATTCCGTTGTCAAGATTTTTTACAACTATGTTTTCAATGTCTTGTTTGCTTTCAATCAAACCTTCGCTGCGGATATACCAAGCATTCGGTTTTTTATCTATGTATGCACCTCCGGTGTTCTGATTATTTTTCTCCAATGCAGTAAACACATCGTTGATGGTGATGTTCATGCTCTTGAGTTTATCAGGGTTCAACGCAATTTCATATTGCTTGAGGTAACCACCAAAACTGCTCACATCGGCAACACCTTCCACACCGAGCAATTGTCTGCGTACAATCCAATCCTGAATAGTGCGCAATTCCATTGCATCGTATTTATGTTCATACCCCGGTTTTGCGTGAATAGTGTATTGGTAAATTTCACCAAGGCCAGTAGTTACCGGAGCCAGTTCAGGAATACCAACACCCGGAGGAATCTGATTCATGGCTTCATTCAAGCGTTCTGAGACCAATTGACGCGCTTTATAGATGTCTACGTCATCTTTAAACACAACAGTAACCACACTCAAACCAAAACGCGAAAACGAACGCACTTCAACAATACCCGGAACGGTTGAAACAGCTTGTTCTACCGGAAAGGTTACAAGGCGTTCAATATCCTGTGCTGATTGAGATGGTGCAGCCGTTATAATTTGCACCTGATTGTTGGTGATGTCAGGCACGGCATCAATGGGGAGTTGTTTTAATGAGTAGCTTCCCCAAGCTACCAAGGCCAATGTAAATATGCCTATTACGAGCTTGTTCCGTATGGAAAAGCGGATGATTGCATCCAACATAATTCTATGTATTGGTTAATGAAAAATGAATAAATCAGGATCATGAAAATGTCCTGTCAGTTACGCTGCTGCGCTACTGTTTCATTAACCAAGTTTAGGAGGTTGCCAAATGCAGCAATGATAAAAGGATCGGAAATTATCCTGCGAAATGAAATTTACTTCTTTGCCTACGCAGGGATAGCTAATGGCAATGGAATTTTCAGGAACCAAACAGGTAATGGTTGCAACAACGTGCGAGCAACAATCGTGGCAATGTTTGAACGGCATATTTTCATCACAATGGCCATCACTTTCGTCTTCATGGTTATCGGCCACATAATGTTCCCATAAAAAAGTGCCAAATCCTAAATCGGGATGCTCTTCTTTTTCGTGTTCAAAATAATGCTGCACCAAAAAAGGCAGTTTCATTATTTCCATAGCAAAGGTGTTCCCCGAAAAGATTTGAAGACAGAAAAATATGGCTATGGCTTTTTTCACTTATTTCAAAAGTACAAAATTATGTCTATTTCTCCAAAAACCAATGTTAAAATATTGTAATCGATATATTTATAATATAATTAATTAGGTATTAAGTAGTTCTATTTCGATAGCCCACCGCTAACACCTCTACAATTTTATTTAATTCACCCCATCTTCATTCTGAAATATAATGGTTGGGACTTTAGAAATAAGAAAACCCTTGCATTGCATACTTCAGAGAACAGATTTTTGATGACATTTCTTAAATCACTTCTCATTTCGCACTCTTATTCACAACCTAATTTTACAATATTGTGAATTACCCAAGTAATTCAATTATAAATAACTATTGGATTCCTTTTATTAATCTATTTAAAGTATTGGATTTCATTTGTTTACTTTATTTTTACGGTGCTTTGTTGAATAATAGAATCATGTTATTGCTTTGTAGAGATAAGTAGTTCACGTATGTCAACATCCAAAATGAGTGCAATCTCCCGGAGCAGTTTTAAGGTCGGCTGGCTTTCGTTATTACAGATGCGGGTAATGGTATTGGGGGCCTTTTTGGCCAATTTCGCCAGCGTCTTATGTGTCATTTCTTTTTCGGCCAGTATGACCCTGAGCCGGTTGATCCTGATTTTCTCCTTTTTACGTTTCTTTTTGGGCTTGGGCATGAATACAAATTTTGAATAAATGTATCCTTAATCGGGTGGTTTTCATACCCTACGTTACGTCTGATTCGTTTGATCATCAACATAAAATACATTTATAGAATCATATAATACATTATTTGTATTTTATAAATCAATTTACGTATTTTGTCCTGTTGAAAAAATTTTGACTATGGATCACAAAAAACTGGTGCTGGCCCTGATCAAGGACGATTTGATCAATACCTGTCTCGTGGACAACCTGACCCATCTCATCGGTATGGAAGCCGGGGACTATTTTCTACATGCCAGCGATACCATTTTTGAACTGATGGGCTTTGAAAACGGGGATTATTCCGATGAAGTGCATGAGGAGTATTTTCGGCTGACCCGGACAATAAAACCGGGCTGTGTGAAGGAAAACAAGGAAAAGCTGGATGAAATGGCGCAGGAAATTTATGCGTTTTTGGAGCGCAAGCGGCCTAAGAGAAAGTAAAACAGCACCGCCCAACACGCGATTTTTCAGGAAAGCGGTATTTTAGCTCCAGTAAAATCGTTGAATTATGAAAAAGACCAGTGTTCAGGTTTTTGAAGAACTTCTTTCCCGTTACCAAAAGGTTACCTTGCACAAATACCGGCAGCGGCTAAAAAAAGCCAAAGACAATTTGTTCGTATTCCATGAGATCGAAACGGAAGTAAAATCCATTAATCAAATTCTTGATTCAGAGATAAACGAAAGCATCACGCATTTTTTTATCACGCACTATAAGCGCGGTGAAAATATTGAAACCATCCTGAAAGGAATAAAAAAGGAATTTCACGATGAACCTAAACCGAGATTGTTTACCATCTTAAATGACGGTTCCAAAATTGAGCAGGTAACTGAAAAGGAACTTCGTATGCGGAAGTTTGCTGCCGATGAACGGGAGTTGATCCGGCATTTCATAAGAAGTATTACTTATTCTGAATTATCCACTCACCTCTCAGACTTATTGAAAGAATTGAATTCGGAAGAAAAAAGTACAGAAAAAAAATCAACTGCTCCCGTAGTCAAGTGGACGGGAACGAAAGAGGAAAACAAAAACGAATTTGTTCAATTAGTCTATGCGTTGCATAAAGCAGGATTTATCAATAAAGGGAAGGGTGAGATCACAAAAATTGTGGAATCGCTCTCTGACGTGTTCGGTGTTGAACTCAGCAAAAACTGGCAGAGTAATCATTCTGCCAGCATTCATAAGGCGAAACATAATTACGAGCCGCCCATTTTTAATAGATTAAAAGAGGCGTATCTGGAATATACTGATAAACTCATAGATGAAAAGAAAAAGAATAAATAGGAATTTTATAATCCTGCGCTTGATAAAGACTATTTAACCTGCAAACTTTTTATGCGTTCCCTTTGTCTTTCATTCATAGCTTCGGTATCCAGTTTAAGCCGCAGAAATGCGAGCAAGCTGTAATTGTTGAAATCTGCATTTTCTCCCATTATCTCAGGAAGACCAAAAGTAAATCGGTAATTCATTCCTAAACCAAGACTAAGCGGTTTAAACAGGTTGATAAAAACATTTGCTCCGGGAGAAATCGTGAAGAACTCACCGTAATGCTGGTAGTAATCTCTTCCGGTGAAATTCCAGTTGATTATACATTGTGAAGTGCACGGTGGCAACGTGTCCCATCCTGTTGCACCGCCATAACCGATTTTAAGCGGAAAAGAAAAATTGATCAGATTTTTTGGCCGTATCAAAAATTCATTGTTGAGATAAACAAAAACATAACTGTCAATTTTTGGTGGTTCTTCCGTTAGGAAATTACTCTGCGCATGACTCACCCAACCACATACCCCAAGACTGACATACCATTTTTCATTAAAGACAACACCGAAAATGGACATATCGAAACCGTTCAGGTATTGTTCCTTCACTTTCATTCCTGAATAACCAAAATCCCATTGGATATAGGAATATTTTGGCGACCGGAATAATGTTCTGGTAGAATCCTGAGTTTTTGCGTTACCATACAGGTTGATTACACATAATAACAAAGTGGTTATCGTCAATATTCTCATGGTAAAGAATTGTTAAGCATATAGAAAGAACGTCATTTATCGTGAAAGATTGTTTTATCCTCTTTATCGAAAAGCATTCCGTATCCGGTTTTTTAATGGTATTGCATTGTTCAAAGATCAGATATGGATTATTTCAAAAGTTGCGCATTAAAATTCATTGAAGTCAGTAGCAGTTGATTGAAAAAACCGGAAAGGACGGCAATACGCTGTCCTTTCTTTGTTTACGCAAGCCGCTCAAAAACAGCAACGGTCAGAAAATCAACTCCCAGCCCTGCTCCCAGTAGGAGCCGAAAGCGTGATTTTTCACCCATACTTGCAGCGTCAATACCGTCAATAGGTGTAGAAAAGCTGACGGTAAGATTGACGCTAATTGACGGTAAAACGCAAAGAATTGACGCTATGACTGACGATAATTTACACTAAAAAAGGAGGACGTATGAGTACCACACAAGAAAAACAGGGTGAAAACACCCAAAAAAATGCCGATCAGCAGAAAACATGGCTGGAAATCATCAATGAATTCATCAAAAACCCGGTGGCCACATTAGGAGCCGGTGGATTAGGAGGTTTTTTATTGAGCCAGAATCTTGCCAATAACAAAATAGAACGGCTAAAGGAAGAACACCGGCTGCAACTGGAAGAAAAAGACAAGCAGATCAACAAACTCATTGACGGTACGCAGAAAATGAGTGAGAAACTTGAATCCACCCTGCGCGGATTATTGGGAAATACCGAAGATCTCGAACAAGACCCCAACGATAAAGTGTACCGGCCCAGGAAAAAGCAGTTTCGGTTGAAATAAAAAAATGAAACGATTATGAAATACGAAAAACAAACAGTAAAAGTACCCATCGAGATTTTTCTGGAAGTCTGCCAGATGATCTACACCGGAAATCTCTACAATAAAATCTTAGGTTCCAGTGAAACGATGGGAGAAGTCATTCTTGAAATTGGGGTTATCAAAGCCAACCCGTTTCAGCGCGATGCACTGAAAAATGTAATGAGTGCCGTGAATGAATGGAACCGGTACCGCTACGGACATGAAAACCCCGAAGATGTTTTTTTACGCTAAAAAATAAATAAAATGAATTGCCTGCATTGTAATCAACCTATTGTATCCAAGCGCAAAACCAAAAAGTATTGCAGCAATACCTGTAAGCAGTATGCCTATTTGCATCGAACAACTGTTGTTCCACCTGCTATTGATAAAAATGAAAAAGTTGAACCTATTATTAACGAAGACAATTACGATTATGAAGAACAACCTGTTATTACCGAACCAAAATCCGGCTATAAAAAAATCCGGCCAAAGATTTTATCCATGCTGGATCACCCGCCTTTTAACCTTGAAAAGTATCTTGAATATTTTTCCACGCGCATAGGCGGAAGAATACGCCCGGAAAATTTTCGGTCATTTGGATATGTGTGTAAGCGTATTCGCTGCATCATTGAAAATCTTTTTATGTTATCCTACAAGATAAAAGTGCATTTCAATACGGTTCATTTCTTAAGAAAAGCACTGGAAGAAACCCTTACTTCAGATCACATGAAATACCTGCCCGCAGATTTTCCATTTGGCGAACTGTTCCTTGATCTGTACAAGCAACTGGGGGAACTGGAAAAATTATTGAAGGAAAACAAAGAGGGAATAAAATTCACCCTTGAAAAAAGCAAGGTGGTGGTGTATGCCAATGTACTGAGGATTGTGAGGGAATTTGCAGCATTCAGAACTCCCTTTTCAGGGCTGTTTCCTCATCTTTTCAAGGGCTAATGGGCTAATAGATAGGGACAATACAGGGTAAAAACAAACATTGAAATTAATTAACTAACTTAGAGGAGAGTGTCATGAAAAAAGTGAAGAAAAAGTTCATTGAACAGAAAGAAAAAATGCTGAAAAAATTACCGCTTCCATTGGGGATAGATGAAATGCTGAACCAACTGGCAGAAGTGATTTATCACAGCTATTTTAAAAAGTACCCGCATGAGTTGCAAAAAATCATCGGGTATGCCAAAGATGAAACGGATATTTTTAAAGCGGCATAGAATTGGATGCTGTTTTGGAAATTGAAAAATAAAAACTGGAACTATGAATAACAAAAAGATGCACAAAAGGGAAATGAAAACCGCAGAAGTAAAAAACTCTGCTGTATGGAACCAGTTTGCAAAACAAACAGGTGTAAGTAAGGAGAGAACCGACAACTGCATTATTTACACCCGTGTGTCCACCAAAGAACAGGAAAGCGGTTACTCTTTGGATGCGCAGCGCAAGGAATGTGAGGAATATGCTCTGAAAGCGGGATATAATATTCAGGGGTATTTCGGTGGGACTTATGAAAGCGCAAAAACAGATGAGCGCAAAGAGTTTAACCGGATGCTTTCCTTTGCTAAAAAGAGTAAGGAGAGAATCACTTACATCATTGTTCACATGCTCGACCGTTTTTCGCGTTCCGGTGCCAATGCTATTTATATCAAAGAGCAACTCAAGGAACAGGGGATTTACATTCAATCAGTCCGCCAACCTGTAGATACTTCTACTTCGAGCGGGGATTTTCAGCAGAATATTCAGATGATCTTTTCCCACTACGACAACCAAGTGAGAAAAGAAAAGTGCATGTCGGGAATTAAGGAAGCATTGCTTAAGGGAGAATGGGTGACCAAGCCGCCAATGGGTTATGATGTGGTGTATTCGGATGGGGTGAAAAAAATTGTGCTGAATGAGAAAGGGAGATTGATAAAAAAGGCTTTTCACTGGAAAGCGGAAGGTCAGTCGGCTGTAGAGATCATTGAGAAACTGAAAAAATACGGGTTTGATTTATATCCGCAGCAGATGTCGCGCATTTTCAGGAACCCTTTTTACTGCGGGATGCTTTCTCATACGGTGCTGGAAGGAAAACTGGTAAAGGGTAATCAGGAAGAGTGTGTAAGTGAGGAAATATTTTTGAAAGCCAATGAGGTGTTGGATAAGTTGCCGCATGGGTATGTTCACATGAGAGCCACAGAACCCATCCCGCTGAAAAATTATGTGAAGTGCGGGCATTGTGGTTCCAATATGCCGGGTTACCTGAACCGTAAAAAGGGGCTGTGGTATTACAAATGCCGGGTGAAGGGGTGTTGCAACAATAAGAGCGCAATACGGTTGCATGAGAAGTTTATGGAGATTATGGATTTAATGACGATAAACTCTGAATACCGCCAGCGGCTCAAGGGTATTATTGCCGATAAGATCACGGCTTTGCAGGAGGAAA
The DNA here is from genome assembly GCA_049322335.1 of Bacteroidota bacterium. Taxonomy (GTDB): domain Bacteria; phylum Bacteroidota; class Bacteroidia; order Flavobacteriales_D; family UBA2798; genus JBMORL01. Next base: position 123,002 of record JBMORL010000055.1, read on the forward strand.
AGATAGACGTGGAGAAATCACTGCTGGCGCAACTGAAGGAGGCACAGGCAAGGCTGGAACAGTTAGAGGAGCGGCACGCCTATGGTGAAATCTCCAAAGAAATTTACGGTAAGTTTAGCGTCAAATTGAAGGAGGAAGTGGAGAAAATATCGAACCAGTTGCAGGAATGCCGCAAAAAGGTGTCGAACCCCGAAGGGCTGGCGGAAAGGATGCTGAATTACGCCAAAAACCTGCGGGAAGTGTGGGACTTATGCGACTATAACGAGAAATTTAAAATGCAAAATATCCTATTCCCTGCGGGAATTACCTACAACAAAAAAACAGATAACTGTCGACCCATTGCTTGTGATCAATCCCTCGGCTGGATGGCGCGAAAACAGGGGGAAATTCAGGTAAAAGAAAAAGGGGAATCACCGCTGTTTTTGGTAAATTCCCCCTTGGTAGCG
>JBMORL010000056.1:0-1801 GCA_049322335.1 Bacteroidota bacterium
AAAAATCTTACCGCTAAGTTGCGTAAAAGAAAATGAAGTTTAAACTCTCTGTTCGCTACCGTGCCGAAGGGCATATTGAGGATGCTTTTGACTGGTATTTTTATAAAAGCCCTAAAGTTGCTGAAAAATTCCTTACTCAACTTGACGACTCTTTTACACGTATTACAAAAACTCCTTTGGCTTTTGCGGTGCGTTACAAAAACGTTCACCTGCTGCAACTAAAGGGGTTCCCGGTGTGCGTTCATTACGTGGTGAACGAACGAATGAAAAAAATTACCGTTATCGCTGTGCTCTCTGCTAAACAGGACCCCAAAAAATGGAGCAGCCTTTTAACAGAATAACACCAAATATCTCAAAAATCTTCTGCTTTTATTGAGAAGCATTTACCGGATGAGAATTCAAAACATCCTCTTTTAACTAACCTTTATCGCGTTAGTGTTGCATAAAATTCAAAACATTTATCCCGATAACTTCGGGAGATAATTTGAGGCGGTACTTACTTTTATTTTTTAGAAATTATTTGTCGCCAAACTGCACTATCTTTTTGAAATGAAGAATAATGGTACACCACTCCAATATATGAGCCATCAATTGTGGCCTTATGCCCAGTTTTTCTTTCCAAATTATTTATACAGTTCACATCATCTTCAGATAATTTAACATTAGATTTTCTGCTTTCGGATAAAGTATGAAGACAATTTATTTCTTCTTCAGCAATGGGCTGATTTGATCTTATCTCACTATTACAAGAGATAATTAAAAAAAGTAAAAAAATAAAAATTTGTTTCATATAATCATTTTTTCACCGTTTTTGTAACTTCTTCTACTTCACCCAAAGGTGTTATTTTCATATCTACGTGAACTGATCCGGTCGTGTCTCCTTTTGCATTAATAATATAGTAAATGTCGTTTACTTCGTCTCTTAATGTTCCCGATACCTTATTTTCAGCTTTCAAGCCTTCTTGATGTGAGTCATAAAAATCACCTGATATTATAGTACCACTCTTATCTTGCTTATACTTTCCCATATCTCCTGGCAACAACCCCTTTTTGGCTTTTTCATTTTGCTCCTTTAATTCATGAGCCGTTACAGAAAACCCAGTTGGTCCAGTTTTAGCCCCAAACTTTTCAATATCGCTAATATCAATTGTATTTATGAGCCAACTACCAACAACTGTTTCATGTCCCTCAACAATTTCTTGCCTAGCTACTCCTTTTCCAGATATCGCATCTGACAAAACATTAATAAATTCTTTCTTTTGATTATCTAATTTAGAATCATCTCCTATTTTAACAAGATTCAGTTGATAATTATAGCCATGAGCGTCCTTTACCTTTGTATAAGTTAGTTTGTATACGCCCTTAAAATGCAAGTTAAATAATTTGACAGCTTTTAGAGTCGCATTAACATTAGATTTATTGACTTTAAGTCTCAAAGTATCACCTTCTGGATCCGCATAAATATTTGGATTATTTGCAAAACAAGAATATGAACTCCAAGATTCATGTGGCTTGGGATCCAAATTCCATCTTCTTCCAAGTCTGCTATCGTACATCCAGTATTCTGCGGAGGAGTGGGAGTTTGATCCTGTGATTTCGGGTTCAACTTCTTGCCCGTTTATTCCGAGGTATCGGTATTCTGTGCTTCCTGCATTTCTCCCCGGCATTTGTTGCCCGAAGGGGTAATAATCTAACTCCTCAAAAAAGCGTGTTTGTTTTTTTTCCTGCACTTTTTTTGGGAAGTGATTTTTTTTGATGTATGTCCGGGACTGCGTTTGCATTTTTTACGAAGCCAAGATAC
>JBMORL010000057.1:0-16169 GCA_049322335.1 Bacteroidota bacterium
TATAACCCACAGGGATGCAAGTAGTACCAATACCAACCTGACCAGAAGTACCAGCACCAGCAGATGAAGAAACGTATATTGTAGGAACATCGCTGTTAAATCCAATTATTAATGTATTGGGTTTATCGTTGTACAAAAACGCATTTCCAGTACCACTTCCAATGGTTATTGCTTTTTCTGCATTTGACCAAACATAAAATCCTATTGAGTTGCTATAATCGCCAAACGCACGGGATTGTGTTCCTATTGCAACTGTTGCTGTTGCCTTTCCATTTGCTGTTGGTGAGCCTAAACCTAAACCTCTATTAAATCCTAAGAATGTTGGTGAACCGTAAATTGTATTTGTGTTGGTGTTCATATTGATTGTGCTGTCACCAAAACGAATTATTGAATCACCGTCCAGTGCAGTTATGCGATAAAAATGTGATGTTCCAGTAAAAACAGCCTTTCCGTTTACTTCAAGTTTTCCTGTTGGGTTTGCTGTTCCGATACCAACGTTCCCATTATTTCCGTAATTGAAAATCGTATGATAATTATTATTCAGTTCACTCTGAACAAATAAATTTCCACCCATTCCGCAGATTTCATTTCTACTTAATGGGTCGTTGATATCAATACCTTTCAAGCAAACAGATGTATTAATTTTAAATTCCTTTCCTGATGTTACAATATCAACCACATTTAAAGACGTTCCAGAAATGCTACCGTTAGCTAATATATTTCCATTCACCGTTAGTTTTTCAGGAATTATATTCGTCCCAATACCCACGTTTCCCGTTGTTTCAAGCCTCATTCTGTAATAGACGTAATTTAACCCAAAGAAAGTATGTATCCAAATTTAGCGAAAAATTCTTTGCTCCAAATCGAAAAACACGTGTTTTTACGTATTAAAATGCCGTATTTTCACGTACTTTTTTATCAAAAAATTGTTATATCTTTGCAAACTTATTTTTCGTGTATAAACAACGAATGTCTGATGGCTTTATTTGCTTTAATGGTATTTATATTTTTTACGTACAATCAGAATCAATATTTTGTAGTTTTGAAATAAATTGATCTAAAAATGAAATATTTTCTTTTTCTTTTTTTCTTTTTTGTTGATTTTTCTCTTTTGGCTGTGGGCCAGAAGAAAGAAAAAATCATCGAAATAAAAACCGAATACGGAACCATTTATATCTGGCTCTATAAAGACACGCCTCTTCACCGTGATAATTTTCTGAAGCTGGCCGGGGAGAATTTTTTTGACAGCACGATGTTTCACCGCGTTATTCAGAATTTTATGATACAGGGAGGTGATCCATATTCACGAATGCCCGAAAAGATGGATTCTCTGGGTGAAGGTGGCCCGGGATATGAACTGGATGCCGAATTTTTGCCTCATCACTGGCATAAACGCGGAGTGATTGCTGCCGCACGAAATGGTGATGATGTAAATCCACAGCGAAAATCAGCGGGTTCGCAGTTTTATATCGTGCAAGGCAGAAAAATCACGGAAGAAGATATGAAAAAATATACGGCACGGGTACAAAAGGGGCTAAATGATTCTACGTTTCAATTTACAAAAAAACAAAAAGAATATTATATGAATATAGGTGGTACTCCGTGGCTGGATAGGCAATACACGGTATTCGGAGAAGTGATCCGCGGAATGGAAGTGGTGGATAAAATCGCAGCCGTTGAAAAAATTCCCGTTGACCGCCCTAAAAAAGATATCCGTATGGATGTGAATATAATTGAAATGACAAAAAAGGAATTAAAAAAAGAATTTGGATTTAAAGAAAAACGGATCGAAAAAGAAAAAAGAGCATCTTTCAGGGTAAGGGTGCCGGTTTATACTGTCGGATAACATGTGCAGCAAAATAAAATATATATTTCTTGCTGTTTACTTCGTAATTTCCTGTAACCGGGAAAAAACAAAAGATGATTTTCCTGTTTCACAAACGTTGCCTCCCAAAGCAACGGTTTTTGATACGGTAAACCCATACAAATTCAACCCGGTTACCAGTGACAGTGTGGCGCAGGTAATGAGAAATCCTTATGGTGATACCGCTATTACCGGGAAACGAATTTTTATTCAGCCCCGGAAATTTACAGCTGATAGTATCTGGGATATTCGCCAAAGCAGACTGAAGTCCCCAAAAATTATTCCTGCACATTCCAACAGGGTAGAATTTTCAGGAAAGAATGATTCTTATCCTTTATCCGAACTTCAGCCAGGGGAATATTCAGAAGAAGAATTTTTAGAATACCGCTTTGTTAATTATTCGGGTGATACAATAATTTCCGGTGAACCGGTTTCTGTACAGCCGGTTGTAAAAAGAGCAAAAACTCCCGTGCCGGTTAAAGCTTCTGATCCCTCTTTTGCTGATAATGCTTTGTATCATCTGCGTTTTTTTTCTGTTGACCACGGACTTTCATCTCCCTATGCCTGGAGTGTCCTGGAAGATCAAAGAGGATTTATATGGATAGCCACCAACGATGGAGGGCTTGTAAAATATGACGGAGAAAATTTTTCGGTATTTACTACTCAACACGGACTGGCCGGTAATACTGTTTATTGCCTGTTGGAAGACAGTAAGGGAAATTTGTGGTTGGGAACGGATAATGGTGTGCAGAAATATGATGGAATTAATTTTTATCATTTTAATCAAAACAACGGATTAAGCTTCAATGAAGTGAGATGTGTTCTCGAAGACCGTACAGGAAAAATATGGATTGGTACTGAGGGTGGCGGAGTAAGCTGTTATGACGGGAAACAATTTATACATTATTCTTTGCCCGCGTGGCAACCTCATTACACTATTTATTCAATGACGGAAGATCAGCAGGGAAATATCTGGATGGGAACCAACGGAAGCGGTGTGGCAAAATTTGATGGAAAAAAGTTCACCGTGTATACTACCGAAAGCGGTCTGAGCGATAATCATGTTCTTTCTATTTATACCGACAGAAAAGGAAAAGTGTGGATAGGAACATATCTGAATGGTATTACTGTTTTTGACGGGAAATCTTTTTCACAGATTACGGCTTCCGATGGACTATCTTCTCCTTCCATTCTCGCATTTCATGAAGATGTGGAAGGAAATATGTGGCTCGGTACTTACGGACAAGGAATAGTAAAATTTGACGGAAAAAATTTTACAACGATTTCTGCGGGTGAAGGACTGAGCAATGAATATATCCGCGCTATCAACAGCGACCGGTTTGGTAATCTCTGGATATGTACTTACGGAGGAGGGATAAATATTTTGAATGAAACCTCATTTTTTCATTTTACAAAACAAAACGGGCTTCCGGTAAACCTGGTTTATGGAACTGGCGAAGACAAAGAGAAAAATATATGGCTGGCTACCTGGGGAGAAGGTGCGGTAAACTATAACGGTATCGGGTTTTCCCAATTTACAGAAAAAGAAGGATTACTTCAAAATTTAAACCGACAGATTTTAACAGACGACAGCGGAAATGTATGGATTGGTTCTAACGGTTACGGGATTTCAGTAATTGAAAAGGATAACGTGAAAAACCTGGGTGCTACAGCTGTAAATAACGGCTATATTCTCAGCACACTGAAAGACAGCCGGGGTAATTTATGGTTTGGTACTTCCGGTGGCGGGGCTTTTTATTTTGACGGTAGTTTTTGGTACAGGATTTCTGTAAAGGAAGGTATGGTGAATAACTATATTATGAGTATGACGGAAGACAGCAGGGGTAATATCTGGTTAGGTACACACGGTGGAGGAGTTTCGGTGTTTGATGGCATTTCACTTATTAACTATACAGAAAAAGAAGGATTGCTGTGTAACAGGGTTTGGGCACTTTATACAGATAAAAAAGGAAACATATGGATGGGCACTAACGGTAATGGAATTGCCTGTTATGATGGAAAACAGTGGAAAAATTTCCGGGAAGAAAACGGATTGTCCAATGGATTTATTCAAACTATTAATGAAGATAATAAAGGAAATATCTGGGTAGGGACCGGAAAAGGGATTGATTTTTTTACTGAAAACAACAATAACGGGTATAGTTTACATTATGGATTTGGTAAGGAAGATGGATTAAGAGCTCCTGATATCGTTCATGGAAGCGGGTTTTACAGCAGCGATAATAAACTCTGGTGGGGAAGTGGTAAAGGGTTGGTGACACTCAACCTTAACCGGTTTCATTTTCCGGAAAAATTACCGGTTACCAGTCTTACAGATATTTACATCAACGAACAACATATCGATTGGAATAATCAACCCGATACGCTTTTGAAATATACAGGAGATGGAAAGAATACTCCGTTTTTTAATTATCCATCGCAACTGGAACTTCCTTATCATATTAATCACCTTACTTTTTATTTTACTTCCACGGATGCCTCACCGCACAAAGTAAAATACAGCTACCAGATGGAAGGCCTCGACCCTCAGTGGAGCATTCCCTCTTCATCTGCGTTGGCTGATTACCGGAATATTCCTTACGGCACGTATACATTTAAGGTAAAATCAACAGGCGCTACCGGTAAATGGAGTGAGCCGGTGCAATATACTTTCACTATTCTTCCGCCCTGGTGGCATACCTGGTGGTTTCGGGTTATAATGGTTTTGTGTTTCGTGTTGATTTTATTTTTATTGTTCAGGTGGAGAACCAGCGCGCTCAGAAAACGTCAGGCAGAACTGGAAGAGACTGTCAGAATACGCACTTCAGAAGTGGTGCGGGAGAAAAAAGAAGTAGAACACCAGAAAGAACTGGTAGAAGAAAAAAATAAAGAGATACTTGATTCCATTACGTATGCCAAACGATTGCAGGAAGCCATTCTTCCCCCACTGAAAATTGTGAAAGAGTATTTGCCGGAATCATTCATTCTCTACAAGCCGAAAGACATTGTAGCCGGTGATTTTTACTTTATGGAATCCTTCGCTGAAGCTTCGGATTCCAAAGGAAAAAATAATAATCATGTGGTTTTTGCGGCAGCTGATTGTACAGGCCACGGAGTTCCCGGAGCGATGGTAAGTGTAGTGTGCAGTAATGCACTCAACCGTGCCGTAAAAGAATTTAGACTAACGGATCCCGGGTTGATACTGGATAAGGTGAGAGAATTAGTTGTGGAAACTTTTGAAAAAAGTGAAAGTGAGGTAAAAGACGGAATGGATATTTCGTTGTGTATTCTGGATACATCTAATAATGAATTAAAGTGGGCGGGAGCAAATAATCCGCTGTGGGTGGTGAAAAAGGGGCAAGAGGCAGAGGATAAGGGACAGGTTAAAAGGGATGAGAAAATAAACGACTCATCACTCATCGCTCATGGCTTGTCACTAATTGAAATCAAACCCGACAAGCAGCCCATCGGAAAATACGCAGAGGCCAGGCCGTTTACAACGCATACTGTTCAGTTGCAGAAAGGCGATACGATTTATATTTTTACAGACGGCTATGAAGATCAGTTTGGAGGAGACAAAGGAAAAAAATTCAAATCGGCTAATATGAAAAAACTGTTGCTGGATATTTCTTCAGAAAACATGGAAACCCAGCGCGAAAAAATTTCATTCGAATTTGAAAAATGGAAGGGTGAGTTAGAACAAGTTGATGATGTATGCGTAATTGGAGTCAGAATATGAAAGAGCTGCAACTTGACTTCAGTAATTTTCCTGTTTTGCATACCGAAAGACTGGATTTGGTGCAATTAACTATGGAAGATGCAGAAGATTTGCATGTATTGCGTGCCAATGCCAACCTGATGCGTTATATCCCAAGAAAAAAATCGGACTCGGTAGAAGACGCGATAAAGCTGATTGAACAATCTTTCGAACTTTTAAAAACAGGTGAATTTATTACCTGGGCGCTGAAGCTGAAAGGAGAAAAAAGGCTTATCGGTACATTTGGTTTTTACCGCATTCAGAAAGAGAATCACAGGGGAGAAGTGGGTTATTTACTGCATTCTGATTTTCACGGAAAGGGAATTGCGGATGAGGCGTTGAAATGTGTACTAAAATTCGGATTTGAAAAAATCGGGTTCCATTCCATCGAAGCGGTCACCGATCCGAAAAATATTTCTTCACGTAAATTACTTGAAAAAAACAATTTCATTCAGGAAGGCAACTTCAAAGAAAACTGCTACTTCGAAGGCCAATACCTCGATTCGGTGGTGTATTCGTTGCTAAGAGATAAAAAATGAGATTCCAATCCTGAATTTTGGTAATTCGGGTTTTTGTCCATTAATGAAATCAAGAATCCTGTGTTCTATAAAAATACCAAAATCATCATAAATCAGGTTGCTAAAAACTCTTATGTCAGTGTATTGATGTATGTTAAATTGATGATATTTCTGGTGTGGATATACAGCTGTATGTCGAAATATAACAGGGAAATAATAAGTTATTCCCAGATCTAGCATGGGGCCGTCAAATATATTTGACTGTAATGATCGTGTACTCGTACGAATCCCGAATTGTGCGATCAGGTTTAATCCCGAATATCTTTCCCAAAACCGGTTTTGCAATGAAACCAATGAAGAATCATCAGTAAAATAGGATTGAGAAAACATAAAACCATAACTGCCAAAAATCCCTATATATTTTGAAAATGAAAAATGACTTTGACCTGTAAATGAAATCCCAAATTCGTTTTTAACCGGATTGTTCTTTTCCAGCATCAGATTTGATCCATAAAAAAACGGAACAAATTGCCCAGATTGTTTATACTTTATCTTTTTTAAAAATATAGAATCTTCAGATGTGTTTTTGTATTCTGCGTCTTTATATTCAATACCTGAATTAAAAATTATTTTTGCGTATGTTATTTTCCCAGGTAAAACTGAAAATGTATCAGTATATATCAAACCTGCTCCTTTAAGTTCGTAAATTTTAAATGTATATTCTCCGGCTGACAGATAATCCTTGTAAAAAATGTATCGGTAATCAAATTCAGTGGTTTCAATTGAATCGTAATCCCTATTAACAACAAGTTGGTAAGTGGAATTATCCTCCATCTTACCACTAATAAATTGAATTTCAAATCCCCCCTGTTGAGCCTTCACCCAACCCGAAATAAAAATAAAAAAAAATAAAACTTTATTTCTCATAACACAATAAAAATAGTTTATTCAAGTTTTCCTAAAACGCATTCAACTTTCAACTTTCTCCCTAAATCATCCCTCTTGACTTCAACTCCAAATATTTATTAATCGTATCCACCGACAAATTTTGCGGAGTGGTTAGTATAGTTTGAATCGCATGTTTTTTCAGTTCCTGTGCGATGAGTTGTTTTTCGTGCGTGAACTTTTCTGCAATGGTCTTAAAATAGATTTCTTTGATAGTACCGGCTGTCATTTTAGAGGCATCTTTCAGTTCGGTATTTTCAAAAAAGATGACTACCAGTAAATGCTGGGCATTTATTTTTCGAAGTAACGGAAGCGCGCGTTGCAATGAATACATGCTTTCGAAGTTGGAATAGAGGAGGATGAGGCTTCGTCCTTTTATTACATTTCTCACCCCGAAATACAATAATTCGTAGTTGGCTTCCAGGAAATGGGTTTTTTGTTTGTAAAGAATTTCGAGAATGCGTTTCAGCTGCGAGGGATTTCTTTCAGCAGTTAATTTACTTCCTATTTTATTTCCGAAAGTGATTAATCCTGCGCGGTCGCCTTTTCTCAGCGCAATATTCGACATGACAAGAGCAGAGTTAATAGCATGATCAAGTAATGTCATTCCTTCGAAGGGCATACGCATCGAGCGGCTTTTATCAATGATACAATACACCTGTTGTGCTTTTTCATCTTCATACTGGTTGATCATCAGTTCAGCTTTTCGGCTGGTGGCTTTCCAGTTGATGCTTCTGTAATCGTCACCCTGAACGTAATTTTTTATCTGTTCAAATTCTGTTGAGTGGCCGAGTCTGCGTACACGTTTTATCCCCTGTGTAAGATTAAGGCGGGCAAACACTTTTAGTTCATATTTTTTCATTTGCAACACCGAAGGATAAACGGCTACCATTTGTTCTGCGGGCTGGGTAAACCTGCGAATGGCAATTCCCAGCGGTGAAGTAATGAAAAGCTGAATATCGCCAAATTCATATTTTCCTCTTTGTAAAGGACGAATGGTATAACTTACGGTTTTGGATTCATCGGGGCCGATTTCAAACACCAGTTTCAGATGGCGCAACTGGAGCTGGTAGGGAGCCTCGTCTGTTAAACTAACGGTTACGGGCAAACGTAGCCGGCTATCGGCTTTTATTTTTACTTCAAATTCATCGCCCAGTGAAATGGTGGGAGGAAGTTTTCTCCGCGCTTTGATAGTAGCTCCCGGAACATGCAGCACGAGAATATCCACCAGTAACAATGCTACAATAAATGCCAATGCCACCTGTGCTACCGGGAAGAGATAGGGAAATGGGTAGCTCAGTGCAAAAATGGAAATCACGCCTGCCATCAATGCATAAAAGCGCCATGAGATGTATATGTTGCGGATGAATTTCATCAGCGGGGCACTTCTATTTTCTGGATAATTTCTTTAATTACATCTTCCGTTTTCAGTCCTTCCATTTCTGCTTCGGGAGAGAGAATGATACGGTGATTCAAAACGTGATAGGCCACATATTGTACATCATCGGGAATAATAAAATCACGGCCACGGATGGCAGCCAGTGTTTTGGCTGATTTAAGCATGGCCAGTGAAGCGCGCGGAGAGGCACCGAGATATAGTTTTCCGTGTTCACGGGTTTGGTGTGTGATCTCAGCAATGTATCGCATCAGCTGATCTTCTACTTTTACTTTTTTGATGAGCTCCTGGATTTCCTGTAATTCCTTTGCGCTAAACACGGCAACAATTTCATTCAGGTCGGGAGATTTTATTTCTTCTTTATAGCGCATCAATATCATTTGTTCCTCGATCAGTTTCGGGTAATGTAATTTTACACGAAACAGGAAACGATCGAGTTGTGCTTCCGGCAACCGGTAAGTTCCTTCCTGTTCGATTGGGTTTTGCGTGGCGATCACAAGAAACGGAAACTCCATTGGGTAGGTGGTTCCGTCATAGGTAATCTGGCGCTCTTCCATTACCTCGAATAAGGCAGCCTGGGTTTTAGCAGGGGCGCGGTTGATCTCATCAATGAGAACGATGTTGGCAAATACAGGCCCGCGTTTGAACATAAACGCTCCGTCTTTTTGGTTATAAACAGAAGTTCCGATAATATCACTGGGCATCATATCGGGAGTAAACTGGATGCGCGCAAATTTTACTGCCAGGGTTTTGGCCATCACTTTTGCAGTAAGTGTTTTGGCAATTCCCGGAACGCCTTCCAGCAGAATATGTCCGCCCGAAAGAATTCCGATCATCAGCAGGTCAACCATTTCTTCCTGGCCGATAACATATTTTTTTACTTCTCCCCGGGCTTTATCTATTGCCGAGGTAATCCGGTGCATAGCTGAATGCGATGAATTGATCAGGTTGCTGATGTCCTGGTTTTCCGGTGTGGGGTTGTTGTTTTCTTCCATGTGTTATTTACAGTTTTTATAAAAATATTCCACTTGCTGATGTATGGTGATGAGCATTTCATCCGAAACTGCGGATGATTTTTCGATGGATTCAAAGGAAGCGAATAATCGTGAAATACGGTCTTCTTCCACCTGTGATTTTCTTGCGAGTAATGCAATAAACGGCTGGTCGGGTTTGGAAGTGGTAATAAAATACCGTTCACGGATAAAATTAAGCAATATCCTGTATTTATGACGCAACAGGTTTTTGTGACGGTATTGCTGAAAGTATAATTTACTTACCGTATCGATAAAATCAAGCGAACTGTTTTCATTTTTTGCCACAGCGGGAATCACTTTTTGTTTTCGTTTTACCTGGAATAAAATGTAAAACAAAAGAGTAGCCAGTAAAGTATAATAAGCCCATTTGAGGGAGGGTTTACTGAGAATAAATTGTAACGGACTGGTACGTGGTTTATCTCCGCTTCCTGTTCCCGATCCTGCACCTCCGCTGAACTGTTCGCGGTATTTCAGGTATTCCATCTGTCCGTATTGATCCCATACCGGTTGTGCATCAGGCAAACAGGCCAATACGCGTTCCATGTGTTCCACATTTCTTTCATTGAGTAATGCAATATTGGTAAAGGAAACAGGCACCGAATGAAAATAAAAGTATCCGCTGCCCCAGGGAACGCGGATAAATACATCGTTGGAATCGTTATTGTATTCGAATGATGTATATAAATCTTCGGGTTCCCAATAGGATGTTTCTTCTTCGTAATATTCATCCGAAACGGAAGTATCTTCTTCTATATATTCTTCTTCGGGTGCTTCAGTATCTTCAAACTGGTCACGCGAATAATTTCTCCGTTTGAAACTTTTCCAGGGATAGGAATATTTTTTCCCTTCGAAGAAGTAATAAAAATCGAAATATTTTTTCCTGTCGCGCAAAGATTCCGGATAAAAATTTATCCTGGTGCGTTCCATCGTGCTGGTTTCAATAAAGTGGGTATTTTCAATGATGTATTCAAAAGCATCCGGGTAATCCTGCAGTGAAATAAAAGCATAGTTTCCATCTTCCACAAATGATTTGAGTGATTCTCTTTCATCATAGTCAAGATTCATGCTGTTGGCGATGATAAAATAAATTTCGGGCTGACGGTTGGCGGTATCATTCAGTTCCTCTTCGAAATCTTCCTGTATCATTTTCATTTTTTTCCCTTCACCGGCATATTTTTTCTTCAGCAATTCATAAAAAAGAAAAGTTCCGTAAGGCGAACGATCGTCATGTTCATAGCTGATATCCCAGTTTACGGGTTGGTCTTTTTCGCGGTTACTCTTCTTTTCAGGGGGATCAGTAAAAACAATAAGGAGAACTACCGCTACAACAGCAAGTCCGCCCAAAGTTCCTATGATGGCCCATTTTCCTTTCATGCCGTTCGTTCGATGGATTTCAGCAACTCTTTAAAAAACGGTTCTACCTGCGCATATTCGGAAGGAGTTAGTTCTCTTTTTCCGTACCAGACCACTTCAAAAATCATAATGGATTTTGAAAATGTTTGATATTGCATCCGGTCGCGCATTTCCAGCAGGTAATATTGGTTAGTTTTCTTTTTCTCCCAGGTGATCCAGTTTTTTTCTTTCAGGCTTTTGATAATAAAAATGAAATATATTCTTACAGCTTCCCTGAAATTATTTTCTTTCAATGCTTTTTCCAGCAACAGTTCCAGTTCTGATTTGGGAAGTTCTACCTGTTCGGGTTGTTCATCTTCTTCCACCGGCCCCACTTTTTTGCGTCCTTTCAATGACGCACCGGTAAGTATTTTGTATAAAATAAATATTACTGCTGCGATTAAACCTCCAATCAGAAGCACCTGGAACAAACCGCCTAACCCTGATGGTACAGAAACATCGGGAGAAGACCGGTCTTCCATATTAATGGGTTCTCTTTCCCGCTGGTTGATACCATCTTCGTATTTTCCGTCACGTTCTATGTAATGATCGGTATATTTTCCGAATCCTTTTCGCGAAGAGGATTTTTCACCACTATTTTCCGGGTTTTCTTTTTCGGGGTTTTCAAATTCATCCTGCCATCGCTGGTTATAATCCTTTTTTCCGGGAGAAGAGTCGTAGCGCAATCCTTTTTTCAGTTTTCTCCAGTGTGCACGATCAAGTTTTTCAGGTTGCAGGTTTGATTGCGCATGGGCAAATAACGTTATACAGGAAAACAGCAACGGCAGCAGAAGTTTAGTCTTCATAATCGCCCTCCGTTTCCAGTGTTTTGTTTTTCTTTCCGAACCGCTTCATCTTTTCATACAGCCCGGTGGCTTCTTCTTTTTCACGTACAGTGAAGTAAGCCAGGATAAACCCATAAATCATAAGTGGACATACAAACCATAAAAAAAGCATGTCCATTCCGCACTTCACCGCGGCAATAATTACCCAATAGGCATCAAATTGTGTGATGATATGCCATTCGATAAGGGGCAAAACAATGGCAAACATCAGCATTGATACATTCATCAGGAAAAAAGCCGCAATAATAAGTGCCAGCACCAGCTGTAAAAGAAAATTATTTCCCCAATGGGTAAATCCTTTTCCTATGGCATTGGAAAGTGAATTGAAAATATTATTCTTTTCCATCCCCACCGAAGCAATGGTGTAAAACAATACAGGCGCAAAAAGAGCGAAGAAAAACATTACTTCTCCGGGTAAAAATGCGATTCCGGCAAATAGCAGGGTAACCGGGATAAAAAATTTATGAATTCCTGTAAAATGGAATTTCAACCACGAAAGATATTTTTTATCTGTTTTTTCAACAGAGTAAATGACACCCGACACCAGCAATGAGAAAACAAAAGCGGTAGCAAAAAACTGCCATACGGAAGCGGTTTTTCCTGTACAAAATAATATTCCAAGCACTTCATACCACCACAAATCCTGGTCGAGCAGGCGGTAGTGCTGCACAAATACAGTTGCCATAATTCCGGCATGAAGGAAAAAACAGGTAAAAATTACTTTTATGATAAAAGAAAAGTGATTCCTGTAAAGTGCAAATGCATCACTGAACATTTCATTCACCTGCCTTATTTTGAAAAAATCAATTTTTCGTTCAGGATGAAATAATGGCTCTTCATTGAGGTTTATTTTTTCAGGATGGCGTGCAGCCACTACAAACGGGTAAACCACAAAGTAGAGAATCATAATGGCAAACGATCCGAGAATGATAATCCATTTTGTAACATCGGGCATTTCGGTGTGGCGGGTTACCCAACTTTCGAAAACAGCAGCAAGAAAAACCACCGGTGTAACGCCCAGCATAATGAATAATCCCCGTTTGGCAGAGATTTGCAGCGACTGTAGTTTGGAATAAGTGCCCGGAAATAATAATCCGTTGCCCAATGTCATTCCCGCTGCACCGGCAATGATCAGTGCTGAAATTTCAAATGCACCGTGTATCCAGATGGTAAGAAAAGTAGTAAGCAATAACTGCGATCCGAACTGTGAACTAACGGTTAACCCCTTGTAGTAGAAGTAGGATTGGAAACTTCCCACCATAATTCCATTGTACACCAGAAAAAACCCGGTGCCGATGCTGAAAAAAATACCAAGTGCAAAACTGAAAAAAGCCACGCGGATATTGTTAAAGAAAATTTCAAGAAACATGGGCATGCCGCTTTGTTGCTTATATACAGCCATGGGATCGCCTTTCTCGATATAGCGGTCGGTCATCTCCACGTACCCGTCACTCAGAATTACTCTTGCAAAGTTCAGGTCATCGGCAGTAGAAACCAGGCCGATGGCCCCGGCAATAACAAAAATAAGAAATGCCAGCAGCAGGTTTTTTCTTGCCCTGTACATTTCCAGTGGCAGGCTCGTTGACCAGAAAGTGAGGAATTTGGAGAAAGGTTCGTTTTTTATTTTATAGAGGCTCGTAAAAATTCCCTGTGCAATGTAATTAAGGTAAACACGAACCGAACGTTTGGGATAATGGGTGCGGGCATATGAAAGGTCTTCGGTAATTTCAACGAATAACCGGCTGATTTCATCGGGGTCGCCCTGTTTCGATTTGTTTAACTCCTCGAATCTGCGCCACTTATCTTTGTTCTGGTTGATGAACGAAGTTTCTTTCATCCCTGCCTGCTTGTACTTTCCCTTTATTGGGAAAGAGGTCTAAATGTAAAGCATAAATTTTATTTAAAAAAATAGTTTTTTCTTCTTTGTTTATCGTATTTTTAGAGGCTTTTTACAATGAAGAACATCGACATCGTTACCTCCCACAACATCACCATCGAATACCAGCTGGCCGGTGTGCTCGATCGTTTTTTTGCCCTTCTTGTCGACCTGGCCATCCTCTTTGCCTGGCTTATTTTTGTCTCTATAATTGCCGGGGATTCCCGGTCGGAAGATTCTGTTATCATCATTTTCATGATCTTTTTTATGCCTGTGTTTTTTTGCTATCACCTTACCTGCGAGATATTTTTCGGAGGACAATCTATCGGAAAAAGGGCGCTGGGAATAAAGGTTGTACGTTTAGACGGGAAAAATCCTACCATCAGTGATTGTTTTATGCGCTGGGTGTTCAGGATAGTGGATATTTTTTTTACCCTCGGGGCATTGGCGGCATTGTTTGCTTCGGCCAGCGATAAAGGGCAACGCCTGGGTGATATGATCGCAGGAACGGTAGTAGTAAAACTAAATCCTACCAACCGCTACACCATTAACGATATTCTCAGTATCCGCGACAGTGCCACACATGGTGAAACATTGTATCCGCAGGTTACCAAACTTACGGATGATGATATGCTGCTGATCAAAAACGCCCTCGAACGCTACAAAACTTTTCCCAATCCCAAAACAGGAAAACTCATCAGGGATATTACCGAAAAAGTATGCAGTGAACTTCAGATTTCCGAAATTCCGAAAGACAAACCTGTTTTTCTACGCAAATTGTTGCAGGACTATATTGTTTTAACCCGCTGACATGTCAAAACTTGTTCTTGTTCCTACGCCCATCGGCAACCTCGAAGATATAACGTTGCGCGCCCTGCGTGTGCTGAAAGAAGCCGATCTTATTCTTGCCGAAGATACGCGGGTGACAGGAAACCTGCTGAAACATTTTTCCATCGAAAACAAATTATTTTCCAATCATGCACACAACGAACATAAAATACTTGAAAAAGTGCTGGAAAAAATAAAGGAATGTAATCTGACAGCGCTGGTAAGTGATGCGGGCACACCGGGAATTTCCGACCCGGGATTTTTACTTGTCCGGGAATGTCTGAAAAATGATATTGAAGTGGAATGTCTTCCCGGGCCCACGGCATTTGTCCCGGCTCTTGTCCATTCCGGTTTTCCCTGCGACCGGTTTTGTTTCGAAGGATTTCTTCCGCAAAAAAAAGGAAGACAAAAACGATTGCTTGCGCTGAAAGAAGAAACGCGTACCATGGTTTTTTATGAATCGCCTTTCCGCCTGGTAAAAGCGCTGAGTGAATTTTCAGAAATTTTCGGGGAAGAACGCGAAGCTTCGGTGTCCCGCGAACTCACCAAAATGTTTGAAGAAACAAAACGCGGGACATTAAAAGAACTCATTGCTTATTTCGGCAGTAAAACCGTAAAAGGCGAAATTGTGATGGTGGTGAAAGGAAACGAAGAATGAAAGCTGTTTTTTTGAAAAAATACGGAAAAGCAGAAACTGCTTTTGAGATTAGGGAAACAGGGAAACCAAAAATTAATACGGGACAGTTATTGATTAAATGCGAAGCATTCGGGTTGAATTTTGCAGATGTTATGGCACGCAACGGAATGTATCGTGAAGCTCCCCCTTTGCCTTGCGTGCTGGGTTATGAATGTGTGGGAAGAGTGGAAGAAGTGGTAGATAAGGAAAACGAACACTGGCTGGGAAAAAGAGTAGTGGCTTTTTCGCGTTTTGGCGCCTATGCCGAATATGTTTGCACTGATTCCCGCGCTGTTTCGGAAATAGATGAATCAACTAACGTGGCAGAGGCTGCTGCACTGGCTACACAATACGTAACGGCTTATTATTCGGTGTATGAACAGGCCAATATACACGAAGGGAATAAAATCCTGGTGCATGCTGCGGCAGGAGGAGTAGGTACTGCTGTTATTCAGCTGGCGAAACTTAAAAACTGTGAAATTTTTGCCACAACAGGCAGCTCCTCTAAATTTGAATACCTTAAAAAGCAAGGTGCCAGTCATATCATTAATTACCGTGAAGAGGATTATGAAAAGCGCATAAATGAAATTCGGGGAAAGGAAAAACTGGATGCCAGTTTTAATTCCATAGCCGGTTCAACAACAAGAAAAGATATGCGCTTACTTGGAGCAGGAGGAAAACTGGTTATTTATGGCGCGGCAGAAAGAAGCGGAAAAAAATTCGGGATACTTTCCACCCTTGCCTTTGTGTTCCGCATGAGAATGATTATTCCTGTTTTGCTGATGATGCAGTCTAAAGGTGTGATAGGTGTAAATATGTTACGCATAGCCGACCACCAACCGATGGTACTAAAGCGTTGTATGGAAAACGTAATAAAACTTTACCGCGAAGGGAAAATAAAACCGGTCAGCGGTGGAGAATTTTCCGTCACCGAAATAGCAAAAGCCCACGAATTACTTGAAAGCAGAAAATCTACCGGGAAAATTGTAGTGAAGTGGTGAAATATTGAAGGTTGAAAGTTGAATGTTTTTTTAATCT
>JBMORL010000058.1:0-1767 GCA_049322335.1 Bacteroidota bacterium
ATAGAATTTGTAGAAGCTCCTAAAAAAAGATATGATTATGAAGTAGGAAGAAGATGGGGCAGTTCAGAGAAATTACTGAAAAAAACAGGCTACAAACCCGATACTTCCTTATCTGAAGGGCTGAATAAAATTATTGTCCAACGGTAAGTTTTTTCAGCTCATCGATCGTCCTCTTTGCTATTTTATCCCAGGTAAATTCAGCCATTATTTTTTCCCGGCCGGCTTTCCCTTTTTCTTCCAGTTGTTCTTCATTACAATTTATTGCTTGTTCCATTGCTCCCGCCAGTTGTCCGGCATGACTAAGCAGCCACCCGTTTTTTTCATTTACCAGTTCTGAAACAGCCCCCACATCGGTTGCCATTACAGACATAGAACATGAAAACGCTTCCAGGATAACAGTGGGCATTCCTTCGGCCGAGCTGGGACAAACGAGAATGTGGCATTTTTTCATCCGGTTCCTGATCTCTTTTTCATCTCTTATAATTCCATGATGAAAAACAAAGGGTAACCTGATCTTTATTTTTTCAGGAATGTCTCCGATGAAATGAAACTCAATTTTTTTTGAAAGACAAAGGGCTGATAATTCTTTTATCGCATTATTTATCTCTTCCACACCTTTCCTTCGTTCATATCTTCCCAAAAAAAGAAATTTCAGGGGAAACTTTTTCTCATTATCCTCTCCGGCAAGGGAATTTTCCAGCCAATTAGCGCCTATACCAATAGGAATTTCTGTTATTTTTTCTTTCCCACCGGTAATCCTCCTGAGAATACCTGTAAGTTTTCCGCCCAGGGAAAACACAAGATCTGCATTCTGAATATTGAATAAAACTGGCTTTCGGAAAATCAACGATTTCAATTTACTTTTTAACCCGGGAATTTCCTGGAACATTTCCAATCCATGAAAATTAACTGCTACAGGCGGAATTTTTTTTCCTTTTTTCTTTTGCTCCAGCAAGTGCCATGCACAAAATCCCTGTGCATAGATGCAATCCGGCAATTCATTTTGGAACATTAATTCAGAAATTTTCAGTGAATATTCCCGTGAGGCACGAATATAATGGCCGGGGATTTTTTTCATCACCGGAAACGGACAGAAATAAAAACGAATATTGTTAAGTTCGTTTTTACTGAAATATTTTTGAAATTCTGTATCAGCGGGCCTGGTTACTGAACAATAATACAAATCGATTTTATGATTTTCGGCTGCAAGATATTTAGCCAGATAGTAAGAATGTTTTTGCATCCCTCCCACTGAAAAAGGATAAATTCCATCGGTAAGTAATGCTATTTTCATCTTCACATTTTGCGAATAATGAAATTAAACCCATTGGATTGCCTTAAACATTCGAGCTGATAATATTTTTTTGAATTTACTTTTGCTTCCTGCCGGTTTTGCTTCCTGAAAAAACTCAAAAAAAGAAAAACAGCTTTTGATTTCAGAAAAATGAATGTGCGTATACGCCATGCCCTGAAAGCGCGCATAAATGAAAAAGCAAAGGGATAATTCAGTACATAGCGGTGATAGTCTATTCCAAATCGTTTACCTCCCGAAATTACTTCGAGTTTCATTCCGTTGATCATTGAAAAATGCTCGAGTGCTTTAAAGGAAAGATGAGAATAGGAAATTTCATGAAAACATTCCATGAATGCCACATAACCAACAAACACACCGTTTTTTTTCAACACCCGCGCTACTTCAGTAAAAGCTTTTGAAACGTTGGGAATATGTTCGAGCACCGCATCCATTATCACCACATCATAACTTTC
>JBMORL010000059.1:0-1754 GCA_049322335.1 Bacteroidota bacterium
CTTGACTTTGGCTGTTTATAAATAAAACTTTAAAAATGGTTGTTATCTATTTGGTAATGACCATTTTTTTTATGATTTTTGTATCTAGTCATATAACTAGATTTTAAAATTTGCTATTATGGGATACAAAACAAAAATTCAGTTAATCAAACGAGTTAATAGCGAACAGTGGTATGTTAATTTCCCTGCTGCTGTAGCACAAGCTATCGAGTTTGAGCAAGGGGAAGTAGTGGAATGGCTTATCGATGACAATCAGAATCTTCTTTTAAAACGCAGCGATGAAGCGGTAGCTGCCTTGAAAAAAAAACTCAAGTCCAAGAAAAAACCTTGAGAACAGAATTTGATAAAATAATGGACACTTGTTCTGGTGCTTTCAAACAATCTCGGACAGCAGAGCGGGTTCTTCAACTGGCTTATGGCTTACTCACCTGTTATGGAAGACATACAGTAACGGGTATGTTAACTGCCTGTGGGCAACAGTTTGTGGATTGGACTTCTGCTTATAAAATTTTTAGCGAAGGAAGAATTAACATGGATAAGATTTTTGATGTTTCTTCTTGGTCGGTTTTAGAAGAGCTAACTCCTGACCAAATGTTGGTGGCTCACATGGATGATACTATTATCAAAAAAACAGGGAAAAAAATACCAGGGACGGCATGGCGAAGAGACCCGTTAGGGCCTCCCTTTCATACCAATTTTATTTGGGGGCAACGATTTTTACAAATTTCTATGGCACTTCCTGATGCACAAAGGAACTGCCAGTCAAGAGCGATTCCTGTGGATTTTCATCATTGTCCAACAGTGAAGAAGCCTAAGAAAACAGCAGAGACAGATGAACTAGTCGTATTCAAAGAACAACAACGAATAGCAAAGTTGAGTAAACAAGGTAGCTTGCGCATACACGCATTAAGAGAGAGACTCAACCAACAAGGTGCTGCCCATCGACAGTTATTTATAAGTGTCGATGGAAGTTATACCAATGAAACAGTACTGAAAACATTGCCTGATAAAGTAACTCTGATTGGTCGTATTCGTAAAGACACAACACTTTATGCTCTCCCAAATAAAGCTCAATCAACAGGCAGAAAAAAGGTATATGGCAAACAACTTCCAAGTCCTGAACAAATAAGACAATCAGAGGATATTCCTTGGCAATTCCTACAGGCTTGGGCAGCAGGAAAATCTCACAACTTTAAAGTCAAAGTTATTAAGGATGTTCGTTGGCGTTCTGCTGGGCAACAGCATACCTTACAACTAGTGGTAATAAGTCCTTTAGGTTACAGGCTTAAAAAAGATTCTAGAATATTATACCGACAAGCTGCTTATCTAATTTGTACAGACAGCAAATTAGAAATAGAGAAACTATTACAAGCTTACTTGTGGCGATGGGAAATAGAAGTAAATTTCAGAGACGAAAAAACAATCCTTGGATGTGGGCAGGCGCAAGTGAGAAATCCTGAGTCTGCAAAAAATCTTCCGGCATTTACTACCGCTATATATGCATTTATGCTCTTAGCAGCACACCGAGCAAATAAAAACAGAAATGAGTCAATGTTTCCTAAAGCAAAATGGGACTCTGTAAATGAGCATCAACGAATGACAAGTTCCGAAATGATTAATCTCCTTAGAGGTCAACTCTGGATGAGCAACGACAAAATGAGTTTCTCTGGCTTCCTGAAAAACGAGCACCTTAACAAAAGTCAGAAAAACTACTCAAATCCAATTGCTGCTGCACTTTTTTACGTCAGAAAATA
>JBMORL010000060.1:0-1707 GCA_049322335.1 Bacteroidota bacterium
TCCTTTCAATAATTGTTTTTCTTCCCTGCGCCTTCCCCCAGGGCAAAGACTGCCAGGATATTGAACGGTATATTCCGCGCGATCATTCTTCGGGAGAAGTGTTGATCCATGTGATGATTCATGTGGTGAAAAAATCGGAAAGTGATCCACAGAACTTTACAGAAAAAGATACCGCCCTCATCCGCGAACAGTTTGATCTCGTTAACCGATTCTACCGTTTTCTGGAACCACCCACACTGAAAGCCGATCACGAAGTGGAATTTATTCCCGATACCAAAATCCGTTTCGTCATCAAAGGGTATAAATTTTATACCGATTCATTGTTATGGGACCGCTATTTTACCATTGCCAAAACCGACCATGGCTATCCCCTTTCCGTTGATTCCATCAATTACTCCACCAATGAAATTATTTTCAAAGGCAATCATTATTCTCTTTTCCGCAAACCGGCCAAAGCAGCCTTGTTCAACACCGAAAAAAATGATGGCTGGCATGAAGTGGATACTTCGTATTTTATTAAGGCAGAGAAAAAAACCGTGGTGCGCCTGAAAACAAAACTGGATGCCAGCGGGAAAAAAGGGAATATTTCCTATACTTACATGAACAACCTCAACTGCTCGTCAGACGTGTATGACAAACTTACCGGCAGTGATAAAAATTATTTACACATCATTTACACCGGTGGATCAGAAAATCCCAATTCATTTGGTTGCGGCCCAAATGCCTATTACATGAATTTCTCCAATGCCATTAAAACCAGTTTGTGGATACAGGCGCAAACACTCACACATGAAGTGGGACATTGTCTCGGCCTTTCACATACCAACCCGCCACAGTTTGATGACATGCCCCGAAGAGACGGAATGGTGTGGGCCGATTGCGATTCCATTGCTCATTCCAATAATTTTATGAATTACAGTAAGTGCAAAAGTTACTTGTCGCCCAAACAAATTGCACATATTCACAAACGCTACAACACCGACCCCCATCTCATCCGAATGACAGGCGCCTGCGAATACGATGAAAATGAAACCAACATTGTACGCTTTAACGAAACCTGGAAACGCGGATATGCTTTACAGGGAGATATTGTAGTGAAAAAAAATAAAACACTAACGGTTACCTGCCTGCTGTCGTTACCCGAAGGAGCAAAAATTTACCTGGAAAATAATGCCACACTGGTAGTAAACGGCACATCGGTTACCAACAGCTGTGGAGGAACCTGGGATGGCGTGGTGTATTGCAAAAAATACAAACGCGATAAAACAAAACTCAAATCTTCCTCCAAAAGAGGAAAAGTGGTATTGGAAAATAACGGGAAACTGGAGAATGTGAAAGGGTGAGAGATGTTAGATGTTAATTTGATAATTTTTTAGTTACTACGTAAGAAAAAATCTGTTATTTTTCCACTTTCCACTCCACACCTTCTTTTGTGTCTTTTACTTCGACACCGGCATTTTTTAACCCATCGCGGATTTTATCGGAGGTAGCAAAATCTTTTTTCAGTTTGGCTTCGTTGCGGAGATCGAGAATTACTTTCATCAGTTTTTCGGTGGTGTCGTTGCTGCCGGATGATTCTTCCCTTACAAATCCCAGTACGTCAAATACAAAACCGCGCATCGATTTTTTCAGTTCGCTGATGTCGTTCTGCGATAAATATTCTTTTCCATCATGCACCGAATTGATGATCCGTACAGCATCAAACAA
>JBMORL010000061.1:0-93156 GCA_049322335.1 Bacteroidota bacterium
TCTTACCATTTCTGATATCGAAATGCGCGTTATGGTCCAGGAAATACTGGAAGAGCTAAAAGAAGAAGACAAGCTGAGGGAAAGCGACCGGGGGCGGTATGTGTTTAAACCGGGAAAAAGATATTTTGAAGGAACTATTGAAATTACCGCCAGGGGCGCGGGATATTTTATCTGTGAAGACCTGGAAAACGATCTCTACATTCCCAATAAAAAAGTAAACCGGGCATTCAATGGCGACCGGGTGAAAGTGTTGTTTGTGGATAAAGGAAATAAAGAACCCGAAGGTGAAGTGGTGGAAATCCTGGAGCGCGCCACCAAACAATTTGTCGGTACCATTCAAATGAACCGAAATTTTGCTTTCCTGGTAAGCGATAACAGCAAAGTGTATGTAGATTTTTATATTCCCCAGGAAAAACTCAACGGGGCCAAACACAACCAGAAAGTAATTGTAGAAATGACCGATTGGCCGGGCACCGTTGCCAATCCTTATGCCAAAGTAATTGAGGTGCTGGGAAACCCGGGCGAGAACGAAACGGAAATGCATGCTATTCTTGCCGAATTTGGCTTACCCTATCATTATCCCCAACAGGTGGATGATGTGGCTAACCGCCTTCCGGTGAAAATTACCGAAGAAGAAATTTCGAAAAGAAGAGACATGCGCGACACCATTACGTTTACCATCGACCCCGTGGACGCAAAAGATTTTGATGATGCGCTTTCCGTAAAACTTTTGCGTGAAGATAACGGTAATCGCATATACGAAATTGGTGTTCATATTGCTGATGTTTCACACTATGTTAAACCCGGATCGGTTATTGACAAAGAGGCGCTTCAGCGTGCTACATCGGTTTACCTCGTAGACCGCGTGGTGCCGATGCTGCCTGAAATTCTTTCCAACAATATATGCTCCCTTCGCCCTAATGAAGACAAGCTTTGTTTCTCGGTGGTATTTGAAATGGATGAAAACGCAAAAATTTACCGGGAATGGTTTGGCCGAACAATCATTCACTCTAACCGGAGATTTACCTACGAAGAGGCCCAAGCCGTTATAGAAACCGGTGACGGGGATTATAAAGAAGAAATTCTGCTGCTGGATAAAATGGCGAAGATCATCCGAAACGCAAGAATGAAAAACGGAGCGCTGGGCCTGGAAAGTGTAGAAGTAAAATTTAAACTGGATGAAAAGGGAAAACCCATTGGGGTATTTACCAAAGTGTCGCGTGATTCCAATAAACTTATTGAGGAATTTATGCTGCTGGCCAATAAAGCAGTGGCCAAAAAAGTGGGAATGCCTGACGGAAAGAAAAAAATTCTCCCCATGGTATACCGCGTACACGATGAGCCGAAACCGGAAAAATTAAAAGATCTTTCGGAGTTTGTAAAGATGCTGGGATTTAAACTGGGTTCATATAATGCCAAATCGCTGCCCGATTCCATTAATAAACTTATGGCGGAAATAAAAGACAAACGTATGGCGGAAGTGATTCAGAACTACACGATACGCTCAATGGCCAAAGCAATATATGATGTAAACAATGTGGGTCACTATGGCCTGGCTTTCGATTATTACACGCATTTCACATCACCCATCAGAAGATATCCTGATTTAATTGTTCATCGCATTCTGCAAAACGCTTTGGACAATGCCGGTTCGTTCAGCAAGCGTGAGCTGGAAACCTGGTGCAAACATTCTTCGGCACAGGAGAAAAAAGCTGCCGATGCCGAACGTGCATCCATCAAATACAAACAGGTAGAATTTTTAAAAGATGAGATCGGGAATATTTTTGAAGGTGTGGTTTCGGGTGTTACCGAATGGGGAATTTATGTGGAGCTGAATGAAAACAAGTGTGAGGGAATGATCAGCCTCCGTTCCATCAGCGATGACTATTACTACTTTGATGAAAAAACTTTTTCGGTGCGCGGGCAAAACAAAAAACGCGTTTTTCATTTGGGAACACCGGTAAAAATAAAAGTAAAAGCAGCCGATTTAATGAGAAGGCAGATTGATTTTGAGTTGATGAAGGGGTAGTTATTGAATTATTAGGGGGCTGAAGAGAACGATTAAGAAGTTGATTTGATGACTAATTATTATATTTGGTAAACTCAATTGAATTCAGACAATTAAATTGGTGGTATTGTTAATATAAAAGTTGGATTATAAACCCGTTGGGTACAACTACATGAGAACAGTAATTTTAGCATATATTTTAAATCTATTGGTTGGCCCCCACTTATTCGGGCAGACAAACCAACAAGAGATTATCAATTCAACAGACAGAACTGTTCGAATTTATTTTATAGAATATAATAAAGATTCAACCAAAAATTGTAGCCAGCTTTTGTTATGCAAAAAAACTAATGAAAAACCCTGTAAAGCAACATCACAATCAAATTTGTATTTCGGCAAAATTAGGTTGGATGTAATTGCTATTGATGAATCTACAAATGATACGGTTTACGTTAAATCATTTAATCAAGAGCAAATAAATGCCGCGCCTTTCATTATAGACATTCAAAATAGCATTGACGTGTTGCCGCCAGACTTTGTTACGCTTCCGTATCTTGAAATAATTGCAAATGATTTTAAAAAAGTATTCAAAGTAACCGATCCAATTGACGTGCAATTGAAAGGCCGAAAAAAAATTCAAGGAATTATAAAATCTTTCGATAAGGAAACAATTACTATTGAGAACCCTGATAAAAAAATAATTGTTATTCAAAGAAAAGAATTAACCGGTATAAAATCGTGCCAACCGGTTTTGGCTATAAATACAAAATTCAGTTTTATACATAATTGCAATTACAGCAACCTAAAGAATATTAAGTTTAAAAAAGTTCATCAGGTTTTGATAACAAAACCAAACAAGACCACAATATATGAGTGGCAAGAATAAAATCTAATTGCATTTAATAATTTGTTGAGATAAGTTGGGGCTTTCAAATCGTCCTTTGAAGACCTGTTCACAAACCATCACACCAGGTTCAACCGGTTTACAAGATCATCTTTATATGATCCACCGATAGGAATGATCTTCTTTTCGTTTTCGAGAACGAGGTTGGGAAGATCGATAGAGGCGATTTTGTCAATTCTCACAATGAAAGATCGGTGCACGCGGATAAAATCACTTACCGGCATTTTCTTTTCTATGTCTTTCATGGTAGAGTGAATGGTGTATCGGCTGTTGAGTGTGTTGATCACCACATAATCTTTCAGCGCCTCGATGTAGTAAATCTCTTTTGTGTTGAGTTTGATGAGACGTGAATTGGATTTTACAAAAATATAGTCTTTTGAGTCTTTATTTTCTACAATGGAATAGAGCAGGTCACGTTCTTTTACAATTTCTTTTTCCTTTTTGTGTTTATACAACGCCATTTCGATTGACGTGTGAAGGTCGATTTCCTTGAACGGTTTAATGATGTATCCGTAAGGTTCGGTTACCTTGGCTTTGGCAAGAGTTCCTTCATCGGCATAAGCGGTGAGGAAAATAACGGGAATAGCTTCATTTTTTTTAATTTCTGCCGCGGCATCAATACCGGTGATGTTGCCTTTAAGCATAATGTCCATCAAAACAATATCGGGCCTGAGCTCGGTGGCCAGGGCAATAGCTTTTTCTCCCGTAGAAGCAGTGCCCACTACGTTATATCCGAGTTTGGTAAGGCTTTGTTGTATATCCTTGGCTACAATGCTTTCATCTTCCACAACAAGTACAGAGGTCTTTGACATAGCAGATCAGTTAAGTTTTTCAAATGTAATTAAATATCCTGTTCCTTTTTTCGATTCCAGTTTCATTTTACCGTCCAGCTGTTCAACCAGGGTAACCACCAGCTGAAGCCCCAGGGTTTCGGTATTACTATAATCAAACCCGGCAGGCAATCCAACGCCATTATCTTCCACTTTCAGTGTCACTTTTTTTCCTTTTTCCTTCACTTCAATGTCTATTTTTCCTTTTTTATTCCCCGGAAAAGCGTACTTCAGGGCGTTTGACACCAATTCGTTTACAATAAGGCCGCAGGGAATGGCCTGGTCTATATTCAGCTTCACCTCGCTCACCTGGAAGGCTATATCCACCTGGTTTCCAAATAACTGGTATGAATGTACCAAATTTTTCGACAGGTTGACAATATATTCTGAAAAATTTATGTAGCTGAAGGTTTTGTTCTGATAAAGGCTTTCGTGGATAAAAGACATGGATTTTATCCTGTTTTGGCTTTCCCTCAGGATTTGCAGTATTTTTTCGTCTTTTACATAGGAAGATTGCAGGTTGAGGATGCTGGAAATTACCTGCAGGTTATTCTTTACCCGGTGGTGAACCTCCTTGAGAAGCACCTCCTTTTCCCGAAGGGATTGCTTAATTTCGGCTTCAGCTTCTTTCTTCCCGGTAATTTCATGCGATATACAGGAAATTTCTTCGATTCTTCCGTTTTCCAGTACAATTGGATTAAGGAAGGATTCAAACCACAGGGTTCCGAAGTGCAGCGTATTAATGGTTCCTTCCAGTTCCTGTGGTATGCCGAAAAAAGCACTCTCGTATTTTTTTATTGTCGCGGGATAGTGTTCTTCCTCCATAAACCGCCCCAGACTGGTTTTAAAATCAAAACCGGGTTTCATTTCTATTCCGAAAAACTTTTTTACTGATTCATAAAAATTGCGGTTAAACGAGGTTACTTTCAGTTCCTTATTGAGTGTCCACATCAAAAGGCTGGAAGAGCTTTCAAAAATAGAACGTATCCGTGCAGCGTTTTCAAATGCTTTTCTTTCTGCTGCTTTTGTCTCGGTGATATTTCTGAAAATACTGCGGGTGGAGTGGGGTTTTCCGTCAACGTATTTCAGGTTGGTGGTTCCCTCCACAAAAATTTTCTTCCCTTTCTTAGAAACGAACGTAGTGGTGATCTCCACCTGTTCTTTTCCTCTTCCCAATTCAGAAAACACTTTCATGCAGTGGTCTCTTTCCTCTTTGACAATGATGTCAAAAACATTCATTTTCATTGCGTCTTCCACAGAATAACCGAGTTCGTTTACCCATGAATTATTTACGTAAATAAAATCGCCTTCAATGCTCACGCTTTGAATAATGTCGGTCGCGTTTTCAAACAGGTCGCGATACTTTTCTTCGCTTTGCTTTAGCAGCGTTTCTGCTTTTTTTAATTCGGTAATGTCGCGCGAAACACCCATTACACCTATCTGCTCGCCCTTATTGTTTTTTATAATGGAAGCGGAAAGGAAAGTCGTAAATAGTTTTCCCGATTTACTCCGGTTGGTGATCTCTCCCGAAAAGAATCCTTTTTTATCCAGCGCTTTTTTCACCGACAGATATTCTCCCGAACTACTATATAATATTTCAGGGTTTTTCCCCATCAGTTCTTCTTCCCTGTAACCAAAAATATCGAGCGCTGCACGGTTCACTTCATTGATACGATTATCATTATCGGTGGCCATAATCATGTCGAGCGAACTATTGATAATGTTTTGAGTATATTGCTGCATTTCGAGGAGTTTTTCCTCAGTACGTTTTCTTTCCCTGATTTCCTGTTCCAATAATTTTTTGGTGTGCTCGGCCAGCTCGGCCCGCAGTTTTTCTTTTTCAAGCTGTACTTCTGCAGAAATATTTTTTATTGTGGTTTGTATGGCTTTTTCCCCTTCATAATTAATCAGCTGTGATTTGGTTTCAATATCCAGGATATTTCCTTCGTTATCCCTTATTCTTACCCTTATAAACGGAACATCTCCTCCCTGGTGAAGTTGTTTTCTTCGCTCATATGATTCTTCGAAAAACTCGGGAAGAAGGTAATCATAGATGGGGTGCTTTTTTCTTTTTTCTGCCGGACTGTTTAGCTTAAGTATTTCGAATGCCGCTCGGTTGGCGTAAATCACGTCTCCGTCTTTATGAATAAAAATTCCGTATGGCGACTCTTCTACCAGTTGTTCGTAGGCTTTTTTGCTTCGTGTAATTACTTCTTCATTAATTTTCCTGTCGGTAATATTGTATACCGCTGTTACTTTTACGGTTTGATTGCCAAAGGGAAGAGATTTTGTTTTTGATTCCAGCCAGATTTGGCTGCCGGTTTTCGTTTTAGAAAGGATTTCGGAAGCCCGTCCGGATTTTAATCCCTGATTTTTTGTTTCACCGGTAAAAAACACCGACACTTTTTTTCCCAGTATCTCTTTTCTCGATTCGTATCCGTGAATGATGGCAAACTGGTCGTTGGCATCGATTATTTTTTCTTCATCATGAAAAATAATTCCTTCCAGTGTGGAATCGGCCAGCAGTTTAAATCTTTCTTCACTTTCGCGAACAGCGGTTTCTGCTTTCATTCGTGCTGTTACATCACGTAATATCACCTGGAAATAGGTTTTATTTTTCAGTTCGAAAACATTGAGAGATAATTCGGTGTCAAAAGGGGTTCCTTTTTCAGAAAGCCCCCGCCAATAAAACAACTGGGGGCGATCGGGTGAAGTTTCTTCTGTTTTTTTGCTGAACCTGAAAGCCGATGGGTTTCCATCGGGCTGGATGCCGGGAGAGAATGCGGTAAGGGGTTTGCCAATGATGTTTTCTTTTACTGTTTCCAGCATCTCGGCTGCTTTTTCATTGCAATCGACAATGGTATGCTGATCACGGCTGATGATAAATATTCCGTCATTGGCTACTTCAAACAAGAGCCGGAATTTTTGTTCACTTTCAAGCAGTGCGTCTCCCGTTAGTTTAAGCTCGGTAATGTCTACCAGTGTTCCCAGCAGGCATTCGGTTTGAAGGATTTCATCGTATAAAAGAGACACGTTTACCATTACCCAGATAATGCTGTTGTCTTTTCTTTTTGCTCTTAATTCATAATTGGTCAGCCTGCGGGTGTTCACCAGTTCGTTAACATATTTTTTTCTTTCTTCTTCAGAAAAATATAGATCCTGGCTTTTTAAAGCGGTAAGTTCTTCTTTGCGTGAATAACCGAAAACCTTAAGGAATGCTTCGTTGCATTCCAGTATTTTTCCTTCGAGGGTAGTGCGAAACACCCCGGCCTTATTTCTTTCGAATAACATCCGGTAGTTTTCTTCGGATTTTCTAAGCGCCTGTTCGTAGCTTATCTTTTCGGTTACATCTCTTACTACTCCGAAATTTTTATAAATTTTTCCATCCTTATCATACTGGGGAAACATATCTTCTTCCAGCCACACATATGCTGATTTGCCTTTTGACCAAAAACGATAGGTAAAACTTTTAGGTCCCTGTTGTCCGCGTTGTGCTTCATATTTTTCCTGTATCGTTTTAAGGTCATCGGGGTGAAAATACCTGCGGATATTCCCTGAGCGGATTTCTTCGCTGTATTCATCTTTGTTCATTCCCAGGATTTTTTCCACCTGTTCGCCCAGAAAATTAATTTCTCTTTTTCCGTCTATATCAATATCAATACTGTATACCAGGTTATCGATATTATTTATTACCATTGAAAGATTGCCTTCTATTCTATGAATCTCCAGCTGTGCTTTTTTCAGGTCAGTGATATCAAACGCTGTTCCCTCAATAAAAATTTCTTCCCCTTCATCAATCAGTGACACGTTTTCAAGCGTCCATTTTTCCTCCCCGTTTTTAAGGGTAATTTTACTTTCATGGTTGCGAATCTGTTTTTCCCTTTTCAACAGGTCGAGATAGGTATCCTTATCGGTAGAGTCCGAGTAAAGATCATTGATGTTGCGATTGATTATTTCTTCTTTTTTATGATACCCTAAAATAACCGCAAATGAATCATTACAATCGGTGAGCACGTTATCCATATTGATGGTGAAAAACCCGGCAAGGTTTTTTTCAATCATGTTCCGGTATTTTTCTTCCGATTTCCTGAGAATATTTTCGTTTTTGATTTTATTCGTTACATCTGTAGATATTCCTATGTTGGCGATGTGTTTCCCTTCCCTTACTACGGGATACACTTTTTCTTCTATCCATATGTATTCATTTTCTTTTTTGAAACGATAGGCCCAGCTTACAGGAATTTTTTCGCGGTTAAGTTTATTGGCCTGTTCCAATATCTGCAAAATATCTTCCGGGTGAACGTTGTTTAATAGCCGGCCGGATTTTACTTCCGTTATATATTCATCTACTGTTAACCCAAGAACTTTTTCTACCTGGTTGGAAACAAACCTGATGATCCTGTTGCCCTTTTCGTCAATTTGCACATGATAGACGAGGCTATCGATAGAATTTAAAACTGTTAATAAACGATCCTGTCCGGCTTCGGTTTCCCTCCTGTTTTCTTTTAGTTTTTTTAGAAGTACATACCGGTTATAATGAATAATAAAAGAAACGATTCCTACCACCGCAATCAGGGTTACCATATTTTCAAATGCTATTTCAGAATATCCTTTATGGATCATTCCGAAAATCACTAAAAAAAGATTGGAGGCAGAATAAAACAACGAGTATTTATAATTCTGAATTCCTATAGAAATAGAAAAAAATACCAGCAGAAATCCGAAAGAGCTTATATAGGAAAACCCGGTGTTATAAAATAACCAGAAGGCATAAAGTGTAAAAACAAAACAGGAATAAAAAAAAATTTCCTGTATATTTTTTTTCACCCACTCATTGGTAAAGGATACAATAAGTAAAATAAAAAAAATCACAGGAATAGTAAGATCAATAAAAAGCGATCTTTCGTACGGAAAATCAAAGAATACAAACGTGAATAACGGTGAAAAAACAGTTCCTATTAATAAATAAATTCTGAAAAGTTTATACAGATGTTCTTCCTGTTCAAATCCGAATCCATTCAGAATTTTATTGTACTTCTTCCTGGTCACGGTCATTGTTCCACTGAATTAACCTTTATAGGGTCCATCTTTTCTTTTACTTTAATTCCGTCAAATTTAATTTCCACCCCGTGTTTATATTCTATAGTTAATTCTTCATACCCGTCTTCTGTATATTTTTTCCATTCCCCTTCTTTCAATCCCTGCTTAAATTTTCCTTCCAGTTTTATTCTCCCGTTGCGGTGATAATATTTATGTTTTCCTTCTGCCAGCCCGTTTACATATTTTCCTTCGAATGCTGTTTTTCCATTGTCATATACAAATTTCCAGTCGCCATCTTTTTCTCCGTCTACATATTTTCCCTGTTCGGTGTGATCTCCAACATGATAAAACCATTCTCCGTTTTTCACTCCTTCAGAAAATTCACCTTTTGTCAATACATTTTCAAGGCTGTCATATTCTACAATAATACCATCTTCCCGACCATATCTGAATCCTTCCTCCCTGTGTAATTTTCCATTTTCATGATACCATTTCCATATACCATGGGGTTTTCCTTTCACATATTTTCCTTTCTCTTCCAGTTTTCCGCCCGGATGATAATATTTCCATTCTTCTTCCTTTACACTTTTTTCATATTTCCCTTCTGCTTTTAATGTTCCGTCACTATAAAAATATTTCCAGTTTCCCTGATAAAGACCGGATTCATCCACTAATCCCTCTGCAACCAGTGTGTCCATTTTATATATATATCCTTTCACAAGAATTCCGTTCTCATCATACTCCCTGAATACACCATTCTTTTTTCCTTCCGTATAACCACCCGACATTTTTATTTGCCCGTTTTCATGCCAGGTATTTCTTATGTCAACAAAAAAAGTTTCTTCAGCAGCTTCCTGTTTTTGCCCTTCTTCGTATTTTTCAAACACAGTAAGATTTCCTTTTTTATCAAATTCTTTAAAATATCCAATTAAAATTCCTCCACTGTATTCTTCTTCTTTTTTTATTTTTCCATCATCATAAAACTCCACCCATTTTCCTGTTTTATTTCCGTTTTCATCCAATCGGTTTATCTTTTCCTGTAATACAAGAGTACCTTCCTTATATTCTTCCATTGTTATTATTCTTCCTGAGGTATCATATTCAGTGCTTTTTCCTTCTGCATTATTATTTACATAATCTACTTCTTTTTTCACTTTACCATTTTCATAATAATAAGCAGCCGGGCCTTGTTTTACATTATTCACAAAATTTTCTTCTGATTCCAATACCCCATCTTTATAAATTCTTGTTTTACCATTTTTATTATTTTCTTTATAGGTAATTTCATTTATTATCTGTCCTTTTTCATTATAAAATTTCCATACACTATCCAGTTTATACTCTTTTCGGTTTCCTTCTGTTTTCATCACACCGTTTTCATAATATGTTTTCCAGTAACCATCCGGTTTTCCTGCCCGCATAGTTCCTTCGCTCGATTTATTGCCATTGGCATAATAAAATACATTATACCCGTCAGGATTCACCTTTGGTTGCGCCCATAGGCCGCCAGACATCCACATAAATAAACATACCATCGTCCACCTCATAGCTCAAACTTATATTTTTTTTGTATTCAGCCGTAAAAACAGTTTTACACCCTATAAAATACAATAAATATTATTTTTATTATTATATCCCTTTATTAGGGCGTTAATACTGTTTACAAATTTTTTCCCTTTTAGTTGACTTTCTGTTTTACCAGAATTTAACAACAATCAATTAACACATAAAGATATGAAAAACAAAGCCTTATTCAGTCATCAACAGCATGTTTATTTCTGTTTATATGTAAAAAATCAGTCATCAGTATAGTTAAAAATATGGGTATCCATGTTTATAGCCGGGGTAAAAAAGCCCGCTGGTTTATTTCTTTATACCCGTAATATTTATACCCGTTCATTTCTTATAACCCAAAAATGTTTTTATTATTTTTTATTAACCGTACTTTTATGTTTTGAATAGCTAAAAAGTGAATAAAAAACCAAAAAAATGAGAAAAATATCCATTGGTTGCGACCACGCGGGATTCCAAATGAAAGAACACCTGAAAACCTATCTTGTTCAAAAAGGACTGGCCGTTACCGACCACGGGTGTTATTCTGAAGAGAGCGTAGATTATCCCGATTTTGGCCATAAAGTAGCCACAGACGTGGAAACCCATCCCGAAACTACCGGAATATTGCTTTGTGGCAGCGGAAACGGCATCACTATGGCGGCCAATAAACACCAGGGAATAAGGGCGGCCCTGTGCTGGACAGAAGAAATTGCCTCATTGGCCAGACAGCACAATAACGCTAATATTTTATCGCTGCCCGCACGGTTTATCAGTAATGAACAGGCTGAAAAAATAACCGACACCTTTTTGGACGCCCTATTTGAAGGAGGAAGACATGAACGCAGGGTGAACAAAATTCAATGCGCATGAATATGAACAGGAAATTAACATTTTTACCATTTTTACTGTTAGCTCAGTGTTCATGGGCACAACTATCCATTGATTCATCGGCAGTTAGGTTTTCTAAAACGATTAACAAAAGTGAATTACGCGAGCACCTCGAAATTTTAGCCTCCGATGCCTATGAAGGAAGGGAAACCGGAAAAGAAGGACAGAAAAAATCCGCCATCTACCTGGCCGCTCAATTTGAGGCAGCAGGAATAAAACCATGGAAAAACAGCTGGTACCAGGCATTCGATTTACTTGAAAAAACACCAAAGGGAAACATAACGGTAAACGGGCATACGTTTAATTTTGGAAAAGAGTTTTATTTTTTCCCCGGTTTTTCCGACACAGTAATTACTGCCGGAGAGGTGGTGTTTTTGGGATACGGAATTGATGATAAAAAATATTCAGATTACCAGGTTGATGTAAAAGGAAGGGTAATTATTATTCTTGATGGCGAACCGGTGGATAAAAAAGGGAATTTCCTGGTATCGGGAAATAAAAACGCATCCGACTGGACCCATGATGTGCGCAGAAAAATAAATGTAGCAAAAGACAAAGGTGTTGGCGCGATGCTGGTGATAAAAAATAATTTTGATATCAGCCTCACCATGTTAAGCCACTTTATCAATTCCCCGTCTGTAGAATTGAAAAATCAGCCGAAAGAACAGGGAAGAAAAAGGCTGCACGCTTTTTTTATTTCCCCCGAAATGACAGAAAAAATCATAAAACAAAAAGAGATTAACAAAATAAAATCAAAAATAGCTTCTACCGGGAAAACAGTTACAAAAGTGCTGAGCGCAGCAATAGAAATCAGCATGAGCCGCACATCAACCGAACTATCCTCCGAAAACGTAATAGCGTTTATTGAGGGTACAGATAAAAAAGAGGAGGTGTTGGTTTTAACCGCACATTATGACCACCTGGGTAAAGAAGGAACAGAAGTGTATAACGGAGCAGATGATGATGGATCTGGAACGGTAGCGCTGATAGAAATTGCAGAAGCATTTTGCGAAGCAGTTAAAAACGGAAAGCGGCCCAGGCGAAGCATTCTTATCATGCCCGTATCAGGAGAAGAAAAAGGATTGCTGGGATCGTTTTATTATTCCGAAAATCCGGTTTTTCCTATCGAACACACCATCGCTAATCTCAATATCGACATGATAGGCAGAAGCGACACCGCGCATAAAAATAACCCCGAATATGTTTATATTATAGGATCAGATATGCTTAGCAACGATCTTCACCATATCAGCGAAGAGGTGAATAAAAACTATTCGGATGTTAAACTGGATTACACTTACAATTCCGTTGATGACCCCAACCGTTATTATTACCGGTCCGACCATTATAATTTTGCCAAGAAAAACATACCTGTAATTTTTTATTTCACAGGCGTTCACGAAGATTATCATAAACCAACAGACGAAGTAAGTAAAATAGATTTTGAAAAAATGGAAAAAATCACACGCATGATTTTTCTAACCGCGTGGGAACTGGCTAACCGCGAAGAGCGGCCACAGTTAAAAAAATAATATCAATAGATTTTTTAGAAAAAGGCCCCTGTCGCCCCGGTATAAATCAACGCACAATAAAAGGCAGGATAATATTTTTATCGGAAGAGAGAGCTGAAAAAATATAATATCCGGGAACAAGGCGGCCCGCAGAAATTTCCTGACCCGCACCCACTGTTCCGGAGGCAATAATTTTTCCCGAAACATCAAAAATGTTCCACCGGCCATTCTGTTGTAAACCCGAAACCCGAAACCGTTCACTTTCTTTACTAACGGGATTGGGATAGATGTTTACAGCGTCAGCAGGCAAAATTTCATCGTTTCCAAGAGCAACATCCAGGCGAATCAAACCCTGTTGATCAGAACCCATCCATAAAATTCCGTTTTTGTCTTTTACCACGCAGTGAAGAAAATTATCAGGCATAGCCGAATTAGAGGTATTATATACTACAGAATTGGTTCCGTCAAAAATAATGAGCCCCTTATCGTAGGTGGTAATATATTTAAGGTTTCCGTCAATAATCAGGTAGCTGGTACTGTTGGTGGGAAACAAAAAATTGGCCTGCGAATACCACAGCCAGTTGTCACCGGTGAGATGTACCAGCAATCCCGCAGAAGGAGTCGCCATCCATAAATTTCCATTGCTGTCAAATTCCACCTTATAAGCCGTGTTGTCGGGAAGCCCGGAGTTATAATGCGTATAATAAGTTATATTATTTAGTGAATCGAGTATGTGTAATCCGCCATTGAGCGTGCCGATATGTTTTTCCTTGTTT
The DNA here is from genome assembly GCA_049322335.1 of Bacteroidota bacterium. Classification (GTDB taxonomy): domain Bacteria; phylum Bacteroidota; class Bacteroidia; order Flavobacteriales_D; family UBA2798; genus JBMORL01. The sequence continues at coordinate 13,512 of JBMORL010000061.1, forward strand.
GGCCCGAAGGCAATAGACGACATGTTATTGGTAAAAAACCCGGTGGTATAATCCCAGGCTGTCCAAATGGTTCCGTCAAAATAATTTAAACCGTAGGCACAGGCTACCCAAAGATTTCCCTCAGGGTCAAAATCTATTTCCCTTATTCCATTGCTTGAAATTCCCGAATTGGAGGTGTTGATGTTTTGCCACGAAACACCGTCATAAATAAAAATTCCCGACCCCAGCGTTCCCACCCAAACCCGGTTTAGCGAATCAATGGTCAGGCAACGGATATAATAATCGCTAAGCTGTGAATTAAGCGGAGTAAACGTTACCCAGCCGGCTCCATCAAAACGGCAAAGCCCGTTATCTGTGCCAACCCACAATACGTTAGTTGTGTCAACCGCCACACACCGCACTGTATTATCTGTAAGCGGAGAATTGGAGGCGTTATAAATAGTAAACTGCTGGGAAAAACAAAAAACGCTGTTACTCAGAAAAAGAAAAAGCAACAGCGTTTTTTGTAAATAGGAAACCATTATTTATTGATTATAATCTTTTTGGCGTAACTGGCGCCATCCATTTTCAAAGTAAGATAATAAACTCCGGATGAAAGATGAGATAAGTCAATGTTACGTGAATATTTTCCGGTTACATTTTTAGCCGAAGAAGTAAACACGTTTTCACCCAGCACGTTCACCAGGTTCATGGTGAAATCACCGGTTCCGGGAACGTCAATGGTAAAGGTGAATATTCCGGAATTGGGGTTGGGGTATACGTTGATTTTTTCTGAAAGAGCAACTTCATCCACAGCCGAGCAGTTATCAACCGTTGCTGTTGCAGGAACAGAAGAGCTGGCGCATTCGCTGTAGCCCACAGATACTTTCCAGTTATAGAAGTAATAATAATACGCATTTCCCGCACTGGAAGTAGTGATGGTCACGCTTCCGGTCCCGTCAACATAAGGATAAGTTACACCCGCATTGTTCCTGTACATATCACAGGTTCCTGATACACGAAGCTGGTAACCAATACCAACAGGAACGTTGAACCCGAGGTTTACAGTGTTAAATCCGTTTACAAGATTAAAACTGCCCTGTTGTACAAGATTTCCTCCCTGGTCAAGCACCTGGATGGTTCTTACCCCGGCTCCGTTGGCGTATACATCCACTGAGTTAAGAATGATGTTTTGAGCCACATCAAAAATGAGGTATTGAGCATCATTATTCAAAAATCCGCCACCGCCAATGGTGTTATCAGCCGGGCCTACACTGTCGCTGGTTCCGGCAATGGTATTCAGCTCTTGCGCATAATAAGTCGTGGTAGAAGTAAGCGCGGGCGTAGCGAATGTGTTTCCTGTTCCAAGCAATGTTCCTCCTGCTGTAACCCAACGAACGTTAGTTCCTGTTGCCGTTAAAGTTGCCGACTGGCCTGAACAAATAGTATCACCGCTGGTGGTAGGGGCAGAAGGAGTGGTTAGCGTGTTAATGGTAATGCTGGCAGTGTCGGTTCCGCAATAGGTGGTAACAATACAGGTATACGTTCCGGCCGTGCTTACATTGATGGTTTGCGTGGTATCACCGGTTGACCAGGAATAATTGGTTCCTGCAGTAGCTCTCAGTAAAGCAGTTTCTCCCGAACAAAGCGTTGTGCCGATATCTGATTTGATGGAAATAACAGGATTGGAGGTAGATTGCTGTGTGAGAGTGAAAGGAATAGCAGTATAATTGTTGTCTTCGTCTTCTTCAAGGAAATTATTGTTAGGGTCAACGATAGCTACAATCCAGTAGTTTCCGTTGCACGTCCCCGGAGGAATATTGATCCACATTCCATCCAGCGATTCACTGTAAATATCAGTATAGCCAACAGAAATTCCCTGCTCTACGGGAGAACAATTATAGGCTCCACCGCCCAGCCCCCAGTTAACAAAATCAGCATTGGTTAATGCTGTTCCCTGCTGATAAATGTGATTGGTATCACGACAGTGGCCGGGATAATCATCGCATTGACCATAATCCATCAGGCAAAATCCGAGTTTTGCACCATCACCCACAATGGGCCAGTTCCGGGGATCGGGATCATTGGGGTCCTGCATTCTTAATGTAAAAACCCCCCAATCGTCAACGTGATTGTGTCCGTGTGTCGGGTGATAGGTCATGGCTCCTGCATAACGGTCGTAATAAGTCATGGTGGAGCCATTCTTTTGATAAATACGCTGAACAATGAGTTGACGCGCAGGAGTTCCGTCAGGACAAAGCCCGCCAATAATTTGTGTTCCGGTGGGGTCGTAGATGGTATCCGTTCCGCAAACGAAATAGTCAGAACCCCTAACGGTGAATGAGCCGTGCCCGATATTGGGGGTAGAGCCGGTTACGCGGAGGCGGCCGTCATTTCCACCACAGGCGGGTGTACAAACCTGGGGATATTCACTGGGGCCGCTGGCATAATTTTCCAGCGCATACCACGAAATAGTTATATCCGGGTGCAGGTCGCATGCTCCGGAGAGATCTTCGCAGATACAGGATGTAGCATTGGTGGTGGTGCATTGTGCACTGGCGAAGGAAAAAGGAATAACCGCAACAACGGCAAGTAGAAGTTTTTTCATTAGCATTGATTTTTTAGGGGCGCATAAATTTCGGAAAAATAGTTTGACAGCGCAAACAAAAGAAAGCACGAAAACCGATAAAGTTGAAAAGCCAAGGCTATTCGACAAGTAACTTCTCTATAAATGAGGAGGTTTTGTCAACGAAATTATAATAATATCCTCCTGTGCCCGGCCCGTAAAACCCCGTGTGAATCTTCCTCACCTTCCCCTTTTTATCAATAAAAATACTGGTAGGGAAAGACATAACGTGATTTAGCATAGGCAATGCTTTTGCTGCGCTTTCTTTGCTGGCCGGCCCGCAGATCAGGAAATCGTAACTTGCGCCCAGGTGAGACTGGTGGAGCTTTACATTGGCTGACGCTACGTTAAAATCAGAAGAACGCTCAAAACAAAGCGAAATAACCTCAAGCCCCCGGGCGTTATATTTTTTATGGAACTCCGTAAGCAGGCGCGTTTCGTCCATACAATTGGGGCACCACGAACCCATAATCTGTATAATGACCACCTTTCCATCGTATTTTTCAGAGGGAAAACTAACGGTGTTGCCACTTAAGTCGGGAAAAGAAAAAGAAATAGATTCAAACCCGTCCTTCATAAACGTAAGCGAATCCGGATGAGTAAGTTCAAACGATTCGTTGCGAACAGCCACCCAGTTGTCTTTCCAGTGATTGCCCGAATAAAAAGTGCCGATGAGGTCGCCCGATTCGTTTTTAAAGGAAGTGAACAAAAAAGCATGGCTTCCGTCAAAACACGACAGGTTCATTTCATTGCCATTTACGTTTCCTTCGAGATAACGGTAATCACCCGTTTCGGTAAGAAAAGTACCGGTCACTTTTGTTCCCGTTTGCTCAAACAATCCCACGGCTTTGTACTCGTCAGGGGTGTTTTTTGAGAAGGTAACTTCCCATTTCCCCGAAACATTCAGTGTGCTTTTTCCCTCAGCGAAACGATACGTTTCACCCGATCTGGCAACAAAAGGTATCCTGTAGTTTTTCGATTTGCTGTAATTGGCCCAAACTCCCGAAAACTCTCCCGGGCCGGTTCTTTTTCCTTCAAAAGCGCAATCGAAAACAGGCATTTTGAAATAAATACTGTCCGAATCTGTAAGATGAAAAGGAAGGGTTTTTATTTTTTCTTTTCCATTGATAATGGTGGCATAAAAATACCCGTTTCCGTTTTTTTCTTCTCTTTCCAGTTCGAAATTAAAAGGAAGTTTTGCTTCACCAAGGTCCATTTCCAGCCGCCATATCCCGGTATGGAGCTGGTTATCCGAAGTAGTAATTGTGGTATGCGGCCTTTTGGCACAACCAGCCCCTCCACACATGATTCCAAGGGACAATAAAATAACAGCAATCCTCATCCGTTGATAATAAAGCACGTAATATTAAGAATATATCTTACAACAATATTGCCGGATATAAAAACTTTAATTAATTTGGTAAGTGATGCAACCAACGGGGTTGTAATTCAGTCATAAAAAAGAAGCCCGATGTCGGATGAACAGCTAATTAGTGAATGTTTGGCAGGAAGGCCATCAGCGCAAAAAGCTCTTTATGAGCGATTTTCGCGTAAAATGATGGGGGTCTGCCTGCGTTATGCCGACAACTATGATGAGGCCCAGGATGTGTTGCAGGATGGATTTGTGAAGGTTTTCGAAAAACTGGGCACTTATTCGGGAAATGGTTCTTTTGAAGGCTGGGTGAGAAGGATTTTTGTCAATACCGCTCTCGACCATTATCGTAAATCGAAAATGGAAAGACAAATGCAGGATATTGACGATGTGGGTTATTCACTGGCTTCGGGCGAAGATGTGATTTCGGATATTACAGCAAACGACTTGCTGGAAATTCTGAAAAAAATTCCCCCGGGCTATCGAATGGTGTTTAACCTGTATGTGATAGAAGGATACAGCCACAAGGAAATAGCTGAGGAACTGAATATAACGGAGAATACCTCCAAGTCGCAATTCTCGAGGGCACGCACCTACCTCCTGAATGTACTGGAAAAGCAGAAAATGATTTAACGAAGTTACGGGAACGTGAACGAGCCAAAGAACATAGAAGAATTATTCCAATCGGCATTCGAAAACTACGAAGCCGACCCCGGAATATCATGGCAGGCCATGCAGGCCAAGCTGGGATCGCAGGCAGCAACGTCTTCTGCCGCTGCAGGAACAACTTCTGTTATTACCGGAAAAATAATCCTGGTAGCTGCTGCCGTTGTAGTAGTAGCCGGGTTAGGCATCACTTATGCGTTATGGCCGGAGGAAACCCCAAAAGAGCAGCCAAAAGAGAAAAAAGAAACCGTTATGGTTACGCCCGCTGATGAAAAAGCAGAACAACCGCTGACAAAGGAAAACGAAACAGTAACGGCAGAAAACAGTATCATCATAGAACAAAAAGATGAGGCCACCAATAAAACCAGCACAGTGAAAATCACCGTGAAGGAAAAAGAGCCGAAACAAAATATGTACGAATCGGTGGTAGACCGCTGGATGACCCCGCGCGATGAAAAAGAGAAAAATCTTGCCAATTATCATCACGACAATAAAAACAACACTTCCGCCAACGACACTTATACAGACCCCGTTAGATTCAATAATATCGAAATTCAGGTGGAGAATGTAACGGAAAACAAGCCGGCTGCCGCTATCCTGGCGTCTTTATCCGGAGGACATGCCCCGCTTACCGTTGATTTCAGCAACCAGGTGGAAGGTGATTTTACCTGTGACTGGAATTTTGATGATGGTAAAACATCTGAAGAAACAAAAACGCGCCACACGTTCGAACAACCCGGAGTTTATGTAGTAACCCTTACGGTAAAAGATAAAAAAGGAAATAAATCTTACGACAAAGTAGTTATCGAAGTAACCGAAGGAGAATCCGATCCGGCCGAGCAATCTTCTATAAAAAACATCAACATAATTACCCCCAATGGCGATAATGTGAATGATTACCTGATGCTGGAATCTGAAAACATAAAAGACATTTATTTCCTTGTATTTGATGGAAAAGGCGCGGTATTATTCGAAACGTCTGATGTGAATTTTAAATGGGACGGAACGGATAAAAGCGGAACACTTCTTCCTGCCGGGAAATATTTTTACCGCTATAAAGCCACAGGAAATGACGGCAAACAGTATACCGACCTCGTACAGTTTGAAATTCGTTACTGATATCTCTCAGCACATTTAAACATTCCTTTACTTTGATTGTTGTTATTTTCAGTTAACTTTGAAAAAACAATTCTTTTATGTTACCCAAAAAAGTAGAACAGGCTCTCAACCTGCAAATTGAAATTGAAGCACAGTCTTCGCAGTTTTACCTTTCCATGGCTTCGTGGGCCGAAAGCAACGGGTTAAACGGCACCGCACAATTTTTATATACTCATTCAGACGAAGAAAGAATGCACATGCTGAAACTGGTGAAATATGTAAATGAAAGAGGAGGACATGCTATTATTCCCGCGCTGAAACAACCTCCAAAACAATTTAAAGACATGTATTCGGTGTTTGAACAACTGTTAAACCACGAAATCAATGTGTCGGCCGAGATCAACAAAGTGGTGGATGTTTGCCTGAAAGAAAAAGATTACGCCACGCACAATTTTATGCAATGGTATGTTTCTGAACAAATAGAAGAAGAAGCGCTGGCCCGAACTATAATGGATAAATTAAAAATGATCGGTTCCGATAAAGGAGGGCTGTATCTTTTCGACCGCGATATCCAGAATCTTTCCATCAACTCATCGGCTGGCGGTGATGCGAATGCAAAATAAAAATTTAAAAAAATTAATGCTGACGGTAATCCTTGTGGTTACCGTTGTTTTTTTTGCAGCGGGCGAAACAGAAGTAAAAACACTGGCCAGTTCCGAAAAATTAAAACAAACCGTTTATTTTCTTTGCTCCACTGAAAAACCCAGGAATTTCAAAAATAAAAAAGTGCTGGATGAGGTGGCTCAATACATTCAGCAGAGCCTCGATTCTTCGGGAATAATTTCATGGGAACAAAAATACATTTACGATTCCACCGAATACAAAAACATCATTTGTCGTTATGGAAATGATTCGCTTCCGAAAATAGTGATAGGTGCGCACTATGATGTGTGTGGCGACCAGCCCGGTGCCGATGATAATGCCAGCGGAGTAGCCGGGTTGCTGGAACTGGCGCGCATTTTTCAGAAAGAAAAACCACAACTGGATTATTGCGTGGAAATGGTGTTTTATACGCTCGAAGAACCCCCGTTTTTCAGAACCGATTATATGGGCAGTTATGTTCATGCCAAATCTCTGGCCGATGCCGGCACCAAAGTGAAATTTATGGCCAGCATTGAAATGATCGGGTATTTTTCTGAAGAAAAAAAGTCGCAGAAATATCCCGTTAAGCTGATGCGCCTGTTTTATGGCTCAAAAGGAAATTTTATTGCCCTGGTAGGGAAACCCGGGATGAAAAAACCCGTAAAAAAATTTAAAAAAAGGATTAATAAACACGGCATGAAAGCCAAAAAACTGATAGCCCCGGCCGGGTTGGCGGGAGTCGACTTTTCCGACCATCTCAACTACTGGAAATTCGGCTTTAAGGCGTTTATGATCACGGATACGGCATTTATGCGTAACTTTAGCTACCACGAAAAAACCGATACACCCGAACGGCTCAATTACGGGTATATGGCCAACGTGGTGCAGGGTATTTATTACAGTATTATTTATTACTGATGAAGTATTTCTGTTTTGTTCTGTTGCTGGCACTATCGGTCAGCGCCCATGCGCAAACTCCGCGGAATGAATCGCTGGGTGACGGGAAAAATACATTCAACGGGAAAGAAAAAAAGAACAAAAAATCCGACAACAGTTCTTCTCATTTCAGGGCCAAGCCCGCAAAAAAATCTTCTTACCGGGCAGACGACCATTTTTCATCATCACATAAAAAACAAAAAACAACAGAAGGCAGGGATCATTTCGCTTCGTCCACCCAACCAAAAAAAAAGGCGAATACAGGCGACAGTTACCGGCAGCCAGCGCGTAAAAAAAGTAATTCTGAAACAGGCGACAGTTTTACCCAAAATAACCGAACTCCGTCAAAAAATGCACAAGGCGACTCATTCCGTCAAAGTTCAGCGAAGGGAAGTGATGTAAATACAGGCGACAGTTTCAAACAAAATCCGCGAAAAGGAAGTTCGTCCAGCACGGGAGACAGTTTCAGGCAGGAATACCGTGAAAAGGAGAAAGAAGGGTATGGGGAAGACTCTTTCAAACAAAACAAAAAGAAAGAAGCTAAAGCAGGGAAGGGATACGGAAAAAAACGGCTCAATTTGTTTACTCCGAAAGACGAACGTCAGAAAAAGAAAAAGGACAAAGCCGATCCTGAATTCAAACAAAACCAGCGCAAACTCGATAAGGAAAAGGCGAAGAAAAAAGACACCGAAAAGGGCATTTTACCCAAGGAAGCCCTTCGTAAAAACTATTGAGATTCTTGCAGTTAACTTTTTGGCATAATTTTAGTCCAATACCTGCCGGCCACCGCCCCTGCGGCATGAAAATACATGCAAATTTTCGCTATATTGCGGTGCCAAAAACGGTTTAAACACTTACGGATGAAGTCATTTTTACGCATAGCGATGGCGGCTCTCCTCCTCCTGTTTGTTTCAGGGGCGGGAAGGGCTCAGACCACCGATACGCACGTAAAAGTAAAGTCCATGTATGTTTACCAGTTTGCCTCACTGGTAGACTGGCCGGCCGAATTCAAAAAAGGTGATTTTGTAATAGGTGTATTCGGAAAAACACCGCTTTATGATGAGTTGGTGCTGAAGTATTCCAACAAAATGATGGGAAGCCAGGCCATCAAGGTAAAAAATTTCATGTCGGTTTCAGAAATTACCGCCTGCCACATTCTTATCATCACCCCCGACAACAGCGATAAAGTTGCCGAACTGGTGAAAAAATTCAAATCGAAAAGCACATTGATCGTTACTGAAAAAGAAGGGAAACTGAAAGAAGGCGCGGTGATCAATTTCGTTATTCACAACAATAAACAATCGTTTGAATTAAGTAAAACCAACGCCAATAAAATTAAACTGGTGATAGGAACCAAAATTGAGGGATACGCAGCAAGAATTGAATAAAATGCTGAAGAGAATATACATATCGCTTTTGTTAACCGTGGCCGCCACTTTTGCCATGGCACAGAAGAATTATGTGGAAATGGCCGCGCAGTATTTCAAGGAAAGAAATGATGTAAAAGCAAAAATCTGCATCGACAGCGCCATTCTGAATGAAAATGATGCCAAAGATCCTTACACCTGGCATTTGCGCGGGCACATTTACAAAGAATGTTATCTTACCCTCGACAGCTCTGACCGCAACTCATTAAATCGCCTTATTTCCATTGAGTCGTTTGAAAAATCAAGTTCACTGGATACGAAAAATGAATTTACCGAAAATAACCTGAGCAATATCCGCTATCTGCTGAATACCTATCGCAGTGATGCTGTAAGGTTGATGGATACGGTGAATTATGTGGAATCGGAAGTGTTTTATACCACTTACCGTTCGCTTACACTTAAATATTTCCCTACTACCGACTTCACCCGCCAGGATGTGGAATACTATAACGCTTACGCCACACAGGTGTATCGCAAATACAATCCTTACGCCCCGGACCCCGAGGGAAAAATGTTCAACGAGGTGTTAAAAGCCTATGAAAAAGTGATCTCTTTTGACAGCGAAAACTGCCTGGCTCATTACCAGATTGCCATTATGTATTACAACAAGGGCGTTGACAAAATTCTAAGCCTTGATCCCGAAGCATCCATCGACATTATGAACCAGGTGCTGGATGAATGTGTGGCGCTGTTCCAGAAATCAAAACCCCATATGCTGAAGGCGTGGGAGCTGAAATCCTGTAAAAACATTGACGAAATTGTGGAAGGCCTTAAGGGAATTTCCTACCAGCTCAATGAGCCTGAAGAGTTTAAAAAGTGGGAAGAAGAGCAGAAAAAACTGCGGGATAAATAATCATGCTTATATTTGATCCTGATGAAGTTCAGGTTCACTATTGGAAGAAAAATCGGCACCGGTTTCGGGGTCATCATCTTTGCCATTGCCATCGTTTTTATCGTACAGGTAAAAAATGCATCCGATAATATCGAAGTGGTAAATCTTTCGCAGGATCTGGACGATAAAATCGATAACGTATACAATCCCTCACTCCAGCTCGTTGACAGCCTCCAGGATTTACTAGTGCTTTCCAAAAACTACATGGAAAAATGGGCGAACGAAGAATCGAAAATGGAAACCTGGAAACTGGAAGTTACCAAAATCAATGAAAAAACAATTCCCGCCATCGGAACAAGAATTAATAATTATAAAAAAGAATGGCCGAAAAAAGAAATTGAGATCATCGATCACGTATTTCAGGACCTTGACACGCTGTTAGGTTATTACAAAGAAGTGAGAATTACATTACCTGATTTAGCCAGTTATAAAGAAGCCATAAACACTCTCACCGCACAGGATCTTGTGAACAACGTAAGCCACGCACAAAAAATTTACGACCGTATACAGATTAACCTCAAAGATCTTGCCCATCGCCAAACCATGCGGCTGGATGAAAACAAAAATTCACTGGCTGAGGTGAGGGCAAAATCAAAAGAAACCACCCGTTTCCTGTTCAACCTGCTTATCATTCTCGGTATTGCGCTTGTTATCGGAACGTTATTGATTGCTACGTTCACAACGCGATCTATTGTTCGTCCTGTTCAATCGCTGAAGAGAATGCTGCTGATGCTCGGAAAAGGAATCATTCCCAAACACAAATTAAAACCCACTAATGACGAGATTGGCGACATGTCGGTAGCGCTCAACGGCCTTATTGACGGTTTCCAGCGCACAACCGAATTTTCGCGGCAGGTGGGTATCGGTAATTTTAATTATAACTATGAGCCCCTTAGTGAAGATGATGTATTGGGCCATGCGCTGCTGAAAATGCGTGATGACCTGGCAGAGAATGAAAGAATTCTTGAACAAAAAGTAATTGAGCGTACCGAAGAAGTAGTTCGCCAGAAAGAAGAGATTGAAAAGCAGAGGCAGAAACTGGAAGAGCTTTACAAAGATGTTACCGATAGTATCCGTTACGCAAAACGATTACAGGAATCTATTTTGCCGCCCGATGCACAGGTGAAAAAAATGTTGCCCGAATCGTTTGTATTATACAAACCCAAAGACATTGTTTCGGGAGATTTTTATTGGTTCCATCAGAAAGAAAAAAACATTTTATTCGCTGCCGTGGATTGTACGGGCCATGGAGTTCCCGGGGCATTCATGAGTCTTGTAGGCGCCAATGCGTTGAACCAGGCAGTAAAAGAACACGGGTTGAGCGATCCCGGGAAAATTCTTGACGACCTCAATAAACTTTCATCGGAGGCGCTGAATAAACATGCAGAAAATAATTCGGTACGCGATGGAATGGATCTTGCCTTTTGCACCTTTAACACCGAAACACTTCAGTTGCAATATGCGGGCGCCAATAATCCGCTGTATGTTATACGTGGAAATGAGATCATCAGTATTTCGGCCGATAAATTTGCCATCGGAGCTTTTGAGCCCGGAAGCAAACATTATAAAACACATCACGTACAGCTTCAAAAAGAAGACCGCGTGTATGTTTTTTCAGATGGTTATGCCGACCAGTTTGGAGGGAAAAAAGGAAAGAAATTTATGTATAAGCGTTTCCGCGAAATGCTGCTGGAAATAAAAAATCTTCCGATGGAAGAACAGAAAATAAAACTCAATGAGGCCATGGAAAAATGGCGCGGCCCGTATGAACAGATTGATGATATTTTGATTATAGGAGTAAAAATAGGCTGACCCTAACACGGATATGTTGTGCTGATGAAACGATTATTCTGCTTACTGTTTTTTACCTGTTTCGTTTTTCCGTCTTTCGCACAGAAAAAACAAATCCGCTTTGATAATATCGGGATCAACAACGGACTTTCACAAAGTTCGGTAAATGACATCATCCAGGATGAAAAAGGGTTTATCTGGATTGCCACACAGGGCGGATTGAATAAATATGACGGTGAAAATTTTTCCATTTTCAAAAAAGATCCCAAAGATCCCCAAACGCTTTCCAACAACTTTATCAATGCGCTTTATGAAGATAAAAAAGGAAATATCTGGATCGGAACCAATGGTGGCGGATTAAACAAATTCGACAAACAAACCGAAAAACTTACCCGCTTCAACCTCGGAGAAAATGTGCGCATCGTGGTGGATGTAGAAGGCGATAAGCATGGAAAAATATGGCTGGCTACCAGTGGCGGAGGGCTGTATTGTTTCGACCCCGAAACAAAAAAAGCAGAACACTACCTGAAAAAAGGAATTGACGCAAGAAATATTCAATGCATTTTTTTCACCTCACGAAATGAAATGCTTGTGGGTACTGCCGGCAACGGGCTATTCGTATATAACGAAAAAACACAACTGTTTGAAAATATTCCCCATCCACTGGTAGATGATGTAGTATGGTCGATGGATGAAGACAACAACGGGCAGGTTTGGGTAGGAACCAATGATGGATTATTGAGAATGCGTTCAGTAAGCAACGGAAAATTTGAAATAAAAAAATATTCGCACAGCAACGAACGGTTTTCACTTAGTAATAACACAGTTCGTTACGTGTATGTAACAAAAAAGAATGTTCTGCTGATAGGAATTACCGATGGTGGTTTTGATATGATGGACATTGAAGCCGGCAATGAAAAATTTTATAATTACAGTCACAACGAGTTTATCAGTTACAGCCTTTCCGATAATCTTGTACAGTCTGTTTTCGAAGACCGCACCGGTTCCATCTGGATCGGAACCAATAATGGCCTGAGCCGTTTCGATCCGCTGAAACAGGTGTTTGACCATATTACGGCAGAAATTGATAATCCCAATAGTTTGAACGACCGGAATGTGTGGTGTATCTATGAAGACAAGGAAGGATTTTTGTGGGTGGGCACAAGGCAGGGACTCAACCGTGCCGACCGGAGAAACAATGTTGTTAACCGTTATTACCATAAAGGAAAAAATAAAAATGCACTGAATAATAACAGTGTAATGTCGGTGTATGTCGACCGTGAAAAAACGGTTTGGGTGGGAGCGGTAGACGGATTATATAAATTAAATTACTCTAACGATTATCGCACTGCTTCTTTTGTTCCTGTTCCGTTCAGGAGAGGAAACACGGCTTACAGTGACGACCGGATTTACCGGATTTTTGAAGATACCCGCGGATATCTTTGGGTGGGAAGCAAGGAAGGGCTAAGCCGCATTGATAAAAAAACGGGCGAATTTTTATTTTTCCAAAATTATCCTGCAGATAAATCAAGCTTGCCCGCCAATACCGTTCGCTATATTTTCCAGGATTCAAAAGGAAATATCTGGCTAACCTGTGATGGCGCAGGACTGGTGAAAGTGGTGATAGAAAACAACGGGGAAGAGGAGAATATAAAATTCAAATCATACGAACAGGAACTGAAAAAAGGAAGTGATGAAACCGACCTGCTGGTGACCTCTGTGTGGGAAGAAGCCGATGGAAATTTCTGGATGAGCACCTATGGAAACGGACTGATGTGTTTTGACCCGGTGAAAGAAAAAGTAAAAGTTTCCTATACCGAAAAAGACGGATTATCCAATAACGGGATCTATGGCATTACGGGCGACCTGAAAGGAAATTTATGGATGACCACCAATCACGGGCTGAATAAATTCAATATACAATCCAAAAAATTTCATGTTTATCTTGAAAAAGATGGTTTGCAATCCAATGAATTCAACATCGGTGCAGTGTATCGCAGTAATTCGGGAGAATTATTTTTCGGAGGTATCAACGGGTTAAATGCATTTTATCCCGACCAGCTGAAAATAAACAATATTCCGCCCGCTGTGGTAATTACTGATGTGATGTTATTCAACAAATCACTTTCCGTTGGCGGGGAAAATTCAAAGCTCGGCAAACATGTTTCCTATACGAAAGAAATTACATTGTCCTATCGTGAAAACAGTTTAACAATCGATTTTGCCGCGCTGCATTATTCCAATCCTTCCAATAACAAATACCGCTACATTATGGAAGGGCTCGAAGACGAATATTTTGAATCGGGCACCCTCAGCAAAGCATTTTTTAATAAAATTCCCTATGGCACCTATACGTTTAAAGTGTTTGCCAGCAACAGCGATGATGTTTGGAGCGAAGAACCTGCCACGCTTGTCATTCACATTGAACCACCTTTCTGGCACACCTGGTGGTTTCGTATAACGGCAGGCGCATTGCTATTAGCCGGTTTTATAGGCTTCAACCAGTGGCGCGTGTATACCATCAAAAAACAACGGCTCCGCCTGGCCCGCGAAGTACGCGAAAGAACCAAAGAAGTGATGGAGCAAAATGCAAAGATCGAACTTCAGAAAGCCATTATCGAGGAAGAAAAAAACAAAGTGGAAAAACTTCTGTTGAATATTTTACCCGAAGAAACAGCAGAAGAATTAAAATCACGCGGAAAAGCATCAGCAAGAAGCTACAGGCAGGTAACCGTTATGTTTACCGACTTCGTTGGCTTTACTAAAATTGCCGAAAAGATGCGTCCCGCTGAGCTGGTGGCAACGCTCGATTCCTATTTCATAAAATTTGATGAAATCATTCAGAAATATTCCATTGAAAAAATAAAAACCATCGGAGACTCTTACATGTGTGCCGGTGGCGTTCCTATCCGGAGCAAAAGCAATCCTATCGACACTGTGCTGGCTGCGTTGGAAATTCAGCGTTACATGAAAGAGCTGAAAGAAAATGCAAAAAACGAAGAAGAAAAATGGGAACTGCGCATCGGTATAAATACCGGTGAAATTATTGCAGGCGTAATTGGAACAAAACGTTTTGCCTACGATATCTGGGGAAATACCGTGAACACCGCCAATCGTTTGCAAATTACCAGCGAACCGGGAATGATCAACGTATCAGGAACCACCTTTGCAGAAATTGAACCCTATTTCGAATTTTCCTACCGCGGAAAAATTGCAGCGAAAAACAAAGGCGAGATCGACATGTACTACGTACATCGCATCAAGCCCGAACTTTCAATAGACGGACTGGGAATTGAACCCAATGAAAAATTCTGGAAATATGTAGACCTGTATCTCTACAGCAGCATTAACTATAAAAAAGCTGAGCGCCACATCATGAAAGTGCTCCGTGAACGGCTTCCTTCTCATTTGCATTATCACGGCATTCACCATACACTGGATGTGGTACAGGCATCAGAAAGAATTGCACTGATGGAAGGTATTACAGACGAACAAATGTTTGTTTTAAAATCGGCAGCCACTTATCACGATGCGGGATTTGTGGAACAATACGACAAAAACGAACCGGTAGGAATAAGAATGGCGCAGGAAATTCTTCCCAAATACGGATACACGCCCGAACAGGTGGAAGAAGTGGCCAAATTGATTAATGCGACTATCATTCCACACAATCCGCAAACCCATTTACAACAAATTATCTGCGATGCCGATCTCGATTATTTGGGCCGCGATGATTTTCATGAAATTGCAGATACACTGAGAAGAGAATTGCGCGAAGCCGGAAAAATAAACAGCGATCGCGGCTGGGACGAAATGCAGGTGAAATTTTTAACCATGCATAAATATTTTACTCCCTCTGCTATCCAACTCCGCCAGGCTAAAAAAGAAAAACATGTTGAAGAAATTAAAAAAAGGCTGGAGGAGAACAGGTATAAGGACTAATCTCCAATGCGGATTTAATATCACCCCTTCGGGATTTTGAGAATAACATATTTTAAAAACTTCTGTATCACAAAAGACTCCGAAGGAGTGAAAGTATTTTAATTGCTAAAGAGCGTAAATATGCTACTGAACCCCGAAGAGGTGATATTATACACGAATTCTCATTCCTTCAGGCACGGAACCGGATGAGCACCCTTACTCCTCAAACAACCCTTCATTCTTCAATAACTCATACCCCTCATCCGTTAGTAAATCTGAAGTATCAGAAGCTTTTACCGCCAGTTCATCGCACCGCTCGTTTTCGGGGTGGCCGTTGTGGCCTTTTATCCATTTGAATTTTACTTGATGTTTTGGATATACTTTTAAAAAACGCATCCACAGGTCGGCATTCTTTTTCCCCTTAAATTGCTTGCGGTGCCAGCCAAATACCCATTTTTGTTCCACCGCTTCAATCACATATTTGGAATCAGAAGTGATCATTACTTCTTTTCCCGTTCCTTTTATTTGTTCCAGTGCAACGATCACCGCCAAAAGTTCCATGCGGTTGTTGGTGGTGAGTTTATAACCCTGCGATAATTCTTTATAATGATTTCCCGAACGAAGAATTACTCCATATCCTCCTTTACCTGGATTTCCCTTTGCCGATCCGTCTGTAAATACTTCTATCCGCATTAAAACAATTCTTTGATGTTGGAAGAAAATAATTTCACCGCCATAGCCATGCAAATAATTCCAAAAACTTTTCTCAGCACGGCAATTCCGCCTACGCCCAGTAATTTTTCAATTTTACCCGTCAGCCGGAGCACCATATAAACAAACGCACAGTTAAAAATAATTGCAATAATAATGTTGATGGCTTCAAATTCTGCACGGATGGAAAGGAGTGACGTCATTGTACCGGCTCCCGCAATAATGGGAAAAGCCAGTGGCACAATGGAAGCTGTCTTCGAAATTTCTTCCTCACGGAATAATTTTACACCCAGCACCATTTCCAGCGACATAAAAAACAAAACAAACGATCCTGCCACGGCAAAAGAATTTACGTTGATGCCAATCACATGCAGGATAGATTCACCGAGGAAAAGTACGCCAATCATAATGACCATTGATACCAGGGTAGCGCGCTCCTCATGAATTTCTCCGGCTTTTCGTTTTATTTCGATAATCAAAGGCACCGAACCGAGAATATCGATTACGGCAAATAAAATCATGGAAGCGGCACCGATTTCGCCCCAGCTGATGTTAAAATTAAGATTCATAAGCAGCAATTATTTTTTCAGTTTCTACAGGAAAATAACGGTATTCGAGTTCGTGCACTTTTTTTTCCAGCGTTTGCGGAGTATCATCTTTTTCTACCGCACATTTTGCCTGGAAAATTATTTTTCCTTCGTCATATTGTTCAGTAACGTAATGAATGGAAATACCCGTCTCTTTTTCTCCGGCTGCCAGAACCGCCTCATGTACTTTTAAACCATACATTCCTTTTCCTCCGAATTTTGGTAACAGAGCAGGATGAATATTAATGATCTTTCCGTTATACGCACGAATAAAATCCCCCGGTATTTTTCTTAAAAATCCGGCAAGTACAATAAAATCAATACCATGGTTTTTCATCATACCGGTTAGGATGCCTTCGTTTACCAACTCATCGTTGTTTACAATTACCGTTTTTACTGAAAGGCCGCGGGCAATGGTTACTACTCCTGCTTTTTCGTTATTGCAAACCACCAGCACTACTTTTGCCAGCGGGGAATACTGAAAATGACGGATCATATTCCCGGCATTGGTTCCGGTTCCCGAAGCAAAAATGCAGATACTTTTCATGTGTATATAATTTGTTTTTTAAAGGACACATGCCTGCCTGTAGCAGACAGGGAATACGCCATATATTCATCGTCATATACTTTTGTATATGGCTATTTCATGCGACAAAAGTAACCAACGCAAACCGATTATTTCTTATTTTTAGAAAAAATCATTTTATGAACAACTATACATTCATTCCGTATTATCATCCTTCCTTTCCCGAGGCAGAAATGCTGGAACGCAGCAGGGAATTTTACCAATGGATGAACAAGCGAAGAACAGTACGGGATTTTTCCGACAAGCCTGTTCCGAAAGAAATTATCGAAAACATCATTTTAACAGCCGGCACAGCGCCCTCGGGAGCCCACCGGCAACCGTGGGTGTTTTGTGTAGTTTCCAATAAAGAGCTGAAATCAAAACTGCGCACACTGGCTGAGGAGGAAGAATACAAAACCTATAACGAAAGAATGTCGGATGAATGGAGAAATGCTCTGGAACCCCTTGGCACCGACTGGCACAAACCATTTATTGATATTGCCCCATGGATCATAGTAGTGTTTAAAAAACCCTATGATACCAATAAGCAGGAAAAAGTAAATAATTATTACGTTTCCGAATCAGTGGGACTGGCCTGTGGTTTTTTACTGGCAGCTATTCATCACGCAGGGCTCGTTGCGCTCACTCATACTCCCAGCCCCATGAATTTTTTGGCAAAAGCATTAAACAGACCCGAAAACGAAAGGCCGTTTTTACTTATTCCCGTTGGTTATCCGGCAGAAGAAGTAAAAGTTCCCGATTTAATCAGAAAACAACTGAAAGAAATTGCTTTTTTTTATGAATAGTTTTATGGAAACGGATGTTATATGACATCTTTTCATGTAAAGCATGGATATGAAAAAAACAGCAGGTATTCCCATTTTTATCATTTTACTGGCGGGATATTCTTTTTTCCCCGGTGCCGGTGAAAACATAGCAGAGACAGTAAAAAACCGGCTGGAAAATTTCACAAAACACTATTCCAAAGAAAAAATTTACGTGCATACGGATAAACCCATGTATGAACCGGGAGATATTATCTGGTTTTCGGCTTATGTGTGTTCGGCTAATGATCTTTCTCAACACGGTATAAGTGAAGTGTTACAGATAAAACTAATGGATGCAAAAGAAAACACTGTCAACGAATGTAGCCTGGTAGTAAATAACGGAAAAGCCAGGGGAGACATAAAAATTTCTGAAAATATTCCCGGGGGAACATATACACTCGAAGCATCTACCCGGTGGCAGGAAAATTTCGGATCAAATTATATTTTCAGGAAAGAAATAACTGTTTACTCACAACAGGTGCCGGATTTATTGTTGCGTGGTAATTTTGAACAGAAAGGATATTTTAATGGTGATGTGGTAGTGTTGAATGCAGAAGCGAAATTTTCCGATGGAAAACCAATTGCCAATTCATCGTTTACTTATTCGGTGACAGCCAATGGTTCAAAAAAAATAACGGAATCAACAGCTGTTACAGATGCTGAAGGAAAAGCAAAGATAGAATTTACCCTTTCCGCAGACACTACCGCCAATACATTTACCGCCAGCCTGGAATTTTCAGAGGGGGATAAAAAAGGCACATTGGTAAAAACAGTACCCATGGCCGGAAAAGAAATTTTTATGGAATTTTATCCCGAAGGAGGAGATTTGATTGCCGGCACAGAAAACCGTGTGGCTTTTCGTGCCTGGGATAAAAACGGAGAGGCCGCCAATGTTTCGGGAGTTATAAAAAATAAAGAAGGAAAAGCCGTTTCTCCGTTTGTTGTGTTTCACCAGGGCACAGGTTCCTTTTATTTTGTACCGGAAAAAAACGAACAGTATACTGCTGAAATTACTTCTCCCCGGTGGATGAAAAAAGAATTTAAGCTTCGTGATGTAAGTGAAAACGGAATAAAAATTACCGGTATTCCCAACGGAAAAAATAATTCTCTTGAGCTGAATCTTTTTGCTTCTGTTGATGAAAAAACACATCTTATCGCTCATCATAACGGTAAAGTATTGTATTCTGAAAGTATGTATTTACGTAATGGGAATACAGAAAAAAAAATAGATGTTTCCGGATTTCCGATGGGAGTTACAGGATTTACTTTATTCGACAACAGCGGCACACCGGTTTCTGAACGCTTGTTTTTTCTTAATACACATAAAAAAATAAAAATCACTTTCGAAACGGATAAACAGGAGTATAAACTCCGGGAAAAAGTAAAAATGAAAATAAAGGCCACAGATGAAAACGGAAAACCGGTAAAAGGAGATTTTTCGGTGGTCGTGGCCGATGACAAGTGGCTGACCTATGCTGATGACAAGTCGGGAAATATTATAAGTTCGATGTTATTGCAGGCCGATCTCGAAGGAGATATTGATGAGCCCGGCTTTTACCTGGATGAAAAAAATCCGAAATCAGGCATGGCACTCGACCTGCTGATGCTTACACGCGGATGGAGAACATTTAAATGGAAAACTATCTTTTCGCCTTTTGAAAAAACAGACTATTGGGCGGATAAAAAAACAGTAAGTGGAATTTTGTATGATTTTGAAACTGATGAGCCGGCCGCGAATATGGGGTTTACTATAAAAGAAACGGGGAAAAGGTATTCAACCGATAAGAGCGGAAAGTTTTTCCTGGAAAATATAGACTTGTCTTCTTCCAAAACTATGATCATCCGGCAGAAGAAAAAAGAATTGCATTATACATTGAGTCATTACGATAACGACCTTCATATTTACTATCCCGGAAAAGGAAGAGCAGAAATTAATTATGTAGATGCTCCTGTAGGGCCGAATGAAATTGGCGGAAGAGTGTATGATGAAAATACCATGGAGCCGCTGCCGTTTGTAACCATTTTTATAAAAAATACCAAAACAGCATGCGTTACCGATATAGACGGAAATTATAAATTACCCAAACTTGCCGCTGGAGAATATACACTGGTGGCAAAATTTATCGGATATAAAGAAATGGAAATAAAAGTGCATATATCAGAGGGAAAAGCAGCAAAGATAGATATCCGGATGGCTGTGGAAACATTGGTACTGTCAGAAATGGTAATAGCGCAAGACAATTCTTCACGTAAAAGGAAAAAGAAAAAAGAAAAGGAAGAAGAGTTTACAGATGTTTCGGATGATATTCAATTAAATGAATTTGTAGTAGTGGATTATGTTGTGCCATTAATAGATAAAGATGAGTTGGGAGCTACTGTTACGGTTACTCGTAATGATATTACTCATTTACCTACCCGATCAGTTTCATCGATGGTAGAAACAGTTGTGGGAGTGATTGACTATAATGAAACCGATCAGTTACAGATCAGGGGCTCTCGCTCGGATGCCAATTTGTATTATATCGATGGTGTAAAAGTAAACGCAGGCTCCATTAACCTTCCCAAATCGGCTATTAACCAGATTACCGTTTACACCGGTGGTATTCCAGCCAATTATGGAGATGTTACCGGTGGGGTAGTGGTGATCACTACACGGAATTATCAATCGAACGATAATTATAACAAAGGGTATTATTCTTCACAACCGGATAATAATGTAAAAAGAATAACACAACCGTCAGGACAGAAGTATTACCTGGCGCGCGAATTTCCCATCGTTGTGCATAAATCCACAGAACGTTATGAAGGGTTTGCAGACGACCGTACTACGCTTTACTGGGACGCATCACTTAACACGAATGATAAAGGAGAGGCAGAAATAGAATTTTATACTACAGACGAGATTACTTCTTTCCGTACAACAGTGGAAGGGATCGGATTAAACGGGTATCTTGCTCATGGAGAACACACATTTGCATCAGTACCCGAACTGGCGATAGAAAGTTTTATTCCCGAAAAACTGGTGACAGGAGATACTATTTCTCTTTCTGCAACAATTATCAACCGTACGTTAAAAGAAAAAAACGGAAAAATAAAACTTTTTCTTCCCGAAGGGTGGAAACTGATTTCTTCTGATTCTGTTCAGCAAAAAATAGCAGCCGGAGAAACACAACCATTTCATTTTAGCTGCAGTGTGGGAGCCACAATCCGAAAGGAGCAATTAAGGGTGGAGTTTGATCACGGAAAAAAATCAGAAAACACGGTTTTAAACACAGAAGTATTGCCTTATGGATATCCCGTTACACAAAGTTTTTCTTCAGGGCAGCAAAACCAGGAATTTATTTTTGAGTTGAAAAATTCCGATCCGCGTTTTTCTAAAGGAAATATTACGATTTATCCTTCACAACTGTCAACAGTTATCGACCGGTCAGCAGCTATGATCAGGCAACCTTCGGGATGTTTTGAACAGGTTTCTTCCAGTACCTATCCCAACCTGTTGGTATTGCAACTGATCAGGAATGGACAGAAAAATTTTCCTGAAACGGAACAAAACGCCATGAAATTTATTGAAGACGGATATCAACGCCTGGTAAAATACGAAACATCAGAAAATGGATTTTCACTATATGGGCAAGTACCGGCCAACTTGTTTTTGACAGCCTATGGATTGAATGAATTTACTGATATGAAAAAAGTATACGGAGGAGTGGATGAGCAAATGCTGAAACGTACACGGAACTTTATTCTTTCACGAAAAGACGGAAAGGGAGGATTTTTGCATAACAAAACAGGGCAGGATTATATCAACTGTTTAAACACTTATACCGTTTGGTCGCTGGTGAATGCAGGAGAAGCAGAAAATATACAGGATGAAATACTACATACCGTGAAAACGGCAATTGAAACCGGTGATCCCTACCTGTTAGGAATTTCATCCAATATTCTTTTTACAATAAACAGAACAGAAGAAGCGATAAAACTAAATGAAAAAATAGTGGCATTGCAGGCAAAAGACGGTTCGTGGAATGCAAAAACAACAGCAACCTATTCCAGCGGCAATTCACTCAGGATAGAAGCCACATCGGTATGCCTGCTCGCTCTGCTTAATGAGTTTAAAAAGAATTCGGATGCTGTAAACCGGGGAATTCAATTTATTTCCGGAAAGTTTTCTCCCTATGGATTTGGAAACACACAGTCGACAGTATTAGCATTGAAAACACTTGCAAAATATGCAGGAGTGAATCCGGGTATTCAAAATGAAACAGAAATGGAGTTGTGGGTTAATCAAATGAAAACAGGAACATACAAAATTTCCCCCATGCTGTCACAACCATTTACTATCAGCGGACTTGAAAAATATTTTAATAAAAATAAAAATGTGGTGCAGGTAAAATTCCTGTCGGGAGAACATTTGCCGGTATGTTATTTTGAAACCCATTCGTTCTGTTATCAACCCGACCAGCACCCGGAAGCACCGTTTGTTTTAACCACAACGGTGGCCCAAAAAGAAATAGAAACAGGAAAAAGTTGTGCTTTTCCCATACGGCTTAAAAATATTTCTTCAGTTGTACAGCAAAACGCGTTGATCGAATACAAAACTCCCCAGGGATTCAGATATGATCCCAAACAATTAAGGGAACTGAAAGAAAAAAAGTTCTTTGCAGATTATGAAGAGCAGAAAGGAACACTGAATTTTTACATTAACGAGGTAAAACCAGGTGAAGAGATTGTTATTCCGCTGCAACTGGTAGCTACTTCCCCGGGAAAATATCACTCCCCGGCTTCCAAAGCATATCCCTATTATTCTCCCGAAATGATGTTTTGGTCGGATAGCGAATCATACGCAATAAAATGACGAATAGAAAATTTATTTTATTTCCACCGCCATACGGTATTTTTTTGTTTCGTTGCCGGTATTTACAAATAAAGTTACTGTATACATTCCCGGAAAATTGTAACGATGAACGGGGCTTGTGAGGGTAGAAGTATTGTTGACTTTATCATAATGGTCGCCAAAGTCCCACTCATAGGAAATTCCATCCGTGTTAGGCTCGAATTTTGTTTCCATTCCCATATAACCGAAAGAAGGCGTGAAAGGTTGTACAAAAACACTTTTTTCACACCCGGAAAATATAACGACACTTACGAGTATCATTATAATAAGATAAAATTTTGTTTTCATAGCGATGGTTTCTTATTCAGACGGGAAGACCGGATGATTTGTTACAAACAAACAAAATCCGGATGGAACAGCATCATAACAATCTTGTGATATTAAAAGACATTTGTTAATAAGTCTCATAGCCAAATTCCCCTAAACCGATCCCATACTTTTTTAGATTTCGTTATTTATACCTGTTCCTCTGCAAGGCATAATAATTTTATTTGGTATCAATTTCCCACAACAAAATATTGTTCTGCGCGCATACTTTTATTCCGTTTTTAAATTCAAAATTTCAAATTGAGTGAACGGTTGGCCAACCCGGGTAAACGGCACTACGTTAAAACAGGTAGAAGCGTTCTTTAAGTATTGACACCAAATTAAAAGAAAGGATAAGGTGAGTTATGAAAAACTCTACTCCAAAATTTCTCAGTATTCTCCTCACAATGGCCGCGCTTTTCCTCCTGCGTACCGATGCTTACTCCTCACACGCACAAAGTGCCGACCTTACCTACACCTGTATCGGTGGAAACCAATACCAGGTGAAACTCTCATTTTACCGCGACTGCGCGGGTGTACAGGCACCACAAACCGTGGACATAGATATTTCTTCTTTTTCCTGTAACCAGAATTTTACCGCTACCCTTAACCGCGCTAACGGAACAGGCATTGACGTAACTCCCGTTTGTCCCAATATGGTTACTATCTGTTCAGGAGGAAATTATCCGGGTGTACAGGAATATATATATGAAGGAACGGTAACCCTGCCAGCCGCCTGCAGCGATTGGGTAATGAGTTTTACACTCTGTTGCCGCAATGCAGCGATCAATACCATTAATAATCCCGGTGGTGAAAATATTTATGTGGAAGCAGAGCTGGATAACGCTACGTTTCCCTGCAACAGTTCTCCCCAGTTTTCCAACCGACCCATTCCTTTTATATGCGTTAACCAAACGTATTGCTTTAATCACGGAGCCACCGACCCTGATGGCGATTCGCTCGTTTATCAATTGGTTCCCTGTGCTACCGGCCCCACCACCAATGTAACCTATCTTCCCGGCTATTCACCAACGCAACCCATCATGTCTAATCCTGCCACAACTATTAATCCGCAAACGGGAGATATATGTATGTCACCAACCAACATTGAAGTGGGAATTATGGCAGTTAAAGTTTCTGAATTCCGCAACGGAGAATTTGTAGGAAGCGTGATTCGTGATATTCAGGTGAAAGTGGTGGGTTGTACCAACACTCTGCCATGGATATCGGGAATTAACGGAACCAACAACTTTACTACTTCTGTATGTGCAGGAAGCACGCTGACATTTGATATTTATTCATATGATAATGATGTGCCGAATAACGTTTCCCTGTCATGGAACGGTGGAATCGCAGGATCAACATTTACTACCGCAGGAAATTACCGCCCCACAGGAACGTTTACATGGACTCCCACACTAAACGATATCAGCAGCACACCATATTGTTTTACCGTAACAGTTATGGATGACGATTGTCCGCTGATGGGATCACAAACTTTTTCCTTTTGCATAACAGTTACAGGATTTGGAATGTCGATAAGTACTACAGATCCCAACTGCGGGGCATCTAACGGAACAGCCACTGCTACAGTTACCGGGGCCACCAACCCCGTTGCCTACAACTGGTCGAGCGGTAGCACCAACAGTTTTGCCAATGGACTACAAGCCGGAAATTATTCTCTAACGGTAACCGATGGCGCGGGATGTATGCAAACACAAAATTTTATTATCAACCCCGCAACAGCGCCCGGCAACACCAGCATTAATATGATGCCCGTTTCCTGTTACGGGGGAAATGACGGTGCCGCAACAGCCAACCATAACGGAGGACAGCAACCATATACTTATCTCTGGTCAACCGGTGCCACCACACCCACCATTACAGGTATTCCTGCAGGGAATTACAGTGTAACAGTTACTACGGGAAATGGTTGTACGGTAATTACAAGTGTTATTGTAACACAACCTGCCGCACCATTAAGCGTAACCAGCAGTCAGCAGAACGTTAGTTGTTTTGGCGCAAATAACGGAACCGCTACCGTAACGCCTGCCGGTGGAACGGGGCCTTATTTTTATGCCTGGAACACCAACCCGCAGCAAAATAATTCAACAGCAAACAATTTATCGGCAGGAAGCGTTACTGCAACCATCATGGACTCGGAAGGATGTACCACCACCGCTATGGTTAATATCACAGAACCGGCACCCCTTTCCATTATCAACACCAACCTCAATCACGTTACCTGTTTCGGATTGAATAACGGAAGTGCTGGTGTAATGGTAACAGGAGGAACATCTCCCTATACTTATAGCTGGACAGGAAGTTCTTCTTCCGGATCCACTATCAGTAATGCTTCTGCAGGAAATTATACAGTAACTGTAACGGATAACAACAACTGTCCCGCACAACTTACGGTTACCATCAACGAACCTCCGCAACTGGTAGTTTCTATTCCCAACTTTACCAACGTTTCATGTAATGGTTTATCCAACGGAGCAGCCCAGGCAGCAGCAAACGGGGGAACATCGCCCTACAGTTATAACTGGAACAGCTCCCCCGTGCAAACACAACCCATGGCCACTTCATTGAGCGGAGGAAATTATTCCGTGTCGGTGACAGACAACAACGGATGTACAGCTTCTGCGCAGGTAGCCATTACCGAGCCCGCACCGCTGCAATTTACAGCAACAGGAGGAACAACCATTTGTCCGGGACAGTTTACTCCGCTTACAGTGAATGCAACAGGAGGAACAGGAAACTACACCTACAACTGGAGCAGCGGGCTTGGAAATAATTCAAATCAGTCGGTGTCGCCTTCTTCCAATACTACTTATTCGGTAAGCGTAACGGATGCCAACGGATGTTCTTCTGCACCACAGAATATAACCGTGTTGGTGAACGATATCAACCTGGTGAATTTTTCCGTGAGCGCTACGCCCCAGATATGTGAAGGAGAAACAGGAATGGTATCTGCCAGCGTGAGCGGGGGAATGGGAACCTATGTGGTGAGCTGGAACAACGGATTACCTAACGGATACGGGCCTTATGCAGTATCGCCAGCCAGCGGAACCTATTATACAGCCACTTTAACCGACAATTGCGGAAATACCAGGACAGAATCTCAATATATAACGGTTGATCCGCTTCCGCAGATTGTTCTTTCTCCTGTTTCAGCTACCGGGTGCGGATCGGCCACAGCTACTTTTATCAATACAGGAAACAACCCCAGTGGAACAACCTATATGTGGGATTTTGGTGACGGAGGCGTTTCTTCACAGGCTGATCCATCACATGATTTTACCCTTACAGGAACATATTCCGTAACACTTACAGCCACTTCTCCCCAGGGATGTATTAATAGCGGAAACACTTTATGTAACGTAGTAGTGAAGCCTCAAACCATTGCCCGGTTTGACGCCACGCCAAAAGAAACATCGCTCTTTAATCCGGATGTAAAATTTATAAATGAATCCATCAATGAAACTACCTACGACTGGGATCTTGGCGATGGCACCACTTCTCAAATCGCTAATCCCGTTCACCGCTACACAAGTGTAGGAACGTTTACAGTAACGCTTATCGTAAATAACTCTTACAATTGCCCGGATACAGCTACAGATATCATTATCATCCGTCCCGAATTTACTTTCTATGTGCCCAATGCTTTTACCCCTGATGGTGACGGAATCAATGACACTTTCTTTGGTAAAGGAGAGTACATAGAAGATTTTGAAATGTACATTTTCAACCGCTGGGGCGAAAATATTTTTACTTCTACCAATGTAAATTATGCATGGGATGGAACGTACAGGTCTGAACAAGCCAAACCGGATGTGTATGTATACAAGATAAAAGTGAAAGACAGCATAACAGGCGACTACCATTTTTACGAGGGGCACGTTACGCTGGTGAAATAAACACCCCGTGTACCCTTAACCGCCCGGAGCCCCGTTGCCACTTTGCGCAGCGGGGTTTTTATTTTTGTGATTATATGGGAGTAACTAAAAGTTTCTCACCCGGGCATATTTTTTTCTATATTTACCTCAATAAAAAAATAAAGTATGCTGAAACAATTTGGTATTGCATTTTTATCTCTCCTGTTTTTTATTTCTTCAATAGCCCAGAAAACAGGATTTACTTCAGCTAAAGACAGAACAGAGGGATATAAAAAACGGGAACAGCTTAAGAAAAATTCGGTTGTTAACGGAATAAAATTTCAGTCCATCGGTCCTTCAGTAATGAGCGGCAGAGTAGTGGATGTAGAAGTTGACCCTGCAGACCCATCACATTTTTATGCGGCCTATGCTTCGGGAGGATTGTGGGAAACCATGAACAACGGAACTACTTTCACGCCCATATTTGATAACGAAATGGTGATGACTATCGGTGATATTGCTGTGGACTGGAAAAATAAAATTATTTATGTTGGCACGGGAGAAAATAATTCCAGTCGTTCTTCTTATTCGGGGACAGGTGTTTTTAAAAGTGAAGACAATGGAAAAACATGGCAACATCTTGGGCTTGAAGAAACACATCACATCGGGAGAATAGTTTTGCACCCATCTGATAAAAATATTTTCTGGGTAGCTGCTATCGGGCATTTGTTTACGAATAATAAAGAACGCGGAGTTTTTAAAACCACAGATGGAGGAAAAACATGGAAGCATGTATTATTCATCAATGAACAAACCGGTGTAATAGACCTTGTTTTAAATCCTGCTGATCCCAATACACTTTATGCCGCATCGTGGCAACGCGAACGAAAACCCTGGAATTTTACAGAATCCGGCCCCGGATCGGGAATATATAAAAGCAACAATGGCGGTGAAAAATGGGAGTTGGTAACCAGCACAACAAGCGGATTTCCAACCGGAGATGGAGTGGGAAGAATCGGGATTTCTTTGTGTAAAGCAAAACCTGAAACAATTTACGCTGTTCTGGATAATCAGTTTAGAAGAAAAGAAGAATCAAAACCGAAAACTAAAACGGATGAACTAACCAAAGAGATGTTGCGAAAAATGTCAAAGGAAGAATTCCTGAAACTGGATGAGAAAAAAATAGAAGCCTATCTTAAGAATAATGGGTTTCCAAAAAAATATACCGTGAGCGAAGTGAAGAATAAAATCAGGTCGGGAATGATATTACCTGTTGCCCTGGCCGATTATCTTGAAGACGCCAATTCGCTTTTATTTGACACGCCTGTAACGGGCGCAGAAATTTACCGGTCGGATGATGGCGGGAAAACGTGGAAAAAAACACATGATGAATACATCGATGACCTGGTGTATACCTACGGATATTATTTCGGACAAATCCGTGTTTCAGAAACTAACCCTGATGAGATATACGTAGCTGCGTTTGTTATAATAAAATCAGAAGACGGGGGAAAAACATTTCGCTCTATCAATGGTGATAACCAGCATGTCGATCATCATGCTTTATGGATTAACCCGGAAAAAAAAGGACATCTTATCAATGGAAATGACGGAGGAATAAATATTTCGTATGATGATGGAAAAACATGGATAAAAAATAACCAACCCGCTGTCGGGCAATTTTATACTGTAAATGTTGATATGGAAGAACCGTATAATGTATATGGAGGATTACAGGATAACGGAGTGTGGTACGGGCCCTCTGATTATTCAGCGGGAAGTTCGTGGCAAATGGAAGGACATTATCCCTACAAAACTGTATTGGGAGGTGATGGCATGCAGGTAGCGATTGACCCGCGGGACAACCACATTATTTATACCGGTTACCAGTTTGGGCATTATTACCGCATGAATAAAAAAACACAGGAAGAAAAATACATCACCCCGAAACACGAACTGGGAGAACGTCCTTTGCGGTGGAACTGGCAATCACCCATTCATCTCTCCAAACATAACAACGATGTAATTTACTTTTGCGCCAATAAAGTTTTTCGATCATTGAATAAAGGCGATGATTTCAAATCCATTTCCGGAGATCTCACCGCAGGAGGAAAACAAGGCGATGTAGCTTATGGAACCATTACCTGCATCCACGAATCGCCAATGAAATTCGGATTGTTGTATACCGGATCTGATGATGGCCTGGTATATGTGTCGAAAGACGGGGGCAATAACTGGACAAATGTTACGGGAACTTTACCAAAGGATTTATGGGTGCGCGAAGTGCAGGCTTCTGCTTTTTCGGAAGGAAGAGTTTATGTGGCTTTGAACGGCCACACGTATGATGACTTTAATTCCTATCTTTTTGTATCAGAAGATTACGGTAAAACATGGAAAAAACTGGGAAGCGACCTTCCGTTTGAACCCATTAATGTGGTAAAGGAAGATCCCGAAAATGAAAATATCATTTATATCGGAACCGATCACGGAATATATGTTTCACTCAACCGGGGAAATTCATTTATGGCCATGTCTAACGGTTTACCGGCTGTAGCAGTTCACGACCTTGTTATTCATCCCCGTGACAAAGAACTGGTGGCCGCCACACACGGAAGATCCATTTATAAGGCCAGCGTAAAACATCTTCAGTTACTCAACGACTCGGTAATGGCAAAACCGGTGCACGTTTTTTCAATAAATGAAGTAAAACATTCCGGTCACTGGGGGATGAAAGGAAATTACTGGGAAAAAGAGCGGGAGCCTGCAGTTATGATCCCGGTTTGGATAAAAGGAGACTGTAAAGTTTCCCTTCGAGTATCGGATGATTCGGGTAAAGAAATATACAACGAAACAAAAGAATATGTACAGGGAATAAATTACCTCGAATACCACCTTACTTCTGCTGAAGAAAATGAAAAAATGAAAAAATCGGAGAACGGTAAAATATATCTTATCCCCGGAAAATACACGATAAAAATAACGGCTTGTTCTGTAAGCGGTGAAACGGAATTTAAAATTACGGACAAATGACGGCCACAGATTACACAGATTTACACAGATGAAATTGCGGATGTATTAAATCTGTGTAATCTGTGGCTATTTCTCCCTGTTCACCGTAAATTCCACCAGTTTTTCCAGCGATATACGGGCATCTGTTTCGGGAAAAGTATGAAGTATCTCAAGCGCTTTTTGCTTATAATCCAGCATTATTTTATGGGCATACTGAACACCCCCGCTTTGAATGACAAAATCCACCACTTCTTTTACTTTTTTCGGATTTTCATTTTCATTTTTTACAATGTTCACCATTTTTCGTTTTAGTGAACGATCGCTTTTATTGAGCGCAAAAATAAGTGGCAGTGTCATTTTTCTTTCTTTGATATCGATACCGGTAGGTTTTCCTATTTTTTCCCCGGTTCCGTAATCAAAAATATCATCCTTTACCTGGAAAGCCATTCCCACCAGCTCACCAAACTTTCTCATTTTTTCCACATCTGTATCATTGGCTCCGGCAGCTGCAGCTCCGCAGGCACAACAGGCAGCCACGAGTGAAGCGGTTTTTTGACGGATGATTTCGAAATATATTTCTTCGGTAATATTTAGTTTTCGCGCTTTTTCGATTTGCAGCAATTCTCCCTCGCTCATTTCGCGCACAGCATCCGAAACAATATGCAGTAAACGGAATTCTTTGTTATCTACCGAAAGCAATAATCCTTTCGACAACAAATAATCCCCCACCAAAACAGCAATTTTATTTTTCCATAAAGCATTCAGTGAAAAAAATCCGCGCCTTTCGTTGCTGTCGTCCACCACGTCATCATGAACCAGTGTAGCGGTATGTAATAATTCTATTAATGAAGCTCCGGTATAGGTAGCATTGGTAATTTGTCCGCTGGCTTTGGAAGAAAGAAAAACAAACATCGGCCTCATTTGTTTTCCTTTTCGCTTGATGATGTAGTGCGTTATTTTATCCAGCAAAGGAGTTTTGCTGCGCATGGCTTCGCGAAAACGGATTTCAAATTCTTCCATTTCCTTTTCAATAGGTTTTTTTATTTCCGCGAGAGTGGCTTTCATTAATGAAACAAATATGCGAAAAGAATCGGGAATGGCAATTTATAATATAAAATATGACCGTAATCCGAAAGGGGAAATCCGGATTTATTCCAGCCCGATTATTCCAAACTTATAATCATTTCCCCTTTGGCTGAAAATGATCAGTTGTTGGCTTCCCGACTGATAATGCATTTTTGGGCGTAATACCTGCCGGCTGTCTTTGGCTGAAAAAAGCGCTTCGTAATTTATCATTCCGCTTTTGTTAATATAGGCCAGCATCGCTACCGATTTCCGGGTTTTCATCATGGAATAGATGGCATTTCCTGAAGCTCTCCATTGCGGGGTATTTTTAGCGTTGTCGTTAAACAAAACATAAACACCTTTTTCGTTATAGGCCAGCGCATACGAAAGGTAATAGCCCTGGTCGTTGGTGGATATCTGTCTTTTGGGAATTTTTCTCGCCCATTCAATCACTCCTTCGGCATTTACACTTACCACAATAAGGTCATTGTAATAATACTGGTAATTAACATTCCCGCGGGAATAATAAGGCGACATACCTGCTCCGCCATAACCATACATTCCATATCCGTAAGGATCGTTGTAGGTATACACCATTTGCATGTAATACTGTTCGGCTACAAACAAGGCGCTTCCATCTTCGCGAACAATAAAATGATCAAAATAAAAGTCTGACAATTCTTTCCCTTTTTTCACTTTTCGCTCGGGCAAAAACTCCAGTAAAAAATCTTTTTCGAATGCTTTCAGGTTTTTGGAAACAATGGAATGTGTTTTTCCGTCAATACGAAGATAAAAGGTGCCCGCAATGGTTTGCTCATGCGAATTACTGTAAAATCCGCCTGCAACGATATCTCCATTGGGAGCAAGCCCAAAGGAAAGAGCGGTGATCCATTTATCACCCAGTGTGATATCAAATTCTTTCAGTTTGTTTTCTTTCCATGAATAAGTAAGCAGGAAATAATTGTTATCGGGTACAGAGCGGTTGTTTTCTTCGCCTTTTTTTCTTTCGGAGGAAATAGCGCTTAAAATGTAAATGTTTTTTTCATTGTCCACCAGTTGTGAAGACACTTTCAGAAACCGGTCTTTATAGGGAAGCTCAAGCTCTTTCTGCCAGATAACAGCAAAAGCGCTGTCGTAAACTTTATAGGAAAATTTTTCATCGCTGTATTTTGCAAATGGGAGATTATGGCTGATCATCACCGAACGGGAATCAGAAGGCTGAACAATAGTGAATTCCTGTTTTTCGCGGGCGGGAACTTTTTCAATTCGGTCTGCTTCAATGGGTAAACCGTTATAGGAAAGATCGTTATTGATAGCCTGGGCGTAAAGAATTTGTGTTAACCCGGCCTCATCATAAGCCGATACAAACAGCCAAAGCCGGTTTCCGATCACCACCAGGTCTTCAAAAGAAGTTTTCAGGGTATTTACGGTGGGAAATTCCAGCGCAGAACGCTTTACCAATGACACATCTGCGGAAGAAAATTTTTCGAGGATGAAACTGTTTTTGTTTTTTTTCCCTGATAGTTTTACAATATAAAAATTTCCGCTTTTATCGCTAAGGATGCTGCTGATCTTCATTCTTTTTTCAAACTCACTTTCAGCACCCCATTTTACCGCGGTTTTTTGAGCGCAAAGAAAAGGCGCAACCAACAACAAGAGAAAACAAATATTATTCTGCATGTTCATCTTTCAGCGCTGCTTTATTTTTATTAGCCAGTTGCCCGCAGGCGGCATCAATATCTTTTCCGCGGCTTCTGCGGATGTTTACTACAATATTTTTTTGTTCCAGGAATTTTGCAAACGCATCTACTTTTTCCTTTTCAGCCTGGCGGTATTCTCCTCCGTCAATGGGATTGTATTCAATGATGTTTACCTTACAGGGAACATGTTTGCAGAAGCCCGCCAGTTCCTTTGCGTCCTGGAGCGTATCATTAAAGTTTTTAAAAATAATATATTCATAGGTAATACGCGTACCGGTTTTTTCATAAAAATATTTTAACGCTTCTGCCAGCGACTCCAGTGAATTTTGTTCGTTAATGGGCATAATTTTATTCCGTTTTTCATCATCGGCAGCATGAAGTGAAAGCGCCAGGTTAAATTTCACTCCGTCATCTCCCAGTTTTTTTATCATTTTAGCTATACCGGCTGTTGAAACCGTGATACGTTGTGGCGACATTCCTAATCCTTCGGGGGAAGTTATTTTTTCCACCGATTCGATAGTGTTGTTGTAATTGAGCAAAGGTTCGCCCATTCCCATGTAAACAATGTTGGAAAGCGGGATGCCATAAGTATTTTCTGCCTCATGACGCATATACACCACCTGGTCGTAAATTTCATCTGCATCCAGGTTGCGCATTCTTTTCAGTTTACCAGTTGCACAAAAAGCGCAGGTTAAGCTGCAACCTACCTGCGAAGAAATGCAGGCGGTCATCCGGGTGTCTGTTGGAATTAAAACCCCTTCCACCACTTTTCCATCGAATAAACTAAACGCGCATTTTATAGTTTTGTCAGCACTCACCTGCCTGTCGGCAACACTCAGTGATTTGATAAAAAAAGTATCCGCCAGTTTTTTTCGCGTTTCTTTCGAAAGATTGGTCATCTCTTCAAAATCATGCAGCGATTTATTCCACAACCAGTCATACACCTGTCGCGCACGGAACGGTTTATCTCCTATGGAGACAAAATAATCTTCCAGTTCTTTTTTGGATAATGATCTTATATCTTTTTTGTCAGATGACATATCGCAAATATACGAAGAATAGAGGAGAAGATAAGAACACTGAGGGGAGTGTATAATGTCACCCCTTCGGGGTTAGGGAACATGATCTTGCTTTTCGGGGGGTAAAATAATGTCATCCCTTCGGGATTTTGAGAATAACGTATTTTAAAAACTCCTGTATCACATCCTCACAAAAAACTCCGAAGGAGTGAAAGTATTTTAATTGCTAAAAAGCGTAAATATGCTACTGAACCCCGAAGGGGTGACATTATACACACTTTGTACTTCGTTATTAAAAAGCAAACGCCCCGTTATTTGCACACAGGGCGTTCGTTAAACCAAAAACCAGTCGCGCTATAAGCGTGACGGCACTACAAACTAAAGAGAGATAAGAGATGGTAAGATTTCAGACCTCAGACCAAATAATTCGCTTCCTAATACGATTTCAGCAGTTTCCATTGTGTGCGGTTATATATTTTTTTCTTCAGGTTATAAATCAACAGAAAGGTAACGGGAACTACCACCAGTGTTAAGAAAGTGGCAAACGATAACCCGAAAATTACTGTCCATGACAGAGGGCCAAAAAACATTACGTTATCTCCGCCAATAAAAAACTGCGGGTCGAAATCAGAATAAAGAGTAATAAAGTTAATGTTGATTCCCATTGCCAGCGGAATCAAACCTAACAAAGTGGTGATAGCCGTTAGTAAAACAGGACGAAGGCGCATGGCTCCTGCATCTGCAATACAATTAATAATTTCACTCACCGGAAGCGAATCTTCTTCTTTGAGTTTTAATTCTTCTCTTTTTCTTTGAATGAGCAGGATCACAAAATCTACCAATACGATAGCATTATTTACCACTACACCGGCAAGAGAAATAATACCGATCATGGTCATGATAATTACAAATTCCATCTGGAAAATGACAAGCCCGAGAAAAACCCCGATTAAACTCAATAAAACAGATGTCATAATGATTGCCGGGGAAGAAATGGAATTAAATTGCGTAACAATAATTAAAAACACCAGGAAAACGGCAATAAGAAGTGCTTTGGAAAGGAATCCCATTTCTTTGGCCTGTTCTTCCATTTGGCCTGTAAATTTCCACGCCACATTATTTCCTGTTTTGTAATTTTTCATTTCTTTTTTGAGCGCTTCCACTACTTCAGTGGGATTGGCGCCTTCTGAAACATTGGAATAAATAGTTACTACTCGATCGGTGTGTTTGTGTTTAATGGCACTATAAGTGGTGGTGCGAACGGGTTTTTCGATAACAGTACGAACAGGAACCTGTACCAGCTGTCCGCTCAGCATATCGCGGAAAGTAATTTTCTGGTCAAGCAGGGCTTCCATGTCTTTTCTCAGGTTTTCTTTATACTTCAGGTTGATGTCATAATTTTCATCTGCAATTTTAAAAGTAGTTACATCCGTTCCAAACAAAGCGGTGCGCAACGCCATTCCGATTTGCCCGGTGCTTAAATCCATTCTCCGTGAGAGTCCGCGATCGGTATAAATAGGTAATTCGGGTTTTCCGGTTTCTACGTCAAGTTTCAGCTGTTCTACACCCGGCACATTTTTCGACTGCAGAAAAGCCAGCATGTTTTCGGCTTCCACAATCAGCGAGTCGTAATCATCACCATATAATTCTATGTTGATGGGCGGTTCCTGCGGAGGGCCGGCCGGATCTTTATCCACCGATATTTTTACATCAGCGTCAAATTGATTCTGCAACGAAGCGCGGATTTTTTTCATCACATCGCTCGTTTTATTTCCCATTCTGAATGGCGCTTCAGCAAAAGCAACAGTTATTCTTGCCTTATGAGGAGTATTTCCCATCTGTGGCCCCGCCATCGGATCACTCGTTCCTTCTCCTACCTGTGTGATCATGGAATTGATAAATGGAATGGTGTCTTTATCATTCATGAAAACAATTTTTTTCTCATCCGCCAGCGCAGAATCAATTATTTTTTCTGCTTTTTCAGCTATTTCATTGGTTTTTGAAATATCAGTTCCTACCGGTAATTCAATAAACACGTTTACATATCCCGGTTCGTTTTCAGGGAAGAAAAGGATTTTCGGAGTAAACATTCCCACCATGATAAATGAAACAAATAATAATCCAAACGTTCCGAAAAAAACAGTTTTTGGCCGCGAAAGAGCATTTTTTAAAAATCTCCGGTAGAAATTTTCTGTATTGGGAAGCAGTGTGATTTGAAAATAATCGGTTCCGGGATTAAGAATATAGTGATTGGATAACATGATCACCGCAACAGTGAGCGTAAGGTTGGCAATGGTAAAGGATCCTTCCGACACGAAACTCCAAACAAAAAACACTATTGAAGCACCGATAAAAATCAACGCACGACCCCAAACTTTTTTAGAAGTTTGTTTTTCCTCCTTCAATTTCATATATACCAGTGCCAGCACCGGGTTAATCACCAGCGCAACGAACAGCGAAGAAGACAGAACAATCATTAATGTTAATGGAAGATATTGCATAAATTCTCCCATGAGTCCCGGCCATAACGCCAGGGGGATAAACGCAGCAACAGTAGTAGCGGTAGATGAAATAATGGGCCAGGCAATTTCTCCCACGCCATATTTCACGGCATCAAACATACTCATGCCATCATTGATCTGGCGGTAAATATTTTCCACTACCACAATTCCGTTATCCACCAGCATTCCCAGTGCAAGAACGAGAGAGAAAAGCACCATGATGTTGAGTGTAACACCCATGCTGTCGAGAATTAAAAATGACATGAACATGGACATGGGAATGGCAATACCCACAAAAAGCGCACTGCGGAAACCGAGAAATAACTGCAGGATCAACACAACAAGAATCACTCCCGAAATGATATTATTTTCAAGATTGGCCACCTGGTCTTCGGTTTTGAACGACATGTCGTTGGTGATAGTATATTTTACTTCTTTTGGAATTCTTCCTTTTTCGTAGGCTTCTTTCAGCACGTCATCAATTTGTGCAGAGGCAATAAGAAGATTGGTTCCCGAACGTTTGATCACATCCAGCATCACCACGGGTTGCATATTCTGGCGGGCATAACTGGTAGTATCTTCTGCACCAAAGCTTACATCTGCCACATCTTTCAGGTAAACAATCTCGAAATAATCTCGTTTAATCACGAGGTCTTTCAGATCGTCAAGTGTTTTAAATTCTCCGTCTACATATACCGATCGGGCAATCCCGTTATCTTTAATTTCTCCCGCTGATACAATCGTATTTTCAGAACGAATGGCCTGTTCGATATCTCCAAAACTTACTTTGCGTGCCTCAAGGTCGTTTTTTCTTACTTCCACTTTCACTTCTTTTTTCTGCACGCCACGTATTTCCACTTTCGATATCTCGTCAATTTTTTCAATTTCCTCTTCGAGATATTCTGCATATTCGATTAATTCATCCTGTTTAAATTTTTCGGAAGAAAGATTGATATTCATGATGGGGAATTCCGAAAAATTCATTTCAAAAATGTTGGGTTCTGCCGGAAGGTCTTTCGGGAAATTTACATCCCCGCGCGCCTTATCAACGGCATCTTTAACTTTCCGCAGCGCTTCCTGCGGAGTATTATCAAAAGTAAATGTGACCACAACAGTGGCATAACCAAAAAGAGAAGTAGATTTTATTTTGTCCACTCCGCGAACCGAACGGATTTCTTTCTCAATTTTTTTCGTAATTTTTTCTTCGATTACTTTGGGTGATGCACCCGGGTAGGCTACTCCCACATAAATTTCCGGAATATTCAGTTCGGGAAAAGCTTCTTTGGGCATCGACATATAAGCCGACAGGCCGGCAAAAGCGATGAGCACGGTAACCAGTAAAACGGTTTTTACATTGGTAATGGAAAGATTGGTAAGGCTGAAACTTTTCAGCAGGTATCTTTCTTTTTCGGGTTTAATTTCGTTTTCCATACAATTTTTTAATACCGTTTTACCTGTACTTCCATTCCCGCTTTTACTCCGCGTGCGCCCTCGGTTATTACTAACGCTCCCGGACTAAGTGAAGCAGCCCCGTCACCACTTTCCACCACAGTCATTTTTGTTGCTTTGTCCGTATCTCCGCGTTTAATAATCACCTTGGTAACTATATAGTTTTCTTTTTCTTTGGTGGCTACAAAAACAAAATCCTGTCCCGAAGTGCTTTGAAGAATAGAAGCCGAGGGAACCACGAACACGCTGTCTTTTATTTCATTTTTCACTTTTACAGCAGCCACCAGGTTGGGCAGAATTCTTTCGTTTTTATTATCCAGTTTTGCTTCAATTTCGAATGTGCGGTTGGAAGGATTTATATATTTTCCCACTCTTGAAAGCGAAACATTTTCAATCAGCGTATCGTTCAGCGCTCCGATGGAAATATCTACTTTTTTATTCATATCTACGCTCGGCAAATAGGTTTCCATTACGTTGGCGATAATTTTTACTTTCGAAAGATCAAGCAGGCGTATCATTGGCATTTGCGGCATGGCCATTTCGCCTTCCTTATAAAAAATCTGCTCAATATATCCGCTGAAAGGAGCGGTTACTACCGATTTGGATTGTTGCGCTCTTAATGTTTTTAACGTTTCCTCGAGACGTTCTTTATTATTTTTTGCCTGCTGGAACTGCAATTCACTTCCGATATTCTGCTCATGAAGATTTTTTTGTTTTTCATATACGAAATTGGCCAGTTCCAGGCTTTTCTCCACTTCATCAATGTTTTTTGCGATCACATCTGCATCAAGTATCATCAGTGTTTGTCCTGCAGAAACGCGCTGTCCTTCTTCTGCCAAAATGCGTTTGATAAGGCCGGGCGTTTCGCAGTTAAGCAACACATTTTTTTCGGCCTCCACAGATCCCTGCACTTCGAATGAACCCTGGAATTGTGAATACTCTAACGGAACAACTGCAACAGCGGGAAGATCTTTTTTAGAGGTAGAATCTTCAGAATTTGTTTCAGATTGTTCCCCACCTCCGCAGGAAGCAAGCACAACAACAGAAGAAAGAAGAATTAATTTTTTTGTGATGGAATTTTTCATAAGAAAAAAATTGTCGTTTTATTTTTGTGTGTTATTCAGAATTTTTTCAAGAGACGCTTTTGCGCTGAGTAAGTTAAATACAGCAGCTATGTAATTGGCCTGGGCTGTAAGAAACTGGTTTTGCGCCATAGTAAGCTCAAGACTGGAAACCACTCCTTCCTTATACTTTACCATGGTTTTGCGCTGGATACTTTCAGCCAGTGCGAGCGCTTCTTTTTGTGTATTGAATGAATTGATGGCATTGGTAAGTTCCGCTTTGCTGATATAGGTTTGCAATTGCAATGCCTGTTCAAGCTGTTCGAGCTGCACTTTCGATTTTTCCAATTCTACTTTTGCCTGTTCTACCCGTGCATTCCGCATTCCGCTGGAGAAAACAGGAACTTTTAATTGTAATCCCCAAATGGTGGCGGGATACCATGGCTTATCGGCAAAAAAATCAAAATCATTTCTGAACGCCTGGTATTGTTGTGTAAAAAACGCACCAAGGGAAGGATAGTATTTCATTTTTTCATTATTCATATTTAACCCATTGAGCGTAATTTGCGTTTCCAGCATTTTATGATCGAGGTTTTGATTCAGGTTCAAAGCAGATTCTTTTAATGCATTAAAATCATTCGATGCTAAAATAGCATCCATGTTTTCAGTGAGCGTGATAGTGGTATCGAGGCTAAGACCCATTTGCATTTTCAGGGAGAGATAAGAAGCTTCCCGCATCATTTCTGCTCTCGACAAAGCATTTTTCAACGTAGAAACAGTAAGCTGCAGCTGTTCAGCATCCTGCGATTCAATCAGTCCGTTATCTGAAATGATTTTGGTTTCATTGGCAATTTTACTTACAGCATCTAATGTGGCTTTCAATGTCTTTATATTTTCATCTGCCACTATCGCTGTATAATAGGCGCGGATAATTTCATTTTTTGTTTCATTCTCTGTTCTTTTTACCATCATTTGCGAAAGTGCAGCCAGGTTTTTGGTGGCCTGTAATCCTACTATATAGGAACCATCAAATAATAACTGGGTAAGCGTTACCGAACCTGTAACACTGAAGTCGGTTCCAAATTTTACTCCCAATAATTCATCAGAAGGCGCGTTGGGATTAAACATATTGGCCGGAATCACCGTTGTAGGAAGATTCACAAAGTTGTTAAAGTTTCCTTCGGCATTTACCTGTGGTAAACCGATAGCCAGGATTTCGCGTACTTTTTTCTGCGATTTTTCCATATCGAATTGCGACAGACGGACAGAGTAATTGTTTTTTATTCCGGTTTGAATGGCCTGCTCCAGGTTAAGCTCAAGCTGCGCATATCCGGTTAATGTTAGTATAAAAAACAAAAGAGAAGAAAAAACAATGCGTTTCATTTATCAGAATTTTATTTTTTCATTTTTTAATTTGTCGAGCAGGTATTTTATCCCTTTTTCACTGGCAATTCCGCGGATGTGGTAGCGCATAAGCTCCAGGTGAACTTCTCCGAAATTGAATTGTGAGGGAGGAAATATTTCCGAATCAAATACCATATCAATTCTTGCCACAAAAATCCGGGCAATAATATCCACATTCAGGTTGTCGCGATACAAACCTTCTTTGATTCCGCGTTTCAGGTTGGTGGTGATGCAGTTCAGTACGAATCCTTTTTTATGCTGATCAAAAACCTGCCATGCCTCGGGGTAATATTTTTCTAGATCATAGTGAATGGATGGATGAATCTCGCGGATAATTTTTCCAAAATACTGTGTAACGTTCAGCAATTCATCAACAGCATTTTTACTTTTTTTAATTATATCGGTTACATCCGTCTGATCGCAGTTGCATTTAAACTGCATTACTTTGCTAACCAGTTCAGGTTTATCCACCACAAACTGGTACAACGTTTTTTTCGATATCTTCAGCTCCCTGGCAATATCATCCATGGTCACACTCTTTATACCATACCGCATAAATATAGAGCGGACATTATCCAATAACTGGCTTTCTTTTTCCATGCCGCAAATATAAAAACAAAAAAACACAGGAAACAAATAATATACTAAAACGTTTCCAAAGTTTTCTTTGTTTCCACCCATATTTCAAATAATCAAATGATTATCAATAAAATACCCCAAATGAAGGATGACAAAAAAACGGAACGTTTTTATAAACACCTTCCGTTTACTTCTCTCCCCGCAAAAGGGCAGGGATAGTCTAAAACACGCAAAGCGTGTTTTAGACAGGGAGAGGATCCTCCCCGTTCCCTACATGCGGCAATTTTCATTTTCTTTGTAAAAATTTTTTCCCGTGAAACGCACCAAAATAAAAGAATTGCTGGCCACTGTTCCGCAGGAACAAACAGTGAATGTAAAAGGATGGGTACGCACTTTCCGCAGCAATCAGTTTATCAGTTTGAATGATGGTTCTACTATTAACAATATCCAGGCAGTAGTGGATTTTAATAATTTTGAAGAAGCAGCACTAAAACGAATTACTACCGGGGCGTGCATTTCAGTTACAGGAAAACTCATTCCCTCTCCTGCCAAAGGGCAAGCGGTGGAAATAAAAGTGGAGCAATTAGAAATACTTGGAGATGCCGATGCGGAAAAATTTCCACTGCAACCCAAAAAGCATTCATTGGAGTTTTTGCGTGAGATTGCACACCTTCGTTTTCGCACCAATACCTTCGGAGCCGTTTTTCGTGTGCGTCATGCACTGGCCTACGCCATTCACAAATTTTTTAACGACAAAGGATTTGTTTATATGCACACACCCGTCATCACCGCCAGCGATGCCGAAGGGGCAGGTGAAATGTTCCGTGTTTCCACCCTCGATCCCAAAAATCCACCGTTAACGGAAACCGGTGAAGTAAATTATAAAGAAGATTTTTTCGGAAGACTGGCTAATCTAACGGTAAGCGGACAGCTGGAGGCAGAGCTGGGAGCCATGGCTTTTTCAGAAGTGTATACGTTTGGCCCCACTTTTCGTGCCGAAAACTCCAATACTACCCGCCACCTGGCCGAATTCTGGATGATTGAACCCGAAGTAGCTTTTGCCGACCTTAATGATAACATGGATC
The DNA here is from genome assembly GCA_049322335.1 of Bacteroidota bacterium. Taxonomy (GTDB): domain Bacteria; phylum Bacteroidota; class Bacteroidia; order Flavobacteriales_D; family UBA2798; genus JBMORL01. Next base: position 55,502 of record JBMORL010000061.1, read on the forward strand.
TTGCCGAAGAACTGCTTAAATACGTTATACGTTATACACTCGAAAATTGTGCCGATGACCTTGAATTCCTGAAGAACCGTTTGCTGGACGAGGAAAAACAAAAACCCATGAACGAACGTTCACCAATGGATCTTACCACCAAACTTCAGTTTTGCCTTGACAATAAATTCGAACGGCTCACCTATACCGAAGCCATTGATATTTTAATGAGCAGTGATCATAACAAAAAGAAAAAATTCCAATACCCTGTGGAAAAATGGGGAACCGACCTGCAAAGTGAACACGAGCGCTACCTTGTGGAAAAACATTTTAAGAAGCCCGTCATCCTTACCGATTATCCCAAAGAAATAAAAGCATTTTACATGCGCCTGAACGAAGATGGAAAAACGGTTCGTGCCATGGACATTTTATTTCCGGGAATAGGAGAAATTGTAGGAGGGTCGCAAAGGGAAGAACGGTTTGAAGTGCTGGAACAAAAAATGAAAGACCAGCATATTCCCGTGGAAGAAATGTATTGGTATCTCGATACCCGCAGATTCGGAACGTGTGTGCATGCCGGTTTTGGTTTGGGATTCGAGCGATTAATTTTGTTCGTAACCGGAATGACCAACGTGCGAGATGTAATTGCCTTTCCACGGACTCCGAAGAATTGTGAGTTTTAGCCGGGGAGAAGTAAGATATCAGACAAATGCAGACGGGGAGAAGTTATACCGGAAGACATCAGATTTTAGACAAATTAAGATATTGGATGTACAACATTGTTTGATTCATCTCTTGTTTTTCTGACGAAGTCAGAAAAACATCTAATATCTAACACCACGCCAGTGCGCGTGGCAAGTCTAACATTCTTCTGTAATCAGGGAAAAAAGATTAATTTTATTGTCACATCTTCTGCTGATTGAAAATCATTCCCGGAAATAAATGGTTGTTATGGCTCTGCGGCATCACCTTCGCAGTTAAACTCGTCCTCCTTTTTTTCTTTCTTCCCCTGCACACCATTTCGCTTTGGGAAGACCATGCGATTGCACTTAGCATAGCAGAAACCGGTGAATTCAAATATTTTCACAATTATCAATGGAATTACAATTACAATTTCCCGGTTTATCCTTATATGGCCGCATTGATTTATTCCCTGTTCGGGATAAATGCAAAACTGGTAGTAGTATATCATCTCATCCTGCAATTATTTACTGCATATTTTTTATTTCATGTTTTTCTGAAGTTCCTTACTTTTTTCAATGATACGATTCTGAATAAAAGAAAAGAACTGATCGCATTTACGGCTGTTATGTTTTTTCTCTGCCATCCGCTCATTACTTATTATGCCATTGGAAATATTTTTCCGTTTACACAAAATCTTTTTTTTATATCGGGCGCATTTTATTTTATGTTCCGGCTGCTGGAACACTGGAATACCAAAAACCTGCTTTGGTATTCTCTGTTTCTCGGCCTTGCAGTAGCCGACCGTTCTACCGCGGTTACGGTAACACTTCCTTTTCTCATGTTTTGTTTTTATACCTGGAAGAATAAAAAAGCACTGAAAAAAATAAGTGTTGTGGCTGCTATTTCTGTTGTGCCATTGTGCATTTGGGTGACCCGCAACTATATTGTTACGGGCCATGTGCAGCTTACTTCCAGTATGGGCGAGAATTTATGGCTGGGTATACAGGAAGAAACCGGGGGAACCACGCAGTCGCAGGATGGAAGAACGTATTATATGTTGCTTTCGCAGGAAGATATCCGGCAATTGCTCAAAACAGACGGAGCGGGCCAGAATGAATATTATATGCAAAAATATTTTTCAGAATGTAAAAATGATCCGGGACGTGTTATAAAAATGTTTTTTGTAAAAATGAAACATTTCTGGTGGTTTCGGCCGGTGATGGGAATGAGTTACCCGGCTGATATTAATGACCTGATTCCGGTGTATAAAATTACTTACGCCACAATGTTGTTTTTTGCCCTGTGCGGAGTTTTTATTATCGGTAAAAAATCCCTTTTTATCTGGAGTTATCTCATCGGGCTTTCGGTGATACAGTCACTCGTATATGTGGAAATGCGGCATCGGATAATCATTGAACCGTGGCTGATATTTTTTGCGGTGATTACTTTATTTTATCTGTTCAATAAAAAGAAACAATGATCCATTTGTTCTTTGTCTTGACCCGCCATGGGCGGACAGGCACAAAAGATAAGGTTTCATTTTCTCCGGTTTATTTTTTTAACACACAAAAAAATGAACTTCCCATCGGGGCATGAGGGAAAAGATGTGTTTCTGAAGCAGTAATCCTGTACAGTAAATTATTTATGGAAGAAGAAGTTTCTTTCAGGTCGGATGATTGATTTTTTAAAACATTTCTTTGAAAAGCCCTGACAACAGCAATGGCCGGGGAAAGCAAAAAAGGCCAGTAAACAGATTGCTCAACAAGCATACTTCCCGGCACCAGTTTTGCAAATTCTCCTTTTGAAGTCCGCTTTTTTATTGCTACTGCACGATCATGATTGCCGCTGAAAATTTTTCCCGCAGGGAAATTGATGATGATGATGCCGTGTTTGTTTAACGCGTTATTTGCTTCTTGCAGGATGAATTGAATTTCTGTTTCCGAAAAAAAGTACAAAACATCATTAAAAACAATCACATCGTGTTTTTCATTCGGGAATTCAGAAAAATAATTTCGCAGATCGGATTTTCTTAAAGTTGTATTTGTTTTTTTCAAGGCAAGATCAAGAGCGGTATCTGAAATATCTGTACCAATGATCGCTCCATACCCCGATTCACTTAATTTTTTAATCAGCCCGCCAGTTCCGCAACCGGCATCGAGAATAGAAATATTTTTTTCTGAAAAATGTTGTTGAATAGACTGAATGGTCCGTTCATGCAATACACGATACCACCAGTGATGACCTTCAAGGGAAAAAATAGTTTCATATTCATTTCTGTTTTCCAACATCGTATCGTGGTACTTTCTTTATTGACTTTGTCCCCCATTCATGCTGTATTTTACTTTTCACCCTTTCAAAATCTCAGATTTTCTTCTTTTTAATCACCCATTGCGGAGTTTGATTCTGGTAAAAAAATTGTTTTCCTGTGTATTCACCAATCAACCCGAGGAAAATAAGTTGCGCTCCCGAAAAAACAAGAATGGCTACTATTGTGGATGTCCAGCCCACCACCTCATCCGGATGAATGATTTTGTTGATGATGAAATATACGGATAATATCAATCCGGTTACAAATGCCACAAATCCGGTAACCGTTAGAATCCGGAGCGGAAGAATGGAAAAATTAAAAAACATATTAAAACAAAGCGAAATCAGTTTTCCTATTGTATAGTTTGATTTACCGGAATCCCGTGGTGCATGATCTGTGGCTGCTTTTCCGATATTTTCCGTGGTACGGAAGATCAACCCGTCAATATAAGGTGCGGGGCCGGTGTAGCGGATAATTTCATCAACCACTTCCTTCCGGATCAGTTTAAAGCTGTTGAGATAAAGGCCTTTTGGTTTTTTAAGCAGGCGGTTAGCCAGTTTATCATTCATTCTTCCGGCAAAATTCCTCGAAGCAGAATGTTTTTTTTCATCGTATTGTGCATACACTACATCAAATCCTTTTTCTGCTTCATTCACCAGTTTTGTAATTTCTGAAGGGGGATTTTGTCCGTCATCATCCATAATCACGGCCGCGTCTCCACTCATAAAATTCAGGCCGCACATCACAGCATTATGCTCACCAAAATTTTTCCGGAGCGAAATAAATTTTACTTTTTCGTTTCGTGCGGATAATTGTTCGATGATTTTTTCACTGTTGTCACGGCTTCCGTCATTCACAAAAATGACTTCCAGCAGGTTGAATCCTGAAGAAGCCAGCAGTTCTTCTGCCAGTTTTTCAATGGATTTTTCACCGTTGTAAACAGGAACAATAACAGAAACTCTCAATTTTTAAAAATGAACTTCCAAAGATAAAAGAATATTTGATAAATCAAAACAAAAGAAATTCATGTAAGTCTTCTTTTTGACTTTGTTTTTTCCTTCTGTTTTATTTGTCAAAATCACCTATATTTGCCCGTATGCTCAAACAATCACTCTCCCAGAAACTCCTGCAGAAATTGTCTCCTCAGCAAATCCAGCTGATGAAGTTGCTGCAGGTGCCTACTGCCGAGCTGGAGCAACGCCTGAAAGAAGAAATGGAAATGAATCCTGCTCTGGAAGAAGGCCCCGATGAAGATGAAAAAGGCACGGACGATGATTTTTCCGAAAAAGATGATTATGAAAATGAAAATGATGATTCGAGAAACGATTTCGATATCAACGATTATCTCGATGATGATATGCCTTCCTATAAAACCCAGGCCAGCAATTCAGGAAGAGACGATGATGATAAAGTAATTCCCATTGTGTCGGGCGATTCTTTCCAGGAAATTCTGCTGGCCCAGATCGGTTTACGCTTACTGAACGAAAAGCAAAAACAAATCGCCAATTACATTATCGGGAACCTGGATGATTCGGGTTACCTGAGAAGAGAAACAGAAAACATTGTAGACGACCTCGCTTTTTCCATGAACATCACCGCCACACAACAGGAAGTAGAAAAAGTATTGTCAATAATACAGGAGCTCGACCCTCCCGGTGTTGGTGCCCGTACATTGCAGGAATGTTTACTTATCCAGCTTAAAAGAAGGGAAGACGATTCACTTTCCACCGAATTTGCTATCGATATCATCCAGAACAGCTTCGAAGAATTTACTAAAAAACATTACGACAAGATTCAAAAACGCCTTGGACTAACGGATGAGGAACTTAAGCTGGCCATTGATGAAATCATTCACCTCAACCCCAAACCGGGAAATTCTGCCAAAGAATCAGGAAAAAATATCCAGCACATCATTCCTGATTTTATTATCACCGAAGAGAATGGGAAACTGGAACTTTCGCTTAATTCACGCAATGCCCCCCAGCTTAAAATTTCACGTGATTACGAAGAAATGCTGCGGGCGTATTCTGAAAATAAAAGCGATAAAAAAAACAGGGAGGCCGCGCAATTTGTCCGTCAGAAAATTGATGCCGCCAAGTGGTTTATTGATGCCATCCGTCAGAGGCAGCAAACCCTGCTGATGACTATGAACGCCATAATGGAATACCAGCGGCCCTATTTTATTTCGGGGGATGAAACTGATCTGAAACCCATGATCCTGAAAGATATTGCAGATATTGTAGCCATGGACATTTCCACCGTATCGCGGGTAGCCAACAGCAAATATGTGCAAACCCATTTCGGCACTTTTTTACTAAAAACATTTTTTTCCGAATCATTATCCACCGATACAGGCGAGGAAGTTTCCACCCGCGAAGTGAAAAAAATTCTTGAAGAAAGTATTGGCGGAGAAAATAAAAGAAAACCACTCACGGATGACCAGCTGGCTATCGTACTGAAGGAAAAAGGATACAACATTGCACGCAGAACAGTAGCCAAATACCGCGAACAGCTTAATATTCCCGTAGCCAGGTTACGCAAGGAGCTGTAGTATATGCCACGCACGTTAGCCCATATTTTTTCTGTTGTCCTGCACCCGTTGTTTATGCCACTGTATGCATTGTTCATTCTTTTTCATTCCGACAGCTGGATTAACGACAAGACGCCCGGCAGCAGCGAAAATTTTTTCTACCTGTTCTCACTGATGATCATGGTGCTGATGCCTGCGCTGAGCATTTATATTTTAATTCGTAATAAAATGGTATCAGACACTACCATTTCCAGGCGCAGCGAACGGTTTGGCCCTTATGGAATAACTGTTTTTTATTACGCATTGTTTTATATTCTTATCCGCAAAATCGAAGGCATTCCGATACCTATGTTATCTGTTTCACTGGGGGCGGCTTCGGTAATACTGGTGGTGATGGTGCTGAACTATTTTTTCAAGGTAAGCGCCCACATGGCCGGTTTAGCGGGTTTAGCGGGGCTTTATACGGGACTTTGCAGTAATCTTGATATTTTTCCCGAACCCTGGGTATTAATCGCCATAGTGATGGCTTGCGGGCTTGCCGGGGTGGCCAGGTTAATCGTCACCGATCATTCGCAAAAAGAGATTTATGCGGGCGCGATGGTGGGGTTTTTGGTGGAATATCTTGTTGTTAAGAACCAGGTGTGGGTGTAACCAAACCCTTGATTCCCTAGGGGAGTAATTTTTTTTTGCTGTTAATAAACCAAAATTTTTATATTTGTCGCCCCTTAAAACAGGGAAATTCCTCCTTAGCTCAGTTGGTTAGAGCATCTGACTGTTAATCAGAGGGTCGCTGGTTCAAGTCCAGCAGGAGGAGCAAAAGAGCAAACAAGGCCTCGTTTAACGGGGCTTTTTGTTTTACCATTCATGCTGGTTTTTAAGTCCTTTTTTGAAAACAAAATCAGTAAAAATTCGTTTCCTGATAAAGAGAAAATAGTATTGTTACATAGGAAAACAACTATGGCGAAAGAAAGATTCAGCGGAAAATTCAAAGGGAAAAAGTATACCGTAGATGTAAATCTTACGGTACTTACCTGGAAGGATAAGGACATTTATTATGTATATGCCCCTGCGCTGGATTTAACCGGTTATGATAAAAGCCTTAATGCCGCAAAAGATTCGTTTACCGAAACCCTTAATCAGACGTTGAATTATATGCAAAATAAGGGAACCATTTTTGATGAGTTGGAAAGGCTGGGGTGGACCGTAAACCGTAAAAAGAAACGTGTTGTGGCCCCAAATCACGAAGAAATTCTTTCCGACAACAAACATTACCGGGATCTTGTAAAAAAAGCCGGGGTAAGAAAATCAAAACGTGACATTGAGCTCACATTAGCCTGATAATGTCGACAAGGAAGCTTAGTAATATTTCCATTTCTCAGTTCGAATCGTTCCTGGAACTATGCCAGTGCAAGTTTGTGAAAAATGAAAACGGACACGTGAAATATACCCGGGGAGATCTTTTTCCCCGTTGATTTTTCAAAACCACATTGATCCTGTTCCTGAATTTATTGTAAAAAATTTACTGAGAAATTTAGGTGTAAATAAAAATGAATTTTGGGAAATCCTGGAAGGGAAGAAAATAGTTACTTCTGATGGGAAACATCACTACAGGATTGAAGTTAATACCAAAAACCATAAATAATGCCCCATCGCATCAAATACCACACTAAGTGGTATATTATGTTTTTCAAGAAATTCCATTTGGATTGCTGTTAAAGCCATCTTTTAAAAGGAAATAAATATTGGGGGGTCAAAAACTATCAAAATTTCTACTATACTGGAAAAAATAGTACTAAAATTTCCACTATACCAGAAAAATTAGTAGTTCCAGACCCACCACACATATTTGGAAAAACGGATAAAAACCATAAAAAACTGATGGAAAAATCCTCATTATTCCTTCTTTTTTAACAAAAAATCATCAAAAAATTGAAAAAAACAGGAATGAATTCCCGGGACTTTTGTTTTGTATCCTGGTGGGGCATAAAAACTAAAATATAACCCGGTAAATGTCATTTTTCCCTAACTTTCTTCCCGTAATGCCCGAGCCTATCATACACATCGCCCTTTTGGAAGATCATCGCCTTCAGCTGGAAGGATTAAGCGCGTTATTGTCGCAGCGAAACGGTTTAAAGATTACCGGCAGTTTTTCAACCCCCGAAGAATTCCTGGCAAAGAAAAACGATATAACGGTTGACGTATTGGTGGCCGACCTGCACATGCCGGGCCTGTCGGGAATTGAAGTGGCCGAATTATTGAAAAAAGAAAATTATCCTGCCAAAGTGATCCTGCTCACCATGCAGCGGGGCGCACGTTTTTTACAAAAAGCCGAAAAAGCGGGAGCAAAAGGCTATGCACTGAAAAATATCAGTGTTGACGAACTGGAAAAGATGATCCGCAGGGTGTATAACGGTGAAAGCATTTACGATGAATCGCTGCGCGCTTATACACAGGAAGACGATATTCACATCAAATCCACTATTACCGTTGATGAAAAACCCGAAGAATTACTGAGCGAAAGGGAAAAAGAAATACTGGTGATGGTGTGCAAAGAATATTCCAGTGCACAGATAGCCGAAAAATTATTTATTTCTACCGGTACAGTAGACACACACCGGAAGAATATCCTGGTTAAACTGGGAGTAAACAATACGGTGGGACTGGTGAAATATGCCCTTAAACATAACTTGCTTAACAACTGAATTTATTCCCTTAAGTAATCATTTCACTACAACAAAAAATCCGTTTAAACAGACAGCTGATTATTTTGCAGAGGAAAGGAAAAATATATGATAAAAAAGAAATGGATACATTAAAACGAAAATAAAGGCAATAAAAAAGGGACGCAACAGCGTCCCTTTCTTATTTTCTTTGACGGAATTACTTCACGTGTTTAGAAACAACTTTTGCCAGTTCGAACATAGAGATCTGACCTTTTCCACCGAATACAGTTTTGAGTTTTGCATCAGCGTTGATCATTCTTCTGTTCTTCTTGTCCTGGAGTCCGTTTTTCTTAATGTAATCCCAGATTTTTTTCACGATCTCAGTACGAGGCATCGCTTTGTTTCCTACTACTTCAGCAAGTGTTGCGCTGGGAGTAAGAGGAGCCATGAAAGCTGCATTAGGTTTTCTTGCAGATTTCTTCTTAGCTTTTTTAGGAGCTGCTTTTTTAGCTACCTTTTTCTTAGCTGCTTTTTTGGGAGCTGCTTTTTTCTTTGCTTTTTTAGCCATGGTTTAAATTGTTTATTTGTGAATGAGGTCATAAAAATAGAGTTATTTCCCTATACGGAATACAAAGAGGCAAAAAATTTTATTAACGGTTTCCCGGTTTTTGTGAATAACCTCATTGGGAAGCCCCTCTGAAAAAACACATTTTTCATTGGGAAAACGCATCATTTTACAGGTATTTCAACCGGCATTTCCAAGGGAAAAAAATATTCATGGGATGGGATTTCATTGGGAAAAAGCACCCGCATCCTTATATATAGGTATCCGTTTCATTGGAAATTCCCTGTTTTTCGCTGGGAAAACTGTTGTTTTTACCTGTTTTCTCCTCGGAATTCGAGCAATCTTGCAAGGCAAAGGCGAAACCAAACGGCATATTCTCCGGGAGAACGATCTATTTCCTGTAACAGTTCAGATGTGTTTTTCCATTGGTAATCCATCACCTCTCCCCGATTAATAACAGGGTCCCCTCCGAAAATGCCGGTAAATACATGATCCAACTCGTGTTCCCGGAGTCCGTTTTTTAAGGGCTCATTATAGATAAAAGAAAAGGCAAACTGCAGGGAAGTGATAATCCCCATTTCTTCCTCCAGCCTTTTTTTGGCGGCTTCTGGCGTACTTTCTCCGGGAGAAGGGTGCGAACAACAGGTGTTGGCCCAAAGTCCCCCGGAATGGTATTTATTTATGGCCCGTTTTTGAATCAGTAACTCGCCTGCCGGGTTGAAAATAAAAACGGAAAAAGCACGGTGCAATACTCCTTTCTCATGGGCTTCCTGTTTTTCCATCACTCCTTTCGGCTGATCATCTTCATCTACCAGGATCACATATTTTTTTTCTTCCTCTTTTTCCACAGGCATAAAATTACACAATACCGGTTGATAAGGAGGTATAAAAACAAAAGAGGACAGTTTTCACCATCCTCCCTGCTATTTTCATTCACCTGTCTTTATTTGTAATCCCCGAATTTGTTGGACAAAAGCTGCCGCGCCTGGAAAATCCGGCTTTTTACAGTACCAATAGGCACTTTTATTTCCCGTGCAATTTCCTTGTATTTGAATCCCTGTAAATGCATTTTAAACGGATTGCGGAATTCTTCTTCGAGGTTTTCAATGCCTTTGTTCAGCTCATTAAAAGCAAATTCTGATTCGGGAGAAATGCTGCCCTTATTTACCGGGATATTGAGGTAATACGATTCTTCCGACTCGTCAAAAATAGTATTCGACTTTTTCTTCCTGCGGTAGTTGTTGATAAAGGTGTTCTTCATAATGGTGAACAACCATCCCGCAAGATTGGTTTTTTCGGTAAACTTCTCGGTATTGGTAAAGGCCTTCAATAATGTGTCGTGCAGCAAATCCTGCGCATCTTCCACATTTCGCGTTAGTTTTAATGCCATTCCCCTCAGCTTGTCCTGGAAGGAAATGATCTGTTGGTTTATTTCGTTTTTACTCATGGCTACTTAATTAGACGAATCAAAGGTAAATATATTTTGTCTAACCTTTATTAAAAAATGTTAAACAAAATTGGAGACTTACCAATGAAGGCCGGTGCCATAAACAAATCACCCGCAGGAATGTTCTCTGCGGGTGAGGGTTAATTTACAGGAGGTTGCGGTGTTGTTATTGCTTGATGAGCTTTTGTGTATTGACAATCTTCATTGATTTCGCATCGGTAATCACCAGGAAGTAAATACCATTGGCGTAGGAAGAAATATCAATTTTGGTTTTGTTGAGCACATGGTTTTTTTGAAGAATACTTTTACCGGAAAGGTCTCTAACGGTTATATGGTGGGGAAGGTGGCTTCCGATTTCCAGCTGGTATTCGCCTGAAGAGGGATTGGGATAAATTTTCAGCATGACATTATTATCCATCTCCGCGACAATGACCTCTGACTTGTTTTCAACAATGGTTCCCGGTTTTTCACAAGTAGTTTCGGGAATTTTCACTACTTCGGGTTTTGCCACCAAAGAATCTTTCACGGGCTTTTTCACCTCGTTGATTACCGGTTTTTCCACTACAGGGTCTTTCGGTTTTTCAATCATCATTATTTCTCCCAGCATCTGGATTTCTTCATTCATGGAGAAGTTAAGCTTGATGGATTCTTTGCTGACGTTCATATTTTCCACTTTTTTCCCCTCATACCCCAAAGCATAGGCCCAAACCGTTATTTTGTTGTTGAAAATGGTTCCTGCCGGAAGGGTAAGTGAATAACTTCCGTTGGCAATAGTAGTGGTTTCGGCAATTTGTTTACCGCCTGAAAAAACCCGGATAGTGGACATGGCCAGTGGTTTATTTTCACTGTCTTTTACCGATCCCGAGAGTTGTGTGGCGGTTTTATTGGTATTGTGGTCTTCCACAAAACTCACATCACCTTTAATGGCCACTTTACCCATTTTTTGTGCTTTGGCATTTTTGCTTAAACCAAAAACACCGAGTAAAGCCAGGAAAGAAATACCAGCTTTTTTCCACCAGCGCATTTTCCCCCGTGAAACCACTGCCGCAACCGGCTGGCAGGAAGAATCAAGCTGCGATACAGTGAATCGTCCGCAGGTTTTTCCGGTGGCTTCCGAAAGGTAATTCAGAATATCATCACTTGTTTTTTTGGTAAAGTCAACCACTTCTTTCGAACATACAGCACAAAACCGGCCTTGTTGCCTGGGTGTCATTTTATCCCAGTCCTCGTGACAAGGCTCGGGGATGTAAATTCCGCTTTTCATAATTATTGGTTTTGATAGTCTGTAAACGCAGGGAAGTAAAAAGTTCAATGTGAACGTCAGATAGAGAGGTCAGGCATGCGTCTCGGAACCGGGATGTTGAATTTCAGATCAAACGATTGATGATTGTTGATTTTTGAATTGCGATTGACAGGGGAAGAATGCAAAATGCCGAACAAATGAATGAAGTATACATGGCCCGATAGCTATCGGGATTGAGTTTTGAAATAAATAATAAATGCGCAATGCATAGGGTCAGTCGCGACTGACCCATGATGATTGCAGAAATGCCGAAGTAAGAAGAGTGAAATAGGATATAAGAGTTTTGAAGTGAAGACAGGAAAGGATGAAAACTGAAAATTATTCTCCTTTCACCAGTTTAACGGAAGCCAGCTTTTGTCCCGATTTAGGGTCGGTGGCAATCAGGAAATAAATTCCTGGAGCATAGGCGCTGATATCTATTTTGGTTTTGTTGAGAACCTGGTATTTTGTTACGATGATTTTTCCTCCGGAGGAAAAAACCATAAGATGAACAGGCGAATGAATTCCTATTTCGACCGTGTAATTTCCGTCTGAAGGATTGGGGTGTGCGCTGAGTTTAATTATTTCGACTGTTGTTGAATCCGGTATTTCTTTTTTCACCTCATGAATTTTTTGTTCGGAAATATGTTTAATGGTGTCATTAATTTTGACCGGTTCTTCCAATTCTGTTCTCCGCAGAACAGGGGTTCCGGCAGTTCGGTAATTCTCGTGTGCGTAAAAATTGATATTCATTTCATTTTTTGTAATAGCAAGTTCTGCTTCTTCATTAATAAATTGTCCGGTGTAATTTTTTCCCTCTGCTACAACCCGGATTTTATTTTCAATCGCGCTTCCTTTGGGAATTTTAACCGAAAATCTGCCGTTAGCAATAGTAACTGTACTTGCTATTAATTTTTGTTCTGAATAGACACGAATGCCGACATTGGGAATTCCGGTGGTTTTGCTTTCCCTCTTCATTAATACCGAACCCGATAATTTGATTTCTGTTTTATTCGTGTTTTCATCTTTTGCGACCCTGGAATTTCCTTTCACTAATTCTGGTTTTCCCTGTGCTTTTGAATTTTTACCCGCAAATAAAAATCCAAGCACTATAAAAAAAGATAATTGTGTTTTTCTCCACCATGATGAGGGGGTTTCAATTATCACTGTTTTTGTTTCTTCACCAATATAAATACCGGGGAAAAGTCCGCACACCCCCTCATTATTTTCAAGATACGAGATCACTTCCTGTTTGGTGTTTTTGGTAAAATCCACCACCTCTTTCGAACAAACTTTACAAAATCTTCCTTTTTCCACCGGGGTCATTTTATCCCAGTTTTCGTGGCAAGGCTCGGGGATGTGTATGGTTGTTTTCATAACAGGAGATTTTATGGCTGTATGCCTGTTATGGAAAAAAGTTCATTTTGAGATGTAAGAGGAGGAGATTTTAGAGGTTAGGCTACTAACGAAGCAGAATACTATGGGGGGCAGTAAATGAACAAATGAGTGAAGAATACATGAATGTTGAGTTTTGAAGTGTTTTCTTCATTACTTCAAAACTCAACATTCATGTATTCTATTATTCTTACTTCCTTCTACTATCTCCCTGTCTAAAATCTAACATCTAAATCACAGCTCTAAACTGTTGGAGGAAACGAATATCATTTTCGGAGAACAACCGCAGATCTTTCACTCCGTATTTTAACATGGCTATTCTTTCAATTCCCATTCCGAAAGCGAAACCTGAATATTTTTTACTGTCGATCTTACAATTTTCAAGCACATTCGGATCCACCATTCCGCAACCGAGAATTTCGAGAAATCCGGTGTATTTGCAAACGTTACAACCTTTTCCCCTGCATAACATACACGACACGTCTACCTCAGCGCTGGGTTCGGTAAACGGAAAATAAGAAGGGCGCAAACGTATTTCTGTTTTTTCACCAAACATTTCCTGTGCGAAATACAACAGGGTTTGTTTCATATCGGCAAACGAAACACCGGTATCAATATACAATCCTTCCACCTGGTGAAAAAAACAATGGGCGCGGGCAGAGATGGCTTCATTGCGGTAAACTCGTCCCGGCATAATCATGCGGATAGGCGGTTTTGTGGTTTCCATCATGCGCACCTGTACGGATGAGGTGTGCGTACGCAACGCCATGGGATTTTCTCCCTGCGAAATGAAAAAAGTATCCTGCATATCGCGGGCGGGATGGTTTTCGGGAAAATTAAGTGCAGTGAAATTATGCCAGTCGTCTTCTATTTCCGGGCCATCGGCTACGGTAAAACCTATTTGCGAAAAAATACGGATGATATCGTTTTTTACCAACGATATTGGATGCCGTGATCCTACTTCAAAATTTTCTGCAGGGCGGGTAAGGTCGGGTTTTTCGGAAGTGGTTTTGGAAGAACGCGTTTTTTCCTTCAGCGCTTCTATTTTTTCCTGTGCTTTGTTTTTTAACTCATTAATAAGTTTTCCGAATTCGCGTTTCAGCTCGGGAGCTACCGTACGAAACTCTTCCAGCAGCTCTGTAATTTTTCCTTTTTTCCCCAACAAACTGATGCGGTGCTGCTCGGCCTGTTCGGCATTGTCGGCTGAAAGAGTTTCTACTTCTTCCTGTAATTTCTCTATCTTCTCTTTCATAACGGTCATTCCACAAGTGTAATTTTGAATTTAATATCTTTTTTAGGACGACTATTACCATCCACTTCCACTTTTGCGATGGAATCTATAATATTCAATCCTTCTACTACTTCTCCGAAAACGGTATAATTTCCATCCAGGTGAGGTGCGCCACCTACAGTGGTATAGGTATCACGCTGTTCTTTCGAAAAAGTAAATTTTCCTCTTTTATCCAATTCGGTATTGATGTCTTTTTCCATTTCTGTATACACTTTCTGGATGGCGGCATTATCTTTTTTTCCCACCGCTTCTTTTACAATGGCCATCTGGCCGGAATATTCGGGCTTCATAAGCAGTTCATTGAAAATCTGATTTTTTGTAGTGGCATTCATCCGCTCTTCCATCATGGTAAGCACATTATCGGGATACACCTTCCCCTGTACGACATAAAACTGAGAAGAAGACGATTCTTTTTCAGGATTCACCTGGTCGGGAGTTCTGGCTGCGGCCAGGGCGCCTTTTTTATGAAAATGTGCCGGGGTAAATTCAGCGGGAATAGTATAGCCCAGCCCCCCATTTCCTAAAACAGCACCTTCTTTGGCATTTTTGGAGTCGGGGTCGCCACCCTGGATCATAAATTCGTTGATTACCCGGTGAAAAAGAAGGTTGTCATAGACCTTTTCCTTTATGTTTTTCACGAAGTTTTCCCTGTGTATGGGAGTGTCGTTATACAACACGGCTTTCATGGTTCCGTAAGGGGTTTCTATGCTCACATAGACGTCTTTTTCGGGGTTATTTTTCAGTTTTTCAGGCTGGAAAGACGTTAAAAACAGCAGGCTGAGCAATAAACAGCTGTTGAAAACTTGGTTTATCCGTATCATTTGTGTAAATTTGTTAGGCCTTGTTTCGTATAACAGGGTAACGAAGATACAAAAATCAAGCCTTATGAAAAAGACTTTACTCCTTGCTCTGTTCGCACTGATGGCCAATTTTACTTTCCAGTCGTGCGGAAAACCGAAAGACACCGTTGCCATTGTTACTGTAGTTGACGTAAATGGCGCTCCTGTAGCCGGTGCACTGGTACACCTGATCGGATACGATTCACAGGGTGTGGAAGGTGGAAGAATTGATGTGGAAGCTACTTCTGATGCTTCCGGAAAAGCCACTTTCAACTTTAATGATCTTTACAAGCGCGGCTCGGCCGGATTCGCTGTATTGGAAATTGAAGTGACCAAAGCAGCGATGTTGGGTGACGGAATTATTAAAGTAGAAGAAGAAAAGACCAACGAAGCTACGGTTACTATTCAGTAACCAAAATATTCTGCGATGGCCTGTTTAAGCAGGTGTTGCTGTTGCCGTTCCTCCAGGGGCGGCAATTTTTTTATGTTCTCAAAATGCGGCCACCCATCCTCATCGTTACCTATGAACTTATAAAATCCCCAGGGCTCGAGTACCGTGCAAATACCAATGTGCATCAGTTCCATTTTCTGTTGTTTGGTAAACTGCGCATATCCTTTCCCCAACTCCTGCACACCAATGAGAAATATAACGGAAGTAAGATCAGGTTTTTCACCAATATCTTCTTTTAAAAATTCCAGCACTTTTTGCCAGCGTTGTTCGAGTTCCGTGTCCATTTTGTAAAAGTACTCAATAAACGAACAGGAAATTTTTTCAATAACTGAAAGCGACTATTGTAAAGAAAATTAATCCCGCTAACAGATTAATAAGGAAATACCAGAAATAGCTCTTATAATTTTTTATCCGGCAATAAACTGTAAGGCTCAAAAATACGGTCACGTATACTATCATCCCAACTATTCCCGGGTTAAAGCCATCTTTTCCGTGATAAGTAGCCGGATTGAAATAAGCAGTAGCAATAATCAATAAAACACAATAGCAAAAATTAATAAATGAAATCAGCAAAAACTGCAATATGTGTATACCTGTTGTGATAATTTTTTCCTGCGACATTTTTGATAAAATAATCAATTATTATTTATAATGCCGGCTCACATAATTTACATTCATCATTAAACGCGAAGCCCCGCGTCTCTACTTTAAATACTGCAAAATATTTTTATCTGTTTCTTTCGATTTGATTTCGTTGATCAGTTTGGCAATATCCTCGCTGCGTTTTTTGGCGGCCATTTGTTCGCGTTCAACGATGGCAGCTTCAGAATTTTTTCCTTCTTTCATCAGGCTTTCGGCTTTTACACCCATTTCCTGTTCTTTTTTGGCAAAATGAGCCTGCAACCCGCTGAGCATGGTATAACCCGAAAATTTCAGCCACCACGGTGAACCATTACGTGCTACATCTTCAAAAATGGCCACTCCTTTTTCCACCTCTGCATCATCCTGGTTTTTCAGGTAATCGTTATAAATACTCAGGAAAGTGTATTTCTGAAATCCGCTGATGGTGCTATAGGTATGCAGGAAAAAATTGTGTTCGGCAGCCCCACCGTGAGCGGCATAAATTTCGGCTATGGCAAATTTCACATCAGTATTTTTTTCCTTTTCCAGGTTTTTAGCCAGTTCAATTCCTTTCCTGGGATTAATTTTGGCAATTCCCTGCAAGGCTGACGATAAAACATCATACGACTGGTCGTTCAGGGCTTTTTCATATACAGCTGCCAGCGAAGCATCGCCTTCAAAGTTTTTTCCCAGCTGGCGGAGTGCCAGTGAACGAACGGGAGCTTCTTTATCATTAAGGGCGATATCAGAAAGTTTTGTTTTTATTTCTTCTCCATCAGTTTTCACCACTTTTTTCAAATTGCGCATGGCCAGTTCCCGTAAGTGACTGTTTTTATCATTCAGCGCATCTTTTACCACCTGTTGTGCCGCAGCGTCACTGCTTTTGGCACAGGCTTCGATGGCTTCCTTGCGATCGAGGTAATTGGGGGCGTTGTAATACTGGTAAATGAATTGTTCGATGGGCTTTATGTCTTCTTTTTCGCACAGCAGAATTTTACGTGCATCCACATTCACCAGTTTAGGGGCAGAAGGAACATCGAAAGTAAATGTTTCAGATTGTTTTTCGCAGATCACAGGGTGCGTTTGTTTTCCCGCTGAAGTATAAATATCTATATCTACCGGTAATTTGTATACTGGTGTTTTCGAAAAATCCTGTTTTTGTGTGATGGTTACTTTTACTGTTCCCGATGAACGGTCATACTCCTGTGTGAATTCCAAAACAGGATGCCCGCTGGCCAGGAACCATTGATCAAAAAACCAGTTGAGGTCTTCACCGGTTACTTTTTCGAAAGCCAGTCGCAGGTGATGAATTTCTGCGGGCTGAAACTGGTTTTCGGTAAGATAAACTTTCAGCGCTTCGAAAAAAGCATCATCGCCTACGTAATTGCGCAGCATATGTAAAATTCTTCCGCCTTTGTTATAGGAGTGCCCGTCAAACATGTCTTCCTTGTCCTCGTAATTATAACGGATCATATCTTTTTGTCCGCCTTGTTTGGTTTGCATCAGGTAGCCGTTCATTTCACCGAAGGCGTGATGATCGGCTATTTCTTTTCCGTGGCGGTGTTCGTCCCACAAATACTGGCTGTAATTGGCAAATGATTCGTTAAGCGGAAGGTTGGCCCACGATTCACAGGTTACCAGATCGCCAAACCAGTGGTGAAACAATTCGTGTGCAATGATTGATTCATTGTGCCCGTCCAGTAATTCGCGTTTGGTTTTGTATAAAAATTCACCGTGAATGGTAGCGGTAGTATTTTCCATAGCGCCCGAAACATAATCACGCACTACAATCTGTGAATATTTGTCCCATGGATATTCCACCCCGAGGCGTTTGGAAAAGAAATCAATCATGGCGGGTGTTTCTCCGAAAATATCACGGGCATAAGGCTCGTATTCTTTTTCCACGTAATAACTTACTTCCATTTCTTTTCCGTTGGCTTTTTTCCAGGTGTCTTTCACAATGGCATAATCACCAATAGCCATCATTACAAGATAAGGTGCGTGAGGCTGCGCCATTTTCCAATGGTCGGTCCTGGTTCCGTCTGTATTTTTTGTTGATTTTACCAACAGTCCGTTAGACAATGTTTTGAAAGCATCATTTACCGTAATAAAAATTTCATGCGTCATTTTTTCATTCGGTTTATCAATGGTAGGAAACCAGCAGGAAGAAGCTTCTGTTTCTCCCTGGGTCCATATTTCCACATGTTTTCCTGCCTGTGAGCTGTCGGGATTGATAAAATACAATCCTTTATCTCCGGAAATGGCAGAACTTCCGCCCATTTGTCTTTCGTTAGGTTTGGCAGTGTATTCGATATAGACAGTATAATTTTCGGTTTTTGTATATTCCTTATCGAGATGCAGTGTAAGTTTCAGTGAATCGTATTCGGATTTTATATCGATGGGTTTGCCGTTTTTGAGAATGGCGGTTTTATGGATATCAAAATTTTTAGCATCGAGAACGAGTGTTTTCACCGGGTAGAAATGGGGTTTCACATCAATAGTGGCTTTTCCGTTCATGCGGGTTTTTTTGTAATCGAAACTTACTTCCAGTTTAGTATGAAGAATATCATTTACCCGTGGGGCGGAAGGATTGTATCTTTCTCTTGCAGGCTCTTTGGTGTCGGTTTCGGGAGCATCAAAATAATGGTCAGAAATCACCACATCGCTGTCGGAGATCACCACATCCTTGTCGTTTTTACCGGTTTTGCACGCCTGCACCAGGAAGAGGATTCCTGCCAATATCAGTAACCGGAGAGCCCGTTTTTTCATAATCAGGGATTTAAAGTTTAGTCCAAATTTGATGAAAATTTGGAACATATCCCTAATAACGTTTATATGCGGCTAATTTTGTAGTTTAGCGAAGAATAAAATCAACCAGTGGCAAGCTATATCATTAAATCAGGACAAAAGGAATTCGTGGTGGAACCCTCCCGGGAAACGGTTACAAAAGGGACCATCAATGGAAAAGAGTATTTGGCAGATATCAGCGCTGAGGGGACTTCTTTTTCTGTAATTCTGAACCATAAACATTACCAGGTAGAGCTGGTAAAGTCGGATAAAGAGAACAAAAACCCTGTATTGCGCGTTAACGGAACAAAATACGTGCTGGAAGTAAAAGACGAATACGATGCTTTGCTGGCTATGCTGGGAATGAGCGGAAACGCCAAAGCGGTGAAAGATTTAAAGGCACCCATGCCCGGAATGGTGCTGGACGTGCTGGTGAACAGCGGGGATAAAATTGCAAAAGACCAGCCATTGGTGGTGTTGGAAGCAATGAAAATGGAAAACGTATTGAAATCTCCTGCCGACCTGGTGATAAAAGAAATAAAAGTGAAAAAAAGCAATGCAGTTGAAAAAAACCAGGTATTGCTGTTGTTTGAATAAAAAATAAATATCATGAAAAAAATAGCACTAACGTTTACCGCACTATCGCTGATTGTATTTGTTTCGTGTGGAGGCGGAGATAAAAAAGCCGATAAGAAAAAGGAAGAAACAAAAGGGGAGGCGGTTAATGCAAAAGATGCTCCCGGAGCAGCGGCAGAATCGTGTACATACAGCTACGATACTTCCGGCACATCCACTACCATCAAATGGATTGCCTATAAATTCACATCAAAAACCCCGGTGGAAGGGAAATTTGAAAAAGTGGTGATAAGCCAAACACATCCCGGCCCATCACCCGTGGATGTTTTACAGGGAGCCGAGTTTCATGTTATTGTAGGATCGCTTCAAACCGGTGATGAAGCCAAGAATAAAAACATTATCGATGGTTTTTTTGCTAATACCACTTCACAATCAGCAGTGGATATTTGGGGAACGGTGACGGAAATCACAGAAACCAGCGTTACCATCAACCTTAATTTTATTGTGGAAAAGGAAATTACACTTGAATGTAAATGGGAGGGAGAAAAAGTAACGGCCACCGGAACTATTTCTCTTGAAGAATTTGAAGGAATGAGTGCAATAGAAAAGCTGAATAAACAATGTAAAAAGAATCACACCGGTGAAGATGGCGTAACCAAAGTCTGGCCCGAAGTCACGCTGATGGTGGAAACTACTTTGAAGAAAGAGTGTGCGGAGTAGGTTTTTTGCTTAAATCCGGGAAACGTTAATTTTTATTTCCTGATTTTATTTCTTTCTGCATCTGCCGTGATGTTTTGCGGCTTCCGTCATGACTCCATCCGGGGGGACCGAAAATGTACATGAATTTTGCTTTAAATGTGGGTGCGTTTTTTACATCGTTAATCATACTTTTAAACTCATGAAAAATAACCGTCCACGCATCGTGTGATTCGAGGTTTTTGGTGAGCCCGTATTTTACTTCCTCTTCTTCTTTTTGATATGTGCCGAATAATTTATCCCAGATGATGAGAAACATTCCCATATTTCTGTCGAGGTATTTTACATTGGAACCATGATGTACGCGGTGATTGGAAGGCGTAGCGAAGATCATATCGATAATTCCGAGTTTTTTTACCGACTGCGTATGAATAAAAATGCCATACAGCTGCGTTACCGAAAAAGCAAAGAAAATATCCAGTGGTTTTAAACCGATAAGCACAAGCGGAATAAAATACACAAAACGATACAAAGGTTCGAAAAGCGAACTGCGTAATCCTACGGTAAGATTAAACTCTTCTGAAGAATGATGGGTAACATGCACCGCCCAGAACAAACGGCAATAATGATCCACATAATGCATGGTGTAAAACGCAAGATCCTGTAAAATCATCACGGTAATCCAATACAATAGCACATTTTCCCATTCGAAAAACCGCGATTCATACAATTGTGTAAGAATATACAATGCCACCATTCGCATCAGGATATCAATCACCAGGTTGGCCAGCATCAGCCAAAGGTTTTCAATAGTTCCCCTTAGTGTATACCAGCCTTTGTGACGGGTATTCGAAATAAATATTTCCAGCCCGATGAAAATCACATACATCGGGGTAGTAATAAAAAACAAGAGGGTTTCGGCAAACGACTGCATGGAACAAAATTAAGGAAATAATGTTTCCCTCTTTTTAGACACCAGGGCGCTCATTTATTCATATTTCTTTACTTTTACCCCCCTCAACCACACCAAAACCAATGGCATTTGTAGGCACCATCTTACAGGAGCTGATGAAGATCAGGAAACGCATCCGCAAACGGATGGTGGTGTATGATGAAAAACTCCAGGAAAAAACGTTGCGTAAATTGCTCACCTATGCGCAAAATACCCGCTTCGGACAGGCTTATCGCTTCAAGGAAATACTGCGCTCGGAAGACATTAAAAAATCTTTTGCAAAAAATGTTCCGGTGCACGATTATAACAAACTGTATGACGAATGGTGGCACTACCTGCTGAAAGGAGAAGACGACATTACCTGGCCGGGAAGAATAAAACATTATGCGCTTACTTCAGGCACTTCCGGATCTCCAAGCAAGCGGGTGCCCGTTAGTTATCACATGATAAAAGCTATCCGGAAAGTAAGCGTCCGGCAAATGCTTTCCATTCCCGACTTCGGGGTGAACTCGGATTTTTATCAGAAAAGTGTATTAATGATTGGTGGATCTACCGCGCTGAAAAGAATTCCGGCCGGTTTTGAAGGCGACCTTAGCGGCATCATGCAGAAAAGAATTCCACGTTGGTTTACCCGTTTTTACAAGCCGGGAAAAAAAATTGCCGTTATCAAAGACTGGGAACATAAACTGGACGCGGTAGCAAAGGAGGCAAAGAACTGGGATATTGGAGTAATTTGCGGAGTGCCGGCATGGATACAATTGCTGATGGAAAAGATTATTAAAGAAAATAACGCCAAGCATATTCATGAGATATGGCCCAATCTGAATATTTATGTTCACGGAGGCGTTTCTTTCACCCCTTATCGCGAAAGTTTTAAAAAACTACTGGGAAAGGAAATAAACTACCTGGATACCTATCTCGCTTCCGAAGGATTTATTGCCGCTCAGAATTCTGACAATAAACTGGGAATGCAACTGGTGCTCGATAACTGGATTTATTTTGAATTCGTTCCGTTTAATGAAAAAAATTTCGATCACGAAGGGCAGATAAAAGAAGAAGCAGAAATTCTTACCATTGAAGAAGTAAAAGAAAATGTAGATTATGCCATTCTTATTTCTACCTGCTCGGGAGCCTGGCGATATCTTATTGGCGATACCATTCGCTTTGTAAAAATGGAAACATTCGAGATAATTATTACCGGGCGCACCAAACATTTTTTAAGCCTCTGCGGAGAACATTTGTCAGTAGATAACATGAATATGGCTGTGAAAAAAGTGGGAGAAGAACTTGGAGTAAACATCAATGAATATACTGTTTGCGGAGAAAACTACAACGGCTTGTTCGCTCATCGCTGGTATGTGGGAGTAGATAAAATAACAGACACGGCAAAGCTGAAGGAAAAACTGGATGCCGCACTGAAAGATCTTAATGACGATTATACTACGGAACGGGGACATGCGCTGAAAGAAATATTTGTTGAGCAATTGTCCATTGAAAAATTTTATGCTTTTATGGATGCCCAGGGAAAACTCGGGGGACAGAATAAATTTCCAAGAGTGATGAAAGGAAAAGTGCTGGAAGACTGGAAAAGATTTGTTCAATTGGGAGCCTGATATATTTAAAGCCCGGACACTACCAAAAAATCACTTTTTTATTGAAAATAAACTTTTCAACAATAAGTAGAACTACTTACAAATTTTATTTTAACTCTGTATAATTTTATCCCATCTATTGCAGTTGGTTGAAACCAACTGCAATAGAGAAAATTATAGTAAAAAAATAAAATTATATGAGCTGGGTAAGGATCTGGGTGCATCTTGTGTTTTCAACTAAAAATCATGAAAGATTTTTAAAAACAGGCGATTTGAGAAAACTGGTTTTTCAACACATGTTGAGATATGCAAAGGAAAAAGACATTTATGTAGATTGTATTAATGGGTATGATGACCATGCCCATTGTCTTATCTCGCTTGGAAGAGAACAAAGCATCAGTCAGGTCGCTCATCTTTTAAAGGGAGAATCTTCTCATTGGATCAATAAAAATAAAATTACATCTGAAAAATTCAACTGGCAGGATGATTATTGGGCAGTAAGTGTTGGTGAGCAGCATTTTAAACGACTAAGAAAGTATATTCATCAGCAGGAACAACACCATGGGGATGTAGAAGAGTCTGAACTGATGAAAGAGTTTGAAATTCAAAAAAGAGAAGAGTTTTTAATAACACAAGGGGATTTTTATTCTTTAAAGCTGTAATTTTCTTTATAGTAGTTTTTTTATTGCCGTTGGTTAAACCAACGGCAATAGATGGATTTTTTTAAAAAACCATCCCTTGCCGCTGGCTTCAGCAAGTTTTCAGCAATAAAAAGACCCATCCCTTGCCGCTGGCTTCAGCCAGCGGACTAAAGAAATTAAAGTAAAGAATAAACTTATTAAGCTGTTGTCAGCTCATTTGAAAAAATCTTATTTTTCACTAAGTATTCTGCTATCTGAACTGCATTGGTAGCGGCTCCTTTTCTGAGATTGTCAGAAACAATCCACATATTTAAAGTATTGGGTTGTGTATCATCTCTTCTTATTCTTCCCACAAATACATCATCTTTATCATGTGCATCTTTGGGCATCGGGTATTTTAAATTTTTGATATCATCGGTTACAACCACTCCTGGTGATTCACTCAGAATTTTTATAATATCTTTTACATCAAAATCTTTTTCAAATTCCACATTTACCGATTCACTGTGCCCGCCCATAACAGGAATACGGATAGCTGTTGCGGTAACACGAATGGCATCATCCATCATAATTTTTTTGGTTTCATTCACCATTTTCATTTCTTCCTTGGTGTAACCATTATCGGTAAATACATCAATCTGGGGAATCACATTCAGGTCAATCGGATAAGCGTAGGCCATTTCTCCCTTCACACCGTTGCGTTCATTCATCATCTGGTCAACTGCTTTTTTTCCTGTTCCGGTTACAGACTGGTAGGTGGAAACCACAATTCTTTTTATTTTATATTTTTTGTGCAGGGGATTTAAAGCCACCACCATTTGAATAGTAGAGCAATTGGGGTTGGCAATGATTTTATCATCTTTGGTCAGTATATGCGCATTTATTTCGGGTACCACCAGTTTTTTGGAAGGGTCCATTCTCCAGGCAGAAGAATTGTCAATTACAGTGGTTCCTGCGGCCGCAAATTTCGGGGCCCATTCCAGTGAAGTGCTGCCCCCGGCACTGAAAATGGCAATATCCGGGCGTATGGAAACAGCTTGTCCCATAGAGATAACTTTCCAGGGTTTCCCTTTAAAAACCACTTCTTTTCCCACCGATTTCTCGGAAGCAACAGGATAAAATTCGGTAACGGGAAAATTTCTTTCCTCCAGCACTTTCATCATTTTGGTCCCCACCAGCCCGGTGGCCCCTACAACTGCAATTCTCATTTTTTCAGGTTTAAAAAGGTTTAATTTATAAGCGGCAAATTTAGTACATTTACACGTTACACATGATTACTGCTGTCAAAAAGCTGTTAAATATTACACTCCTGGCGTTTCTGTTCATCAATGGAAATTCCCAGGTAACGGATGATTTTACCGATGGTAATTTTACTATCAACCCGGTGTGGACAGAATCAGCAGCCGGTGATTTTAAGGATACGCTGGGCATGCTTCGCTCCAATAACCTCGTTGCCAGCAGTTCGTATTACATTACTACTCCCAGTACAGTATTCAATAATTGCCAGTGGGAATTATTTGTTAACCTTCAGTTTGCAACCTCCAGCGCCAATTATGTGGATGTTTATCTTACAGCCGATAATTCCGATCTGCTCGCGGCTTCACTAAGCGGGTATTTTGTACGCATAGGAAATACCACAGATGAAATCAGCCTTTACAAAAACGTAAGCGGAACGGTTACTGAAATCATTGACGGGTTGGATGGAATAGTGGCCAGTTCCTCCAATAATCTTATCAAAATAAAAGTGGTTCGTGATGCTTCCAACCAGTTTACGCTGGAAAGAGATATGTCAGGAACCGGATCTTCTTATACCACAGAGGGAATAATAACGGACGCTGCTCTTTTATCTTCTTCTTTTTTCGGAATTCTTATCCGGCAATCCACTTCCTCGTTTTTTAAAAAACATTTTTTTGACGATGTGTATGCCGGCCCCATTATTCTCGACACCACTCCTCCCACGGTCATTTCTGCTACAGCCGTTTCTTCCACGCAGCTGGATGTATTGTTTGATGAAAATGTGGAACAAACTACCGCAGAAACGGCAACTAACTATTCCGTAAATAACGGTATTGGCACTGCCGCAACAGCTACCCGTGACGGAGGTAACTTTTCTCTTGTTCATTTAACGTTTGCCACTCCGTTCACCAGTGGACAGAATTATACGCTTACGGTAACATCTGTGCAGGACATGAGTGGAAACGCCATTGTATCCGAAACCGAAAATTTTTCCTATCTTTTGCTTTCAACGGCTGCCTGGCGGGACGTTATTATCAATGAAATTTTTGCCGATCCTTCTCCCATAATAGGGTTACCTGATAAGGAATTCATTGAAATATACAACCGCAGCAGCAATAACTTCGATCTTTCGGGCTGGACATTTTCTGATGGCACCACCACATCAATACTTTCTGCATATATTCTTTCTGCCGGAGATTATCTTATTCTTTGTTCCATTGCTGATACTGCTTCGTTTTCCCCTTTAGGAAATGTAATGGGATTATCTTCATGGCCCTCACTCAATAATACGGGCGATAATCTTTCTTTAAAAAACAATTCATCTGTACTCATCGACCAGGTAAATTATCTTGACGACTGGTATCAGGATGCAGTGAAAGATGATGGCGGGTGGACACTGGAATTGATTAATCCCACTCTTCCCTGCAGCGGAAGCAACAACTGGATCGCTTCGGTGAATCCTTCTGGCGGAACTCCGGGGGCGCAAAACTCGGTATATAATAACACGGCAGACACACAGATACCGGTGTTAACTTCTGTTACGGTAGTTTCTCAATCGCAGATACAACTTGTTTTCAATGAAAGCATGGATAGCCTTTCGCTGGCCAATGCTGTAATCACTCTCAGCAATGGTTTGTCTGTCACATCTGTTCAACCTGTAGCTCCCGATTTTACCACGGCAAATATTTTTGTTTCACCACTTATTGACTCCATCACCGCTTACACGATAACCGTTAGTAATGCCACCGATTGTTCAGGGAACACCATGAATAGCACTGCAAAATCATTCGGAATTGGTGTGAGTCCCGCGAAATTTGAAGTAGTAATCAATGAAATTTATGCAGATCCTGACGGTTCTCCCGCCTTGCCAAATGCAGAATTTGTTGAAGTATTCAATACCACCACCAAAGTGATTAATCTCAACGGGCTTTTATTTTCTGATGCAGCTACATCAACTGTAATTCCCGGTGCTGTGGTTTTTCCAAATGGATATCTCATTCTTTGCGCGTCAGCAGATGAAAACATGTATACCAATAACTTCGGCCGCGCTGTTGGATTATCCTCCTGGCCCTCACTAAATAACTCGGGAGACAGCTTATCCCTTCGTCTTCCGGATGGAACACTTGTTCATTCTGTAAACTATTCAGACGACTGGTATGCTGATGCTACCAAACAAGCAGGGGGATGGACGTTAGAAATGATTGATCCTGCTAATCCCTGTGGCGAAGAAAATAACTGGAAAGCTTCCGTTGATCCTGACGGAGGAACTCCAGGAGGGCAAAATTCAATTTATACATCCAATCCTGATAATGCAGCTCCTCAGCTTATTGCTGCCGAGGCATTGGATAGCCTGAACGTGTTGCTTACTTTCAATGAAATCATGGACAGTGTTTCGGTTACTGCCGCAATATTTTCCATCAACAACGGAATTACCATCGGCAGCATGATATGGGTGAATGAAAAAAAGGTGCAACTGGTTCTTTCGGCTGCCACTTATCTTCAGTATAACGTGGTGTATACTGCTACAGTTACCAATTGCTCTGATTGTGTGGGCAACCTGATTGGTTCAGTGAACAGCGCTGCATTTGCTTTGCCCGAACAGGCACAACCGGGCGATCTTATTATCAACGAAGTTTTATTCAACCCGCGTGGTGACGGAGATGATTTTGTGGAAATTTATAATAACTCATCACGCATCATCAGCCTTAAAAACTGGCAACTGGCCAATTATTCCAACGATACTATTGCCAATAATAAAATCATTACCACCAATGGCGAATTGCTTTTTCCGGGGGAATATGTGTCGATAACCACTTCCAAAACCAATATCGAAAGCGAATATCCGCTTTCTGCAGGAAAACGGTATATTGAAATGACTTCTATGCCATCCTACAGCAACACCGATGGCCGCGTGGTACTGATCACTAATTCGAACACCGTTAGTGATGATTTCAGCTATACGGAAGAAATGCATTTCGCCCTGCTCACTGATGCGGAAGGTGTTTCACTGGAGCGCCTGGATTTTAATCGTCCTACAAGTGATGTTACCAACTGGCACAGTGCGGCCGAAGCGGTGAATTTCGGAACACCCGGATATGAAAACTCGCAACAGCAGGACGGAAGTGATGGGGGAGAAATTTCACTTGACCCGGCTACATTTTCTCCGGATAATGACGGATACAATGATGTATTGAATATTCACTATGAATTTGCCGATCCGGGGATGGTAGCCAACGTTACGATTTATGATGCGATGGGAAGAATGGTAAAACTGCTGGTGAGAAATGAATTACTTGGCAACAAAGGAACGTTTACATGGGATGGCATAAACGAAAAACGGGAAAAATCCAACGTGGGAATGTATGTGGTGTATTTTGAAGTATTTTCGCTTGACGGAAAGCTGAAAAAATATAAAAAGCCGTTTGTGCTGGCTACCAAATTCTGATGGGCGGACTGGAAAAAATCAGGCCTCAGTACGATGATTCCATAAAGGAATTCAAAAAAGACCCGCATGCTTTTTTTCTTTCAGGTGGAATCCGTTCACTGTTTTATTTCTGCATTTTTATTTCCGGTGTAATTTTCATTGATTTTTTTCTCCCGCGAAGTATTTCACATGAAAAAGTAGAAGACTGGTTCGTGTTGATTGAAGATTTAAAGGCAGAGGAATACATAGAAGAATTTAAATCAGCTTCTACAATCAATTTCCGGATTAAAACAACAACCAACGAATTTTCCATAAACATGGAAGATGCCCTGAAAATACAGGAAGGCGACAGTATTGTCATTTATAAATCTCCCGTGTTTCAATCGCTGGTTTCGTATGAGGTTCCCCGGCTGAAGGCAACATTTTACCCCTATATTAATATGTATGGCATGTTTGTGGTAATACCCGCCTTTATGCTGCTGTTTTCTGTAATCGGACTGATGAAAAAAATAAGAGAGGACGTTTTCCTCACTTTTGGAGTCCTCAACATTATTCTGCTTTGCTCATATTTTTTTATCCGTTTATTTTACACCTGAAACCCTTGTGGATAACAGGGATGTAAGAAAACTGCCAAACAGGAGGCAAACAATTTTTTAACTTCAGTTAATTTTCATATTTTGGCACTGCTATACTTTTACCTCATAAACCAAAACCATGAAAAAGTATCTACCTTTTGTCTTTTGTCTTTTTTCCTTTAGTTCGGTTTTTGCTCAACCGGCACAAACCATCCGCGGGAAAATAATAGATAAGGAAACCCATGCAACGTTGCCCGGTGCCAATGTGGTTTTAATTGACGACACTACGAAATTTATCGGTGCTTCATCTGATGAAGATGGAAATTTCCGGCTCGAAAATATTGTGGTGGGAAAACATACTTTAAAAATTTCCTATATTGGTTATAACGATCGCATCATTGATGTAACGGTTACCTCTGCCAAAGAAGTAATTCTCAATATAGAAATTGAAGAATCGGCCATTGCGATGGAAGAAGTGGTGATCACTGCTACCAAACGCGGAGAAGTGAATAACGAAATGGCGCTGGTAAGTTCGCGAACATTTGATGTATCAGAAACCGAGAGGTATGCCGGAAGCCGTGGGGATCCCGCGCGTATGGCATCGAATTTTGCAGGAGTTCAGGGCGCGGATGATTCGAGAAACGATATTGTGGTAAGAGGAAATTCTCCGCTGGGAGTTTTATACCGCGTGGAAGGATTTGATATTCCCAACCCCAATCACTTTTCTGTTGCAGGTTCCACCGGTGGGCCGGTAAGTATTCTTAATAATAAAGTACTTTCCAATTCCGATTTTTTTACCAGTGCTTTTCCCTCTGAATATGGAAATTCAACTGCTGCTGTATTCGACCTGAAATTTCGTAACGGTAATAATGAAAAACATGAATTTGCAGGACAGCTTGGATTTTTGGGCACCGAATTGGCTGCCGAAGGGCCGTTGTCGAAAGATCATCGCGCATCTTACCTTGTGGCCTATCGCTATTCTACCTTAAGTATTTTCCAGGCCATCGGATTAAGTATAGGAACGGATGCTGTTCCCAAATACCAGGATGCGGCTGTTAAACTGAATTTCCCCACTAAAAAGAATGGAAATTTTGCCGTTTTTGCCATGGGAGGAAAAAGCGCTATTGATATTATGATCAGTGAACAAGAGAAACCAGCTACCGATTTTTACGGAGATGACGACCGCGACCAGCATTTTCAAACCAGGATGGGAATTGGCGGTGTAACATTTACAAAAACACTAAAAGACAATAAAACACTGATGAAAACAGGTCTGTCGGCTACGCACGAACGGCAAACCTCGCAACATGATTATATTTTGCGTCATATTGATTACAGCGATACTACCTGGGTGCTGGATTCGCTTTATCCCTTGCAGCGTTACCGTTTCCAGATCAATAAAATTTCCTACATCATTAACTTTAATACCAAACTGAACAAAAACCACGTAATTAAATATGGTGTAAATGCACATTATATGACGTTTAGCTTTCTCGATAGCGCGCTGGTATATGACCATAGTAAATTCAGAATGAGGTGGGATTATAACGGAACGGGGATTTTAGCACAAGCCTATATTCAGTGGAAATGGAAACCTTCGGAACTATTAACCGTTACTTCGGGTTTGCATAACCAGTATTTTTCTGCGAGTAACAGCCTTTCGGTGGTAGAACCGAGGATAGGAGTAAAATACCAGATCAATGAAAAACAATCCATCAATCTTGGTGCGGGACTACATTCGCAAACACAGCCCTATTATACTTATTATTACCAGCAGTATGATTCTGCTTCTTCAAAATATGTGGTTCATAATAAAAATATGGATTTTACGAAAAGCATTCATTCGGTACTGGGATATGATTATGCTATTTCGGCCACGATGCGTATGAAGGCAGAAGTGTATTACCAGCAATTGTTTAACGTGCCGGTAGAAGTAAAACCCTCAGCGTTTTCACTTTCCAATATGGGATCAGGGTTTGCGCGTTTCTTTCCCGATACATTGCAGAATACAGGTACGGGAACCAATATGGGAATTGAGCTTACCGTTGAAAAATTCTTCAACAAAAGTTTTTATTTCCTGTTCACGGCTTCATTGTTTGATGCAAAATACAAAGGAAGCGATGGTATAGAACGTAACACCGATTACAACGGCCAATATGCTACCAATCTTTTAATTGGAAAAGAATTTAAAACAGGAGATAAATCTACGTTATCACTGGGCACAAAAATTACCTATGCGGGCGGAAAATGGTATGGCTATGTGGATACGGCAGCTTCCAATTACCAGAATGAACTTGTTTGGCTGGATTCAGCGTATAACACCCGGCAGTTTCGTCCCTATTTTCGTGCAGACTTCAAGATCAACTTTAAGTTAAATGCAAAAAAAGTAACACACGAATTTGCGCTTGACATAGTGAATGCTTTTGGAATAAAAAATATACTCGGGCTTTCTTACTCTCCCGATCCGTTGAATCCTACAGCCGATCCCATTCGTGAAAATTACCAGCTTGGGTTTTTGCCGTTGTTTTATTACCGGATAGATTTTTAAAAACCAGGAGATAAAAAATAAGTGTTGCAGTTTTGCGCTAACACCTAACCTCATTAAGAAATGTGGCAGAAATAAATTTTATCCTTCTTTTAGCATCACTAATCATAAATTTTAATCCATATTTTTAATTCATGCTACTTTTGCTACTTCGGCACACTAATTGCCGTCCCTACCAAAACAATAAATTATGAAAACCATCCATGTTATTATTACAATGCTGATTTTCAGCAGTATTTTAACCTCCTGCGGTAAATACGAAGAGGGCCCCGGGTTTACTATCCGCACCAAAACTCACCGGGTGGCAGGCACCTGGAAAATTCAAAACCTGTATTTTAATGGTACGGAAATAAATTCCCTCGTTCCGTCTGATTATACCGAAACCTATGATAAAGACGGAAACTATTCGTATTCCTCATCAGGCGGAAGCGGCTCAGGCCGATGGGAATTTCAAAACGACAAAGCCGAAATAAAAAGATCGGGTGTTTCAGGGCAATCTACCGAAACACTTGTCATCCTTCGCCTGAAAGAAAAAGAATTCTGGTATTACTTCATGGACGGAAGCGACAAATACGAATACCGTATGGTGGCGCAATAGCTTAAATCCGTAATACGTTATAAAAAAAGCCTGATCGAACGACCGGGCTTTTTATTTATATAAAGAGTTTTTTTTACGAAAACAACACCGATCCCGAAATAGTAGTTACTACCGGGTTAACAATACAAACCGGTATTTGTGCATCGTTGGTAATGATTTGTTGTTCGGAAGAGTTGGCAAACATATTTCCGGCTATCCGGTTTCCCTGGTGATTCATAATGGCAATCAAATCAGCATCAATGGAAGTGGCCAGGCGGATGGTTTCTTTATCCAGGTCTCCTCCTGCAATTTTGGTAGTGAAATTTATACCACGGTCGCCAAGGAATTTTTTGGAAAACGCAATGTTGCTGTTGAGCTGGTGTTTGAGATACTCATCATCTTCATCTGATGCAATAATATGAATCGTTGAATCAAAATATTTGGCCATGTCGGCAACAATAGTCAGTTTTTGTTTGGTGTCTTTATCCAGGTCAAGTGGAACTACGATATGGTCGTAACCGTTAGCTTTGATTGGTTTTTCCTGTACTACAATAAAAGGAACTTCAGAATTGGTGATTACTTTCATCGCATCGCTTCCCACAATTTTCTGCCATCCGCGCGCACCGTGTGTGCCCATAAAAATAACCGAAGCTTTTATTTCTTTGGCATAATCGCCAATATCATCAAAAATATTTCCGATACGAACAACAGGAACAACAGGAACTTTTGATTTGCTTTTTAATTCATCAGCCACAGCACCCAGTTTTGCTTTTGCACTATCCACTTGTGTGGGTTTATCTACTACGTGAAGCAGGTGTACTTCTGCATCAGCCGTTTCGGCCACTTTAATAGCATGATTAACCGCGGTGTCGGCCACGGTGGTAAAGTCATGGGGAACAATAATTCGTTTGGAAGCCATATTTTTTTGGTTTTGGAGTGTAAAGGTAGAAAAATCTCCCGAAAGAGGGGAAAAATAACCCGAAAGCCACTGTTTTCAAGGGTTTTGGCGGGTATTGAAAAGGGAAAAAACAACAAAAAACACCTCTTTTGGCAACTTCTTTAATTTGCGCCATTAAAAAACAGGTATTTTGGAATAAATTTTGAAGTTATTGATTCAGAAAATGGCTATATGAAAAAGATTATCACGGTATTGATTTTTACAGTCCTGTTTTTTTCTTCGTGCAGGATGACCAATACCAGCATTTTGGTCGATCGTCCGGCAGATATTACCGGGATTGACAGCGTTCGTTCGGTAGCGGTAATCAACCGGTCGGCACCTGGCTCAGAAGACAGGGAGAGAAATGTAATTGAAGGAATCATCACCGGTGAAATGCCTTATGCTGATAAGGAAGGCGCGCAACAATGTACCGAAGGCGTATATGAAACACTATCCCGTTCGCTGAATTATAAAAAAGTAACACAGGTAAATAAAATTTATAAATCAGCCGGAAAGGGAAGAAATACGGTTCCGTTTTCGTGGGAGTTCGTAGATTCGGTATGTGCTGCGCAAGGGGTGGAAGCGTTAGTTGTGCTGGAATATTTTGATTCGAATTCGGGATTGAGCGCTGTTGCCAACGGAGGAAGATTACCTTACGGATACGGATATCCCGGTGTAGGGCTTCCCAATCCGCGTTATCCAACCAATCGTCCAACCAATGTGGCGGTATTAACAGCATGGAGATTTTACGAACCCAAAAGCCGCACGATGATTGATGAATACCAGCTGAGCCGTTCTTCCCAGGGCGGATACCAGTATCGCACGGCCTACAATATGGGAAATGTTTATGAAAAATACAGAATGATAAATAGTACCGGCTGGTATTCGGGAGTAGATTATGCTTTCCGTATTTCAGAGCAACAGGTATATGAAAACAGAATTTTATGGATGGGCGGGCACGGAATGAAACAAGCCGCACGTTTAGCCACTTATGGTGAATGGGAAAAAGCATTTGAAACATGGAAATCAGAAACGGGTTGTAACAAAAGAAAATTACGTCACAGGGCCTATCATAATCTTGCTGTATATTACGAAATGAATGGTGATCTTGAAAAGGCAATGGAGATGGCAAGAAAAGCGTATAATATCAAACCCAAAAGCCAGACCGGGCACCTCATTCAGCGTTTGCAACAGCGTGAAGTGGAGAAGAAGAGAATGATAGGAGAGAAGTGATGAGTGGTTGGTGATGAGCAATGATTGATCAGTGAAGAGATAGATGGCAAGAATAGAAAAATGCCAGGAATAACGTTTTGTCCCGCTGGGACAAATCACAACTGCAGGCTTACCGGTTAAAAATGTTGGGTGCCGCTGGCACCGGGAAAATTTTTCAATTCAATTTTCATTTAAATTGCCGGCACCAGAGGTGCCAGACATTTTTAACAAATTTAGACTTAACTGATCTTTGTCCCAGCGGGACAAAACGTTATTTTTCTCATGATGGAAGGAAAACTATTGCAGCCCGGCTCCCGGAGTTTTTATCTTACTATCTTCCCCGCTTTTATTTTCCCGTTGTTTCTAACGTACACCGGGTAAATGCCGGATGAGAGAAGGGGCAATTCAAGTTGCAGGCTTCCTCCTGTTATTTCTTTTTCAAAGAAAGCTACCTGTTTTCCGTTGATGTCGTAAATAATCACCTGCATGTTTCCTTCTTCCAGGTTATCAAGGTAAAAAGTATTTTCAAATTGCCAGGTGGCCAGATCTTCTTCCTGTGAACATCCGGCAAACACAACACCATGTGTTTCTGATTTCCCGTCTGTGTCCACCTGTGTTAACCTGTAATAGCGGTTAGCTTTTACTTCTATAAAATAATCGTTAGGGGTATTGGTTGTTCCGTTTCCTGCTATTTGATGAATTTCCTCCCAGCTGTAAGCATCATCCGAAGCTTCTATCAAAAAGAAAGCGTTGTTTGTTTCGCTGGCGGTGGCCCATTGCAGTTGTGCATTTCCGTTTGTTGAACATTCAAAACGATAGTAAAGCAATTCCACCGGCAGCGGGTTGGATAATTCGGCCAGTGTCCACGAACGGTAGAAATCAGAGGGAGCAACATTCACTCCTGAAACGGTATTGGAAACAATGTTGACAGTTCCTGCCGGTAAAAAATCCCCCCACTGGCTGGTGGCGGAATTAAAACGTTGTGCCCCCAGGTCGCCTTCGGTAATGGTATTTCCGGCAGTGCTGTGTTCCGCATCAGCATAGGTAAAATTCATAACGGCTGATGGCTTGCTGGTGTATGAACCGGGGTCAACGATCCAGAACCTGTCAATGGTATTGGCAGAATTATTTCCTCCCGATCCCAAAGCCGACATATGTGTAACATCAGAAGGCATATAAGTGCTGTTGTCCCACGTGGGGCCACGGTAGGTAGAAAACAAAATATTTCCCGCATTGTCACCGGCAGTGGCAATATTGATGGAAAAAGGAATTTTTACCCCCGAAGCAGTGGTAAAAGGAACTACGTATGTTCCCGTACCGTTACCAATATTCCATTGTAAAATATCAAATTCATTTTCGCTTACAATATTTCCTCCTGTACCCGCAGTGGTTAATGCATTGGCACCGGAGTTAGCCAAAACCACTTTAACCGAATTGTCAATTACAACAAAGGCATTGTTGTTGATCACCATTCTCCCCTGTGAAAAAAGAAGGGCCGGAGTAACGATCAGAAAAAATATATAAATTATTTTTTTCATAATTATTTCTTTTCTGCCGTCATGGAATTGTTTTCAGAAGAAATGCCTTTTTCATTAAGCAGTTTCAGCAATTCGTTATACTGTTTTTTCAGCACTTCTATTTCGTTTTTCTGACTTTCAATTTCAGCCTGTTGTTCTTTTACCGCTTCGATGATAACAGGGGTTACTCTTGCATAATCAACCGATTTAATACCGTTTGCATCTGTACTGACAATTTGCGGAATTACTTTTTCTATTTCCTGTGCCTTAAACCCTATTTGAAGGCTGGTGTCAGTTCCGGATTTCCAGTAGTAATAATATCCCGAAATTTCATTGATCATTTTCACCGGGTTTTCTATGGAAGAAAAATCTTTTTTCAGGCGTTCGTCAGAAAAAACAGTCCATGCATTGGCTCTTGCAACGGTGCCATCACCGCTGTTGCCTACCTGGAGCCTGAAACCCGGAGTGGTTGTTCCCAATCCCACATTTCCGGTATTATCAATTACAAAACGATATCCCACATTATCAGCAATGCTAAATCCGCCTGCGGGAGTAGCTGTTCCCGTGGCTCCGGTTCTCAGATACCAATCGGTTCCTCCGGCTGATGTATTGGAAATTCCGACACAGGCATTAAAACCATGCAACGTATTTTCAGCGCCACTCACATGCAGTTTTCTTCCGGGAGCAGCAGTTCCTATCCCTACATTTCCTGTTGAGGAAACACGCATTCTTTCTGTATTGTTGGTACGGGTTACAAAATCTGTTGCATCAGCAGTGCCTATATAGTTAGTTGCTGCATTGGTTCCTGAATTTCCGGTAAGTGTCCACGCACTGGCAGAAAGCGCCTGCCATGTAGCCAGGCCGGTTGCGTCAGAAGTAAGTACTTTTCCGGCTCCCGGAATTCCACCGGTAATTTTAACCTGGCCGTTTACTTCCAGCTTTGCACCGGGCGTGGAAGTTCCGATTCCCACATTTCCTGTTGTTCCTGCCCCCGCACTTGTACCTACGAAAAAAGTAGGAAGATCACTGTTAAATCCAATCATGAGTGAGCGTGAAATAGAATTGGTCAGATTTACACCGGGACCCATTCCTATTACCATTGCATTGGAAGAAGTAGCACTTACCCATTGCCCGATAGCCACTGCAAAATCCGCACCTGCATTGGCGCGATCACTTAACGCAATAGAACCAAATCCGGAAGAAGTCGTGCTGTTTCCAAATGAAAAAGCATAGCTTCCCGATGTAGTTGAATTTTGTCCCCCGGAGAAAGAAAGATTTCCACTGGTAGTACATCCAAATCCCATAGCAAAAGAATTGTTTCCCGATACAACAGTGTTTTGATTTATGGCAAAACTTCCAACGCCACTTGCTCTTGTATTGGAACCAAAAGCGGCTGAATTTAATCCCACATTGGCATCATCCCATTGGGCAGCATTGACCTCTCCTGCCCTGAATGCGCGTTTTGCCGGAATCCACATCATTCTTGTTCCCGCTCCTGATGTTGGTGTAATTCCGCTGGTAGTATTTCCCGTTGCTAAAAGTGCACCGCCTGCTGATAATCTCATCCCCTCCGTATTATTTCTTTTTAAAACCACATCCTGTGCATCTGTTGTGCCAATAAAGTTCGTGGCTGCATTTGTCCCTGCATTTCCCGTCAATTCCCAACCGGAAGATGCGGCAACCGTTGTCCATGCCACTATTCCTGTTCCATTGGTAGCAAGCACCTGGCCGTTAGTTCCGTCTGTGTCGGGTAAAGTATAGGCGCCTATTTTTACTTTTCCGTTTACGTGTAATAATTCCTGCGGGCTATTGGTATTCACTCCAATACGTTGTGTCTCGTTAAAATGCATTAAAGGATTCATCGGAAGTCCGGAGTTTACAATTACTTCCACTGCTCCGTCATCGGAAGTAAAAGGATTTGCCAGCGGAACCAACATCTGCATTTTTCTCACCTGCTCGGTATGATCGCCAATTTCAATATAGTCGGGAGTGGTTTCACCATAGTTAATGATATTGAATTCAGGATCCATAGAATTCATTCTCGAATTAATAGCCACACCTTTATCAATTAAAACATCACCGGCACCATCAGCTATATGCAGAAGATTTGCGGGAGTATTGGTATTCACTCCAATGCGTTGTGTCTCGTTAAAATGCATTAAAGGATTCATCGGAAATCCGGAGTTTACAATTACTTCCACTGCTCCGTCATCGGAAGTAAAAGGATTTGCCAGCGGAACCAACATCTGCATTTTTCTCACCTGTTCGGTATGATCGCCAATTTCAATATAGTCGGGAGTAGTTTCACCATAGTTAATGATATTGAATTCAGG
>JBMORL010000061.1:93256-118019 GCA_049322335.1 Bacteroidota bacterium
CGTCATCGGAAGTAAAAGGATTTGCCAGCGGAACCAACATCTGCATTTTTCTCACCTGTTCGGTATGATCGCCAATTTCAATATAGTCGGGAGTAGTTTCACCATAGTTAATGATATTGAATTCAGGATCCATAGAATTCATTCTCGAATTAATAGCCACACCTTTATCAATTAAAACATCACCGGCACCATCAGCTATATGCAAAAGATTTGCGGGAGTATTGGTATTCACTCCAATGCGTTGTGTCTCGTTAAAATGCATTAAAGGATTCATCGGAAATCCGGAGTTTACAATTACTTCCACTGCTCCGTCATCGGAAGTAAAAGGATTTGCCAGCGGAACCAACATCTGCATTTTTCTCACCTGTTCGGTATGATCGCCAATTTCAATATAGTCGGGAGTAGTTTCACCATAGTTAATGATATTGAATTCAGGGTCCATAGAATTCATTCTCGAATTAATAGCCACACCTCTATCAATTAAAACATCACCGGCACCATCAGCTATATGTAAAAGATTTGCGGGAGCAGAAGTGTTTACACCTATTTTCCCATTGGCATCAATCCTCATTTGTTCATCGTTATTGGTCTTAAAAACCAAATCTTTATTGTCGGTTGTTCCAATAAAATTTGCTCCGGGTGTGGTTCCTGTATTGCCGGTGGTACTCCAGTCGTTGTTATTTCCGTTGGCGATTCTTATCCACGATGTGCCTCCCCAGTAATAAAACCCGGGAGTAACATTATTGGGAGCTGTTCCTGCAGTAGCCGTATTATAAACAAGCAGGCTGGTAGCCGGAGTGGCAATGGTAATGGCATCGGTAACAGATGTTAAAGCTACCCTCGGCACCAGCATTCCTTTATTGGTAAAATCCACATCCAGTCCGGCTGAAGTATTGGGAGTGGCACCGGTGGCATTGATCCCCACGTTTTGTGTTTTTGCCTCATAGGAATACATCATCAGGCAAAGGATGAAAACGATGAATAAAAGTCGCTTTTTCATAGGATAAATATTTATTCAAAATTACCCCGGCCCTGCATGCCGGACAATCCTGTAATCCGGTATAAAATGCCTGTTTTGGGTTTATTTTATTAATTTGGGGGGATAGATTATGCTGAAAAGACTTTTTACCGTTATTTTTCTTTTGCCGGTTTTGATAGCCGCAGGGCAGGCGGGGTATGAAAAAGATACTGCCTGGATACGTATCAGTAAAATGCCCGATGATACACTGAAAGCACTTGAACTTTTTTCAAAAGCATTGGAAACTTCGGCAGTGGATATTGATCTCTCAGGGTTTTTTGCGCGCAAAACACATGAACTTTCCGAAGAACTGAAATATGAAACAGGAATTATTTACGGATGCGACATGCTGGGCAATTATTACCTGCAATCCGGCAATTACGGCAAATCGTATTACTGGATGAATAAAGCTATTCGCATAAAGGAAAAAAATGGCGACCACAGGGGGCTGGCTATGGGTTACAGCCAGCTGGCAGTTTTGTTTCGCCAGATGAAAAATTTTAAAATGGCAAAAGTGTTTGCGCAAAAATCAATCGCGCAATCACAGATACTTGCCAACGACCGGTTTATTGGTTTGGGAACGGGCGTTTTATCAAATATTTTTTATGAGAACGAAGAATACGACTCAGCATTATATTATAATTTAAAAGCGTATGAGTTGCATATTGCCAATGGCGACAGCTCAGCAGTTGCACTTAACCTTTCCAATCGCGGTGTGATTTACCTGGATATGAAAGAATATGACAAATCAATTGAAAATAACCTGGAAGCGTATAAGTATATTGATAAAGAACAGGAACTTCGTTTAACCCTGATCTGCGAAACCAATCTTGCACAGGCATGGCTGGCTAAAAATAATCTTACGGAAGCGGAAAAGAATTTTAAAAAAATATTTGAGATATCAGAAGATTTTGCTGAAGCCGACCAGTTGATGATGATCAATAAAATGTATGCCGATTTTCTTTCGCGAAAGGGAAAATACAAAGAGGCCTACGAATACCAGGTGAAATACCAGGCCATGCGCGATTCGATAGACGACCGCGAAACCAAAAACAAAGTGGCACAGCTGGAAACATTGTATCAAACCGAAAAAAAGGATAAGGAAAACGCGTTACTGCGCCAGCAGGGAGAAATAGATAAACTAACTATCCGTGAAAATGAGCAGAGAACGTTTACGATGAAAATTATTCTGGCGGCTTCGGGAGTGGTATTGCTGGTGCTGGTGTTATTTGTGGTGAACCGTGTGCGTACTGCACGTAAGCTGGCCATGCAGAATGAACAGATCAACAAACAAAATGCCACGCTCATATCACTTAACAAACAACTGATAGAAAGTGAAGAACAATTGCAGCAGTCGGACGAAGCAAAAGCACAACTGCTTTCCATTATTTCACACGATATTTCTTCACCCGTAAATTCACTCTATACTTTTCAGCAGGGAGTAAGGCAGAAATTACAAACACTAAGCAAAGAAGAGCTGGCAGATAGTTTCGAAAAAATGGCAGAACATACACAACAGGTTCATTTGCTCATCAACAATTTACTGGATTATAGTTTTACCCAGCAGGAAGGATTTCATCTTCATAACGAGATTTTTCCTCTGTATGCTATGGTAGCCGAGTGTGTGCAGTTATACCAGCGCCCGCTTGCCGCAAAAGAAATAAAGATTGAAGCAAGAGAAGTGATGAACGCAAAGATCAGTGCCGATAAAAATGTAATTCGTATTATTTTACGCAATCTTATTTCCAACGCAGTGAAATATTCTCCCATGGGAGGAACCATTTTTATACGCTGGAATGAAAATAAAAAGATGTTGCTGGTGCAGGATGAGGGAGAGGGAATGGAGAATGAAAAGGTTCAGCAACTGAAAAAAGGAATAAACCAGTATTCGGAAAAAGGAACTTCGGGAGAAAAAGGAACAGGGCTCGGAATGAAAATAGTTCGTAATGCCATCGGGCTGATGAAAGCAGAAATAGTGGTGGAATCGTCTCCCGGAAAGGGAAGCGCTGTGGGTTTAATTATACCCTGATGATATTCATTCTTATTGCGCGCTTGGTTAGTCCTACGCTGTTGGAAACATCAAACTTTTGTAACAATTTTTTCCGGTGAGTATCAACTGTACCAATGGCAATTCCCAGTTTTTTTGCGATTCTGGAGTTCGACATTTCTTCCTCAATAATGAGGTGAAGAATTTCTTTTTCGCGGGAGGTTAAATGCATGGGACAAATTTCAGGTATAAATTCACCCCATGCAATCCTGTAAATGGGGATAAATAAAAACCCCGGGTACACTTCCCTCAACAAGAACAACAGAAGACTACATAAGTAGTCTGAAATAAAATAAAACACTTAAATTGGCATATGCGTAGTATATTTCTGTTTGTTCTTATTTTTGGTTTTGTTGTTTCATGCCGGAAGAACAAAGGCCTGGAACCTTATCCGGATCTCAGGGATTTGTATAAAGAGATAAAAGGTACCTGGAAACTGACAGAACAAAACAGTTATTCTTATTCTAACCCATCAGGACGTTATTATTCTAAAAAAACCGAAGTAAGAGACGGGATAAAAACCATTTATATAGAAGACAGGATTGAGCAACCACCACAAACTATCGCTACTTATGATACTATTTACAGCTATTATGAGCTGACCGTTGATTTTTACAAATACACGATGGATCATATTTTAAAATATAAAACCGTTGAAAAAAACCAGGTATTTTTTCAGGGTGAAATCATAGAAGAAAAAGATTATTCGGTAAACTGGAGAAGCGCAGAGCTTGACCATGTAACCATAAGTTTGAATAATAAAAACCTTTTAATTTCTACCGGGGAAGGTAAATTGATACTTCAAATTTCATATAACAGCCAGTCTCCCGGAGGAACTTCCGGAGCTTCTGATAAATATGTATTTATAAGAAATTAGGTTTTAAATGGTATTTTTCTTTTATGGCCAACAGAAATTATTATACGACAGAAGAAATACCGATTCGTTCACCCAACAAAAAACCCCGTTACATTTCTGCAACGGGGTTTCACCATGACTAAAGAGAAAATTACTTCTCCTTCTTCGAAAGCAGCAGAATTTGTTCTGCGACCACTTCGGTAACGTAGCGTTTGTTACCGTTTTTATCTTCATAGCTGCGGGAAGTAAGTTTTCCTTCGAGCGCTATTTCTTTTCCTTTTGCCAGGAGTTTTTCTGCGATTTTTGCCGTATTTCCCCAGCAAACGATGTTGTGCCATTGTACGTTGTCAACGTATTCGCCATTTTTGTTTTTATAACTTTCGTTGGTGGCGATAGAAAATTTGGCCATTGTTTTTCCTTTTTCGAAGGTTTTGATTTCAGGTGTTTGTCCGATGTTACCTATCAGTTGTACTTTGTTTCTTAATGTGTTCATGACTTTTGTTTTTAATATCTGCGCATTATTCAATTTTTTTACGCAGACAGGTTTAACATTTATTTTATTTTTTGTCGCCTTCACTTTCCCGGGTTTTGTAAAATTGACGATGCAAAGATGTGGTGGTAAAAATCCCCGATCCGGTTATTTGTCGCTTAGTGTCGGATATAAGCGTTTGAATTTGTTTGTAGCCGCTTGAAAACGGAAAATAAATTGATTAAACTGTAATTTTTAGTATAACCAACAAAGAGAATTCAATTTCGGTTGTTGAACCAAAAAAACACAAAAGCAGTGTTTATTGTGTGAGTTAGTAAAATGAGAGAGAGAAAGTGATTAATGGTTAGTTGCTTCTGCGAGGTCGTAAATTAAAAAATGGTTAGGATGGAATAATTTTTGATACCTATAACAGTGAAAAGCAAAAGTCACCTGCTCTTCATTATATCATTTCTGATTTCTTTTTTCATTTATGCCAAACTGGCATAAGTAATTTTACTTAATGACCCTTGTTGTCATAAGTATAAATACTTAAACACGAAAAAAAGGTTAACAACTATTCTTCATTTTCTTTTTGGACAGAGGTTTTGTTTTCCCGAATATTTGAATAGTTTAAAAAATGAAAAAACAAAAAATTATGAAAACAAAACTAACAATTGCAGCAACTTTACTGGCCACTTTATCTTTGGCACAAGGTGGCGGA
Organism: Bacteroidota bacterium; assembly: GCA_049322335.1. Taxonomy (GTDB): domain Bacteria; phylum Bacteroidota; class Bacteroidia; order Flavobacteriales_D; family UBA2798; genus JBMORL01. The sequence continues at coordinate 98,368 of JBMORL010000061.1, forward strand.
CAAAAATGGTCGCTTAGCGGAAACAATGTTTCCCAGGGAGATTTTCTGGGAACCACCAATTCATCACCTTTAATTTTAAAAACCAATAACCAGGAATGGTTCCGTATCCGTCCAAATGGCGAGTTTAGATTTTTATCTCTCAATAATCCCGGAGGACTCAGCGGTTTTATGGTTTTAAATACACAGGGTGAAGCCAGCCGGTTGAATTTTACAGGTACAACCAATGATGTAGTAACCGGAGCCGGAACATTTTCCAATATATCATCATTAACAGGATTTACTTTAAGCGGAAGCAATATCGTTACCAATTTTAATTTAGGTATAGGCGTGGCGACTCCAACCACAATGTTTCATGTAGGAGGAACCGGTTTATTCAATGGAGATCTTACCACAACAAGTAATATGTATGTAAATGGTACACTTAAAGTAGGAACTAATTCTGTTTTTGTGGGAACGGGTGTAACGGATAATTTTATTTATACAGATAACGGTGCGTTAAGAATAAATGGTAACGAAGGACAACCCACATTACAAAACACGGCAATTAATCCTGACGGAGCGGTGGCCACCGTTGGTTTTCCTGCTGGTGATATTCACGGGCCTAATCTTGCGCAGATCGGACAGATTCATTTAATGGCAAAAGATTTTATGATGATTTCGGGGACGAATCCCACGCTTACATTCAAGCAAACTTATTCCACCACAACACCTTCTCCAAACGTAAACGGAGAAATGGCTATTGAATACGTAAACACAGTGGAAGGAACAGAAACAGTAACCGGAATAAATTTTTGGAAACCTTTTCCTAATACAAACGGATTTGATAACTATCTCCTTTTTGTAAGAACGGATGGTAATATAGGAATCGGAACAGCCACACCCGATCATAAACTGGATGTGTGCGGAACAATTCGCAGCAAGGAAGTATTTGTAGAGGTAGGATGGTGCGACTATGTTTTTGATGAAAGTTATAAATTAAAGCCACTCTATGAAGTAGAAGAATATATAAAAAAGAATCATCATCTCCCCGGGATAGAGTCAGAAAAGGAAATTGAAACTAACGGTCTTAAGCTTGCTGAAATGAGTGCCAAACACATGGAAAAGATAGAAGAGCTTACACTATATATTATTGAACAGCAAAAACAGATTGATGCGTTGAAGAAAGAGATGGAAGAGTTGAAGAAATAAACCAAACAACATTTAAATTAAATGGTTATGAAAACAATAAAAATAATTTTAACCATTTCAGCTCTTTTGTTTTTTCACCTGTCGGATGCCCAGCAAAGACGATGGGAAACAGGAAATAAAACACTTTACGAGATAAAGGCTGAAATGGAAACATACTTCGCGGGATTACGGGATACCATTCCCGATACTTCATTTTATGCTGAAGGAAGTGAATACAATGAATTTCAAAAATTTCTTGATTTTTGGGAACCACGTCTTTTTCCTCACGGAGATTTTGATAGTTATCACAAAAATTTATTCAATTATTATAATCAACAGGGAATGAGCAGAGCAGGGGGTTCTTGTGGTGTGGTTTCTATTCCCTATACATGGAATGAAATCGGGCCGGTAAAAAAGCCAATAGGATCAAGTGCTTCGAATGGTGGAACAGATCAGGGAACCGGACCTTTACGTAATCTCACCTTTTATCAACCAATGCCCAATCACATGCTCACTTGCTCATGGAGCGGAGGATTATTCTATTCTTCTACTTCGGGTAATTCGTGGGTAGTAGGAGGCACCGATGGGGTTATTGGACCGATTATCAGAACAGGAGCAAGAGATGCTGTATTTGCTCCCAGCTCTTCCAATACATGGTATGTTGCTCTTTCAGGAAGTGGAGAACCGGGATGGATGATGTATTCAGGAGGAATTTACAGAACGTATAACCAGGGAGGCACCTGGCAACAAATTGGCGGACAACTACAGTTGAACGGCATATGGAACGTAATAGAAAAAATTCTTGTACCGGCCAATAATCCGGATGTTATGTATGTAGCTACTGCAGGAGGATTATATAAGGGAACATTTATAAATGACCCTAACCCGGCAAACGTTATATGGACATTAATCGAAACCGGAAAAATAATGGACATAGAGCTTCGGCCCGCCAACAATGATATTCTTTATTTTACCCGTTTTAACGGAACAACCTTCGAAGTAGGACAATATGATCATTCTTCTTCAGGTATTTCCTATTTTACTTTACCCATTACGGTTGCTGCCCCTACATACGAAAATGTAAAAATAGAAGTAACCAACGCCAATTCTGATAAACTATATGTATTATTCAATCACGCTTCGGAAAATGTATGGGGCTATAACTGTGCCTCTCCTAACGGACTTTCGCCCATTTATACTTATGATCCCACTGCGGTAAGCTGGTCGTTCATTCAAAATGCATACGTAACATTTGGCGGAGGAAATGGTTTCGGGGTTTCACAGGTTAATCAAAATAATTTTCTTATATCCAATGACGACAGATATAAATCGGTAATCGGAGGAACTACCACTACGTATATGAGCGGCACAACAGGGTGTGCTACAGGACATAGTTCCACAAATAAATATCAATACCATGTAGACATTGAAGACTTCGTTTATCATCCGGCTATTCCAAACGAAGTGTGGACGACCAATCATGGCGGTATTTACCGGTCAACGGATAACGGGCAAACATGGACAAATATGAGCATTGGTATTGGTTGTGCAGAACCATTGGGGTTTTCTGATTTTAGCAGGGAACCCGATAAGTCGTTATTGGGATTGTATCATGATGGATCTATTAAAACCATAACGCCCTATTACAATGGCTGGCTGCCTGATTGGCAAAGGATAAGTGACGGAGATGGAACCACTCCGGCATTTGACAGCCAAAACAGTAATAAAATATATACTTCTTCACAGAACGGTAACTGGTATTATTCTTCCAGCTATGGCCCTTTAACAAGTTTCTATGGAGTAAGTGATAACTGGCATTCGCATATTGATGTAAATAAATTTACTGAGAATTGGATATATCTTCTTGGAACAAACGGTGGTGGTGGAAAAAAAGTACTTCGTTCATTCAATAATGGAGTTACGAGGACTGATATCTCACCAAATTTTTCAGTGGTATTGCCACTCACATCTTTTTCTTATAACCTTTGGGATGTATATTCTTCTCCTAAAGACATTAACACATTAGCAGTACACGTTCTCTCTGAAGAAACTTCTTTTGCTTCCTGCGGAGCTACAGATACTGTGACAGCCCATCGGTTATTCATCACCAGAAACGCCAATGACCCCAATGTGGCTAATGTTGTTAGTTCGTGGATAGAAATTCCACTACCGGTTAATAAATGGATAAGTGATGTGGAATTTGATTGGGAAAACTCCAATATTATTTATGTTTCATTTGGTTCATCTGATGATTTTTCAGGTAATCCTTGCGGAATGGAAATGATTTATAAACTGGATATTTCAAACCCATCCCTTCTAAGTAGCTGTAACTGTAATACCGGTGTTTGTACAGATCTTACACTTAACCTGCCACGCACAGGCGTTGGAGGAAGATCAATTGCAATGGAGAGGGGAAGTAACGGTGGGTTGTATTTAGCAACTGATGTGGGCGTATTTTATACCAATAACGAAATGCTGCAGAATACATCACTTACGGATAAATGGCAAAAATTCGGACCTAATTTACCCTCCACCGGTTCGGGATCACTTACAATAAACTATAACCTGAACAGGATAAGAGTGGCATGTTTTGGCCGGGGGATATGGGAGACTAATTTGTTTTGCCCCATCAATTACGATCTCACCGAAACAGCTGTTTATTCCTCCGACCAATACCTTGAAGCAGAAAACAACATCACTTCTACAGCCACAGTGAATGCCCCGCGCAATGTAACCTACCGTGCCGGAAACAGAATTCATTTGCAGCCGAATTTCCGGGCGTATAACGGAAGTAAATTTCATGCCTTCATTCACGCCTGCAATCATTCCGGAAACAGTTTCAGAATTGCACCTGTTGATGACGGGGAACAATGGACAGAAAATACCGAAATAAAAACGGAAGAAGGATTTACTTTGTTTCCGAATCCCACCAGTGGTGAGCTGAATATAAATATCGATTCCGAAATTTCAGGTATGCAGTATTCAATAAAAGCGTATGACCTTAGCGGGAAAATGGTTTTTTCTAAAAACAATTTATTAAAAGGAAAAAATACTTTCGATTTTTCCACATTGGAAAACGGAATTTATTTTATTGAAGTGATAAACTCCGATGGAGAAAGACAGGTAAAAAAACTGGTGAAAAACTAATCGGAAAAATGAAAAAAATGCCCCGGATTTTCCGGGGCATTTTTGTTTTGTCATGTTTTCGGTTTTTTCTCAATCCACAAACAAAATCTCCATTTTACTTTCATTAAGAACCGGAACATAACCCAATTTGACCAGTGTTGATCCCAGCATCAGTCTCAACGCTTTTTTTCCAGCAGTAGTTTTAAAATAAAATTCCCTTTTCCGTGCATCTTCTTCAAATAAATAATGTTCGCAGAAAATTAATTTCAAAGGCCTGCGACAGGATGTGCTTTTCGTCCCTCCCGAATTATGATTTTCGATGCGTTGTTCAAGATTAGTAGAGAATCCAACATAAAGCAAACGGTCTTTTTCACTAAATAAAACATAAACGCAAAAGGGAAGAGGCATGGAGGGTTTCATAAAAAACATTTATCTAACATGTAGCAGACCTCCTAAAGTCGGTCGCTACATGACGATGAAGTGTAAAAAAGCCCCGCAAGATTTCTTGCGGGGCTTTTTTTCTACTTCATCGGTGGGAGTTGAGGGATTCGAACCCCCGACCCTCTGCTTGTAAGGCAGATGCTCTGAACCAGCTGAGCTAAACTCCCGATAAATTTTCTTTCTTCTCTGAACTATCACGCCAAGGCGTGATCAACTCACTTTTTAATTGGGGACGCAAATATATAGTTTTACCCTTTTCAGGCAAAAAAAATCTTATTTCTCTCCAAATTGTACCGTGTATTCCATTTTCAGTTCCGTGGAAATGGGCACTTTACTTATCTCTTTTCCAGCCATTTTGCCGGTAGCCGTACCACTTATTTTAACATCATAGGTGCTCTTCAGTACTTTCCCTTTTTCGATGTCAATTTCTACGGTCCCCGTTTGCGTTCCCGACATTTCCTGGTACAATTCATAACCCCCGGGAAATATCGTGGGCTTAAGGTCTTTCAGCGGACTCATGGTAGAATTAATGTCAATCACCGCAATGCCATTGTCGGCCGATTTCAGCGTATACCCGTTTTTATAAGAGCAGGGATAACCATAGGTGATATCCACGGTTCTTTCCCATTTCTCACCTACTGCTACCGGCACATCGGGAAAAACACCCATTGCATTTTGCAGATTTTCCATCATGATCTTATTATCATCAAGTATGGAATCAGGAGCGCCAAAACTGTACATGCCATCGGCACCGGTAAGATCAAGCACATTGCCCCGCGTGTCCAGTTTCATAGTGATCTCATATTTCATCATCCCCGAAAACATCATAGCCGAGGGATCGTTGAATGTGGCAGAATCTTCCGAATTAAATCCACCGAATTTCATACGGTCGTATTTGCCTTTAATAGTAGAAACACCGTTTTCATCCACATCCAGCACCTCGTATTTCCATACCGATTCCATGTTAATGGGTGTTGAATTCTCTTTTCCCGATTCATCGGTAGAAGTCACTTTTTCATCCCACTTCAGCGTTACATAATACACTTCTCCTTTCGTGTATTTGTTCAATATCTCAATTTTACCGTCAGCTTTTTTATCTTCCTTCTTGCCGGTTTCCCCGCCACCGCAGGCAATAAAAAACAGTACAAAAGGAAGTAGATAAAAGACATTTAATTTTTTCATGGTATTGGTTTTCTTCAAATGTAAACAACATTTGGAATTCAAAATAATGTTATTTCATTATCAGAAATCGGGTTTTCCCCCTCTTGCGCCCGTCCCCGGACTTGTGGAAGCAGAAGAGGGAGGGCGCCCGTTCTTATCGAAGCATCAGGGTGAGGTTAATTGTGATTTGAAAGAAAATTTTCAACCCTTTCCCAAAACACAACAAGAAACCAAAAAGTATTTCCCCCCCTCTCTCGTGCTTGTCACGCGTAATCGCATGAGAGAGGGGCCCAGGGGCCTGCCCTGATCGAAGCATCAGGGTGAGGACAAAGGTTTTTTTTCTTAAGTTTACACCAATGAAACACCATCTGCTATCCATCCTGCTTTCATGCATGTCTTTTACTGCATTCTGTGGTAACGACAATTTTATGGTGGGCGCGCGCTCCGCAGGAATGGCGCACACATCAGTTACACTTACCGACATATGGGCCATACATCATAACCAGGCCGGACTGGCATTTTTAGAACATCCTTCGGCATCGGTATATTATGAAAACCGGTTTATGATAAAGGAAATGGGACTAAGCGCTGTAGCTTTTGCCATGCCCGCCAAAAGCGGAACTTTTGGGATAGTTTACCATAATTTCGGGTATTCACAATATGCAGAAACAAAATTCGGAATTGCTTACGGAAGAAAACTCAGTGAAAAACTTTCGGCTGGCATTCAGCTTAACTATAATACCATCCGCCTCGGGGATATTTACGGAAAAAACCAGGCGCTCACCGGTGAAATTGGCGTGCGCGCACAACTTACCGATGAACTAACGCTGGGCGCACATGTGTATAATGTAAGCCGTGCAAAACTGTCGGGATATAATAACGAATACATCCCCACCATCATGCGGCTCGGAATGGATTATAAAATTTCAAAAAAAGTTTTTGTCGCTGCCGAAGCCCAAAAAGATATTGATAACAGGATTATTTTTAAATCAGGAATAGAGTATCATGTTATCGAAGCCATTTATCTCAGGGCGGGAATTTCCACCAATCCCGTACTCAATACATTCGGATTCGGGTTGGCACACAAAGGCATTCATCTGGATGTGGCAGCATCCTATCACCAGGTGCTTGGATTTTCTCCGCAGGTATCGCTCACTTATAACTTCATCAAACAAAACAAACCCGCACCCTGATGCAAAACATCAGCGGCATATACCTGCGGTGTTTACTGCTTCAGTTTTTTTTACTGATCGGTTTCACTGCTTTTTCACAGGAAGAAAAAGACCCGCAAAAATTACTTGTCATCGAACAACGCATCGAACTCATTGCTGAATCAATCGGTGATGAAGAAATCGATCTTAATACTGTGTTCGATGCGCTGAGTAATTTTTACGATCACCCCATCAACCTCAACAAAACCACTTCCGATGAATTGCAGGAACTGATGCTGCTTACCGATGTGCAGATCAATTCGCTTTTCAATCACATCGAACGCAACGGAAAGCTCATCAGTATTTACGAATTGCAGGCCGTGCCCGGTTTTGATCAGCAATCTATCTGGCTGATTCTTCCCTTTGTTCGCGTCACCGACCGGTTTGATGCTCCGCGCATCACTCCAAAAACACTTTTTAAAGAAGGACAGCATGAAGTTTTTCTCCGCTATTCCCGCGTCCTGGAACAACAGGCAGGGTTTGCCCCTATAACGGATAGCGAATTAGTGCAGAGTCCCAATTCACGTTACCTGGGTAACCCCGACCGGTATTATTTCCGCTACCGTTTTCGTTATGGGAACAATATCAGCTGGGGAATAACGGCAGATAAAGACGCAGGAGAAGAATTTTTTACAGGTACACAACCCAATGGTTTTGATTTTTATTCGGGACATGTATTTGTGAAAAACATCGGCATCGTAAAATCAATTGCTGTGGGTGATTACCAGGCTTCATTCGGGCAGGGATTAACATTTGCTACCGGCCTTGCATTGGGAAAAACAGCCAACTCCATTGCCATTAAAAGAAATTATCAGCCGTTAAGGCCGTACACATCAGTAGACGAAAACCAGTTTATGCGTGGTGCCGCAACCACTATTGCATTGGGAAAATTTGATGTCACTGCCATGTTTTCGCGCCAGCAGATAGATGCTAATGTTATTATTTCGGAAGACACGACCGTAGTGGATGAAGCCACGGCTGTTTCTTCTTTCCAGGTAACCGGGTTACATTCCACTCCCGCAGAAGTGGAAGATAAAAATTCATTGTTGTCATCACACTACGGAGGCCATGTGGCTTACAAAACACAAAAACTGAATGTGGGGGTTACGGCTGTATACTCTTCCTTCGATAAAATGCTTGATCGTTCACTGAGTTATTATAACCAGTTTGAATTTACCGGTGACCACAACCTGGTTATTGGTGCCGACTACAACTACATTTACCGCAACATGAATTTTTTCGGAGAAGCTGCCCGCAGCGAAAATGGCGGAATGGCATTGATCACAGGAGTTGTTACGTCACTCGATCCAAAAGTTTCTGTTAGCCTGCTCTACAGGAATTATGCACGAAATTACCAGACATTGTTTGCCAATGCACTGGCCGAAGGAACCAATCCTGCTAACGAACAGGGGATATACGCAGGAGCAGAAATAAAACCCAACCCTTACTGGACAATCAATGCCTATTTCGATTCATTTAAAAGCAAGTGGCTGAGGTACCAGGTGGATGCGCCTTCTTTTGGCTATGAAGTATTGGCACAGGCCACATGGAAACCCAATAAAAAACTTGAGATGTATGTGCGCGCCCGTCACCGCAATAAACCCACCAATACCAATGACGAAGTAACCGGCCTGGAGTATCCCGACCAGCTGCTGCAATCCAACTACCGCTACCAGGTGTCCTATAAAGTAACCGATGCTGTGATTTTAAAAAACAGGGTGGAGTTGGTGGACTATAAACCCGGTAACAACACAACCGAAAAAGGATATTTTATTTACCAGGATGTGTTGTTTAAACCCCTCAGCAAGCCGTATGATATAACATTGCGGTATGCCTTGTTTGATACCGATTCGTATAACGCAAGAATTTATGCTTACGAAAATGATGTGTTGTATAATTATTCCATCCCCTCGCATTATTACCGCGGAAGCCGGGTGTATGGCATTGTGCGCTACCAGCACAAAAAATGGTTCGATATCTGGGTGAAATACGGATACTGGCTCTATAATAACCGCACATTGATTGGTTCGGGTCTCAGTGAGATCGAAGGAAACCGCAAATCGGAGATCAGGGTGCAGGTGAGGCTTAAATTTTGACTTTTTTAACACATTTCGCGAAGAAAAATTTGCTTATTCAAATTGTTGTATATACATTTGTTTTCTAAAAACACCAATAAAACATGAAAACAGTAAAAATTTTATCAATGGCAGCATTGGCTGCATTCACTTTCGCGTCATGCGGTGGTGGTGAAAAAGACAAAAAAAACGAAAAAAAGGAAGAGGGCCCTAAAGCCGTTACCTATGTAATTGACGCGGCCACAAGTGAACTGCAATGGCACGGTGAAAAAAATCCCGAATACGGACATACCGGCACAGCAGGCATCAAATCGGGAGAACTCACTATGGAAGGCGATCTGTTGAAAGCCGCTATGGTTGAAGTAGACATGAATACTTTAGCTGAACCCGGAAACGCGGATACAGAAAGCGCGGGAAAACTGGTGGGACATCTTAAAGACACTTCCTTCTTTTTCGTAGCAGCGTTTCCTTCTGCTACTTTCGCTCTTACCTCGGCCGAAAAACAATCAGACGGCACTTATGGAATAACAGGAGATATTTCTATCAAAGGCGTTACCAAAAGCATTTCTTTTCCCGCTACTATTACCATTGAAGGGAAAAACCTTACTGCTACAGCAGAATTCAGCATTAACCGTGTGGATTTCGGAGTGAAATATGGCTCTGTAGCCGATGGAGCAAAACCCGAAGACTCTATCAGCGACACCGTAACCTTTAAAGCGACTTTAAAAGCTTCTGCCAAAGAATAATCATTGCAGGGTTAACAAATTTACCCCGGTACTGTAACTAAGTATCGGGGTATTTTGTTTTATATTTACCCGGTTCATATGAAAAAACTGCTTTTCCTGTTTTTGATCGTATCCACTTTTCATTCAGTGGCGCAAAAAGTATTGGACGGCCCATTATATGGAGAAGGCCGGAGGGAAGAATATGATCCGATTGATGTAAAAGAATACACCCTCAAAAACGGATTTAAAGTTTTTCTCAGCGAAAATCATGATAAACCGCAGGTGTTTGGCGCGGTAATAGTGAAAGCTGGTGGAAAAAACGATCCTGCCGATGCAACAGGAATGGCTCATTATCTCGAGCACATGTTGTTTAAAGGAACCACTTCATTGGGAACAACCGGTTTCGAAAAAGAAAAAGTTTTTTTAAACCAGGTAGATTCACTTTACGAAGTACTCGGAAAAACCACTGATAAGGAAAAACGAAAAGAGATACAGAAAAAAATAAATGAAGTTTCTGTAAAGGCAGCAGAATTTGCCATTCCCAACGAAATGGATCGTATGCTCACTGAAATAGGAAGCGAAGATGTGAATGCGTTTACCACCGAAGATCTTACGGCCTACATCAATAGTTTTCCCTCGAACGAAATTGAAAAATGGATTGAAATTTATGCCCACCGTTTTCAAAATCCTGTTTTCCGCCTGTTTCAGGCTGAACTGGAAACAGTGTATGAAGAAAAAAACATCTCTATGGACAGTCCGCTGGATTATGTGCTGGAACAATACATGAAGCGGTTTTATAAAGTTCATCCTTACGGGCAACAAACGGTTATTGGAAAAACCGAACATCTTAAAAATCCTTCGCTGAAAAAAATGTATGAGTATTTTAATACGTATTACGTTGCCAACAATATGGCGCTTGTTCTTTCGGGTGATTTTAAGGCAGAAGAAATTTTTCCGCTCATTGAAAAAAAATTCGGAGTGTGGCGAACCGGAAAAATTCCGGAGTTTCCTGAATACAAAGAAAGTGAGTTCAAAGGGCGCGAATTCTTTAAACTCAGGGCCACACCGGTAAAAGCAGGAGCTATCGGTTATCGTATTCCCGCCAACGGAAAAGAAGATAATGAAGTGATCGAAGTAATTTCCACCATGCTTTCCAACAGCGAACGCTCAGGTTATCTCGACCGGTTAAATACCGAAGGAAAACTGATGATGGCCGGATTTTTTCCTTATCCGTCTAACGATTATGGGGCTGCCGTTCTGTATTTTATTCCAAAAATAGTAGGCCAATCGCTGAAAAAAGCAGAAAAAATTGTTTTGGCCGAACTGGATAAACTCAAAAAAGGAGAATTCACCAATGAACAACTGGAAGCGGTAAAACTTTCCCTGATAAAAAATTTTCAACAACAATGGGAGAGTAACGAAAGCCGCGCCCTGGCTATCGGGCAATGTTATGTGGAAGGAACACCCTGGAAAAAATACCTGCAATACGAAGAAAAAATAAGAAAGATCACCAAAGAAGAAGTAGTGAATGCCGCCAATAAATATTTTGGAGAAAATAATCTCACTATGTATTCTAAAATGGGATTTCCAAAAAAAGATAAACTTGAAAAACCCGGGTTCGAACCGGTAGTCCCCAAAGAAGAAAAACATTCATCTTTTTACGAAGAATGGAAAAAAACTCCGTCAAAACATCCTGAGCCGAAGTATGTGGACATGGAAAACGACATCCAGGTTATTCAGCTGGCAGATAAAGTCACTCTTAAACGTTCGTTAAACCACTATAACAAAATATTTACCCTGAAAATACGGTATGGAACAGGAAAATATTACCTGCCGCTGCTCAAATATGTTCCTTCCTATCTTGAGATTGCCGATCAGCAGAATCTAACGTCTACAGGATTTAAGCAGAAACTGGCGGAACTGGGATGCACCATCGGATTTTCGGTGGGAGAACGTGAAACCGCTATCCACCTGCAGGGAATGGATGAACAACTGGGAGAAGTGCTGAAGCTGACCAATACCTTTCTTCACCAATTGAAAGCAGATGAAACCAAAATAAAAAAAGTGGCCCACGACCTGGAAGCTTCACAAAAGATCAGCCGAAGATCACCCTCTTATTGGTCGCAACTGGTAAATGCCTGGGCACTGTATGGAAAAGAATCGCCATTTCTCCGCGAAATTTCTCTTAACGAATTCAAAAAACTTTCTGCCCGCAATATAATCAACGCAATGGATTCGGCAAGAAAATATGAAGTAACAATCAATTATGCCGGAACATTACAGGAAGCCGAATTGCGAAAAGCATTTTCTTACTACGATTTCGGCACATCGCTGCAACCTAAAATGTCTCCTGTATATTTTGAAAAGCAGGTGGCTAAGGAAAATACGATTTACTTTTATAATGATAAAAAAGCGGTACAGTCGCAGATTTATTTTTTTATTAACGGAAGAAATTTTGATGTTAAAGATGTTGGAGTCATCAACGCTTTCAATAAATATTTTGGTGGCGATATGTCAAGCCTTGTGTTCCAGGAAATCCGCGAATTCCGTTCGCTGGCTTATTCCACATGGGCCTGGTACAATACTCCGTTTATTCCCGGTAAAAAATGTTATTTCAATGCTTATGTGGGTTGCCAGGGAGACAAAACCATTGATGCGATGAAAGCCATGAATGAATTAATTCACAATATGCCCGAAAAAGCAGAACGGTGGGAAGGGATTCGTTCTTCGCTGCTGGAATCCGCGCAGTCTGAAAGGCCCGGATTCAGAAACATTATCGAAACCATTGAAAGCTGGCAGATGCAATCGTATACCGATGATCCCAACAAACTGCTGGTGGAAGAATATCAGCGGCTGAATTTCGGAAACCTGGTTGAATTTTATAAAACCGAAATAAAAAACCGGCCCATGACTATAACGGTGGTGGGCAATGCGAAGCGAATCAATATGAACGAACTCAAAAAATTCGGGAAAGTTATTGTGGTGAAAGAATCTCAGATACTGAAAAAATAAAAGCTGACCTCATAAAATCTGATCCCGGTTTACATGCCATCTTCCCTGCTGCACATTATACAATCGCTCGCTCCGCTACTGGATGAAAAAGAACGTTCATTGCTGGAAGTTGCCCTTCAGCAGCCCCCGGTGGTATCTGTAAGGCTGAATCCGGCAAAACCATTTGTTCATCATTTTACAGAAAACGTTCCCTGGTGCAGGCACGGATTTTATTTGGAAGAACGCCCCGTTTTCACCCTTGATCCATTATTGCATGCAGGAGCCTATTATGTACAGGAAGCTTCAGGAATGATATTGCAAACGGTGCTGGAACAGGTTTTGTTGCCGGAAAAACAATATAACGTTTTAGACCTTTGCGCAGCACCCGGTGGAAAAAGCACGCTGATTTCTTCCTGCTTGCCACCCGGAAGCCTGCTGGTGGCCAACGAAGTGATCCGCAACCGCGCAATGGTGTTGAAGGAAAACATAATTAAATGGGGAAATTCCAATACCATTGTTACCAGCAATGAAGCGAAAGATTTTCAATCGCTGCCTCATTTTTTTGATGTGATAGTGGCTGACGTTCCCTGTTCGGGTGAAGGGTTGATACGAAAAGATGAAAACGCACTGAACGAATGGAGCCAGGAAAATGTTTTGATGTGTTCGGCCCGGCAGAAAAAAATACTTGATGACGTATGGCCGGCACTAAAACCCGGGGGAATTTTTATTTATTGCACATGTACTTTTAATACCAGGGAGAACGAAGAAAATATCAGTTGGCTGTCTGAGAATAAAAATGCCCGTGGAATAAATATCGCTGTTCATCCTTCATGGAACATTACTGAAACAGCAACCAACGGCATAAAAGGATTTCATTTTTTTCCACACAAAACAAAGGGCGAGGGATTCTTTATAACCGTTGTGCAAAAACCGGAAGAGGAAATCAGGACATTGCGTAAACCAAAAAAGAATTTTTTTCAACCGCTGCCGGCTGTGATAAAAAAAGAAATTCAGCAATGGGTAAAATCACCGGAAGAAAAAAAATTTATTCTTCATAACTCAGCAGTTGGGTGTATCGATGAAGTGATGTATGAAAGAACAGAACAGGTGGTTCAGCATCTGAAACCCGTTTATTCTTTTTTACCGGTGGCCGAAATAAAGGGAAAAGATTTTATTCCTTCCCACGAACTGGCTCTTTCGGCACAGTGCAACACAGAATTTTTCAGTTCTGTTACTGTGGAAAAAGCTGAGGCGCTGAAATTTCTTGCCAAAGAAGAATGGAATCCTCAGGCAGATAATGGCTGGCACCTGATTCGGTTTAGTAACCAAAATCTCGGGTGGATAAAGAAGATCGGGGCGCGTACCAACAACTATTATCCCCCGGAATGGCGCATAAAAATGAATATCCGTTAAGCTGTAAGCCGTGTGCTTAAAAAAATCACACACTGTTAAGATCAACTACATAATAGTGACCCGGATCATTAAACTTTAACACCACTTTCATTGACAGTTTTCGTTTAATAAAATATATTTGGAGTGTACTGTGTTTGATACGGTATTATTTATTCAACCCGTTGAGCTATGAAGACAGTTTTGAGCATACTATTTATTTTTGTTACAGGCATAGTATTTGCCCAGGTGGAAAAGGAGCAGAGGCAGGTATTTATTCCCAATAACCTGCAGCGATACCAGTTGGATTATGAAATAAAAAATGCTGCCCAGATAGATACTGTTCTGGTGTTTTCCCTTCAGCTCGACCAGTTCGACCCGCTTCGCCATGAAACCAATGACGTGGAAATATTCGACCCGGTGCACCAGGTTACTATCATTCTTTACTCCATACAGCGGTGCCAGCAGAATAAATCAAAAATCATATATTCAACCCAAAGCCGGTGAAAAAGGCGATAATCATATCAGCACTGTTATTTCCTCTAACGGGGTGGGCACAAGTGTATACACATCCCACAACCGGAATAGCTTTCGAATATGTGGGCGCCTGCGAAACCGCCACCTGTTCCGGAACCTATTATGATAACGGAGGAGCGGGAGCCAACTATTCCAATAACATTAACGGAGTATACCGGATATTCTGTCCCAATACAGCCGGACAATGTCTCACAGCAACGTTCACCCAATTCAGCATTGAAGGAGGAGGAGGTTGTCCGTTTGATCTTTTCAGGGTATCTAACGGTTCTACACAAAACAGCCCTTTACTTTTTTCCGGTTGCGGAACAGGAGCTATCGGGCCTTTTACCGGAACAGCCAACGGATGTCTCGGATTTCGTTTCTGGTCGGATTTTTCAGTTACCTTGCCGGGATGGACAGCTACATTTTCCTGTTCTCCCTGTGCGGGCGGCCCGTCTGGCACAGCCAATAACGATTGTGTAAATGCCACACAGGTTTGTTCCAATGTAAATGTACCCGGAAACAGCACCGGCCCCGGAATAGCAGCCGAAGCTTGCGGTGGAGCGGCTTGTCCGGCAGGCGGAGAAAATTACAGCAACTGGTATTTGGTTACTATTGCCACTTCGGGAACGTTTAATTTTACGATCACACCTTCTATTGCAACAGACGATTATGATTATGCTGTTTATGGGCCCAATGTAACCTGTGGTGCACTGGGAGCCAATATCCGTTGCAGTGATGCAGGTGCAACAGGCAATACAGGATTAAGCGCTTTGGCTATTGATAATTCAGAAAATGTTACCGGGGATAAATTCACAGCAGAAATGAATGTAACAGCCGGGCAGTGGTATTATATTATGGTAGACGAGTGGACGCCAACAGGAGCGGGTTATACACTGAGTTTTGGAGGAACCGCTACGATAAGCTGCACACCGTTACCTTTGGAACTGCTTTCGTTTTATGCGGGATACAATTATTCTGAAAAAGCTGTTGAACTGCAATGGGAAACCGCCAGCGAAACCAATATGGAAAAATTCACCGTTGAATATTCTACGGATGGCGGAGCTTTTGAACCCATAGGGGTAATTCCGGCCAATAACGGAAACCACAATAATCTTTACCAGTTCACACACAGCGACCCGATGATGGAAGAAATCAACTATTATCGCATTGCGCAAACCGATAGAGAGGGCCGCACTGTTTATTCAGATATCCGCGCAGTAATGATCAACGATCCGCAGGGAGAAATATCTGTTTTCCCCAGTCCGGCTACCGAACAAACACAAATAGAATTTCATACCGCTTATGATGAAATTCCTTCAGAAATGAATATTTATGATTACTCCGGCAAACATATTCTCACCTATAATTTCACCGCAAAACGTGGAAAAAATGTAATTCCACTCGAGTTATTTGGTTTTGACAGCGGGGTGCATTTTGTTACCATCCAATGCAATGGAACCTGGCACAGGACGGCTTTCGTAAAGCAATAAGGTTTCGTCCTGAAAACCCTTTATTTTCGGGGATATTAGCCTTATTTCATTCGACCAACAATAAAAAATCATCGATTAGTTTGTTTTTTCAAAAAAATCACTACCTTTGCGCCCGATTTTAACTGAAAAACAAGCATTTAACATGAAAAATTTCCTTTACTCCGCACTGATTTTGATGGCTGTTGCCTTTACTTCCTGTCAGAAAGAAGAAGCTCCGGTTGTTCCTGCTACAGGTTCGTCCACAGCAACCCCACGTGAAATTACCCTGGATTATCATATTTACGCAGCCTCCGGTAAATATAATGCCACCCTTATTGCTCCCAATGGAGACCATTTTGAGATCACGCCCATTTCGGGAAACCGGATTGATCAAACGTTTTCCTTTCAAAGCACATCCGGAAACTTTTTTTCAGTAGAAGCTTCCAATTCCACACCATCTTCTGACGAGATTGTGGTAGAAATTCTTGTAGATGGGGTTTTGTTTAAATCAGGAAGCGCCAATGCTCCCGGTGCAGTGGCCAAAGCAGAAGGATTTGTAAATAATTAATAAACGCGCTTTAATGTGCTGGCATTTTTTGGTCAGCGCAGGTTTTACTGAGAAACGCATTGCTTTTTAGCGATGCGTTTTTTATTTTTATCATATGAAAAACCATCTCACTATTGTTGTTCTGTTTTCTTTCTGGTTGTCTTGCACACCGGATTCTCCCAAAGAACAGATCATTGCCGGGCCGCTGGAAAGGGACGATACAGTAAACAGGAACGAATTTTCGCAGATAGAAAATGAACTTCTTTTGCAAAAAGAAAAGATCAGGATTTTTCCCGAAAAGGAAATGATGGAAGCTACCGGAATAACCTTACAGGAACTGGAAAAAACACTCTCGGCAGGAAATCTTAAAACCGGAAACATAACAGGAAAAGGAGAGCTGGAGGTGAAGTCGGAATTAAAAAATGTGGAAGAGGTAAAATATATTGTTGTACGCAGTACAGGAAATGAAACAGTAATGCTGGGAGATGTTGCCGATATTTTCAGCGGGGTAACTGATGAAGAAATTGAATACCGGAAAAAAAAATATGGCTACTTTGAAATGATCAAAACGGATAGCGGAACATATCGCTTTATACCGAAGTGAAATTTATCATGGTCTGTTTTTTTTAAAGAATTTCATTCGGCATAATACCAGTTGTTGGTCTGTTTAATAAATCAGTTTGGTATTACTAAATAAAGCTTTTAATCAATCAGCGCATTATCCGTAGCAAACTTTACCAGTCCAATGGAGTTTTTTACTCCGATTTTTTTCAGCAGGCGGTGGCGATGGCACTCTACAGTCCGGTGAGAGATATCCAGTGCGTTGCCAATTTGTATGTTGGTCATTCCCTTGCCAATCATTCTCAGAACAGTTTTTTCCCTTTCTGTAAAATGATAAATACCATTTATTCCCATTACTTCCACGTTTCTTAATGAATTATGGGAAACGTTTAATACATCTTTTGGCAATTGTTTGCTGAAGAACTGATTTCTCCTGTATACAGTGCGGATAGCATAAATCAATTCGTCTTTACCTGAGTCTTTCAGGCAAAATCCCAGTGCACCGGCTTTAATGGATTTAGCTACTACCGATTTTTCGTTATACATACTCAGCATCAATATTCTCGCCCCGGGATAATGTTTAATAACCATTTTCACCGTGTCAATTCCTCCGTTTTTTTTCATCTGTACGTCCATCAGGATCACATCTGTTTTTACTCTTGCCAACAGCGGCAACACTTCCGATCCGTCAGAACATTCTCCCACAATGGAAAAAGAAGGAATGGTTTCCAGCACCGCGCGCAAACCGGCACGAACTATTTTGTGGTCGTCCACGATTAGTATACGAATATTTTCGTTTTTCATACCACAAATATAACAGGTTTCGGCTGTTTTTACAATACGTAAAAACACGTACATCGTTCTTTACACTTTCTAACGTTTAACGCCTTGAAGCAGTAGGAAAAGAAAAGTTGTGTATACATAAATCAGGCGTTTGAGCAATATATTTTTCCGTTATCAAAAGGTAAATTTTTTATGCCCTGTGGCGAATAACCGGTAATATTGCAGAAAAAACGCATGCTCCAATACATCAAAAATCAAAACGTACTTTTTCTCGATATCGAAACGGTTCCTCAGGCCTATCGCTTTGAAGAGCTGAGTCCGCGCGTGCAGGAACTATTTGATGCGAAAACCAAATTTCAGCAAAAAGAAGATGTAACGGCAAAAGATCTTTATAAAAAAGCCGGAATATTTGCCGAGTTTGGAAAGATCATTTGCATTTCAGCCGGGCATATTGTTTTTGAAAATGAAAAAAACAGTTTACGTATAAAATCATTTTATGGTGATGATGAAAAAAAATTGTTACAGGATTTTTCCGTAATGCTTCAGCGCTCGTTTAATGGAAAAGAACATTTGTTGTGCGCCCACAACGGAAAGGAATTTGATTTTCCCTGGCTGTGCAGGCGCATGCTGGTGAACGGAATAAAAATTCCTTCCATTCTCGACATACAGGGAATGAAACCCTGGGAAGTGCGCCACATCGACACAATGGAACTGTGGAAATTCGGAGACTATAAACATTTTACTTCACTTGAACTGCTGGCTGAGATTTTTGGAATTCCCTCTCCCAAAGACGACATAAAAGGCAGTGATGTTTCGCGCGTGTATTACGAAGAAAAAAACCTGGAGAAAATAGTTACCTATTGCCAGAAGGATGTAGTGGCACTTACCCAGTTATTTATGCGCTTTAAAGGCGAGCCATTGATGGAAAACAGCGATATTTGCATTGTATGAGCCGGATTTTTTTAACCAGTTTGATTTCTTTTTTCATTTTCTCCTGTGGTCCCAAACCACAAAAAGGAATTGAAGTACACCGTTCGCTGGAGAGTTGCATCATCGAAAAATTTTTTTCGGAAGAAGAAAGTGATTTCGGGAAATACCACATCGGGATGACCCGAACAGCTTTCCAGGATATTTCCAACACGGGACATCTCATTCAAAACGAAGATGAGGTGATTGACAGTATTTCCCTTTGCGGAAATGAAAAGGCATGGTGCGAAGCATCTTTTATTTTTTATGAGGGACGGTTAACGGATATTACCGCTGCGTTTTTTATTGATGAAGAAAAAAACGTAACCGTAATTTTTCCCCTGATCACCGAAAAGCTGAATGAAAAATACGGCCCCGGTGTTTCCGAACAGGGCACAATGGTATGGCCAACCGAACGCAACAATAAACCTTATATCGTTTATCTTTCAGACGAATCCATTTTCTACAGGCGCCCGGTTATAAAACTGATGCTGGTGGGCGAGGGGAAAGTGGGAGTGTGA
>JBMORL010000062.1:0-14694 GCA_049322335.1 Bacteroidota bacterium
GTTATAACCGTAGTTATTGTATCCGTAGCTATTATATCCGTAGTTGTTGTTGTAATAATTATTTCCGCAGCCGCTGTTATAATTGTAGGGAGAATACATGCCGGTAGTGTAGCCGGAATAATAATTCTCATCGTAATAATCAGTATAAGTATTGGTCTTATTGGAAGGTTCGGTATCGGTAACCCTGTCGGCAGAAGCGGTGGTTACGGTTTTATCTTCTTCTTCATGGCCGTTCTTTTTTTCACGCCCGGTTTGCGTATACACATCATCGGTATCCAGACGCATA
This sequence comes from Bacteroidota bacterium, assembly GCA_049322335.1. Classification (GTDB taxonomy): domain Bacteria; phylum Bacteroidota; class Bacteroidia; order Flavobacteriales_D; family UBA2798; genus JBMORL01. The sequence continues at coordinate 287 of JBMORL010000062.1, forward strand.
TTTTTTTGAAAAGGTGCTGCGCAGGAAGCCAGCATAGCGGCCGACATAATCACTGCTGTAAAACGGGAAGCAACCATAGTTTTTAATTTTGGAGGTGAAGGAGAGTTAATTTCAAAAGAACGATTAATTTTTACCTTTGCATAAAGGTACAAAAACTATACCATTTTCTGTCATAAAATTGTCATTTTCAAAGTATGGGTAATGCAATAACGTCAAGAGCGAAAAATTATTCTGATTGGTACAACGAATTAGTGATAAATGCCGACCTGGCCGACCATTCGGCTGTACGCGGATGTATGGTCATTAAGCCCCACGGCTATGCGATCTGGGAGAAAATGCAGCATCAACTCGACCATATGTTCAAGGAAACCGGGCATGTAAATGCCTATTTCCCCCTTTTTGTGCCAAAAAGTTTATTTGAGGCAGAGGAAAAAAATGCAGAAGGTTTTGCCAAAGAATGCGCAGTGGTGACTCACTATCGCCTTAAAACAGACCCTGAAAACAAGTCGAAACTGATAGTAGACCCTGCCGCAAAACTGGAAGAAGAATTAGTGGTGCGCCCTACAAGCGAAGCCATTATCTGGAGCACCTATAAAGGCTGGATACAATCTTACCGCGACCTGCCCATTCTCGTTAATCAATGGGCCAACGTGGTTCGCTGGGAGATGAGAACCCGTTTGTTTTTGCGTACTGCCGAGTTTTTATGGCAGGAAGGACATACTGCACATGCCACCAAAGCCGAAGCTATTGAAGAAACAGAAAAAATGCTTGACGTATATGCAGAGTTTGCAGAGCAATTTATGGCCATTCCTGTTATAAAAGGAATAAAAACCCCTTCCGAACGATTTGCCGGTGCCGAAGAAACATATTGTATAGAAGCGCTGATGCAGGACGGGAAAGCACTACAAGCCGGAACCTCGCATTTCCTGGGCCAGAATTTCGCCAAAGCATTTGATGTAAAATATGCAGACAAAGAAGGAAAACTGGAACATGTGTGGGCTACCTCATGGGGCGTTTCTACCCGTTTGATGGGAGCCCTGATCATGACGCATTCAGACGACCAGGGACTTGTTCTCCCACCCAAACTGGCGCCTATACAGGTAGTATTTGTACCTATTTACAAGGGAGAAGAAGAGCTGGCAAAAATTGCCGCAAAAGCACATGAGTTTAAATCAGAATTGCTAAAACTCGGGATCAGTGCAAAAGTAGATGACTCAGATAAACATAAACCGGGCTGGAAATTTGCCGAGTATGAACTGAAAGGCATACCCGTGCGCATAGCTATTGGTCCGCGCGATATGGAAAACGGAACCGTGGAAATGGCCCGCAGGGATACCAAAGAAAAAAAATCGATCAGGCAGGAAGACCTGGTGAATGAAATTCAGAAAACCCTTACTGATATCCAGCAAAACCTGTTTCAGCGTGCGCTTAAATTCAGAAATGAAAACACGCATAAAGTGGATGATTATGAAACCTTTAAGAAAATGCTGGATGAAAAAGGGGGATTTTTCCTGGCGCACTGGGATGGCAGTCCTGAAACAGAAGAAAAAATAAAAAACGAAACCAAAGCAACGATCCGATGCATACCTTTAGGCGGAGAAAAAGAATCCGGTAAATGTATGGTTACCGGCAATCCTTCTTCACAAAGGGTGATTTTTGCCCGCGCCTACTAAAATGAGCAAACCGTTATCTGCACAGCAACTGATTGTTAATGCGCTGAAGGAAAAATCTTCAGTAAAGCAGGATGTTTACCAGTTAACACTCGAACGATTCGATGAACTTAAAAAAGTTCTTTCCGATACAGCTGATTTCCTTTCGAAAGAAGGCCAGAAAATTGACAAACGGATAAAAATCAGTTATGCCGACAGGGGAGAGTTTGAAGCCCAGCTGAATGTGGCCGGTGATGTGCTGATCTTTCAAATGCATACCAATGTTTTTCTTTTCGACAGCGAAAATCAATTGTGGAGATCGTCTTACCTGAAAGAAGATTCAGCCCGCGGTTTTTGCGGAATTATTAATGTGTTCAATTTTCTTGCTGATTCTTTCCGTTACAACCGCATAAATGATGTGGGATATCTTATCGCCAGGGTTTTTGTGAATAAGGAAAACCATTTTATGGTGCAGGGAAAACGCCAGCTCGGGTTTTTATACAACGATTTCATTAATTCCGACCTCTCCCGCGAACAACTCAACGCCATTGTTCAGTCCATCGTTTTATATGCCATCAACTTCGACCTTTTCACTCCGCCCTATGATACCATTAAGGAAGTTTCGGTGCTGGAAATGAAAGAATTGAGTGATAATATGCAGATAAAAACCGGCAAAAGGCTGGGCTTTAAATTCCAGGCCGATTCGGATGAATTCTAACCTGTTTTTATTTTTTTACCGGTTATTTTGGGTTGAAAAAAAATCTCGTTACATTTGCGCTCCCAAAAAATAAGGGTTTTATACTCTGGTTTTAAGGGAAACACTGTTCTTTTTATAATGGCCCGTTCGTCTAGGGGTTAGGACATCAGATTTTCATTCTGGTAACAGGGGTTCGATTCCCCTACGGGCTACCAATGAAGCAGATCGCTGAAGCGAACGCTTCATTGCCGGTTTCCCTTCGGGGAAATGGGCAAAAAGTTTTTTATTAACGGAGAATATTCTCCAAAAAATTTAAAGTATGGCAAACCATAAATCAGCTATCAAACGTATCCGTTCCAATGATGCGAAAAGGGAATTGAATAAACTTCAGCATAAAACAGCAAGAAATGCAGTGAAAAAACTGCGCACTACTTCCGACAAAAAAGAAGCGGCAAAACTGCTTAACGAAGTATTTACCATGATTGATAAACTGGCCAAGAAAAATATCATTCATAAAAACAAAGCGGCTAATCTCAAATCCAGCCTGCATCACCACGTTCAATCGCTTTCAAAATAAATTTTTCATTTTTTCAGCCCCGCACCCGCGGGGTTTTTCATTTCATATCCTTTCATGAATTCCACACAACGCATTTCCATTAAAGAATGGGCCGAAGACGACCGCCCGCGCGAAAAATTATTATTAAAAGGCAGAAAATCCCTTTCCGATGCCGAACTCATTGCCATACTTATAGGCAGTGGAAATGATGAAGAATCAGCAGTAGAATTATCCAAACGCATTTTGCGCGAAACGGCTTCCAATAATCTTGATAAACTGGCTTCGGCAGAAATTTCCGAGCTGATGAAATTCAGGGGAATTGGTGAGGCGAAAGCTATTTCTATTATTGCTGCTATGGAGTTATCCCGCAGAAGAAACAGCACACAACAAACCGAAAAACCAAAAATTGTTTCCAGCGCAGATGCATTCAACAGCATTAAAGATGTTCTGCTTGATCTTCCTCACGAGGAGTTTTGGGTTATTCATCTTAACCGTGCCTGCCAGGTGGTGGGAAAAATACAAATTGGACGTGGCGGTATCAGCGGAACGGTTGCTGATGTGCGATTGATCTACAAATCGGCCATTGAGTATTTTGCATCCGCAATTATTCTTGCCCATAATCATCCCAGCGGAGTAATGAAACCCAGTGATGCGGATATAAGCCTCACTAAAAGAGTAAAAGAAGCCGGGAAATTACTTGACATCGAATTATTCGACCATATCATTGTCGGCAACCGCGAGTATTTCAGCTTTACCGATGAAGGATTAATTTGATTAATTTGGCGGGAATGAAAATCATTACCGTTATAGGTGCCCGTCCCCAGATTATCAAAGCTGCTGCGTTAAACCGTGCAATAAAAAACCATTTTAAAAACCAGCTTACCGAAATCATTCTTCATACCGGGCAGCACTATGATGAAAATATGAGCGAAGTTTTTTTCAGGGAACTTGGTATTCCTTCCCCGGCTTATAATCTTGATGTAGGTTCATCTCTTCACGGCCAGCAAACTGCTTTGATGATGCAGGGAATGGAAGAAGTACTTGTAAAAGAAAAACCAGCTGCTGTAGTTTTGTATGGTGACACCAATTCCACGCTGGCGGGTGCACTTGCCGCATCCAAAATGAATATTCCTGTAGTACACATCGAAGCCGGTATGCGTTCCTTCAACAAACAAATGCCCGAAGAAATCAATCGCATTGTTTGCGATCATGTGTCAACGCTGCTTTTTTCTCCCACCGAAACAGGCGTAAAAAATCTTGAACGCGAAGGATTCAGATTAAATAATCCCGGTCCGTATTCTATGGAAAACCCGAAAGTATATCATTGCGGGGATGTGATGTATGACAACAGTTTGTATTTTTCAGAACTGGCAGAAGGAAAAAAAGAAATTTTCACCGGCAAAGGACTAAAACCGGGAGCATTTGTCCTTGCCACGTTACACCGCAACACCAATACCGATTCTGCTGAACGCTTAAATAGTATTTTCAGTGCATTTAATTATATTTCTAACCGGATTCCGGTGATTCTTCCCCTTCATCCGCGCACAAAGAATTGCCTGCAACAACAACTTTCACAAAAATTATATACTGAAACCGTAAACAACAAAAATCTGCATATTATTCCTCCTGTTTCATTTCTTGAAATGATTGCCCTCGAAAAGAATGCAGCCCTGGTGCTTACCGATTCGGGAGGAGTACAGAAAGAAGCATTTTATTTTAAAAAACCATGTGTCATTCTTCGTCCCGAAACCGAATGGGTGGAACTGGTGGAACTGGGAGCAGCTATTGCGGCAGATGCCGGTGAAAAGAAAATAATCAGTGCATTTGAACGTTTACTTAAAGCTGACCTTACCTCATGTCCGCAGGTGTATGGTGATGGAAAGGCAGCAGAATTTATAGCCGGAGAAATAGTAAAACAAATCGCCCGTTGATTTTTTACAGCGAACATATTACTTCCCGTGTGGAATATGTGGTATCCCATTTTTTTTCACTGGCCGGAATGGAAGTGAAAATTACAGGTGATCTTTCATTCTTTTTATCATCAGAAGAAAATAAAATTTCCTACTCTTTTCAGCCTGTTGCAACAGGTATTCCCCACATTGTTCCACATGGTTTGCTTTTTGAAAAAAATATTCATCCCGTTTTTCCTTCGGCAGATAAATGGGAAGAACTGAATTGTTTTTTTAAAACTTCGTCAGAAGGAAAATTTCCATTCGATATTTTTTCCGCTACATTTTTTCTCATTACGCGCTACGAAGAATATCTTTCTTTCACTCCTGATCAACACGGAAGGTTTCCTGCTTCACAGTCGTGGATGGGAAAACACCGGTTGCTGCATCTTCCGCTGACGGATCAGTGGGCTAAAAAATTTTCTGACAGTATCCGTATGCAATTTCCTTCCGAAAAAATAACCCAAAAGGAAATGGATGTAATGCTAACGGTTGATGTAGACAATGCATGGGCTTATCTTAACAAAGGATTTTTACGAACCCGGCTCTCCGGATTCCGTTCGTGGATGAAAGAAAACGCAAGCGAAAAACAACAACGGAAAAACGTGCTGGCCGGAAATGAAAAAGACCCCTATGATACGTATGATTATATTCTTCAGCACAGTGGGAATGTAAAACGTATTTTCTTTTTCCTGTTTTCTTCCTATACGAAATACGACAAAAATGTTCCGGTAAATCATCCTCAGTTGGCAAAACTTATCCGGGAACTGGCCCGGCATGCAGAAATAGGAACACATCCTTCTTACTATTCAAAAAACGATCCGGCAAAAATTAAGAAAGAAAAGAGTAACCTCGAAAAAGTTGCCGGACAACCTGTCATCAACAGCCGGCAACATTATCTCAGGTTTGATATTCCCGATACATTTTCTCACCTCGAAAAAACAGGAATTGTTACTGATTTTTCTATGGCATTTGCCGATCATTATGGGTTCAGGGCAGGAACCAGCCGTAAATTTCCGTTGTATAATTTAAAGGAAGAAAGAATAACAAAATTGCAGATACAACCTTCTTCACTTATGGACGCTACGCTTAATTATTATTGTCATTTCAATCCCGGGCAGGCTGAAGAAATAAGTCTCGGAATTCTTGCTGAAATAAAAAAAACAGGGGGAACCGCCTGTCTTCACTGGCACAATGAATCACTTTCGGGCCGGGGAGTATGGAAAGGCTGGGAAAAAGTGTTCTTTTCGCAGCTTGATTTTTGCCGGAAATAGCCTCTATTTGCCTGTTTATCGTAAAAAGGCATTGGCTCAACAACCAATCGTTTTTCTTTGGCTAATTTGTGATGGTATTCACATTCCTTTCATTACTTTTAGAAGATTTAACGATTTAGCCATGAGACTGATCTTTTGTATTTCATTATTCATTCCGGCCATTCTGCCGGGCCAGGAAAAAGAAAAAAAATGGGATGTTGCTTCTCCGCAAGGCCCGTTTAAAGAAATTGAATTCACCACTACCGAAGGCACGTGGATGAACCTGGATGTGAGTCCGGATGGAACAAAAATCGTTTTTGATATGTTGGGCGATATCTATCTGCTGAATGCCGCAGGAGGTGAGGCGAAAATTTTACGTGGCGGACATGCCTGGGAAATTCAGCCGCGTTTTAGTCCCGATGGAAAAAAAATTCTTTTTACCAGCGATGCCGGAGGAGGGGATAATATCTGGCTGATGAATGCTGATGGAAGCGATGCCAGACAAATTACCAAAGAAAATTTTCGTTTGCTGAACAATGCGGTATGGATGCCCGATGGAAATTATTTTGTGGCAAGAAAACATTTCACTTCCACCCGTTCGCTGGGGGCCGGTGAAATGTGGATGTATCACATCAGCGGTGGCGAAGGTGTTCAGCTCACCAAGCGAAAAAACGATCAGCAGGATGTAAATGAACCCTCAGTGTCTCCCGATGGAAAATATTTGTATTTCAGCGAAGACATGTATCCGGGCGGATATTTTCAATATAACAAAGATCCCAATAAACAGATTTATATTATCCGCAGGTATAATTTTGAAAAAGGAACGATTGATAACATCATAACGGGTTCCGGGGGTGCTTGTCGTCCACAGGTGTCGCGCGATGGGAAAATGCTGGCGTATGTGAAAAGAGTCCGCACACAATCGGTGTTATATGTACATAATTTATCTACCGGTGAAGAATGGAAAGTATACGATCAGCTCGATAAAGACCAGCAGGAAGCCTGGGCAATTTTTGGAGTATATCCCAATTTCAGCTGGATGCCCGATAATCAAAGCATTATTATCTGGGCAGGAGGAAAAATCAAAAAAGTGAAAGTGAAATCTCCGCAAACAGGTGCTATGGGAATTGAAACGCTGAAAGCTGAAGAAATTCCTTTTAAAGCGGTTTGTAAACATACCATCCAGGATGCGCTTCGGTTTAAACAAAATATCGATGAAGAAAATTTTAAAGCAAAAGTAATTCGCCATGCGGTTACTTCTCCGGATGAAAATCGAATTGTTTTTAATGCCGTGGGATATTTGTATTCGGCAAATGTTACAAATCCCAAAGCAGATTACTACACATCTATACCTCCTGTTCGCTTAACTTCCGGAACCGATTTTGAATTTGAACCTGCATTTTCTCCCGATGGAAGCGAACTGGTGTATGTTACGTGGAATGATGAGAACATGGGTGCCATCATGAAATATAATTTCAAAACCAAAAAATCAATAAAACTCACCACTGAAAAAGGAATTTACCGCACACCAAAATATTCTGCCGATGGGAAGAAAATTGTTTTTCTGAAAGAAGGAGGCAATTCGGATATGGGTTTCACTTTCTGTAACGAGCCCGGATTATACTGGATGGATGCTGCCGGAGGAAAAATGAATTTTATTACGGCCGAAGGAGAGAATCCGCAATTCAATAATGATGGCACACGCATTTATTATTTTGCCAGCGGTTACCCCAATGTGGAATACAAAAGCGTTGATCTCAACGGGACAAAAGAAAAATTACATTTCACTTCCAAATATGCCACTGATTTTGTTCCCAGCCCTGATAACAAATGGGTGGCTTTCCGCGAACTTCATAACGTGTATGTGGCTGCTTTTCCTGCTTCTGGTAAACCCATCGACCTGAGTGCACAGGCAGGATCGGTTCCCGTTGCAAAAATTTCGCGCGATGCCGGAATCAATATGCACTGGTCGGCTGACAGCAAAAAAATTCACTGGACACTTGGTGAAGAATATTTTACAGCAGAACTTAAAAACCGCTTTAAGTTCCTCGATGGTTCGCCTGCAGAACTTCCTCCCCTGGATTCCACAGGAGTAAAAATGGGACTGAACATTAAAACCGATAAACCCAACGGTACCATTGTTTTCAAAGGCGCGCGCATTATTACTATGAAAGGCGATGAGGTGATTGAAAAAGGCGTGATTGTAATTATCGGAAATAAAATTGAAGCTATTGGAAAAGAAGGTGAAGTTAATTTTCCAAAAAACGCAAAGGTGTATGACGTTAGTGGAAAAACCATTATGCCCGGACTGGTAGATGTACATGCACACGTGGGACATTTTCGCTATGGACTAACTCCGCAAAAACACTGGCCTTATTATGCCAATCTTGCTTATGGCGTAACTACCACACATGACCCTTCTACCAATACCGAAATGGTATTCGCCCTGTCTGAACTTGTAAAATCAGGGCAAATGGTTGGCCCGCGTATTTTTTCTACCGGAACCATTTTGTATGGAGCTGACGGTGATTTTAAAGCCGTCATCAATAACATCGAAGATGCGCGATCGGCTATCAGGAGAACGATGTCATTCGGTGCTTTTTCTGTAAAAAGTTACAACCAGCCAAGAAGAGAACAACGCCAGATGGTGATTCAGGCAGCGCGTGAGTTGAAATGTATGGTGGTTCCCGAAGGAGGTTCGACATTTTTCCATAACCTCACCATGATTCTTGACGGACATACGGGAATTGAACACAATATTCCTGTTGCCATTGCCTATAATGACGTCATTCAGCTATGGAAAAACAGCCAGACCGGGTATACTCCTACACTTATTGTAGCTTATGGCGCGGTGAATGGCGAAAATTATTGGTACCAGCATACCGATGTATGGGAAAAAACAAGATTGCTCAAGTACACGCCACGTCCTATTATCGATTCCAAAGCACGCCATCGCACCATGTTGCCCGAAGAAGAATATACTAACGGGCACATCCTTGCTTCAAAAACCTGTAAAGCGCTTTCAGATAACGGTGTGAAAGTAAATATGGGCGCACACGGCCAGATACAGGGAATAGGCGCTCATTGGGAAACATGGATGTTACAGCAGGGTGGAATGAGTAATCACGAAGCTTTACGATCTGCTACGTTGAATGGCGCACATTATATTGGAATGGATCATCTCATCGGATCGCTGGAACCCGGAAAACTGGCCGATCTCATAGTAATGGAAAAAAATCCGCTGGAGAATATACAAAATACAGAAACCATTATTTATACCATGGTAAACGGAAGATTGTATGATGTGGAAACCATGAATGAGATCGGGAATAATTTAAAAAACCACGGAAAATTTTATTGGGAAAATTCAGGCAGCAGTGAATCGTTTCGGCTGAATTCGGAAACCAATACGTTTGAACAACCCAAATGCGTTTGCGGAAAGCATTGATGATTAAAAGATGGACATACGGGTTATTTATTTTGCTGGCTACGCTGCAGGGAAATTATTGTGATGCACAGGTATATAATTTTCAAACTTTCAATGTAGAAGATGGTTTATCCCAGTCGCAGGTAAATTGTATTTACGAAGATTCGCGTGGTTTTTTATGGCTGGCTACCTATGGTGGCGGTGTGTGCCGTTTTGATGGAGTGAATTTTGTTTCGTATGAAGAAAAAGAAGGATTGGCCGGACCGATTGTAACTTCTATTTCAGAAGATAAATCGGGCAATCTCTGGTTTGGTTCCACCTGGGGAGGATTAACCCGGTTTAACGGACGTGAATTCAAAGCCTACGAAAAGAATGACGGGCTTATCGATAATGGTATTCACTCGCTGATTTATAACAATACGGGCGAAGAATTGCTGATAGGAACAGCATTTGGATTATCAGTGTTTAAAAATGAAAAATTTAATAATATAACGTTTCCCGGGCTAAAGCAAAATCTCGTGGCAGATATCTGTGATGCAGGAAACGGAAAATATTTGCTGGCTACCGAATTCGGATTATTCAGTTATCAAAACGGGGTAATTACTGAAATGCCTACGAGCATGGGCAGTCGTTCGGTTTCTTCGGTAACCGTTGATAAAGACGGTTCGGTTTGGGCTGTGGCCGAATCGCAGTTGTTTCATTTTGTGAAAAAAGTTTCTTCCGACAGTTATGTCAACCAGCCTCATTTTGCTTCTGATTCCACAAAATATTTTCTTCCGTTTCATACGGTTTATTGTTCCCCGTCAGGTGGTTTGTGGGTGAGTCTTGATAATGAGGCCGGGGTATATCATATTACAGATAACAAAACAGAATATTTTGGTGAACATAACGGTTTTCCATTTGCCGCAGCTATCAGTATTTATGAAGATAAAAGCGGTTGTACCTGGTTTGGCACCAGCGGAAACGGACTGATTAAATTTAACGGAAAAACATTTGTTTCTTTCCTCAATTCAACCGGGTTTAAAGAACCGGATATTTTTTCCATTGCACTCGATTCATCGGGCAGGGTATGGGCTTCCAGTTTTAACAAAGGAGTTTTTTATTCAGATGAAACCGGGTATCATAAATTTGAGCCCACTGTTTCCATTCCGCTTGAACAGGTGCGGTCTATTTATGTTGATTCGAAAAAAAATATCTGGATGGCTTCCGTAAACGGCCTGTTTGTTTATGATGGAGTAAACACAAAAGTATTTACCATTGATAACGGTCTCCCCACAAACGCAGTGAAATCGGTTTATGAAGATAAAAAAGGAAATATCTGGATCGGAACCTATGGCAGCGGTTTGTGTATGTATGATGGTAAAACATTTACCAATTACAGGGAAGACGAAGGGTTATCTCACGGGCATGTTCACGCTATTATCGAAGACCAGTCGGGAGTGATCTGGATTGGAACCGGATCGGGTGTTTTTAAATTCAAGGATGGAAAATTCACCAATTACAGCGAAGGGGAAGGATTGTGTAATTCTTACGCGGGCAGCCTGGCAGAAGACAAATTCGGAAACATCTGGATTGGCACCGATAAATGTGTTTCAAAATTCAACGGCAGAAAATTTTCCAATCTTACGGTGGAAGATGGTTTAAATTCGGGTGTGGTGTATTTGCTCACTATCGATAAAGACGGAAGTCTTATAGTAGGTACCAATAAAGGAATCAATAAAATTGAATTTTCGCCTTACGGCCAGATTACCGCCATCAAAAAATACGGAAAGTCGGAAGGATTTACCGGGATAGAATGCAACTCAAGGGCAGTGATGAATGACAATGACGGAAACATATGGATTGGAACAGTAAAAGGAATAATCCGGTATAATACCAAAGAAGAAAGAGAAATAAAAACTTCTCCCGAAATTCATATTACAGGATTTAAACTTTGGTTCGAAAAATTTGATGAATCAGAACTAAGTGGCGCTAACCTTAACTGGTTTGGTGTTCCGGAAAACATCACACTTCGCCACGATCAGAACAATATTACATTCGACTATGTCGGGCTGAATCTCGACATTCCTTCCAAAATCGAATACAGCTATATGCTCGAAGGATTTGATCCCAACTGGTCGCCACCCACCAAAAATACTTCTGTTTCTTATTCCAATCTTGCCCCCAACACTTATACATTTAAAGTAAAAGCACGAATGGAAAACGGCCAATGGGGAGATGAAATAGCAACCGTTTCTTTTACCATACGCCCCGCATTCTGGCAAACCTGGTGGTTTTTTCTGATTATTTTAATGACCCTGGTTTACATTGCCTGGTATTACAGCCGCCTGATGCAGAAAAATGCAGCGCGATACAATAGTTTGCTCGAACAAAAAGTAACACAGCGTACACAGGAAATTCTGAAACAAAAAGAAGAAAAAGAAATTCTTCTGCAGGAAATTCATCACCGCGTGAAAAATAACATGCAGGTTATCGTAAGCCTGCTGAATATTCATTCTGATTATATAAAAGATCCCGAATCGCAGTTATTGCTGCAGGATTCCAAAAACCGGATCAAAAGTATGGCGCTGATTCACGAAAAATTATACGAGTCGAAAAACTTCACCAAAGTAAATATTGGCGAATACCTCGATAAACTGGTAAACGACCTGATTGACACTTACGGAGTAAATATTAAAATAAAAGTGGAGAAGGAGATTGAATCTGATTCGTTTGGCTTTGATACTATTATACCGCTTGGATTATTGATCAATGAGGTTATTTCCAACTCGCTGAAATACGCTTTCAACGACCGGGAAGAAGGAAAAATTATTTTCAAACTTAAAAAAGAAGGCGAATATTTTATACTTGTTATTGGTGATGACGGAATAGGAATTCCTAAAGAAAAGTTTGAAAATAATACAGATACCCTGGGCATGGAACTCATCAAAATACTAACCGAACAATTAAACGGAACCATCGAACTGATGGGGGTAAAAGGCACGGTTTACCGTATCAAATTCATGAGTATCGATAAGAGAAGGATCTGATAGGGCAAATAGATGATATGCATTGCTTTTCACACACCGGATATTTACTAATTTTGCAGCCATGATCGAAACCGACATCATTATCATAGGCGCTGGCCCCTGCGGGTTATTTACGGTTTTTGAAGCCGGGTTGCTAAAATTACACTGCCATCTTATCGACAGCCTTGCACAACCGGGCGGCCAATGTTCTGAGATCTATCCCAAAAAACCTATTTATGATATTCCCGGTTTTCCTTCCATTTTAGCCGGAGAACTGGTGGATAACCTGATGGCACAGGCCAAACCGTTTAAACCCGGGTTTACACTTGGGGAAGCTGCCGAAACCATTGATAAAACAGATGACGGAAAATTTATTGTTACCACGGTAAAAGGAACAAAACATAAAGCTCCCATTGTAGCCATTGCAGGTGGATTGGGTGTTTTCGAGCCGCGCAAACCACCTATTGAAAACATCGATGCGTTTGAAGATAAGGGTGTGGAATACATCATTAAAGACCCTGAATTTTACCGCGGAAAAAAAGTAGTAATCTCCGGTGGAGGAGACTCAGCTCTCGACTGGACAATTTTCCTCGTAGAGAAAAAAATTGCATCCGAAGTTACACTCGTGCATCGTTCACAAACGTTTCGCGGACATTTAGATTCTGTGCAAAGAGTATTCGATCTTTCTGCAGAAGGAAAAATAAATCTTGCACTGGATGCTGAAGTTACAGGACTTTCCGGGAATGGTTCCCTGCATAATGTGTCCATTACGCAAAAAGATAAAGGGGTGTATGAAAAAGCAACCGACCATTTTATTCCGCTGTTCGGATTAACACCCAAACTCGGCCCCATCGCCAACTGGGGACTTGAAATTGAAAAAAATGCGATAAAAGTAAACACATTCGACTACAGCACTAACGTTCCCGGGATTTACGCTATTGGAGATGTGAACACTTATCCCGGAAAATTAAAACTCATCCTCTGCGGATTTCATGAGGCAACGTTGATGGTTCAATCTGCATTCAAAAGAATTTATCCCGATAAAAACCTGGTATTAAAATATACAACGGTAAATGGAGTGCAGGGATTTTAGCCACGGATTTCACTGATTACACGGATTGTAGTGATTAGAAGATATAAATCGGAAATGAAAAATATAAACATAAATTTTAGTATGCCTCAATCTGTGAAATCCGTGGCTGAATTAAATCTGTGTAATCTGTGAAATCCGTGGCTGATAATCTCATTAAAATAACAGTAGTTGATCGCCAGGGGAAAGAACATATTCTTGACGCCCCAACGGATATGGGAATGAGTTTAATGGAACTCTGTAAATCGTATGAACTACCTGTAGAAGGAACCTGTGGAGGAATGGCTTTGTGTGCTTCGTGTCAGTGTTACGTTTTATCCGACACCAAACTTCCCGAACAAAGCGATGACGAACTGGCTATGCTCGACCAGGCTTTTCATGTAAAATCCAATTCACGGTTGGGTTGCCAGATAAAACTCACGAATGAAATTGACGGATTGAAAGTGGAACTGGCACCGGAGGCGTGAGACAAATTTGAGAGCAAGGAAAAGCTGCAGAAGCAGATCATACATATAGTATAATAGTTTATTCCCGGAGAAAAGGTGGTTTTTATCAAATGACTTTTTCCTTCACAAATCTTCCTTCAGCAGTTGTACTTCCAATTCGCCTTCCACACTTCCATCCATGTTCAGGATCATGATATCAATGAGCCCAGCACGTTCTATTTCGAATATACTAAATGATGTTGCTAACAAGCAACGCGCTGGTTTACAGAAGTGTTCCTGAAACATAATTTTCATTGGGAAAACCGGGGTTATTTTCGGTTTTTCCTAACCGAA
>JBMORL010000063.1:0-14356 GCA_049322335.1 Bacteroidota bacterium
GTTATTCATATTTGACCCGCTACGGGGTCAGGAAAATTTACTTATTTTATTTAGTGGTAATTTTGATGAAATTCAATATGAACAATATTTCAGGAATTTTCATTAAGAAATTATTTCAACAAAAAGCAAAATCGACCCCGGAGCGGGTCGAATGTAAATAACCCCGGGTTGGCTCTGCAACCCGGGGAGAAAACACCCAAAAAGAAAACAACCCCGGAGGGGTTGAATCTGCAATTTGTTATAATAGATAAAAAATTCAGATCGCGTTCACTTCCGTCAATATCTTTCTTGCAATTATTTTCCTTACTTCTGCTTTTGTTCCGGCAGGCATATCGATATTGAGGGCGAAATAGAAGTATTCTTTTTTCTTTTCAGGATTTTCACCGGCCTTTTCTCTTTCTACATAACCCACATACCAGCCAATATCAGGATTCATGCCATCGGCCCAGCCGGTTTTTGCACGTAGAATATAGGTTCCGGTTTCTTCTTCGGTCATTATTTTTTTAACGATGTCAACCGATGTTTTAGAGAAGGGGAGCAATTCGGCCTGTAGTCGTTTTAAAAACTCTACCTGTTCTTTGGCGCTGATGCGTAACTTCCCCCGAAGCCAGAAATTATCAATTCCTCCGCTGATGTCTTTATTGCCATAGTTGCATTTGTCAACCCACTCCTGCATGTTTTTGAATCCAATTTTTTTCGCCAGTTCCTGGTAATACCAAACAGTGGAATTCTTAAAGGCATCAGCCATGTTTTGGGAGTAATTCCAATTGGGATTTCCCCGGTCAAACCCATCCCATTCAAACACTGTTTTTTCGTTCTTCACGGCTTTGGTTTCCAATCCAACAAGCGAATTAAAAATTTTGAAAGTAGAAGCGGGAAGATAGCGCGTATCAAAACGTTCTTTGTTATAAATAAAGTATTTTCCCTTCTGTTGGTCGTACAAAACAAATGTACCTTCCACCAGTTGTTCCGAAAAATACTTTTTCCAATCCGGCATTTCCACCATCTTCAGCGAATCCCATGCAACAGGAGATTTTCCTGCTACTGTAAAATTTACAGATGCCAATAATAAAATAAAAAATATTTTTTTCATATTTTCTAAAACTTATTCCCTCTCTCTCGCGGAGAGCGGGCCAGGGAGTGAGGTCAAAATAGTTTTTTCTGCACTCCGGTTTTTCCGCCTTTTTTATTATTCTCAGAAGGAAGTTCAATATCATTTTCCTCGTCTTCCGGTTCTTCTTCCTCTTCTCCTTCGGGAACATCTCCTTTGCGCGGATCGAGCAGTGTAATGGTTTTTATTTTGTATTCAGATAATTTATTACCCACTGCTTTTTCGTTGCGCAGTTCGATGAATTTTTCGAGATTGATATTTTCTGTTTTTTTAGGTGCGCCCGAACGGCCATCATATTCAACAGAAATGCGTGGAACCCATTGTGTGGTTACCAGTTCTACCCTTGATTCGGGAGAGATGGAAATAACGTGATTTTTCCTGTCACCACCCGGTTCGAGTAGAAATCGTTTTACGAAGTAGGTTTCTTTTTCACCGTCAAAATAAATAACAGTAAGTGGCTTCCTGGGATTGAATTTTTCCATCAGCACCATGTCATCATCAAAGTGAAGGTCGGTGGAATGTCCGGATAAACGATAATATCCCGATTGAGTGGCCGAAAGAATTTTATCATCGGGTTTGAATCTTCCCAGTAATTCACCACGGCCGTTTGTGTTCAGGCGCATGGTAATATCATCAAACCAAACCTGTTTGGCCTGGAGTGTTGATTCTCCCACTGATTTTTGCTGTATTTTCTGCACCGTATGCTTGGTGATCATATTTCCCTGCGACAACATTCCTTTTACCATCAGTGAACCCATATCGAAATTAAATGTGGGTTTTTTGAGACTG
Source organism: Bacteroidota bacterium (assembly GCA_049322335.1). GTDB lineage: Bacteria > Bacteroidota > Bacteroidia > Flavobacteriales_D > UBA2798 > JBMORL01. The sequence goes on from JBMORL010000063.1 coordinate 1,901, forward strand.
GGTTTCTGGCGAAGGACAACATGAATGGTTTCTTTTTCACCATGCGGGTGAACGGAAAAATACAACACTTTCGAATCCTGTGTTCCGCGGCTAAGGATATATTCTTTGTCGCGGATAATTCCGGTAACATTAAATCGTTTGGCCATCACCACTCCGGCTTTCCCATCGCGATATACCATGTGATAGGTGGTGGCAGTATCTCCTTTTTTCCAAACGGCAGCATGAATAATGTTTTTACCAACGAATTTTTTATCAGCTACCTTCACCACCATCATCACTCCGTCTTCACGGAAAACAATAATATCATCCAGGTCAGAACATTCGGTGATGAATTCATCTTTACGTAAACTGCTCCCGATAAATCCTTCTGCACGGTTCATGTAGATTCTCGTATTGGTGGCAATTACCTTAGAAGCTTCAATAGTATCGAACACGCGGCTTTCGGTTTTTCTTTCCCTTCCGGCACCGTATTTCTTTTTCAGTTCCTTGTAATACTCAATAGCATAATCTACCAGGTTTTTCAGTTGGTTTTTTACTTTGCGCAATTCACCTTCCAGGCTTTCGATATAATCATCCGCTTTATCGCTGTCGAATTTTGATATTCGTTTGATTTTAATTTCCGTCAGGCGAACAATATCTTCTTCTGTTACTTCACGCTTCAACGTTTTCACATAAGGTTTTAAACCCTTATCGATCGCTTTAATTACACCTTCCCAGGTTTTTTCATCTTCAATTTTCCGGTAAATGCGTTTTTCAATAAATATTTTTTCCAGCGAAGCAAAATGCCACAAAGCATCCAGTTCATTTTTGCGGATCTCGAGTTCGAGTTTCAGTAAATCCAGAGTTTGCTGGGTATTTATTTTGAGCAGTTCGGTTACCCCTAAAAAGCGGGGTTTATCGTTTTCAATTACACATACATTCGGAGAAATGGAAACTTCACAATCGGTGAATGCATAAAGTGCGTCAATGGTTTTATCGGGAGAAGCTTCAGGATGCAGATGGATGACAATTTCCACTTTATCAGCCGTATTATCTTCAATCTTCTTTACTTTTATTTTTCCTTTTTCGCTGGCTTTGATAATGGATTCGATCAGTGAAGAAGTGGTACATCCAAACGGAAGTTCATCAACTACCAATGTTTTTTTATCCTGGCGGATCTTTGCACGTACTCTTACTTTTCCTCCGCGCAATCCATCATTGTATTGCGAAAAATCAGCCATTCCACCGGTAGGGAAATCGGGAAAGAGGTGAACACGTTTCCCTTTTAAAATATCAATGGAGGCATCGATCAGTTCATTGAAGTTGTGAGGAAGAATTTTACAGGCTAACCCCACAGCAATACCTTCTGCTCCCTGTGCAAGAAGCAATGGAAATTTTACCGGAAGGTGAATCGGTTCTTTATTTCTTCCGTCATAGGAAAGCTGCCAGTTGGTGGTTTTGGGATTAAAAACCACATCCAGCGCAAATTTAGAAAGGCGGGCTTCAATATAACGGGGTGCGGCTGCACTGTCACCGGTAAGAATATTCCCCCAGTTTCCCTGGGTGTCAATCAGCAGGTCGCGTTGCCCGATCTGTACCATGGCATCACCAATGGAAGCATCACCGTGCGGGTGATATTTCATGGTGTTTCCGATTACGTTGGCCACTTTGTTATACCGGCCATCCTCCAGCTCACGCATCGAATGCAGGATTCTGCGCTGAACGGGCTTCAACCCATCTAACGAGGCAGGGACTGCCCTTTCAAGAATCACATACGAGGCGTAATCGAGAAACCATTCTTTATACATTCCCGAAAGTGGAATCACTTTCTGCATATCATCACCTTCGTTCCCTGAACCGTTAAACAGGTTTTGAGCGGGAACCTCAGGTGGTGTTTTTGGACTTTTTTTCTTTTTCTTGCTCATGCTTCTTCAACTTCTTCTTGTTTCACTTCTTCTCCCGGCTTTACTTCATCTTTTTCAATTTTCAGGTTGTCGATGATGAAATCCTGGCGCTCGGGAGTATTTTTCCCCATATAATAATCCAGTAAATGCTGAATGGAATCTTTTCCTACTACTACAGGTTCCAGTTTCATTTCGGGGCCGATGAACATTCTGAATTCATCGGGAGAAATTTCTCCCAGTCCCTTAAAGCGTGTAATTTCTGCCGATTTCCCCAGTTTGTGTACTGCTTCTCTTTTTTCTTCTTCCGAATAGCAGTATTTGGTTTCTTTTTTATTTCTCACCCTGAACAACGGGGTTTGCAGAATATATACATGCCCGTTTTTTACCAGGTCGGGGAAAAACTGCAGGAAGAAAGTAAGTAACAATAAACGGATGTGCATTCCATCCACGTCAGCATCGGTAGAGATCACAATATTGTTGTAGCGAAGATTGTCCATTTCATCTTCAATATCGAGCGCGGCCTGGATGAGATTGAATTCTTCGTTTTCGTAAACAATTTTTTTGGTGAGCCCGTAAGTGTTCAGAGGTTTTCCTTTTAAACTGAACACGGCCTGTGTGGTTACATCACGCACTTTGGTAATGGAACCGCTGGCAGAATCTCCCTCGCAAATAAATAATGTACTTTCCAGTCTGCGCGGATCTTTATTGTCGGTAAGATGCGTTCTGCAATCCCGGAGTTTGCGATTGTGCAGGGAAGCTTTTTTTGCTCTTTCCTTGGCCAGTTTGCGGATGCCGGAAAGTTCTTTTCTTTCTCTTTCTGCAGCGAGAATTTTTCTTTGAAGTGCATCGGTTACTTCAGGATGTTTGTGGAGATAGTTATCAAGTTTTTCCTTCAGGAAATCATTCACAAACGCCCGCATGGATTTTCCGCCCGGTTCAATTTCCTGCGAACCGAGTTTGGTTTTGGTTTGTGACTCGAAAACCGGCTCCACTACTTTTACGCTTACGGCTGCAGCAATAGAAGTACGAATATCTACCGCCTCATATTCTTTTTTGAAAAACTCGCGGATTACTTTTACAACGGCTTCACGAAAGGCAGCCTGGTGTGTTCCACCCTGTGTGGTGTGCTGGCCGTTTACAAAGCTGTAATACTCTTCCCCGTATGAACCGGTGTGGGTCATCGCCACTTCAATATCTTCACCACGCAAATGAATGATTTCGTACAGTGGTTCTTCTGTAAGGTTTTCCTTCAGCAGGTCAAGTAACCCGTTTTTCGATTCGTATTTTTCACCGTTAAAGTAAATAACGAGCCCCGGATTGAGGTAGCAATAATTCCAAAGGAGTTTTTGAACAAATTCTTCACGAAAATGAAAGTTCTTAAAAATGCTTCCATCGGGAACGAAAGAAACCATGGTTCCGTTATCTTCTTTCGATTTTTCAACTTTGGCGTCCTTCACCATATTCCCCAGCTTAAAGTTGGCGCGCTTCATCTGTCCTTCGCGGTAAGCTTCCACCTGGAATGATTCGGAAAGTGCATTTACTGCTTTAGTACCCACACCGTTAAGTCCTACCGATTTTTTAAATGCTTTGGTATCGTATTTGGCACCCGTATTCATTTTGGAAACGGCATCCACCACTTTTCCGAGAGGAATACCACGGCCGTAATCGCGTACAGTTACCAGGCGGTCTTTTATGGTGACTTCAATCTTTTTTCCGTATCCCATTACAAATTCGTCAATACAGTTATCCATGATCTCTTTCACGAGTACATAAATTCCGTCATCTGCTGCCGAGCCGTCACCCAGTTTACCGATATACATACCCGGACGAAGGCGTATATGGTCTTTCCAGTCGAGTGATCGGATGTTGTCTTCGGTATAATTATGTTCTGCCATAGCTGTTAGTTCCTTTTCAAGGGGTGTAAAGTTAGAATTTCACTTAAGCGTCAAAGGGAGAGAAAAAACGGATTTTATTAACAATCAGGCTGAGTTTTCCATAAATCCCCCTGTAAATCAGTGAAAAAGCATCCGGCAAGGGTGTTGGATCATATTTATTAACATAAGCTAAGCGGCAGATTTTCTTTATGAAATAACTTGGAATCATAATGAAAACGCGCTTTTTTTTGCTTTTCACCCTTTTTTTTCCGGCACTGAAAGCCGAAAAACTGAAAGTTTACCTGGTTCCGGGACATGGGTCGGATTACAGGGTGTATTCCCGTTTTTATCCCTGTAAAGGCATTGACACGGTTCATCTTCCGCTCATTATGCCCGAAAAAAACGAATCGATGAACAGTTATGCCAGGCGGATGGCGCAAAAAATAGATACCTGCTCCGCGTTTGCACTGGTAGGATTGTCGCTGGGAGGAATGGTGGCGGTAGAGATGAGTTCTTTTTTGTATCCCCGGGCAGTGGTAATAATTTCCAGTGCTGAAGACGATTCGGAAATTCCTAACCGGTTGAAATGGATGAAAAATATACCCGTGTATAAAATGTTTTCGGGATGGTTTTATAAGGGAATGTCGTATACGGCACAAAAAGTATTTGAACCCGACCGGAAAAAAGCAGGTGAATTATTCGATAGTATGCTCCGGGATAAAGATCCCGAATTTATCAAACGGGCCATTCACCTGGTGGTCAATTTTGAAGGTCCGGAACAAAAAAATTGTCCTGTTATTCATATCCATGGCGAAAAGGACAATACGATTCCTATCAAAAACATTACAGCCGATTATGTCATCACAGAAGGCTCGCACATGATGTTGCTGACCAAGGGAGAGGAAATCTCAGAACTTATCAATAAAGAACTGGAAAAATATTTTTGATCTGCAGTAGAATAAATACCTTAGCCGGTATGAGAGCAGTTATCCAGAGAGTAAAATCTGCATCGGTGGAAGTAAACGGAGCCATTACCGGAAAAATTGAAACCGGATTACTGGTATTGGCGGGGTTTGAAGAAAGTGATGCCGGTGAAGACCTGGAATATGTGGCGGGAAAAATAACAAGACTCAGGATTTTTAATGACGAAAACGAGGTGATGAACCTTTCGGTGAAGCAAGTAAATGGCGATGTACTTGCTGTCAGCCAGTTTACCCTGCATGCCTCCACGAAAAAAGGGAATCGTCCTTCCTATATCCGTTCTGCCCCTGCCGAAGTCTCAAAGCCGTTATATGAACAGTTTTTGAAGCAACTGGAAAAAGAAATGGAAAAATCCGTTGAAAAAGGAATTTTTGGATCCGATATGAAAGTTTCCCTCACCAACGATGGCCCCGTAACCATTATTATCGACTCCAAAAACCGGGATTTTTAATTTTTTTCTGACTTTCCTTCGGAAAAATCATTCTTATTTCTACATTTGTCCCATTCAACCATGAAACAATACCCGGCATACGTCAATTTTACCAGCAGGAATAATAGTATTCTGCTAACGGGTATCATTCGTCCTGTCATTCGATTCTGATCCCGGCAGGATTTTTCTCTCTCCATTTTTATTTACAAAACAAAATGAAGCCATGAAACTGGTTGACGATTCACTTTTAGAACAATTAAATACCCTTGTGGTTCTTCTCGATCACAAAGGGAGAATAGTACATACAGGAAATTCAGTAAAAAAATTATTGGGCTACTATCCTGCTGAGCTTACAGGAATTTCATGGTGGAGAATGATCGAAAAACAGGATGGACAGGCAGTAAACTCTCCCGAACTGAAAATGCTGCTTCATCCCGGATCGGAAGTGAAAAGCGTCAGCTTTGAAAGAAAAATAAAAACCAGCGGAGGTGAAACCTGCTGGATAAGATGGAACATTCTTAAAACAGAAGACAACAGCTTTGTGCTGGTGGGGAATGATATCACCTTATCTAAACTAACGGAGTATAAACTTCAGCAGTTAAACCGGGAGCTTAAAAGTAAAAACAATGAACTTACCGACAGCATCCAGTATGCCCGCAGGTTGCAGGAAGCAATTTTTCCTGATATTTCAAGGCTCAATCATTATTTCCAGGGAGCATTTGTGTATTATAAACCCAAAGATGTGCTCAGTGGCGATTTTTACTGGTATCACCGCAGTGGAAACAAACTGGTGGTAGCGGCAGTGGATTGCACAGGACATGGAGTTCCCGGTGCACTTTTATCTATACTTGCCAATTCGTTGCTGCGCGATGTGGTGATCAATAAAGGAATGGAACTTCCTTCGGCTATTCTGTATTCGCTGGACGAAGAATTGTCTACTGCTTTAAGCAACGATAAAAATGCGGATGTCACCAAAGACGGAATGGACGTGGCGGTTTGTGTATTCGATTTCGAAAAAGACACGTTTACTTTCAGTGGAGCTTTTCGTCCTTTGGTGCGCGTTACCAATGGCGGGCTGATAGAATACAAAGGAAGCCGTTATCCGATTGGTTATTTTCACGATGAGGAAAAACAATTTTATGACGTGTCGGGAAGTTTGCAGCAGGGCGATTGTTTTTATCTTTTTTCTGACGGCTATGCCGACCAGTTTGGAGGAGAAATATCAACCGGAAAAGCAGCACGCAAAATGAACCGGAAAAGATTCTACGACCTTTTGCTCACTTCTTCCAATATGGAAACGAGCGAGCAGGAATCATTTCTTCATTATGCCCATAACAACTGGAAACAAAATGAAGAACAAACGGATGATGTAATGGTGATGGGGATTAAAGTATAGCCACAGATTACACAGATTTTCACAGATTTTGAATTACACAGATTACGGGAGAGGTTAATATTGTTAATTTTGGAATATGCTTACGGCTTCAGCCGTAAGCATGAGAACAACTGGTTTTAATCTGTGTAAATCTGTGTAATCTGTGGTTTATGAGAATAAATGAACTTCAAAAAACGGTTGACGCCTGGATAAAAAAATATGGTGTCAGGTATTATAATGAACTTACCAATATGGCTGTGCTTACCGAGGAGGTGGGCGAGGTGGCCCGCATCATGGCCCGTCAATATGGCGAACAGTCTTTCAGGAAAAAAGACAAGAAAAAAGAATTAGCCGATGAATTGGCCGATGTGCTGTTCGTCCTCACCTGTATCGCCAACCAAACCGGTGTCGATCTCGAAAAAGCAATGAAGAAAAATTTAGAGAAGAAAACGAAAAGGGATAAGAAGAGGCATAAGGGGAACAGGAAGTTAGATAGTAAGAGATAGAATTATTAGTCATTGGTCAATAGTCATTGGTCAGTACTCATTGGTGGGGAGTGATGAAAAAAACATGTAATAGCTATATTTCAATCAAAAATCAAACGTCATGCCTGCCTGCGGTCACATCAGCCCGCTCAATAGCAGGCAGGTAATTATCAGCTTTTCTCACGACCAAAGGGAGTAATCGTTTGATCTGTATTTCACTTCCAATCTCAAATCTCAAATCTCGCCTTTTCGTACTTCCGCATTTTACTTCGTAATCCGTTCTTTCGTCATTAACATTTTCCCTTATTCCTCATCCCTCATGGCTCTTGCCTCCTAATCACTTTCCCAAACAACTTCGGAAATAGTCTTTTCAGTTTCACTGCTTTTATTTCTCTTCTGCCGATAAGAATCTCTTCTTTGTTTTTTTCGATAGCTGAAATAATTTTTTCTGCACATTCTTCTGCCGGCATTCCTTCTGCCTGGTTTTTGTCCATTTTGTCATGCGCTTGTCCTGATCCCGTTAGTGCGTTAAGGGAAATATCTGTTTTTATCTTACCCGGACAAACCATCAGCACGCTGATACCGTTTTTTTCTTCTTCCAGGCGAAGCGATTCGTAATAGCCGTGCAGCGCATGTTTGGAGGCAGAGTAGGTGGAACGAAGATAGAACCCGAATTTCCCGGCAATGCTGCTCATCACCACGATTTTTCCGCTTTTCTGTTTTTTCATTACAGGAAGAACGGCTTTGGAGAGAGCGATGTTCCCGAAGAAATTGATCTCCATTATTTTTCTTTCGGTAGCTTCTGATGTATCGGCTGCGTTGGCGCGCTGGCTGATACCTCCGTTGTTGACAAGAATATCAATGCGGCCGTATTTTTCCAGTACTTTTTTGGTGAGATCAGAAAAATTTCCGGAATGTTCAAGGTCGAGAGGAAGGACAAAGACGCGCTGGGGGTTGGAACATTTATTTCTTACTTTTTCCAGTTCTTGTGCTCTTCGGGCAGATATAACGATGTTGGCCTTGCTTTTGTCAAAAGCATACACCAGTGATTCGCCTATGCCTGATGAAGCACCTGTTATCCAAACCGTTTTTCCTGAAAAATCAGCCATTGTAATTTTTATGCAAGATACAAATTCTATCCGGGGAAAGAAAAACGGATGTTTAACGATAGGAAGATCTCACTTTTTCCCTGAACTCAACAGCCGTATGGCCGGTACGCCCTTTAAAAAACTTATTGAAATAGGATGGATCGTCAAACCCCAGGAAAAAAGCAATTTCTTTGGCGCTTTGTTCGGAGTGGAATAACAATCGTTTTGCTTCAAGAATAATTCTCTCATGGACGATCTCTCCCGGGGGTAAGCCGGTTACTTTTTTAATATGGTCGAACAGGGTTTTTTCGGTTACGCCCAGTTTTTCAGCATAGTCGCTGGGTTTGTGCAGCTCGGTGAAATTTTTTTCCAGCAGGACGCGGAATTTCTGATAAACATCATCACGCTGATTTTGCTGTGAAGCTTCTTTATACAGTTCTTTATACAACCGGTTACATTGAATAAGAAATACATTTAGAATCGAACGGATCATTTGCTCCTTGAATTCATTTCCCGATTCGTATTCGGTACGCAACTGGTCATACAGGAGTTTGATGGTAGTAGCCTGGGTTGTATCCAGGTTAAAAGCTACATTTTCGGTATTGTTGTTTAAAAAAGGAAGATCAAATAACACGTCTTTGTCATGAAGGTCGAGATGATAAAAAGTGCGTGAGAAAAAAATCACAAATCCAAACGTATCGGGCTCGCGCCTCACGCAATGCACCTGTCCGGGAGAAACAAAATGCAGGCTGTTGTTTTTTATGTCGTAGTTGGTAAAATCAATCAGGTGTTTTCCGGCTCCTTTTTCAAAGAAAAAAATTTCGTAATAATTGTGGCGGTGTGGCACGGAAGTGTCGTAATCCTTCTTTTTATCCAGGGGAATTACCTGGAAAGCAAGGCTGGTGGCATCGTCCTGGCTGAAATTATGTATGGGATAACTATGCACATGCTAAAAGTAATAAAATTCCGGTTCTTTATAGTACAAAATGAGGTTAAATATGGGTTTCTCACGCCTTATTTCCCCGGGAAAAATATACATTTGTACATAATCCTGTTTTATGCCTGCAAGAGTGAAGAAAGAAATAACCACCGGACAATTCAAAAAACTGGTAGTAGCCGGAATTCCGCAGCGATTACCTGCTCCAAAACCTCATGACCCCACGCTGAATCACGCTCCAAAACGAAAAGATATTCTTTCAGCTGAAGAAAAAAAACTGGCGCTGAAAAATGCATTGCGTTATTTTCCGAAAAAATTCCATGCCGTTCTTGCCAAAGAATTTTCAGAAGAATTAAAAACATATGGCAGAATTTACATGTATCGTTTTCGCCCCGATTATAAAATTTATGCCCGTCCGGTTAACGAATACCCGGGAAAATCTTTGCAGGCAAAAGCCATTCAGCATATGCTCAGTAATAATCTGGACTATGCTGTTGCACAACATCCGCATGAGTTGATCACTTATGGAGGAAATGGCGCAGTGTTTCAAAACTGGGCGCAATATCTGTTAACCATGCAGTATCTGGCTACTATGACAGATGATCAAACACTGGTTCTCTATAGCGGTCACCCGATGGGATTATTTCCTTCACATAAAGAGGCGCCAAGAGTAGTGGTGACTAATGGAATGATGATTCCCAATTACAGCAAGCCCGATGACTGGGAACGATTTAATGCATTGGGAGTAACGCAATACGGACAAATGACAGCCGGATCATTCATGTACATCGGTCCGCAGGGAATTGTGCATGGAACAACGATTACAGTAATGAATGCTGTGCGAATGAAATTCGGTGGAAAAATTCCCCAAGGAATTTTATTTGTTACAGCCGGATTGGGAGGGATGAGCGGGGCACAACCCAAAGCTGCGCGCATTGCCGGTGTAGTGAGCATTACCGCTGAAGTAAATCCGAAAGCAACCTATAAACGTCACGAGCAGGGATGGGTGGATGAAGTGTATGCGGATGTAAATAAAGTGATAGACCGTGCAGAAGAAGTCAGGAAAAAAGGTGAAACAATTTCACTGGCTTACGATGGAAATATTGTAGACCTCTGGGAAAAGCTGGCTGAAAGAAAAATAAAAGTGGATATCGGCAGCGACCAGACTTCTCTTCATAATCCCTGGGCAGGCGGATATTACCCGGCTGGTTTTTCGTATGAAGAAAGCAACCGCATGATGGCTGACGAGCCGGAAAAGTTTAAAGCTGAAGTCCGTAAAACGTTAGTTCGCCACGCTGCTGCTATAAATACATTGGCAGATAACGGCATGTATTTTTTCGATTACGGGAATGCATTCCTCCTCGAAGCCTCCCGCGCAGGAGCAGATATTTATGAAAAAGGCATTGCTCTCCTCTCCACGGGAGAAGGGCCGGGGGTGAGGCCCGTATTCCGTTACCCCTCCTACGTTCAGGATATTTTAGGCCCCATGTGTTTCGATTATGGTTTCGGTCCTTTCCGGTGGGTGTGTACCAGTGCAAAACCCGAAGACCTGGCTATGACAGATAAGATCGCGCTGCAGGTGATGGAAAAAATGTATAAAACCGCACCGAAAGAAATAAAACAACAGTTGCGTGACAATATTGTTTGGATAAAAGATGCACAACAAAATAAACTGGTGGTGGGATCGCAGGCGCGTATTTTATATGCAGATGCCGAGGGAAGGGTAAAAATTGCGGAAGCATTTAACAAAGCTATTAAAGCAAAAAAAATAGCTGCACCTGTAGTATTGGGCAGAGATCACCACGATGTTTCGGGAACCGATTCTCCTTATCGCGAAACCAGCAATATTTATGACGGTTCTCAATTTACAGCCGATATGGCTGTTCACAATTTTGTGGGAGATGGATTTCGTGGTGCTACATGGATATCGCTTCATAACGGGGGTGGTGTTGGTTGGGGAGAAGTGATCAACGGTGGATTTGGAATGGTGTTGGACGGAAGCAAAGACAGCGACCGCAGGTTGAAAAGTATGTTGTTCTGGGATGTAAATAACGGAATAGCACGCAGGGCATGGGCAAGAAACAAAGAAGCACTGTTCGCTATACAAAGAGAAATGAAACGCACCAAAAAACTAAAGGTTACTTTGCCTAATTTGGTGGAGGAGGGATTGATGGATAAAATTTAATTATCATGAAAAAAAGTATTTTAATTTTGATTTCGGTTTTCTTTTGTGAATTTGGTTTTTCTCAAAATTTAAACAGCAACGATACTTTAAAAAAGCCTGCGTCTGAAGATTCTGTTGTCGTAGTTGATGTGGCGCCTGAATACCCGGATGGATTGAATGCCATGTACGGCTTTATTATTAAAAACATTAATTACCCCGAAGATGCCAAAACAAATGGAATAGAAGGAAAAGTATATGTCAATTTTTATATAGAAAAAGACGGGACGGTTACAAATGTTGTTGTGGAAAAAGGAATTGGCGGTGGATGTGATGAGGAGGCCGTAAGAGTAGTAAGTATGATGCCAAAATGGAATCCAGGACAAGCCAATGGGAATCCTGTTAGGGTAAGATATCGATTGCCGGTACCCTTCAGGTTGTAAATCAAAAATATTCAGATGAGATATTTTTTTTGTATTGTAACATTTTTTATTTTTTCTGATAGTTATTGTCAGCAAGGAGTTTTGGTATTTGATTCTACAGCTTTTTTTAAATTACAAAAAGATTATCACAAAAATGGAAATATAAGTTGCAAGGGATGGGTGGATACAATGGGTGTAAAACAGGGACAATGGGACTACTGGTCGGATAACGGTAAATTAATTCGTACAGAAAATTATAAAAATGGCTTATTAAATGGCATAAATACATACTATCATAATGATACATTATTTTCAAAAACATGGTACACTAAAAACCAGCCAGATAGTTTACATCTGTTTGAAAATGAAAAGTTAATTATTAGGACTTTTTATTTTAACGAAGGAAAGGGAGATAGTACATTAAGGTATGATAAAAATGGGGAAATCATGTATATCAATACCCAGTTTAGTTCAGACGAAGGACTGAATTCATTTGTAAGAGGATGTAGATATAACAATAAATTTCAACTTGAAAACTGCGATACGGCTTGGTTGGATAGCGGTGGAGAATATGAAAATAAATTAAACGCACAACAAAAAAACAATGAAGACATTATAGAAGCAGTTGATACCCCTGCCGAATTTCCCGGTGGAGCAGAGGCAATGAATGAGTTTGTAAGAAACAATACCAGTTTACCTGCTCCCGCCCGTGCGCAAAAAATTTATGGTAAAGTTTCAGTTTCATTTATTGTTGAATCCGATGGAACACTATCGAATATCGAAATTGTAAAAAGTTTGGGATACGGATGTGATGAAGAAT